>CAVSAI010000036.1:0-7916 GCA_963725825.1 Candidatus Aminicenantota bacterium
CCGCCCGCCGCGCTCTCCGGTCGCCTCGGCGAACATCTTCCGGAATTCCTCCAGACGGTGGCGGCCGCCGCTCTTGTTCATGAGCCGCAGGACGTTGTCCGAAATGTGCTCGGGCGCGATCTTGAGCAGGCCCGAAACGTGATGGCGGGCGAGCTCGCGCACGTAATCGGGACTCTCGACGGCCAGGTCGTAGCGGATGCCGCTGCGGACGAAGACCTTCTTGACGCCGCGGATCTTGCGGGCGGCGCGCATGAGCCCGATGAGCCGGAGGTGGGCCTCTTTGATCCCGGCCGCGTCCAGGCCGTACATGTTGGCCGTCGGGCCGCCCAGGTCGTCGACGAGGCCGCGCCACTCCGGGTGCTTCGTCATCCGCCGGATCTCCTCGAGGACGGACGCCTCGCTGCGGGAGACGATCCGGTCGCCCTGATGAAGCGAAAGCGAGCAGAACGAACATCGGCCCCTGCAGCCGCGGTGCGTCTGGACCGAGAAGCGGGCCATGCCCAGCTCGGGGAAGCCCTCGGGGATGCGGCGGCTGAAGGGCAGGGCGTAGACGCGGTCGAGGTCCGCGGGCGTGTAGTCGGGCGCCGGGTACTGGACGACGTAGCGGTTGGCGTGTTTTTGGGCGATCGTCTTGCGGTTCGTGAGCCGCTTCTGGGCCTCGCAGAACTTGTCCTTGTCGGCCTCGACCTCTTCGAAGGACGGGATCACGAGGGCCCCCTCGGGCGCTTCGCTCCGGATGATCGCCGTGCCGCGGATGCCGTCGAGGTCCTCGCCCCGGTCGAGCCGGCGGGCGATCTCGACGACCTGGAGCTCGCCCGGCCCGTAGACGAGGATGTCGGCCCGGGTATCGAGGAGGATGGAGCGGCGGACGTCGTCGCCCCAGTAGTCGTAGTGGGCGAAGCGGCGGAGCGAGGCCTCGATGCCGCCGAGAACGATCCGCGCCCCCTTATGGAGCTCGCGGATGCGGTTGGCGTAGACGATGACGGCCCGGTCGGGCATGCGCGAAGCGAAGGGCGCGTTCGGGTCGACCGCCCGCTCCCGTTTGAGAGGTGTGTAGTTGACGAGCATGGAGTCGATCGAGCCCGAGGTGATGCCGAAAAAGAGCCGGGGGCGGCCGAGCTTGAGAAAGTCGGCCTGGCCCTTCCAATCCGGGCACTCGATGATGCCGACCTTGTATCCCTCGGCGTCGAGGACCCGGGCGATCATTCCGACCGGGGACAGCGGATGATCGGCGTACGGCTCCCCGCTGACGAGGATGATGTCGAAGCCCGCGCCTTTCGTATCGATCACCGTTCTATTCTACTTTATTCGCGGGGGACGGCGAAGAGGCCGAAGACGGCGTTCGCGAGAAGGATCGCGCCGGCGACGATCATCGGCACCTGGAGCCCGGCCCGGAACCCGAGCCAGGAGAAGGCCAGGCTGCCGGCCATGTGGCCCGAGGTCTGGAGGGCGTTCAGGATTCCGGCGCTCCCGCCGATCGTCTTCTTTTCGAAGAGCCGCGAGATGGTCAGGACGACGAACACGCCCATGAGGCCATCCCCGCCCTCGTGAATGACGCGGAAGAGGAACGAAAGCCGAACGTCGCCGACCGTCATCAGGACGAGGCCGGCTCCCGAGAGGACCAGGCCCAGCAGGAAGAGGCGCCGGTTGCGCCCCGGGTCATCCTTCAGCCGGGCGACGAGGAACGCGGCCAGGGCGAGGGCCATGTAAGCCCCGGCCATATAGAGCGCGACGCCCGAGTCGCTCAGGCCGAAGCGGGACCTGAGAAATGGGCCGTAGACGGTCAGCTCGGTGCCCCAATGGAGCGCCAGAAGGACCAAAAAGGCCGAAAAGAGGAGTGTCCGCTTGTTGAAGATCGTGAACCTGTATTCCCGGACGGTCACCGCTGCGAACTTCTCCTGGCCGAAGCCGGGCACGGCCAGCGCGGCCAGGGCCGCGAGGCCGGCCAGGCACCAGAGGAGCGTCCGGAAGCCGGCCACCCGGGTCAGGACGCTTCCGAGGAGTAGCCCGGAGGGCGGCCCTAGCGAGAGCCAGCCGATGAAATGGCCGTACTTCCGGTTCGAATCCGGCTCCCCGCCGTCCTTGTAGTAAAGGCTGGTGATCGACACGTTGAGGGCGCTGTTGGCCACGCCCAGAAGGAGGAACACCGCGGCCATCGGCGCGGCGCCCCGGACAAAGCCGACCGCGACGATGGCCAGCGACATCGCCAGCAGCCCGCCAATGATGACCTTTTTCATCGACAGCCGGTCGTTCAGCCAGCCCGTCGGGAAAGCGAAGACGATCGGCGCCGAGGCGAAAAGGGCGACAATGACGCCGATGGCCAGGCCGTCGAATCCGAGCGTCATAAACCGGAGCGGGGCCATGAAGGCGACAGTCGTCACGGCCATCGTCCGGATGAAGTTGACGAGATGAACGCGACGCATGCCGGCCATTATACAAAAAAAAGGGGCGGCGTCACCGCCGCCCCCCGGGAATGGGCGATAAGCCGGACCTTATTTCTTCTTCAGGTCGACGTTGCCGCTGAAGCTCTTGAGGACGAGCGTCGCCCCGCCCTTGCCGACGGTGCCGCGGATCTCGCGCGGCGAGATCTTGCCGGAGACCGTGATCTCGAAATCGGTTTCGATGTCGCCGCTGAACGTGTTGGCCTCGAGATCGAAGCCCGAGCCGGCCGGGATGGTCATGCGCACGTCGCCGCTGTGGGTCTTGAGCTCATAGCGGCCGCCCGCCTTGAGGTCGCCGGAATACGTGACGTTCCCGCTGACCGTCTTGATATCGACCGTCTGGGCATCGGCGACGTCCTTCAGCACGATGTCGCCGCTCACGGCGTCGGCCTCGATCGATCCCTTGATCCGGGTGATATCGATGTCGCCGGACACGGCCTTGATGAACGCGTCGCCGGCGACATTCTCCATCTCGAGGTCGCCGCTGACGAGCTTGACCTCGGCGCCGGCCGCGCCGCGAATCCCGACGTTGCCGCTGACGGAGTCGATCTTGGCCTTTCCGCCGATCGGCGCGATCTTGACATCGCCGCTCACGGACTTGACCTCGACCGCGGCCTGCTCAGGGACCCAGACCTTGTAGTCGACGGAGACGTTGATCGAATCGCCTCCCCAGAAGCCGCCGATGCGCTTGGGGTACTTCGTCTCGACGCTCACGCGGTCGGTCTCGCCCGTGACCTCGATCGTCACCTTGGCCGCGTTCTCCTTGGCCTTGTCGACGCTGTCCGCCTTCGAGGTCTTCAGGGCCTCGATCTTGACCTGGGCGTCTTTCCAGGTCAGGACCTCGATCTGGCCGGAGATGTTGGTCAGGTAGAGCGTGCCGGCCTTGGACAGGGGCACGGTCTTTTCGAACTTCTCTTCGAACTTCTGCTCGGCCAGGGCCGGCGCCGCGACGAGCACGGCGACGAGGGCCACGGCGGCGAGAACGACCGGCCATCTGCTAGAGCGTTGTTTCTTCATAGCGATCCTCCTCCCTTCTCATTCCTTCAGAGTATCTTCGCCTTGCCCGCCGCGTCCAGGCTCCCTCTCTGGAGGTCCAGGGCGGAATCGAGCAGGGTCACCTTCTGGGTATAGGCGGCCAGCAGATAATTGCGGGCCTCGAGGTCGTCCGGCTCCTCGAGGACCGCCCGCCGGCAGGCCTGGATGGTCGTGTCGATGACGGACAGATTGCGGTCAAAAAGCTCGGCGACCTGCGGGGCCAGCGTCCCTTTCCCGGCTGCGAACGCCTCGCCGAGGGACTTGATGGCCTGCTGGTAGTAGCGCTCGGCCTCGTCGAGCTTGGCCAGGGTGTACTTCTCGCGGGCCTCGGGGCCGAGGGGGGCCGGACCGCGGCCGATCCGCCGGCCGATAGAGACGCCGGTGATCACGAGCACGAGGGCCATCGACCGCGACCCCGGCGTAACGAAGCGCGGGCAAGCCCAGGCTGAAGGACGGGCGCCGGAGGGCCGCGGACCTCCCGCCTGCCCCGGCCGCCTTCTCCCGGATCAAGCCGGCCCTGATGTCGATCCAGACTCTCTCGGACGGCTCGGGGGTCTCGAGCCTGGCCGCCCCGTCGACGATCTTCCGCAGGTCCTCGCCGAGAGCCCGGCACTCACCGCACGCGGCGAGGTGGCGATCGAGGCGCGCGCTCTCCCGTTCCGAGAGGCCGCCGTCGATCGAACGGCTGATATGTTCACGCGATTTACGGCATGTCATGGTCGTTCTCCCCTAAACCGCCTTCCTGGCCCGCAGGTGAGCCCGGATCTTGATCCTGGCCTTGAACAGCTGGGACTTGGAGGTCCCGACCGCACAACCCAGCCTCAAAGCGATCTCCTCGTGCTTGTACCCCTGGACATCGTGGAGCACGAACACGCTGCGGAGCCGTGGGGCCAGGGCCTGGATGGCCTCTTCGAGGGGCCCTTGGAGGTCCCGTTCCACAGGTTCCGCCCCCGGCTCTTCGACGCGCCCCTCCAGATCGCCCAGGGGAACGAGCTTCCCGGTCAGGACCCGCTTCTGGCGCAGATGGCTGTAGGCCGTGTTGAGGGCGATCCTGAAGACCCAGCCGGGGAAGGTCGCGGCGTCGCGGACGTTCCGCATGTGGCTGAAAACCTTGAGGAAGACGTCCTGAAGAAGGTCCTCGGCGACGGCCCTGTTCTGGGCGTACCTGTAGACGAGGCCGAACACGGGACCCCTGAACATCTCGTAGATGGATTCCATGGCCCCCAGGTCGCCGTCACGCCCCCGGGTCACGAGGTCCTCCAGGCGGGCCTTGTCGGCCGTTCCCCAGACGGGGCCCTCGCCGCGCGACCGCCCCATGTCTAGGACCGCCTCGAGGAAGGACTCATATTCGGCACCGAGCCCATTATCCCCGATTTGGCCCTGGACCGCCAGAAGCAGGCCGGAAACGAGTATCGTGTTCACACCGGTATAGATGAAAATCGGGGCAAAAAGGTTGCCTGGGGCGGATCAGGCGTCAGGGCTTGGACTTGAGGGCGGCGTCGAGATGGCTGCCATCGCAGAAAGGCTTATTATGCGACCTGCCGCAGCGGCAGAGCGTCACCCGATTCCGCCTTTCGTATTCGACGCCTTCGGCCGATTCGATGGGGATGCCGCCCTTGACCCAGATCGGACCGGACAGGCCCGTCCGCGGGCCCTCGATCAGGCTGATCCCCGGCGCGCAGACGGGCTCGATGGCCGCCCCGGTCGTCTTGTCCCAGGCGACGAGGCTTCCCGACGGGCAGGCGCAGGCTTCTTCGACCGCCCGCGCGCGGGCCTCGGGGTTGCCGGAGGCCTCGGCGTAGCTCCAGGCGCCCTTCCCTCCATGGCAGAAGCGCGCGCAGGCACAGAACTTCTCGGAATATGTCAGGTCGACTCCCGGGCCGACTGTTCTTTCCACGTTCTCGAGATAAAGGCCGTGTCCGGCCGTCTCCGTCCCGTCGAACGCCGCTTCGACATGACTCCCGTCGCAGAAGGGTTTGGCCTTCGACGCGCCGCACCGGCACAGGGCATAGGTCTCCTTGGGCGGGAAGGACCGGCCCCTTTCCCATCCGGCCGGCTCGCCGTCACTGCCGACGACGATATCTTCTTCGCCCAGCGGGACGTTCCCGCTGACGGCGTACGGACCGTCCTTGGTCACTTTGATCCGGCGTGCGCCTATCGGGTCATTGGTCATCGAGGCCTCTCTTGAGCCTGAATAGTAATCCGGCTTCCAAGGATAGGATCTCGTTCCCGCCGTGTCAACCCGGCCCGTCCCCGACCCAGGAGGAAGCGGCGTTGTCGTCCTCGACGGCCGACCGCAGCCTGTCCAGGAAATCGGGGACGGCCGAAATGACCCGGTTCCAGCTCGGGATAAGGGGAGAGTAGAGCGGGTCGTCCATGAACTCCTTGCCCGCGATCTGGATGGCCCGGGTGAAGGCCTCGACGATGACCGTCTCGAGATGGTAATCGAAGGACAGGCCGTTGAAGTCGGCGTCGTCCCGGTAGCGCTTGATGGCGTCCTTGGCCGTCCTCTGATAGTTGATGACCAGGGTCCGCAGGGCGCTCTCGCTGAGGATGATGCTCTCCACGGCCAGGTTGCGGAACACGGACTTGGCGATGTCGACGGCCATCTTCATCAGGCCGGTCTTCGGGTCCTCGGCCGACAGGGGCTGGTGCTTGTGCTCGTAGGTCTCGCAGATCTCGGCCTGGCAGATCCGGCGGAGGGAGTAGTTCCGGTAGACCTCGGCCAGCGTCTCGACTTCGAGGCCCCAGTCGCTGGGAATGCGGTTGATCCGGGCGAGCTCGGCGACCATGGAGAACTCCCCGGCCAGGGCGTAGCGGAAGCTGTCGAGGTAGACGAGAAAGGGCAGGTGGCCGAAGAGCTTGATCAGGCTGCGGACAAGCGGGGAGACGAAGAGGCGGGTCACACGGCCGTGCATCCGGTCCGTCACCCGGGCGTAATAACCTTTGCAGAAGGCGTAATCGATGCGCGGCGAGGCGACCGGATAGAACAGCCGGCCGACGAGCTCCCGGGAGTGGTTGATGATGTCGCAGTCGTGAAGGCCGATGACCTTGCTTTCCTCGCGGGACAGGATGTAGCCGTAGGCCGTCCAGGCCGACCGGCCCTTGCCGTCCTCTCCGGCCGAAAGGTCGTTGGCTTCGAGAAGCTTGTAGAGCTCGAGGAATCGCGGCCCGGAAGCCCAGACGATCCGGTGCCTCTGCGGAAGGACGGAGACGAGCTCCCGGACTTGGGCGAAATGAGCGGGATCGTCGGTCCGTCCCAGCGTGATGACGATCTCGTGGAGGTAGGGGATGTCCTTGACGTTCGTCAGGATCCCCCGAAGGGCCGGGGAATCGAGCTCCTTGGGCGTCATGGGCAGGACCAGGGCCATGGGGCGGTGGCGGCCGAAATCCTCGAGGTCGGCTTCGAGACGCGGCAGGTTCAGTGCGCCGAGCCGATGGAACGTGGCCAGCAACCCGGTCTGATAAAAGTCAGCCATGTCGTCCTCCTTCTCGTTCGATCTATCGCGGGCTTTGCGCCCGGATCTCGGAGGTCAGACGGCCCTGTGAAGGATCCGGAGGACGGCGTCCCGCCAGCCTTCGGGTCCGGCACTGGGAGCGACGACGAGTCCCGGCAGGCCGACGGCATCGGTGTCGCGGCCGCCGGGCCCGGGGATGAGGACGGGAATGTCGACCTCCCGGAGCATCGGCTCGTCGTTGGGGCTGTCGCCGAGCCCGACGGCCTGGACGGGCCTCCCGCCCCGGTCGAAGAGCCGGCGGAGGGCCCGGACGGCCAGCCCTTTGTCGTTCCCGCCGACGAGGTGATGAAAGCGTCCGCCGGTCACGACGCGCAGGCCGGAGGCCGCCGCCTCCCTGGCGACCGCGCCCAAAAACGCCGGATCGGCCCCGACGAAGGGCTCGTCGTATTCGCGACGGGCGGCCAACGCGGCGTGCTCGCGCGAGAAGCCGCAGCGCTCGGCGATCTCTTCGACGGGCATGTCGCCGAAGCCGCGGAGGGGAAGCCCGGTCGCGTCGCGGATCCGCTCGAGGGCCAGCCGGAGATCGGCGTAAGGGCGGCCGAATTCGAGGACGCCGCAGCCGCCATCGACCCGGTCATAGCTCACGTCCGGTCCGAAATACCCCAGGGGGATCAAGGCCGACCCGCCGTTCTCGATGATGAAGGGGTAGGGGTTGTCGAGCGCCCGGCGCCAGTGCTCGGTCTCGGCCCTCGTCTTGCTCGTGCACAGGACGACCGGGACCCCGGCCGCGGCCAGGGCCTCGAGGGCCGGACGCGCCGGCTCGAACGAGTAGGTGGAGTGGTCGAGCAGGGTCCCGTCGAGGTCCGTGAAGACGACCAGGGGAGGCCTCTGCATGCATATCCCTCCGTCAATATTCCGCCCGGGCGCGTCGAGGCAGGGTCGCCGCGTTTCCATGTTAAAGGATGACGCTCAGCCTGTCAAA
>CAVSAI010000037.1:0-28734 GCA_963725825.1 Candidatus Aminicenantota bacterium
GTCGGGCTCGGCTTCCCCTCCTGGACCCACTGAGGCCAGGCCTTGAGCGTGCCGTCGGGGTTGCGGTCGCTGTCCTCGGGAAGCTCCTCGTCGCCGATCATCCGGTTGATCCAGAGGTTGGTGACGCCGATCTCGAGCGCGTTGTCGCCGGCCCTGAGCGCGTCCGTGACGTCCAGGCGGTAAGGCGTCCTCCAAAGGATGCCGAGGTCCTTGCCGTTGAGCTTCACCGCGGCCATGACCTGGACTTTGCCGAGATCGAGGTAGATCCGCCTCCCCTTTCCGAGTATCTCGCGCGGCACACTTATCGTCTTTGTGTACGTCGCCGTCCCCGAGAAATACTTGACGCCCGGTTCGGGGTGCTCGCTCCACGAGATGAGCTTGTCGAGCGTCACACGGTCCGGCGCGCCCCAGTTCGGCGGGAACCGCAGCTCCCACGGCCCTGAGATCTCGAGCGGTGCGGGAAGCACGCCGGTCTCGACCTTGAGAGTCCGTCCCGCGGCCGTCTTGAGTTCGACCGCGCCCGGCTTGGTCGCTTCGACCAAAAGTCCGCCCCGATCATCCAAAAGTACCTTTATCGCCGGCTCAGTCCCCGGGACGATCGGAATGCTGATCGTATCTGGGTCTTTGCCGGTCACGTTGTAGGTGATCCCGCCGATCGTGTACTCCGCCTCGAGCGTTTTCACGACGCCATACGCCGGATCGTCGCCCGACGCCAGCCGCGACACGACGAATGACGATTCGCCCCCGTCGAAGATCGCCTGGAGCTTGGCCTTCGCGTCGCGCGTCCGGGCCGCATCCCCCGGCACGCCGTAGACGGCCTTCTCGACGCGCACGACCGCCGCTTCGGGCGCCGGCGCCGGCGTCACCGGCTTTCCGTCGAGGGTCGCGTTCACGACAGGATTCGCTCTCTCAGCGCTCTTCCGGAAGACGACGAACACCGATCCGCTCGGCTCCAACGAGACAGGAATGCGCGTCTCTCCCCCCGCCTGCTCGTAGACCGCCACCGGCTCGACTTCGCCCGTCTCAGGCCTCCAGAACTCCGGCCGCAAGCCGGCCGCCCGGAACGTGAGCGTCGCCTCTCTCGGCTGGGGGCTGTTGCTGGCCACAAAATAGATCTCCGCTCCGTCGGCGCTCCGATGGATCCAGCGCACGAACGTCGGCGCCGTGAAATCGGGTCCCACGCCGGCCCCGGCCAGCACTTCTTCGGCCGTCTTGCCCGTGATGACCTTGCCTTGACCCCATAGCTCTTCGGCGAGCCGGGCCGCATCGGCGTCGCAAACGGGGTAGTCCGTCAAGCCGGGAGCTTTCGTCGGCCGCGTCGGCCCGATGATGGTGGCTCCCGCCAGGGCCAGTTCCCGGATCTTGCCCAGCAATGCCGGCGTCATGCGCGTCGCATCGGGCAGTACCAGCACGCGGTAGCTCATGCCGCTCTCAAGGACGATCCTCCCGTCCTTGACCGACGCCCTCGTCAGCAGCGCCTCAGGCGTGCAATCGTCGTAATCATAGCCCTTCCGCTCGTGCCACTTGTATTCCTGAGGCGCGGCTTCCGGCCGGAGGTAGAGGATGTCCGCGACGAAAGTCCCCTGCCTCAGCATATACTGGCAGCGGGCGAGATACTCGTGCCACGGCCCGGCCAGCTCCCACCAGGTGTTCGTCCTCTCGTAGTGCAGGCCCCACGGTCCCATGGTCATGCCCGGCCGGTAGTTGAGCCACGGCTGCATGGCGTAGCGGTGGAAGACGAACCGGTTGACGCCCTCGGTGAAGGCGCGGTCGCCCAGGGCTTTGATCGACCCCGGATGCTGCTGCCAGCGCTCGCGATCGCCGGCCGTGAACGACTCGGCGCCCAGGATGGGCCGGCCATAGACGTGCGCCGACGAGGCCATCATCTTCAGCGTCTCCCACGCGCCGCCGCCGATCCAGAACTCGCCCATGGGCTCGTCGGCCCGGCCGCCGTAGGTGATGTCGTCGCACGGTCCCCCGTACGCTTCGCACGTGAAGCGCAGCCCGTTCTTGTGGGCCAGATCGGCCATGCGCCCGGCGTAGTTCTCGATCACGAGCTCGCTCGCCGTCTGCCTCAGGTCCCAGAGGAACCGCTCCGAGATCTCGAGCGTGCCCACGACCCGGCCCGTGACCGCGGGCAGGAACGGGAGCGGGTCGTAGCCGCGCCGATTCCGGAACTCCTCCCGCATCCGCGACGTCCAGTTCTGGGCGCCGTTCTCCCAGCTGTCGATGTGCGTCGCGACGAGCGTCTTCTTGACGGCCTCGGGCCCGGCGTCGGCGACGAGCTTGGCCATCATGCCCGCGAACTGGGCCTCGATGCCCTCCGGGCTCAGCTTGTCGCACTCGAGGCCGCGGCCGCTCGCCGGCGCGGGGGCGTTCTCGGCCCCCGTGCTGGTATGGCCGAAGCGCAGGACGGTCCACTTCCCGGCCGGCACGTCCCACTCCAGGCGGCCGTCAGGGCCCATCTGTCCGGTGAGGTCGACGATGCGCGCCTGGGCGATCGTCATCGCCGGAGGAAGCTCCGTCTCGGCCGCGGGGGCGACGTCCCGGCGCTCATAGAGGGCCTTGGATTTGATGTCCGCGATGCGGTAGTCGCCCGGCGTCGGGAAAGCCAGAACGGCGATGTCCCGATAGAAATCCCGGATGGTCTCGGGCTGAGCGAGCTTTCCCGCGAAATGCGCCGGCCCCGTGAGCCCGCTCTCCGACCAGACGACCTTCTGCATCGATTGCTCCGGGGTAATCCACGGCCCGCCGCTCCCGTTCCAGCCGGCGTCGTCGTTCATGTTGATCTCGAGCCCGAGCCGCCCCGCCTCGTCGACCGCGTGCTTGAAGAGCCCCCGCCACTCGTCCCCCATGAACGCGGCCGGGCCGACGGGCGCGCCCTGGTCGACCTCCATGATCAGGACGCCGCCGATGCCGACGCGCTTCATGGCCTCGAGGTCGGCGGTGATCCCCTCGCGGGTGATGTTGCTGTTCAGCCAGAACCAGTAGACCCATGGCCGGGCTGAGTCGGGCGGCTTGACGAACCCCGCCTTCAGAGCATCTTCCTTCTTAGGGGCGCACGCCGCCACACAGAGCGCCAGCGCGACTAGCGTGACCAGAACGACGACGACAAGCCGCTTGTTCATGGTTTCCCTCCTCGGTCTAAGGCCGGATGAGGGCAGTATAAAAGAAATCGTAGGGACAATGCCAATTCCCCCAATTCCCGGTGGCCGCAGAAAAGCAGCACGAAATTCGGAAATAGGTATTGTGTCCCCGAATTATTTCAGGAACGCCGGGCCAGCGATTCGGCTTCCGCCTTGAGGGCCGCCACTCCCTGGTCGAGGGATTTGGCCAGCGTCTTCCTTGTGAAACCGCGAAGCAGCCTCGGGACCAATCCTTCGAAGGATTCCGCTGTGTGGACGCGCGTTCCCTGCCCTTCTTCGGCGAGGTCCCAAACGTGGATGGCCCGGATCGCCAACGTTTCTCCGGACCACGCGATCCTCCTGGGAGGATCCACTTCCTCGAGACGGGAGGTTATCCTCCAATGGTCCGCCAGCCACTCGAAGGTAGTCCCCACCTTAACCGGACCGTCCACCCGCATCCTCGAAACGCTTTTGTTCCAGGTCGGCCACCTTTCAAAATCGCTCAGGATGTCCCAGACGACCTGGATCGGCGCGTCGATAAACATGTCGGCTTCGGCGATGGCGGGGGCCTCATGATTGGCCTCGATGTGAGAATTCTGCATTTTTACGGCTGTGGCTCCAGTATACGCGGAAGCGTCAGGAAGCGCGCCCAGCCCCGCGATCACTTCCTTTTCCTCCTTGACACGGCCCTCCGGCATAACTCGCGCGTCCCAAGCACGTCGATCTTGTTGTATTCGAGAAGCTTGGTCCACTTCGCCTTCACGCAACCCGTGAGCGCTTCATAGGACCCGCGCCTCAGGCACATGTCCCGCACCGCCCGGATCCTCTGGGCCGCCTGCCTCTCGCCGAGACAGGTCGCCCGCTCGTAGCCTATGAGCTTCAGATAGGCCTTCAGGCTCTTGGGGCGATGCTTGAGATCGGGATAAGCCCTGGCCGCCCATTTCTTGACGACCCGGTTGGCGTCCACGTAGACGGGCGATAGATCCAGCTGGTAGTATTTCCTGCAGATCCGCTTTTCGCACGGGGAAAAGGCGACAATGCGGCGGTTTTCTCTCATGGCCCGCTCGAACAGAGCCTTGACGAGCTCGTCCCCAGGCCGCACCGGGATCTTCTTTGCGGCCGCGGCCAGCCGCAAGCCCTCGTCCAACACCACCTGATGGAACTTGCTATTGACCGCCACTCCGACGAGCGACGGCGCCTTATCCATGAAGCCCTCGAAATCGATGTAGATCGCACGCCTGAGCATATCGGGAGTCCATGGACATTCGAGGCGCTTGGCCTCGGAGCCGAGCTTTTCCTGTCGCGCCTTTCGCATGTTCTGTCTCGTTTAAGGGGGATATTATATCTGGGGGCGCAATACCATGTCCCTCATTATTTCGTCGGGCTCAAAGCCGGGGAAATTGGGAAATTGGTATTGTGTCCCCGAATTATTTCAGGAACGCCGGGCCCACAACTCGGCTTCTGCCTTGAGGGCCGCCATGCCCTTGTCGAGCGATACGGCCAACGTTTTCCTTGTGAAACCACGAAGCAGCCTCGGGACCAACCCTTCGAATGATTCCACTGTGTGGACGCGCGTGCCTTGCCCTTCTTCGGCGAGGTCCCAAACGTGCATGGCCCGGATTCCCAACGTCGCTCCCGACCAGGCGATCCTCTTGGGCGGGTCTACTTCTTCGAGCCGGGAGGTGATCCTCCAGCCGTCCGCCAGCCACTCGAATGTGGTCCCGGTCATGACCGGACCGTCCACCCGCATCTTCAAAACGCTCTTGTTCCAGGCCGGCCAGTTCTGGAAATCGCTCAAAATGCTCCATACCGTCTCGATCGGTGCCTGGATAAGGGCCTCGGCTTCGGCGATAGCCGGCGCCTCGCCGTCTATATGAACGTGGGCATTCGGCATCTTCTTCTCTGTGCCCAGTATACACCGATGTTCGGGATTATGCGCCTTAAGTTTGTATTCCCCTTCCCGCATGCAACGTGCTTGCCAACTCGGGTCCCGGGTCTTAATAGCACCGGAAGGCCAATCGGGGCCTCAGTCGAACCACAATCCTGCTTCACGGAAATTCGGAAATTGGTATTGTGTCCCCGATTTAATCGCCCCCATCATCTTCCTTGAGCTTCAGGGTCCACCGTCTTTCGGTCTTGACGAGAGCTTTGAGGGTGTCGAGTACGTCCGCACCCCACCTCTCGTCAGCAAGCGCTTTCTCGAGCGCTTTCGTATCGAGATCCGCGACCTCGTCCCAGACGCCGAGCTTCCGGAGCTCCGCGTCGAGGGCTTGCCGTTCCTCGCTCCCCTTGCCCGGCAAGACGACCTTGTCTTTTCCCGTGACCTTCAGGTGCGCGTCCGTCCCGGCGATGACCTGGGCATCCTCCTTCGCGGCAAAGGCGATGGCCGCCTCCTTTAGTCCTTCCATCTCCGCCTCGATCGCTTTCGCCTCGCCTTCGAGCGCCTTCTTCTTTCTCCACCTCTCGGCGTAGGCGTCCACGATGACGACCCCCGGCTCGTCCTTCCACTTGTCCCGGGGCAACGCCTCGACCTTGACCAAGTGCTTCCTGGACGGGCAGAGGTCCTGATAGGCGCACCAGCCGCAGAGGGCGCTCTCGCGCTGCGGGAACTCCGTCTCCGCCTCGATCCGGTCGATGAGCGCTCCCAGTTCCGTCTTCAGCTTCTCCAGCGCCTCGGGCGTCCGGGTCGACCGCATTTCGATATCGAACGCGACCTCGTGCCAGACCAGCCGCACACCGCGCTCCTCGGCCTCGGGCCAGAGATTCTGGACCCCGATCTGATAGAGGGCCAGCTGCCTGTCTTGGTCGAGCTCCTTCTGTTCAGGGAGCTTCGAACCCGTCTTGTAATCGTGGACTTCGAAGACCCCGTCCGAAGCGATCATCAGCCGGTCGATGATCCCCTTGCACCTGTAGCGGCCGGCGTCGTCGAGCGGGAACCGGACGTACCTCTCGAGCCCAAGCACCCGACCTTCGTCGAACGGCTGGTGCCGCCTGTAGTAGTCCTCGATGAAGCGCCGGCCCATCAGCCGGTAGTCGTCCTGGGTCCGCCTCTTCTTGACGATCTTGATCTCGTCATGCCACTGCCCGGCCCAGTCCTGCTCATAGAAATCCAGGAGCTCATCGAGCGGCACGCAACGGAACGCCCGCTCCGCATAGAGCCATTCCATGGCGTCGTGGAACCGCTGCCCCAGGAAGGCCTCTATCCCCTCCTCGTCGCGCTTGATCCGTTCGACATAGATGAACCTGTACTGGCGGGGGCACTCCTCGAACTGCTTGAGTTGAGAAATCGAATATTCAGCCGAGTTCATGCCCGTTCGCTCCATTCATAGCGTTCTCTCAGGCGGTTCAGGTCAGAATCATGTCCGATGGCGCCATCGTGCTGTAACCGACCGACGACTATGCCGGCGGCAATTCCCAGTTCTTCCGCGAAAACCCGCATGGCCGCTGGACCCAAGTCCCCTTTCGTGAGGAATTCACGCAGCTTGTCTGCGGGAATGAGCAGGTTCGCCGCGAACTGGTCCGCCTCCTCCTCGAGATGCTCCTGTTCAGCCGGTTTCGACCCATCATCGACGAACATCGTCTTCTTGTGGAGCAACAGATGCCCGATCTCATGGAACAGGCTGAACCAGAAGATATCCGCCCATCTGCCGCGAATACTCAACACCAGAACCGCTTTGTCGGCGTTCGGCCAAAACGTCGCGCCGTGCGCATAAGTCTTCGGAAAATGAGGGAGCAAGACAAGCACCACCCCGCAGGCGGCCAGCCGCCTCTCCAGTTCAGGGAGAAAGACCTCGGGGCTTCGTTTCGTCAACGCCCTGATCTCAGCCAGGGACGCCCTTAGTTCGGCTTTACTGAAGTCCTTCGATAGAGCATCAACTGCGCGCAATTGGGCGCACCTTAGCCAGGCGGCCAAAGCATAGCTCGAAGCGTCCCACTTCGCGCTGCGGCGGAACGAGGCTTCACTAGCCCACGTTTCGGGAAGGTTGACGAGCGACGATACTCCATAAAAGCTGTGGAGCTCTCTGATCTTATGCTCGACGTTGCGAGTCTGCTTGACACAGCCCATCTGGGCCAGCTGCCTGTACGGCGTATTACGCAGATAGGGCAGCTCCCTTTGAACGAGCCTCTTCTCGGCCTCGTTAGCCTTGGCCAGCTGATATTGGCTCTCCAGGCCAGTCCAGATATGAGCAGGAACTCCCAGTGCCTTTTCGAGCTGGAGGGCGGTGGCCGCAGTCAGTACTTTATCCCCCTTGATGATCTCATTGATCGCCTGAACGGGCCGGCCGGTGCGCCTTGCCAGCTCGGCCTGCGTCATTCCTTTGACGGCAAGAACCTCGGCCAGGTATTCGCCGGGAGGAACGGCGAGGTCTGAATTAGGCCTTTTGTCAGTCGCCATAGTGTTTATTAACCTCGGTTGCATTCACCCCTGGGGTGAATGATATAAATATATGCTAGCCGCGCCAGTTTGTCAAGCTTTTATTCACCCTTAAGGTGAATTATGAACCTCTCATCCGTTCCAGGTTGCGAGCTCGACCTCGATCGGGCCCTCCCTCAAGATCTCCTCAAGATCATAGGACTTCTCGCCAGTCCAGTTCCTTTCCAGCAGGTCGAGAATATCGTCCTCCGGCTTCCCGCCCAAGAGCTCTATGAGCCGGGGGATGTCCTCTTTGGCGACCATCTTGAAATACTTCGTACTCGCCGTCGCCGCTCACGGACCTGGTCACAGGCCCCAGGTCCTGGCCGTCGATGTGTAACCTGCCCGCGGTGTCGAGGTAAGCCCAAAGCCCGAGGTGCGACCCGTCCGCCCGTTTCTCATCGCGAAGTCTGATCGTCGGCTCGACGGGATCAGCCGGCGCTGATCCCGATCCGCTTCCGCTCACATACGTCATGGATCCTCCCTGTCTTGTCCGCCGCCGTCACTTCCCCGCCTCGAAGCCTTTCCCGTTTGCCTTTTCCAGGCATTCCAAGGCCCTGGTCTTCTTCCCATCGCAGGGGACCGCCGCCGGATCAGTGTCCGCCAAAGACCACGAAACCGCGCTTGCGCAGCTCGTCGGCGAGCTGCTCCTCCATGACCATGGCGCCCCCGTAGGACATCGGGTTGAGGTGCTCGTACAGCTTGGGCACCAGGCGCTCGCCGTATTTCTCGACCACGCTCGAGCTCTTGATCCCGTTCTTATGGTTCTCGAACCTCTGCTCCGGAGTCAGGCCCGTCATGCCGACATAGTATCCCGCCTTGCCGTCCTTGTTGGGGTTCCGGAGGTAGACAACGTAGACGCTGTGATGTCTGCGATCCAGCAGCCTGGCGGTTCTCTTTACCATTGGCTTGTGAACCTCGTGGAAAATCCTTTTGTCCGAGTCTCCTGCCCGGTACGATCGTTAGGACTCATGGAACGCCGGATTTCTTCCGCGTTCCCGGATTGGAAGTCGAGAAAAGGCTCGCTCAGATCACCGCGCGTGGCTTCTTCCGGTCGCGTCAGTTCCCGATACGCATCTCTTTCAGCCAATGGTTCGGCGAATTCGGCGGCGTGGCCGTATCCGTGCCGACGAAGGTGTTGTCGGCGCCCACCCGGAAGTAATAGTTGCTCCCGGTGGGCACCTCGAACCTCTCCCCCGTCGCGGGGTCCTGGATGAGCACCTCGCCGCGATAGGCTCTGCTCCAATTCTCGAGGATGCGATCCTGACTGCTGGAACGGTCGGCGTAGGCCTGGTTGATCGTGTCGAACGTTTGCTGCTGGGCCTGGCGAACGGCGCCGTGGACCTTGTTCAACGCGTCCAACTGCCTGGCTCTCCAGGCGGGATCCATCTTGTAGCCCTCGACCATGCGGGTCAAGATCGCCCGAACCTGGGGCTCGGCGTTGGGTTCGGCTAGGTAGCCGAAGAATTGCTCGACGCTCCAGGTCCCCCCGTTGGGGATGGCCGTCGAAGGCATCAACATGGTCTGGATGAACGCTCCGCCTTTGCGAAGGCCCGCTTCCGTCTGGGCGTCGAAGGTGACCGACCCGGCATCCCTGAAAACGGTCATGCCATAAGATTGCCCCATCGTTTGCGGCTGATTCTCGACCTTGACGTTGCTGACCTGTCCGACCCTCTGCGGAAAATAGACCTGAGTCAGAAAAGTCGTGGACGGAAGATAGCGCACGATCGGCATCTTCGTGCCGAATCCGTTCGTCTCGATCCCTCCCTCATAGAATCCGTATTGCGCCCCGAATTGAGTGGGAACGCTCATCGAGCTGGCGATGAAGGCGTCTCCGATACGGGCCAGGCTCGAATTATCGGGGCTTGTCGCCAGGATCTCCGAGCGCACGTCCGCGACGCCGAAACGCCTCATCCCGCCCTCGACCTTCCAGCCTTGCGGGACCGGGCAGGTAAAGGCCCCTTCGAGCGGGTCCCGCCACGTGACCATGGCCGGGGCCGCGGCGCCGCCTCCCTGGCCTCCCCGCCCCGAGTAGAAGAACCGGCTCAGGACCTGCTTCATGACGGGCTCGCCCTGGGCCCAGGACTCGGCCGTCGAGGCGATGGCGTAGAGGACGCCTTGCGGATCCTCCTTGAAGCACATGGCGACGCCGACGAACCTGGCCGCCTGCGGCGCGAAAGAGAGCTCGCCCACGGCCACCTCGGGCTTGTCGGACACGACCCGTACCCTGGAGACCTGGACGTTCGGGAAGAGATCCGGGGCGATCCGGCCGAGCCCCTGGACGACCCCCGCGGACCGGCCTTCGATCTTGGCGATGGGCTGGACGTAGACCACGGCGGCCGCTTTTCCTTGGGGATCGGGCCAGAACGCGACGAAGCCGCCGTCGCCGCGCTCCTTCACGTTCCAGCCGGCGGGGTGGGGGACGACCAATCCGCTCTGCCCCCGGAACACGGTCCAGCCCGGCGGGATCTCCATGCGGACCTGCTGAGGGGCGGCCGGGGATTGGGCTTGGGCCCGGCAGACGCCGCGGGCGCCCGCCGATGAAACGAGGATTAGGAAAACGACGGCCAGGCAGGCGATGGCTTTCATGCGTGCTCTCCCATGGATCAAACGATGCGAAATCTCGTGCAGAACGCTTCGGTGATCTCCCAGAGGTCGGCCGGGAGGATCACCTTGACCTGCTCCAGGATAACGGGAGGGACGGGCCCGTAATAGGCCTCGGCGATGCCGCCCGCGATGCAGGCGAGCGTGTCGCTGTCGCCGCCGAGGGAGACCGCGTTCCGGATGGCGTCCTCATAAGAGACGGAATCGAGAAAGGCGATGATGGCCTCGGGGACGGTCTTCTGGCAGGACTCCTCGAAGCCGTAGCCGGGACGGATGTCGTCGACGGTGCGGCCGAGATCGTAGCCGAACCTGTTGGTGATCTCCGCCCTGATCAAGTCCTTGTCCCACTCCGTCCGGGCCAGGAAGACGGCCAGCGCCGCGGCCTGCGCCCCCTTGATGCCTTCGGGGTGATCGTGGGTGATCTCCGCCGAGCGCTGGGCCTCTTCCAGGACGTCCTCGACCGATTCGAAGGCGAACCCGACCGGGCTCGCGCGCATGGCCGAGCCGTTGCCCCAGCTGTTGTAGGGCTTGGGGTCGGGCGAGTTGAGCCAGCCCCAAAATAAACCGCCGTAGCCCGCGTTGGGATAGCGCCGGCCGATTTCGAGGACGCTCTTGCGATAATCCCCGTCCGTCAGGATAGCATGGGCGACGGCCACGGTCAGGATGGAATCGTCGGTGAACGTGCTCGCCGGGCCGAAAAGCGGGAAAGCCTTCGACTTCGTCCGGCGGAACTCGTAGACCGAGCCGATGATGTCTCCGGCGATGGCACCGATCATGATCCCCTCCGATCACCTTCGATCCCCTGATGCGACCGCCTTGAATTTAGCCTCAGCCCGGGGAGAAGTCAAGCCGCCTCGCCGGTAGGGGCTCCTCCCCCGTCATCGCGTGAAATTACCCCCCGTCTATCACCCCCCTGGGCGATGGACGCACCGAGCCCCCGGAAAAAGAATGGAGGTGTAGGGCTAGGGAACATCGAACGGAGGACGAACATGGCGAATTCGAGAGGCGGGAACGGAAAGAACGGGAAGTGCCGGAATCACGCCAACCACGGCGAGAACGGCGGGGCCGTCTGCCCCTATTGCCTGGAGAAGGACGAGGTCATCCCCATCCTCTACGGCTTCCCCTCGGACAGGGCCTTCATGAAGGCCGAGCGGGGCGAGGTCTACCTCGGCGGCGACATCGCCGGCCCGACGGCCTACTACTGCAAGCGCGACGATCGGGAATTCTAGCCGCTACCCCCTCCCTCTGGGCAGCGGGATGATGATCTCCGGATCATCGACAACGAGCGTGTCGCGGACGCAGACACAGAGGGCATAGGGATACACCCCCGGCATGGCGTCCTCCCTCACTCTGACTTCGAGCGGCTTGCCGCCCTTGGGCGCCACGCGGCAGGCCCACGCGAGCGGAGAGTGGCGGGCCCTGACGACAACGGCGAACGGGATCTCGTCATTGATCACCCACTCGATCGTGTCTCCTCTTTCGGCAGAGATTTGCGGTTTGTCGTAGGAGATCGTCCTGCCTGCGACTGTGACCGTGACCGTGTGCTTCTTCGGTCCTACTTTCGCGGTCGGTTTCCCTTCCATGATTCCCTCCTTCATTTTGCGGTGATATCGGCGTAACCCGGGTCCTGGCGCAGTCCGGCCAGGAACGGGTCGCGAACGATCTCGTCCATCCCCCTCTTGAGCCTCACGTACTCGCGGACGGCGTTGAGGGCCTTCTGCCGCGCCCCGCTGACCTCGTAGACGACGACGGCGTGCAGGACGTTGGAGCTGTCGCCGGGCTTGTCCTTGAGGACGCTCTCGATCTCGGCCTGGGCCCGGACGGCCTGCCCCGTCTTGGCCAGGTAGACCGCCAGGGTGCCGCGCAGGCGCGGATCGCCGGGATTCACGGCCAGGGCCTGCTCGGTGAGCTCGATCGCCTGTTGGTAGGCCTCGGCCGCTTTGGCCTCGTTCCCGGGCGTAAAGCTGTAGGCGTCGGCCAGGTTGCCGTAGATGATGTAGGAAAAATCGCTCAGCCCGAAGCCGATGGCCTTCTCGCCCATGTTCACCGAGTCCGCGTAGCGGCCGGTGAAATAGTAGATGACGGCCAGGTTCGAACAGGCGTCGGGGTTTCTCTTGACCGCGTTGGAGCGCTCGTACGCGGCCGCGGCCCGGTCGAAACGCCCCAGCCTGAATTCGACGGCGCCCAGATAGCTCAGCGTGTCGATGTTGCCGGGGCAAGCCCTGGCGGCGGCATCGAACTGGTCACCGGCCTTGTCGTAAGCGCCCTGATCCAGAAAGAAGATGCCGAGGTAGGACTCGCCGGCCCAGTAACCCGGCCGGACGGCGAGCGCGGCCCGATAAGCCGCCTCAGCCTTAGCCGGCTGGTTCGTGTCTTCGTAGAGCTTGCCCAACTTGATCTGGGCGTCGTAGTCGAGGGGGTCGAGCGCCACGGCCCGCTCGAGCTCGCGCGCGGCTTCGTCGTTCCGGCCGAGCGCGCGAAGGACAGCGCCGAGGACGAGATGAGCCGGGGCCAGGCCGTCGTTCGACTTGAGGACGGAGCGGATGACGGTTTCGGCGTGCTGGGCGGGCGACTGCGCAGTGTCGCGGCTGGCGCCGGGCGGGGCCGGCGGGACGGTCTTGCTCCGGTACGCGTTGGCAAGCTCGATCCCGGCGGAGGCGAACGAGGGGTCGAGGCGGAGGGCGTCCTCGAAGGCCGCGATAGCGGAGGCCAGGGATTCGGAATATGCGGCCGAGGCGGGGCCGGGAGCGGCATAGACGGCGGTCATGAAGCCGAGGCCCCGGATGTAGGATTCGAAGGCGCCGGGGACCGTGGTGCCTTCGGGGGCGGAGGAGGCGGGCGCTGCGGGAAGGCCGAGCGCGGCGGCCGATTCGAGGACGAGATCCTCCTGCCAGGTGGCGATGTTGGCGATGTTATCGGTTTTCGGGAGGGAGACGATGCGGCGGAGGTTGGCCGGGTCGATGACGTCGAGGGTCAGGCTCAGGTTGTCGGCGACGCGCTTGAAGGTCCCCGAGAGGACGACGTTGGAGCCGAGGATGCGGAGGGCGTCGGAGGCTTCGCGGACCTCGTAGGTGTCGAGGTGTTCGCCCGGCGTGACCCAGGAGCGGGAGCGGCGGGCGATCTCGTCGATGCGGAGGCGGAGGTGCTCGGCCAGGCCGGCGGCGAAGACGCGGTCCTGAGGGCCGTCGCCGATGACGGTCGGCGTGAAGACGGTGATGTGCCGGCCGGCGGCGGGCCGGGCGAGTCCGAGGAGGAGGGCGAAACGGCGCGGGACGTGGAGGGCAAAGGCGGCGGAGAGGATTGCGGCGGCGGCCAGGATCGGGAGGCCGAAGCGGACGAGGGCCGGGCGGTGGGGAGTCGCGGCAGAGACGGCGGGCGCGCCGGAGGCGGCGGTGCGAAGGTGGCCGGAGTACCCGGCGCTCTCGCGGACGGCGGCCAAGTCCTCGGCCATCTCGATGGCGGACGAATAGCGCGCGGCGACGTCCTTGGCCAAGGCCTTTTCGAGGACGGGGGTGCAGCCGGCGGGCGTGCCGGGCGGGAGCAGGGCCAGGGATTTCGGCTCGCCGTTGACGATGTCGTAAGCGAGCGAATGTTCGGTCGAGCCGCGAAACGGGAGCTCCCCGGTGAGCATTTCGTAGAAGACGACGCCGAGCGACCAGACGTCGGTGCGGGCGTCGACGTCCTCGCCGCGGAGCTGTTCGGGCGACATGTAGGCGACGGTGCCGACGGCGTGGCCGGCGCGGGTCAGGCGGTCCTCGCCGGTGATCTTGGCCAGGCCGAAGTCGGCGATGCGGGCCGTCCCTTCCCTGGTGACGAGGATGTTGGCCGGCTTGACGTCGCGGTGGATGATGCCGCTCGCATGGGCGGCGGCCAGGCCGTCGGCGGCCTGGGCGGCGATGGAGAGGGCTTCGGCCGGGTCGAGAGGCCCGCGCTTGATCTTGGCGCGCAGGCTCTCGCCGCTGCAGAGGGCCATGGCGATGAACATGCGCCGGTCCTCGCTCTCGCCGATCTCGTGGATGGTGCAGATGTGCGGGTTGTCGAGGACCGAGGCGGCCTGGGCCTCGTGGACGAAGCGCTCGCGAGCCTGGGGGTCGTCGGTGAGCTCCATGGGCAGGAACTTGAGGGCGACGGAGCGGCGGAGCTTGAGGTCGTCGGCCTCATAGACGATGCCCATGCCGCCGCGGCCGATCTCGCCGAGGAGGCGGTACTTGCCGGCGATCACGGTGCCGGCGATGAGTCCGCGGGCGAGCGGGTCGATGGTCGTGGTGAGGAGGAGGGCGGGGCGGAAGGCGGCTCGGGCGGGACGAGCGGAGCCGTACAAGTCCCGCAGTAGCGGGAAGTGTCCGGATTAGGGGCGCGACACCTGGGGCAGTCCAATTGTTGCCTTTCCCCCGATGGGCTAACGATAACCCAGTTCCCGACGGCAGTCAACAGGCGTAAAGGGTTGACAAATCCACAGGGTGGACCATAATGCTTATTCATCAACGGCATTGCGAGGTGTGAGATGACGGACAAATACTACTTCACGAGCGAAAGCGTCACCGAGGGCCATCCCGACAAGATCTGCGACCAGATCAGCGACGCCATCCTCGATAACCTGCTCGATCAGGACCCGGACGCCCATACGGCCATCGAGGTCCTGACGACGACCGGCTCGGTGCATGTCGCCGGCGAGATCACGACGACGGGCTACGCCGACATCCAGAAGATCGTCCGGGACACGCTCAGGGAGATCGGATACACAGACCCGCGCTACGGCATCGATTGCGAGGACGCCGGTGTCTGGGTCGCCGTCCACGGCCAGAGCGGCGACATCGCGCGGGGCGTCAAGAAGGCCGAGAAGCACGAACAGGGCGCCGGCGACCAGGGCATGATGTTCGGGTACGCCTGCAACGAGACGCCCGAGCTGATGCCTCTGCCGATCATGCTCGCCAACCGTCTGACCCACAAGCTGGCCCAGGTGCGGAAGCACAACGCCCACCACAGCATGGGACCGGACGGCAAGAGCCAGGTCACCGTGGAGTACAGCGACGGGAAGCCGGTGCGGCTCGAGGCTGTGGTCATCGCCCAGCAGCACATCTCCGACGTTTCGGAGCGGGACCTGAAGAAGCTCATCCTGGAGAAGGCCATCAAGCCGGTGTGCGGCAAGTACCTGGACAAGAAGACGAAAATCTATATCAACGCCACGGGTCGGTTCGTCATCGGCGGACCCGAGGGCGACACGGGGGTCACGGGGCGAAAGATCATCGTCGACACCTACGGCGGCATGGGCCGGCACGGCGGCGGCTGCTTTTCGGGCAAGGACCCGAGCAAGGTCGACCGGAGCGCCGCCTACGCCTGCCGGTACATCGCCAAGAACATCGTCGCGGCAGGGCTGGCCGACCGGTGCGAGGTCCAGCTTTCGTACGCGATCGGCGTCGCCAGCCCGATGGCCGTGTTCATCGACACGTTCGGGACCGGCAAGATCGCGGACGGCGAGATCGCCGAGCTCGTCTGGAAGCACTTCCCGCTCAAGCCGAACGACATCATCGAGCATCTGAAGCTCAAGCGGCCCATCTACAAGAAGACCGCCGCCTACGGCCACTTCGGCCGCAACGACCCCGATTTTACGTGGGAGAAGACGGACAAGGCGGCGGTTTTGGCGAAGGAAGCCAAGGGCCTGGAGAAAGTAACGAGAGGGAATTCCCTTACCTGCCCCGGCCGCTAATCTCCATAGGACGGTAAAGCTTGCGCGGAGGGCGGGCTCGCGCATCAGGACGGCCTGAAGGAACCGGAAGCTGTCGGCGAGGTAGCCCTCGTAGCCGGCGGGCTTGCCGTCCCAGGTCGTCCAGTCGATCCCCTCGAAGGTCGCGTCGCGGACGCCGTTCTGGAACTCGCCGCGGCGCTGGCGCTCGAGCATGGCCCGCAGGACCATGTCGGCCCGGTCGACCATGTCCTTGTCGCCGAGCACGTAATGCGCCATGAGGAAGTGGAGGACGTGGCCGGCCGTGATGCCTCCGTTCATGTAGTAGCCGAACGTATCCGTCCCATCCTCGCGCTGCGGCAGCCCGAGGCAGTTGGGTTGGAGGTAATCGGACCGATGGACCGGGACGAGCATGGGAGGGACGCCGAGGTCGAAGCGCTTGAATCCCGCCTGGACCATCTTTTGCCAGAGGTTGAAGAGGATCGTGCGGCCGAGGTCGGGCTCGACCAAGCCGTACTCGATGGCCAGCCCGTTGAGCGTCGGCGAGGCGTAATCGTGAAGAGCCCCGGCGCGGTCCTTCCACCAGGCGAGCCAGCCGGATTCGCGATCGAAGAGGGTTTTCGCATAGACCGATTTGAGACGGTCGGCGAAGCTCGCGTAGACCCCCGACCGCTCGGTCCGGCCGATCTTCAGCTCGAGGTCGGCAATCGACCGCCAGGCGCGGTAGATCAGGGCGTTGGTGTAGCCGTCCTTATGGCCGCAGTTGAGCGCGTCCCACCATGCGTCGGAGCGTCCGGGCTGCTGGAGGGCGTTGGGGGTGCCGGGCTGGGTGGCCTCGACGAGGCCGTCCGCGTCGATATCGCGGCCGGCCAGGAAGTTGGCCGCGCGCTCGAGGAGCTCGATGCGGCGGCGCAGCCAGCCGAGGTCTCCGGTCGACTCGACGTAATCCCAGGCGGCGATGAGCGGCGAGGCCTCGGCGTCAAGGAAATTGCCGTAGTCCCAATAGCCGGTGATCTCGCCGGTCAGGCGCCCGGCGGCGTCACGCCGCATGCGCTTGTCGAGCCAGTAGTCGATCGTCCGGCGCACGAGCGGCATCACCGAGATGCCCGGCGCGATCTCGGGCATGAAGAAGGCTTGGTCGGCGTAGAACCAGATCGAGACGCTGGCCGGGTCGCTGATGACGTTGTTGCCGAGGATGCCCGGCGGCGCGCTGAAAGGCTTGTCCTGTTCCCCCCAACGGGCGCAGGGCTGAAGGGCATTGAGCCAGCCGCGCCGGGCGGCGAGCCAGAGCGGAAGCGAGTCGTCGGATAGGCCCGCGGGTGGCGCGAGCAGGAGCGGCGTCAACGTCAGCGTGACGGGCTCGCTCATGGAAATCGCCGGGAATTCGAGGATGAGGTCGACGATCTTCTCGGAGCGGCTGCCTTCGAGCCGGCCGACGATGGGCCGCTCCTTTGATTCCGCGAGCAGCATCGGCCCCCAGTCCGGCGCGTTGAGGACCGCGGGCAGGCGGAACGTCCCGTCGTCGAGCCAATCGGCCGGAAGGACCGTGGTCGACGTGACCTTGGGATCGAAAGGTAAAAGGAGGCGCAGCGATCCCGCCGGCGCCGCCGCGACATCAAGGTCGTAGACGGTGAGGTTGAGCGACCCCGTCTTCTCGATCCGCCACTCGAGACGCATCGTCCCCGCCTCGAGCGTCTGGAAGACGATATTCGCGTCGCTCCCGTGACGGCGGTCGACGATCTTGGCGTCGGTCCAGGCTGTCCAGGCGCCGACTGCGCCGCCGCCCCGGAACTGGACCCGGACCGCGCTCCCCGCCCTGAGCAGATTCGCCGCGACCTTCTCCCCTCCCTCGGTGTCCCAGCTCAGGAAGGAGATCCCCGGCGAGATCTCGTCGGTCATGATCTTGATGACCGGCGCCCCCGGGGCGGGCGAGGCCGGCGTCGAGGCTTGAGGCGCCGCCTGCTCCCCGCTCTTCCCCGCCTTGCTCGAAGAGTTCGGCGAGCATGCCACAAACACGACCGCGGCCAACGCCAGGACCGATATGCGCCATGCCTTCATCGTCCCCTCCAAATCGAAATTCGGAAAATGGTATTGTGTCCCCGAATTATATCCCAAATCGCCGGCTCCCGCTCCCGGGGAGATGTCGGGCGGGACGGCGTTGACTTCCCCCCTCTCCGCTGATATCCTTTTTGCCACGAACTCCAAGGAGGGGCCCATGACCGTAACGTGCCCCCGCTGCCGGCACGACAATCCCGCCGAGACGAAGTTCTGCGGCCATTGCGCCGCGCCGCTCGATCCCTCGGCCCTTCCTACGGAAACCCTGCATGCCCCGATCCGCGAGCTCGCGACGGGGTCGATCTTCGCCGGCCGCTACCAGGTCATCGAGGAGCTCGGCCGGGGCGGCATGGGCCGCGTCTACAAGGTCCACGACACCGAGCTCGACGAGAAAGTCGCCCTGAAGCTTCTGCGTCCCGAGGTGGCCGCGGACGCCGACGCCGTCGAGCGCTTCCGCAACGAGCTCAAATCCGCCCGTCAGGTAGTCCACAAGAACGTCTGCCGGATGTTCGACATCGGCCGGGCCGAGGGCGCGCCGTTCATCACCATGGAGTACGTGCACGGCGAAGACCTCAAGCGCCTGATCCGCAAGATCGGCCTGATGCCGGCGGGCCGGACCGTCTCGATCGCCCGTCAGATCGCCGAGGGACTAGCCGAGGCCCATAGCCACGGCATCGTGCACCGCGATCTCAAGCCGCAGAACATCATGGTCGACGAGGGCGGCAACGTCCGCATCATGGACTTCGGCATCGCCCGGTCGCTGGAGAAGAAGGGCATCACCGGGGCCGGGGTCATGATCGGGACTCCCGAGTACATGAGCCCCGAGCAGGTCGAGGGCAAGCCCGTCGACGCGCGCTCGGACATCTATTCGCTCGGCGTCATCTTGTACGAGATGACGACCGGGCGCGTCCCCTTCGAAGGCGACACGCCCTTCACGATCGGGATCAAGCACAAGAGCGAGACCCCGCAAGACCCGCTCGAGCTCAATCCCGCGATCCCGGCGGACCTGGGGCGGCTCATTTTGCGTTGTCTCGAGAAGGACAAGGAGAAGCGGTTCCAGAGCGCCGGCGAACTCATCACGGAATTGGGGCGCATCGAGCAGGCGTTGCCCACGACCGAACGGATCGTGCCGAAGCACCGGCCGCACACGTCGAAGCAGGTGACGGTCACGTTAGACGTCAAGAGGCTCGCCGTACCGGCGGCCGCCGGGGTGCTGGTCATCGCGGCGGCGCTCGTCCTCTGGCTCGTCGTCTTGAAGAAGCATATCGTCCTGCCCGCGGCCGGCGCCAAGCCGACGCTGGCGGTCCTCTATTTCAAGAACAGCACGGGGGACGCGTCGCTCGACGTCTGGCGGCAGGCCCTGCCCGAGCTCATCATCGCCGACCTCTCCCAATCCCGCTTCATCGACATCGCCAGCGACAGCCAGATCTACGGCGTGCTGAGAGAGCTCGGCCTCACGAACACCCCGGCCTACGCCCCCGAAGACCTCAAGCGCGTCGCCGAGAAGACCCGGGCGACCCACATTCTGCAGGGTACCCTGACCCGGGCGGGGACGTCCTTGCGGATCAATACGACCCTCGAGGAAGCCGCGTCGGGAAAGCTCCTGGGCTCCGAGATGGTCGAGGGCATCGGCGAAGAGAGCTTCCATACGATGGTCGACGAGCTCGGACGCAAGGTCAAGGCGGGGCTGCGGCTGACCTCGGGGGAGATCGCCGCCGATGTCGACCTGGACGTCGGGAAGATCACGAGCGCCTCGCCCGAGGCCTACAAGCTCTACGCCCAGGGCCGGGCCTACCATATGGCCCGCGACTATAAGAGCTCGATCGCTTTAATGGAGAAGGCCGTGGCCATCGACCCCGGCTTTGCCATGGCCTACCGGAGCTTGGGCACGGCCTACTCGAACTTGGGGTTCCGGACAAAGGCCGACGAGTACCGGCGCAAGGCCATGGCCCTCACCGACCGGATCTCAGACCGCGAGCGCTGGCTCATCGAAGGGACGTATTATTCCCGGTCGGAGAGCGACGGTCGACAAGGCCATCGCAGCGTTCCAGAAGGTCGTCGACGCTCTATCCGGACGATCCGTTGGCTAACAACGGCCTCGGCATGGCCTACGGCAGCCTGGAAGAACACGAGAAGTCGGCGGCGTGTTACAAGATCTGCGTCAGGCAGCCGGGGGCGCCCTACCTCTATTATGGAAACTTGGTCGCGGCTTACACGCGAATGGGACGATATGAGCGAATCGCGGAAGCTCCTCGAGGGCTACCTCAAGACGGTCGCCGGATTCGGCGGCCGCGCATGACGATTTGGCTGAGCATCCTGACCTATGAGGGGAAATACGATCTCGCTCTGGCCGAGGCGGACAAAGCCTTCGCCCTCGCGCCGACGGACATGAATGTCATGGCCTCGGCAGGGGAAGCCGCAATGCTCAAGGGGGACTTCGGCCAGGGCTGAAACCGAATTCGGCAGGCTGGCCTCGGCGGCGCGACCAGGTCAAGATGCCCTGGAGGCGACGGGGCCTCGCCTGCCTCTATATGGCCGAGGGGAGGTTCGAGAAGGCGCTGGAGCAGATGGGCCTGGTCATGGAGGAAGCGAGCAAGGTCGGGGAGCCCACGTGGCTGGGGGCCTTCAATTTCTTCGCGACACTGGTGTACAACGGCGCCGGGCGATCATGAGGAAGCTTTGAAGGCCGCCGAACAATCGTACCGCATCGCCGAAGCGGACGATAACCTGGCGATGATGCGATACGCCATGTTCGGTCAGGGGGTCCGCTTTGGTGGGATTGAATCGGCTCTCCGAGGCCCGGAAGGCGGCTGATGATGGAAAGGCGCTGGTCGAACGCTCCTTGAACAAAAAGTCCATCCGGGGATTCCTGAGCCTCCAGGCCCAGATCGATCTGGCGAACGGGAATTTCGGCCGGGCAGTCGAGAACGCCAAGGCCGCGGTGGACTCTCGTCGAGCCCCAGATCGGCCTATTCGAATCCGGACGCCTATTACTATGTCTCGTTGGCAAAGGCTTACGAGGCGGTCGGCGACATCGAGGGCGCCCGCAAGACCTATGAAGGCCTGCGGAAGCTAACGAGCGGCCGGATCTTCGGCGGGGTACGAAATTTCCGGCGTCTGATTCGGAAATTGGTATCGTGCGCCAGAATTCTCTGTTACGCAATACCCCGTTGCGGTTTCGTTCAGGCACGGCCTGAGCTATAATGGACGTATATCGCCTGTGCCGGGAGGGTCGAAGGCTCTCGAGGAATCGCCATGAAAAGGTCTCTGCGCGTCTTCTGCGCCCTGTTCTTCCTGTCGGCGCTCGTTGCGTTTCCTCAGAGCAGCTTCCTGAAAAAGGGTCAAAGCGGGTTCGGCCTGTTCGGCGCCCACGCGACTAACAGCGGGGCGTCAGAATGGTCGGGCACGGTCGCGGTCGGTCTCGGCGGGGTCTACGATCTTTCGCTCTCGGTCGGCCGTTTCTCTTATGACCCCGTGTCGAGCGGCTTCAACGATCTCGCTTCGACGTCGATCAGGCCCGAGATCACGGCCCACGTCATCAAGCAGAATTCATCCAAGTCTCCCGTTTCGCTTTCGATCTCGGCCGGTTACGCGAGGGACCATTATTCCTCGCCGGACCTCGATGTCGAGAATTTTGTCATGTGGGCGGACACGATCCTCGTCGGCGGGAAGGTCTATCGGGACATCCCGGTCGTCGCCGGGCTCTATCTTCAGCCCTATGGCGCGCTCGGCTACACAAGCACGAGCTTGAAGATCAGGAATGCCGACGGGCTGACCGTGAGCGGGAAGCACGACCTGGCCTCGTTCGGCTTCGGCCTGCCCATCGTTTACGGGGTCTCCGGAAAGACATTGATCGTCTTGCAGCCCAGCTTGACCTTCGACGATGACAACGTAACCTTCGCCATCTCGCTCGGTCTGGTTATCGCGCTCAATAAGCCCGCCGCAAAATAAAGGCTACTCCTTGATGTCGAGCCCGCGGTTGCGTAGCAGGGCGTCGATCTTCGGCTCGGCGCCGCGGAAGCGCACGTACTGGACCATCGGATCCTCTGTGCCGAAGGGCTCGAGGATGTTCTTGCGGAACGATTCGGCCGTGGCCCGGTCGAAGATGCCCTTTTCCTGGAAGAGCTCGTAGGCGTCGCTGTCGAGGACATTCGACCAGATGTAGGCGTAGTATCCTGCCGAGTACCCGCCGCTGAAGATGTGGCTGAAGTAGGTCGAGCGATAGCGGGGCACGATCGACGGGATGAGCCCGATCCGGTCCATGGCCGCTTTCTCGAACGCGTTCACGTCGGCCGCGCCCGGGTCGGCGGCGGTGTGCCAGTCCATGTCCAGGATCGAGGCGGCCAGGTACTCCGCGGTGATGAAGCCCTGGTTGAAGAGCCGGCTCTTGTCGAGCTTCGTCACGAGCTCCGCGGGGATCGGCTCGCCGGTCTTGTAGTTCTTGGCGTAGAGGGCGAGGAGGTCGGGCTCGAAGGCCCAGTGCTCCATGATCTGCGACGGCAGCTCGACCGCGTCGCGGGCGACTGTGCGGCCGCGGTAGCGGCCCTGCGCGAAGAGCGTGGCCAGCGAGTGGCCGAACTCATGGAAGAAGGTCTCGACCTCTTCGGTCGAGAGGAGCGCCGGGGCGTCGGCCGTCGGCGCGGTGAAGTTGCAGGTGATCGTGGAGATGGGCGGGACGCGCTCGCCCTTCTCGTAGTAGGCGCGGCGGAAGGCGCCGGACCAGGCGCCGCTGCGCTTGCTCGGCCGGGGGAAGAAGTCCAAATAGAGGATGCCGGTGTGGCGGCCGTCCGCCTCCTGGACCTCGAAGACCTGGACGTCGGGGTGATAGCGGGGCAGCTCGGGCTTGGCAATGAACTTCAGGCCGTAGAGCTTGCCGCAGAGGGCGAAGATGCCGTCGCGGACATTGTCGAGCTTGAAGAAGGGACGCAGGGCGGAGTCGTCGAGGGCGTATTTTTCCTGGCGCAGCTTCTCCGTGTAGTACCACCAGTCCCAGGAGGCAGAGGGCGAGGCGGTCTTGCCGGCCTTCGGGTCGCGGTCGGCGAGGGCCTGGAGCGCGGCCGCTTCCTGCTTCGCCTTGACGATCGTCGGCTTCCAGAGCTGGGCCAGGAAGTCGGTGACGCGCGCCGGGGTCTTGGCCATGTTGAGCTCCAGGACATAGGCGGCGTGGCTCGGATAGCCGAGGAGCTTGGCCCGCTCGAGGCGGAGGGCGGCGATCTTGCGGACGTTCTCTTTGTTGTCGAACTCGTTGCCGTTGTCGCCCTTCATGGTGTAGGCGCGGTGGAGCTTCTCGCGCAGAGGGCGCTTGTCCGAATAGGTCAGGAACGGGGTCATGCTCGGGACCTGGATGGTAAAGAGCCACTTTCCGTCGGCCAGCCCGGCCTGCTTGGCCGTGACGGCGGCCATGTCGACGACGGAGGCGGGCAGGCCGGCCAGGTCGGCCTTGTTGTCGATGACGAGCTGGAAGGCGTTGGTCTCGGCCAGGACGTTCTCGCCGAACTTGAGGCTGAGGAGCGAGAGCTCCTGGTTGAGCTCGCGGAAGCGGGTTTTGCTGATGGGATCGAGGAGGGCGCCGCCGCGGACGAAATCTTTATAGGTGTTCTCGAGAAGGAAGAGCTCCTCGCGGCCGAGATCGAGCTTGGCGCGGTCGTCGTAGACGGCTTTGACGCGGGCGAAGAGCTTCTCGTTCAGGGCGATGTTGTCTTCGTGGGAGGCCAGCATGGGCGCGGTCGTGCGGGCAACGGCCTGAAGATCCTTGTTCGTCAGGGCGCCTTGGAGAGAGCCGAAGACGCTGTTGACCTCGGAGAGGAAAAGGCCGGTGTGGTCGAGGGAGGCGATCGTGTTGGCGAATGTCGGCTTGGCGGAGTCGTTGACGATGGCGTCGACTTCGGCCTGCTCGCGGGCGATGCCTTCCTCGATGGCCGGCAGGAAGTGCTCGGTTTTGATGAGGTCGAACGGCGGGACGTTGAACGGCGTGCCGAAGGGCCGGAAGAACGGATTGTCGGGGTTGTCGGTCGGGAGAGTGTCGGGCGCGATCTGAGCGGTCTGCGGCCCGGTCGCGGGCGCGGCGGGTGAGGCGGGCTTTTCGCTTTTGCACGCGACTGCGGCAAACGAAATGACGACGAGCCCGATGACGAGGGTGATCATGGCTTTGCCTTTCATGTCCTTCGCACCTCCTGGAGGATTCCCGAAGAGTTATTATACACAACGCCGGCCCGAATTATCTTATCTCACGGCCGGCGTTGTCGTATCTCCGAGCTTGAGTTGCAGCTTGCCGTCCGGGCCCCGCTCGATATGGACGAGCTTTGGCGGCCTGACCCCGCCGTCCCAGGTGAAGAAATCGCGCTCGCCCGATGGATAGAGGCGCATCCGTACGGTCAAGCCGCGCGCCGACCGGCCGAGGAGACGGCCTTCCTCCTTGAGGTCCCAAACGTAGGTCAAGTCGACGGACCCCTTCTCGCAGAAGAAGCGGATGACGGTCTCGTCGCGGTCCTGGGTCCGGGCCGTGCCCAAGACCTCGAAGCGCTCGAAGCGGCCGCGGACCTTCTCGCTCTCCGCCATCAGATCCGCCCAACGGGCCTTTAGGCGTTCCGGGGCCACTTCCCCGCCGTAGGCTTTTGAGAGCGGGACAAAATCGCCCTTCATATTCGCGGCGATGATACCCTCCATGATCTTGGAGAGCATGTCGAGGCGGCCGGGCTCGGCATCGCTGACGGAATTGAGGAGCGCGAACGCTTTCCGTCCTTCCGCTTCGATAAAAAGCGCCTGGCCGTCCGACGACACGCGATAAGCGCCGGCGCCGGCCGGAAGTGCATAGGTCCCGGCGATCGGGGAGAGCGCGGCCGCGGTCATATCCACGACTTCCGGAATGGCCGGATAGGGCCGCCCCGCGAGGAAACGCATCCCGATCTGCTCGAGGAGCGAATTCGCCGACCGGTTCTCGGCGATGACGTTGGTCATGAGGAAAACGACGAGGCCCGTATCCGGCACGATGGCCAGGTCGGCGAAGTAGATGCCGTTGCCGCCGTTGTGGGTGACGATCTTCGTCCCGTCCGGCGCCTTGGCGATCGACCAGCCATACCCGTAGAACGTGTCGCCGCCTTCGCTGACGTGGGGCGCCCAGAGCTTCTTCATCGACGCGGGCGTGAGGACGCGGCCGGTGAGAAGGGCCCGGGCCCAGCGGAGCATGTCATAGACCGTCGTGTGGATGCCGCCGTTGGCGCGAAGGGCCCAATGAGGCCCGTCGGCGGCCGTGGGGCGCTCGAGGAACGTGCCCCATCGCCCGCCATCGGCTTCATAGCCCTGGGCGAAACGGCTATCGCCCCAGGACGGCAGGGTGTAGCCCGTTTCGTACATGCCGTTGGGCAGGAAGAGCCGCTCTCTCAGGACGGTCTCGTAAGTCTTGCCCGAGAGCTTCTCGAGGATGGCGCCGAGGAGACTGAAGTTGGCGTTCGAATAGGTGTACCCTTTCCCGGGCGCGAAGAGGAGTGGCTGAGCGAAGACCTGCTTCAGGTATTCAGCGAGCGGGACGGGGTCAAAGTCGCCGACGTCGGGGTCCGAGAGGCCGGAGGAATGCGTCAGGAGCTGGTGAAGGGTGATGCCGGCCTTGTCGGCCGGGACGCCCTGGAAATAGCGGGTGATCGGATCGTCGACGCTGAGCTTCCCGTCCTCCTCGAGCTTGAGGATGGCCGCCCCGGTGAACTGCTTGGTGATCGAGCCGATGTCAGAGACCGTGCCGGGGGTCCAGCGTATTCCGTGTTCCCGGTCGGCCAGGCCGAATCCCTCGGCGAAAAGAGGCGCATCGCCTTTGGCCAATAGGACCACCCCCGCGAAGCCGAGCTTTTCGAGTCGCCGCAGATAAGTCCTGGTCTCGGCGACGGCGGCCTGGTCAAAGTCCTGCGACGCAATCGCCTTGGACAAGGAGGGCCGAGAGGCCGGAGAAGCGGCCGGAGCGACAGCCATCGAAGCGATGGCCAGAAATGCAGCGAGCACGGCGGGGTCCCTCCGCGAATATCTCTTCTTCATCGAGGCCTCCTTGGATCGAATGGCGAAAGACGGCCTTGCTGATAATGTTCTTATTTCTGTGGTCCGACCCCGATTAAAGCGCTCCAATTCAGCAGAGCGTTCCAGAGGAAGCGGTGGTCGGAGCGGTTGAGGTCGCGGTGGATCGGATTGAAGTTGAAGGCGATCACGCGCCCCTTGCCCGCCGGCATGTCCAGGATGGCCGGCCGTCCTTCGAGCTCGTCTTCACCCTTGAGGGCCCCGCTGACGAGCATCTTGACCTCGTCCTTCTTGGCCTTTTCCTTGGCCTCTCTCTCCTCCTTCGTCAGGGCCTGCAGGGCCTCCGGCGATTCGTCTTCGCGGTCCTCCTTCCGAAGCTTCGTCCCCCACTGCATGACGACTTTCCCGCGCTCGGACCGGTCGATGTCGTAGACGGGCATCTCCGACCGGAAGACCGACGTCACCTCCGGTGAGCCGTAGGCGAGCGGGTGGTCGGGCCGGACGAACTTGACCTTGAGCTCCGAGCCTGGCGTAAAGAACGTCCCGCCCCTGCGCCGGACGTCCCTGACGAGCCCCCCGTCGAGGGGGAGCGTCGAGCCGTTCCCAAGCGTCACAAGCAGGCCGCCGGCGCCGAGGAATTCCTCGATCTTAGCCATGCCCATCCAGCCGATACCCCCGGTGATATCAGCGGACGCGTCGGGAACGCCGAGGTTGGGCGTCTCCTTGGTCTTCGTGTAGGCCATCGGGCCGAACTTCTTGTCGATGCCTTGGATCTGGCCCTGGAGGCCAAGGTAGTTATCGCCGAAGATGATGACGTCGTAGTTCTCGCGCAGGCGCCCGGCCCGGATGTCCTCGTCGCGCACATACGTGTAGGGCACCTTCTCGCGGTCGAGGACCAGCCGGATCCAGCCGACTGCCTGGGTGTCGGCCCAAGTGTGCCAGACGGCCAGGCGCGGCAGCTTCGATTCGTGGCGGGCGATATCCGGCGCGACCGGCGCGCTCTCGAAGTCGACGGCGAGCTCCGTCGCAGCCCGCTTGAGGGCGTCGGCGAGCCCCTTTTGGTCGCCGACGATCCAGGACCCGGCCGGGTAGTCCTTGTCGCCGGACTTGAACGCCTTCTCGGCGAGCTCGACGCGGAAGGCGGCGAGCCGGGCGCGGAGCGCGAGCAGCGCCTCCTGCCCCGTATCGCGGAGCAGGTAGACAGGCCCCGTTCCGCTCACTTTGCCTTCGACCGCCAAGCCCGGCGCGAGCGGCGCCAGGGCCGCGCTCATGACGTTCGCATCGTCGATGCGCTTGGCCTCGAGACCGAAGTGGACAGGGAGCGACCAGGACACATCGTCGTATGGTTCGTAAGTCGCGTCGGGCGGGAAGACCTGAGGCGTGAGGAGATCGACGGCATAGTTCCTGTAGGGCTGGTCGAGCCGGACGACGTACGTCCCGGCCGCGAACTCCCCTTCCGCGACCTTGAACGGCGCGGTCGCCCGCGAGACCTCGATGTGCTGGGCGAGCAGGAGCTCGACCATCTCGGCGACGCGACGGCGGTCGCCCTGGTCGCCGGGGATGGCGAAGGCGAACGGCTTGCCCGTGACGCCCTTCTGCCAGGAGTGATAGCCCTTGCGGTAGAAATCGCGCAGCATCTCTTTGGCGTTCTTGGCGGTGTAATCAAGCGCCGCCAGGCAGCCGCTCTCCATGTAGTTCGTGTTGTCGCGGAGAGACCACATGAACTTGCGCGGCGGCGGCATGGGCCGGTACCACTCCTGGCTGGTCACGGGGCGCCCGACATAACGTTCCTCGTCCGGCCGCAGGATGCGCTCGACCGTCTCGGCCGTGCCGTTGCCGAAGGTCTCGTAGCCGCGGCCGATGCTGTTGTGGTTGACGCCGATCGAGTCGAGGAAGACGTGCTGCCAGCCGTCGCTGAAGCCCCATGTCCAGACGCCGGGCATTCCGGCCGAGGTCAGGGCCCCGATCTCGGCCATGGACATGGAGAACCATTCGTGGAGCAGGATCGGGTCGAGATTGGTGTTGAAGGGCCCCGTGCCGTTCCAGGTCTGGAGGAGCGGGATGGATTCGTGGAGGTCGTGGACGACGGTCGGATAGTACTCAAAGAACATCCGGGCGACCGCCTTCGAGCTCTGCAGGGCCATCTGATGCGAGTCCCGGTTGTTGTCGTGGAAGACGTAATGGCCCCAATAGGGCGGCGAGTCGGGCGGCAGGCTCTCGAAATCGGTCTTGCCCTTGAGATAACGGTAGAACCAGTCAACCTCCTTGTCCCGGCCATCGGGCTCGGAGACCGGGTTGATGAGGACGAGGACCTCGCCGCGGATCTTGCGGATCATGGGCTGGTCGGAGACCGCCAGCCGGTAAGCGAGCTCCATGACCATCTCGGGGCTGCCGAGTTCGGTCGAGTGGAGCCCGGCGTTGAAATAGAAGACGGGGCGGCCTGAGGCGATGAGGTCTTCGGCGGCCTCGGGTGTCGTCTTGCGGGGATCGGCCAGCGCGGCGGTCGCCTCCTTGAGGCGGGCCAGGTCGCGGATGCCGTCCTCGTCGGCGACGGCGGCCAGAAGGATCTCGCGACCCTCCTCGGTCTTGCCGATCGTCTCGACGCGGACGCGCGGCGAGGTCTCTGCGAGCTTGCGGAAGTAGCCGTAGATCTTGGCCGTCGAGGAAAGCTCCCCGGCGGCGCCGACGGCGTGACCGAGGTACTCGGCCGGCGACGGAACGGTGGCCGAATCGGGCAGGTAGGCCACCCAGGGATTGCCGAACCGCGGCTCGGTCGTGTCCTTGGCGATGGCCTCGACCGATCCCGGCTCGACCTTATCCGGCGCGTAGGGGTCCTTGGCCTGAGTTTGCGCGGC
>CAVSAI010000038.1:0-35075 GCA_963725825.1 Candidatus Aminicenantota bacterium
GCCGTCCTTCAGCGAGAATCTCGATTTCCAGCCCACCGAATAGATCTTTTCGTTGCTGAAATTGCGGGACTGGACCCCGACCGGGCCCTTGGTCCAGTTGACGGAGATTTTTTTGCCCGCTATCCCCGCCACCGTATCGATCAACTCCTGGACCGACACGTACTGCGGGCAACCGATGTTCGTGGGGACTTTGATCTCCGAATGCATCAGGAGATAGATGCCCTCCAGCATGTCGTCGATATAGGTATAGGACCTGATGGCCGTCCCATCTCCCCATGCCTCGATCGTCCCGCCGTCCTTGGCCTCGGCGATCTTCCGGCAGATCGCCGCCGGGGCCTTCTCGCGCCCGCCGGTCCATGTCCCCTCGGGGCCGTAGCAGTTCTGGAACCGGGCGATCCTGACCTGCATGCCGTAGCGACGGCCGTAGGCCAGGGCCATCCTCTCGGAGTAGAGCTTCTCCCAGCCGTATTCGTTGTCGGGGAGTGCCGGATAGGCCTCTTCCTCGGTCATCTCCGGTTCGCCCTCCTTCATGTCCCGATAGACGCAGACCGAGGAGGAAAAGAAATACCGCGGGATCTTGGCCTCGGCGGCGGCGTGGGTCATGTTGATGTTGATGAGGACGCTGTTGCGCATGATCTCCGTCTCGGCCGAATGGATAAAGCCCATGCCGCCCATGTCCGCGGCGAGCTGATAGACCTCGTCGAGCGGACCGGAAACGGCTTTCTCCGCGTTTTGCTTTTCCCGCAGGTCCAGACAGCATGAATTCATCCGCGGCCGTCGGCGAGAATTCGGGATTCTTGATGTCCACGCCTCGGACCCAAAATCCTTCTTTCTTCAGCTTCTTGACCAGATGACTCCCGATAAAGCCGCCCGCGCCGCAAACCAAAGCTCTCTTCATTTCCACTCCTTGTTAGTTGGTCGGATCAGCCCGCTCTCCGGCATACCAATCCACGGTCTCTTTTAGCCCGGCTTCCAGCGGCATGGATGCCTCGAACCCGAATTCTTCTTTGGCTCTCGTCGTATCCAGCCTTCGCCGGGGTTGTCCGTCGGGCTTGGTCGCGTCCCATACGATCTCGCCTTCGAACCGCGTGATCCGGGCGATGAGCGCGACTAATTCACGAACGGATATCTCGGATCCGGTTCCCAGATTGACCGGCCCGGGTTTGTCGTATTTCTCGGCGGCCAGGATGATCCCTTCGGCCGCGTCCTTCACATACAGGAATTCCCTCGTTGCCTTTCCGCTCCCCCAGACAGAGATCGAGGGCTCCGCGTTCGCTTTCGCGTCCAGGCACTTCTTGATCAGCGCGGGAATGACATGCGAGCTCCTGGGGTCGAAGTTATCGCCGGGCCCGTAGAGGTTGACGGGCAGGAGAAAGATCGAATTCAAGCCGTATTGTTGACGATAGGCCTGAGACTGGACGAGCAGCATCTTCTTGGCCAGTCCGTAGGGCGCGTTCGTTTCTTCGGGATAGCCGTTCCAGAGGTCGTCCTCTTTGAAGGGAGCCGGCGTGAGCTTGGGGTAACAGCAGACCGTGCCCAGGATGACCATCTTCCGGATGCCGCGCCGGTGCCCCTCGTGGATGAGCTGGATGCCCATGATGGCGTTTTCATAGAAGAAACGCCCGGGATTGTCCCGGTTCGCTCCAATGCCTCCGACCACGGCGGCGAGATGGATCACGATCTCGGGCCTGAGATCGTCGTACATCCGCCGGATCTGATCGCCCTCCCTCAGGTCGTAGTCGGGCAGGTCGACGACGGAGACATTCTGACAGCCTCGCGTATCCTTCAGGCGCCGCACCAGGTGCCTGCCGAGAAAGCCATTTCCGCCGGTTACGGCGATCCTCTTTTCTCTCAGGTTGATCATGGGTCGGCGTCCGGGCTAAAAGTCCTTGACCCAGCCGAAGCCCTTGCCTTGAAGGGCCTTTATCCCCTCGCCGGGGCTTTGCAGGCCGGCTTTGGCCATATCATAGTCCATCATGATCTTCACCAGGTCAGGGAAACGGACCTTCGGCTCCCAATTGATCTTTTCTCTGGCGTACCTGCAATCCGCCCTCAGGCTATCGACCTCTATCGGGCGGAAGTATTTCGGATCGACGGCGACGTACTGGTCGCAGTCCAGCCCGACGTACCTGCAGGCTTCTTCCAGGAATTCCAGGACCGTGTGAGACTCCCCCGTGCCGACGACATAATCGTCGGGGCGATCCTGCTGGAGCATCAGCCACATGGCTTCCACGTACTCCGGGGCGTATCCCCAGTCCCTCGAGGCGCTCAGGTTGCCGAGATAGAGGCGCTTTTCCTTGCCGGCCAGGATCTGGGCGATGCCCCGGGTGATCTTCTTGGTGACAAAGGCCTCCCCTCTTCTCGGCGATTCGTGGTTGAAGAGGATCCCGTTGCAGGCGTAGAGGTTGTAGCCCTCGCGATAGTTCCTGACCATCCAATAGGCGTAGATCTTGGCCGCCGCGTAGGGGCTTCGAGGTTGGAACGGCGTCTGCTCGTTCTGCGGGGGCGGCGCGCTGCCGAACATCTCGCTGCTCGAAGCCTGATAGAACTTCGTCGGGATCCCGCTCCTCCTCACGGCCTCCAAAAGACGGGTCGTCCCCAGGCCGGTGATGTCGCCGGTGTATTCCGAAAGGTCGAAGCTGACCCGGACATGGCTCTGCGCCGCCAGGTGATAGATCTCGTCGGGCTTGATGTTGTAGATGATCTCCGTGAGCTGCCCCGAATCGGAAAGGTCCCCGTAGTGGAGGAAAAGACGGGTGCTGGGGAGGTGAGGGTCTCCGTAGAGGTGATCGATGCGGCTCCGGTTGAACGAGCTCGACCGCCGCACGATGCCGTGGATCTCGTAGCCTTTGGAGAGCAGGAACTCGGCCAGATAGGAGCCGTCCTGGCCGGTGATGCCGGTGATGAGGGCCTTCTTCATTTGGTCTCTCCTTCCGGAGTCGGATCTGATCCGCCGGCCGCGGCGACGGGGAATTTGCGAGGCCGCCCGCGCGGCTGGGCTTCAAGGCGCCGGCCCGTGATCCCCTCGAGCGTGCGCACGAACGCGGCGTCGCCGGCGGGGCGGCCCGTCTTGAGCCGTTCGCGGACACGGCGCAAAAGGGCCTCGTCTCCCCCGCTCGAAAGGTAGGCGCCCCAATCGATCCTGGCGCTGTCCTGGAAATTCCCGTCCGTCAGCACGGGATCGGGCGCTCCGGTCACGTGGCTCCTGGCGCTCGACCAGGGGTAGGCCTCGGGCTGGGGAGCGATCCCCAGCGGACGGGGTTGGTCTCGACGAAGCGGACCTCTTCATGGACGCTGGGCTCGTCGAGGACGCAGGACATGAATCGCGATCGCCACAGGGGGCCGGTGACCGCCCGTTTGCCGTTGAAGTAGTGAGCGTAGCGCATGTGCGTGGTGTTGAAGGCCTTGGCCAAGCCCCCGTCGGCCTTGGGGACGCAGATGAAGTGGACGTGGTTGGGCATCAGGCAGTAGGCCCAGACGTCCACGGCGTAGCGCAGGGCGTATTCCCGGAGCCAGTCGAGGTAACTGCGGTAGTCGGCGTCGGTCTCGAAAACCGGCTGGCCGCAGCTCCCCCGCTGGATGACGTGGTGGGGGTAACCGGTGACTGTGGAGCGGGCTAAGCGGGCCATGTTTTTTCCAGGCTACCGCCGATGGGCGCCGCGGGGCGCTGAGGCGGCCCTGAGAGATCTCTTCATCAGCCGCAGCGGCCCATCATGGGGGGGCACGTGGCCCGACCCGGTCAATCGGGCGAGGGAATGCGCAGAAGTCGGATAAGGCCCCTTTTTAGAAAGACTAAATCCGCTGTCGACATTCCTAACCCTCTCCGGTTCCCATGAGGGCAAAAAGCTTGAGGGGATTGTATTGAAATCGTACAGGTCGTGTCAAGAAAAATTAATAGGGACATCGGCATTTGGTCGAGCAAGGCTCTCCGACCCCGCCGTCTTGACTTGCCGGGACCCCTTTGCTAGAGTCGGGCTCTCCCGGCCCAAGAGAGATAAAAGCAGCCGTCGTGCAAGAATCCAAGGATGTCCCGTTCTTCCCGGAGTGGGACTATCTCGTCGTCACCGCCTCGAACGCGCGGCAAGCCGAGGCCTACAAAAAGCTGATCGGGCTCAGGGAGTCGCTCGGACTCATCCACGGGGTCGGAAGGGTCCTCGTCGTCGCCGATCCCGGCGGCCGCCGCGTCGGGTCGGGCGGCTCCACGGTCCATTGTCTCCTGCGCGTGCTCGACCTCGAGACCGGCGCCCGGCGAGGCCGCGAAGCGCGCTTCGATCGCCGGACGTGGGCCGGGATCTTCAGGCGGCTCCGGATCCTGATCGTCCACGCCGGAGGGGATTCCAGGCGCTTGCCGCCGTACGGCCCCTGCGGCAAGATCTTCGTGCCCGTCCCGGGAGGATCGGGCGGCGCGCTCGGCGCGACGCTTTTCGACCGGCTCATCCCGACTTATCTCAAGCTGCCCAGGCCCGAGGCGGGAGGCGGGCAGGTCGTCGTCGCCTCGGGCGACGTGCTCCTCGACTTCGACGCCGCGTCCGTCGTCTTCGCGCAAAAAGGGGTCACGGGAGTGGGCGCCTTCGTCCGCCCCGACGTGGCGAAGAACCACGGGGTCTATTGCCGCGAGGAGGGCGGCGAGGTCCTCCGGTTCCTTCAGAAGCCCTCGACGGCGAAGCAGGCGGCGCTCGGCGCGGTCAACGCGCACGGCCAGGCCGTTCTCGATATCGGCATCCTGAACTTCTCCCCTGATGCGGCGGTCCGCCTCCTCGAGCTCTGCGATGTCGGCAGGGGCGGTAAAGACGGGCGGGCGCTTCGCTGGGCAGGGCCGGTCGCCGGGGCCATCGAGAGCGCGGGCCTCGACGTCTACCGCGAGATCTGCTGCGCGCTCGGACGCGACGTCCGCCCGGGCGGGTACGTCGACGAGGTCAGAGAGGCCGGATCGGCGATAGGCGGCGACGTGCTCCGGGCGATCTACCGCGGGCTGAGACCCCTCCCCTTCCATGTCCATGTGGTGCCGCGCTTCCGCTTCCTTCACTTCGGCACCCTGCGCGACCTGATCGACAGCGGCCGGAGCCTCGTCGATTCCGAGATGGCCGAGCCCGAAAAGGGCGCCGCCGTCGTCGTCAATTCCCGGATCCGCGGCCGCGGGGCCGTGCTGGGCAAGTACGCCTGGATCGAGGGCTGCCGCATCGACGCGCCCCTGACGCTCGCCGGGGACAACGTCGTCGTGGGGCTGGACGTCGCTGCGCCAATGGCCCTGCCGCGAGGCGGCTCGCTCGACGTGCTCGAAGGGAAGGGCCGCGACGGAAGACGGGGCTGGTTCGTCCGCGCCTATTCGACGGACGACGTGTTCCATCTGGCGGCGGACAAGGGCGCCCGGCTGTGCGGCCTGCCCCTGCCGGAGTGGCTCGCAGCGATGGGCGCGGGACCGGAGGACGTTTGGCCGGGGAAGCGTCCGGCCGCCGAGAGAACGGTCTGGAACGGCCGCTTCTTCCCCTTCGTCGTGGACAAGAGCGAATACCGGGAGTGGCTTTGGCTTCTGGAGCCGGGGAAAGCGACGCCCGTCCTGAAAGCGCGATGGCTCTCGGCCCCGAGATACAGTCTCGAGGAGATGGCCGTCCGGGCCGACCTCGACGCCTTTCATGCGACCAGGCTGGCCATCCGCGGCGATCTCGTCCGGGAGTCGCTCTCCCGGGAGCTCGCGCCGGAGGGCGAAATTTCCGCCGCGGAGATCGCCTTTCTCGTGGGGAGCGCTTCGCCCGAGGATCGGGCGGATTGGATCGTCGCGCTCGTCCGGGAGGCGGTCAGGAGCCGCGAAGCCGGGCGCTCGCACCGGGGCCTCGACTCGCTCGGGCTCTCGCGCGTACTTCACACGGCCGGATCGGTCCTGTTGAAGATCGGCGCCGGCGAGATCTCCCGGGCCCTCGCGGCGGGATTGACGGAAGCCGAGAAAGATTCCCTCGGCGAGATGGGAGCGCCCCTCGAACGAGCTTCGAAGCCCGCACGCTGGGCGGGCGATCTGAGGGAAGAGGCCTTCCGGCACCTGGGCCGGACCATCGTTTACCGGGGCGGCCGCGAGCCTGCGCCCCCCAGGAACGTCCTGAGAAGCGACGAGATCGTTTGGGGCCGGGCGCCGGCCAGGCTCGACCTTGGCGGAGGCTGGACCGATACGCCCCCGTACTCCCTCGAGCGGGGCGGGCGCGTCATCAACGCGGCCGTGACGCTCAACGGCCAGGCCCCGATCCAGGCCTACGCCCGGGTCATCGAGAAGCGCGAGATCCGGATCAACTCCATCGACCACAGCACGCGCGTCCTCGTCAGGACCCTGGACGAGCTCATGGACTACCGCAAGCCGGGGAGCCAGTTCGCTCTGGCCAAGGCGGCGCTGGCCCTGGCCGGGTTCGCGCCGGAGGCGGCGGCTTGGCCCTCGCGGGTCCGGACGCTCGACGGGATGCTGGGTCTTTTCGGGGGCGGGATCGAGCTGACGACGCTGGCGGCCATCCCGAGCGGCAGCGGTCTCGGGACGTCGAGCATCATGGGGGCCGTCCTCATGTCCATCGTCGGCCGGATGGTCGGCCGCCCGCTCGCGGCGCGCGAGCTCTTTCACGCCGTGCTGAAGCTCGAGCAGGAGCTGACGACCGGCGGCGGCTGGCAGGACCAGATCGGCGGCGTGGTCGAAGGGGTGAAGATGATCGAGGCCGACAAGGGCCTCGTCCCCGACCCGCGCATCCACTTCGTGCCGGCGGATCTCCTCGACCCGGCGGCCAACGGGGGCCGCACCCTCTTGTACTACACGGGCCTGCGCCGGCTGGCCAAGAACATCCTGCACGAGGTCGTCGGGCGGTATCTCGACCGGGACCGGGGCGCGATGGAGACGCTGCGGCGGCTCCATGCCTTCCCTCCCCTCATGGCCGAGGCCATGGCCATGAGGGACGCGGACCGGTTCGGCGAGCTCATCGACGTCGCCTGGCAGCTCAACGTCGACATCGACCCGGACCACACGACTCCGGTCATCGAAGGACTGCGGGAGATGGTCCGGCCTCACGTGCTGGGGTCCAAGCTGCTGGGCGCGGGCGGCGGCGGATTCCTGCTCATGGTCTGCAGGTCCCCGGAGGACGCGGCCGCGGTGAGAGGGATGCTCGAAAGACGTCCGCCCAACGACAATGCGCGGTTCTTCGACTACGCCATCAGCCGGACGGGCCTCGTGGTCACGGTTTGCTGAACTATTTGTTGTCCGCCGGGTCTCAACCTATTGACAAATCTTGCTATTAGGGTCTATCGTGGTGTCAGAAGGGACAGGGGGAGGGCGCTCATGAACCAGAAATCTGATAAGCAGATCGTCCTCCTGGTCCTCTTCGCGGCTTTTTCGCTCGCCCTTCTGACGGCCTCGCCGGCGGGCGCGCCGCAGCGGGACTCCGCGGTCCGCAGGGTCCGGGAGATCGATCTCGGGCCGCTCGGAGCCCAAGGCCGAACGGGCTTGGCCTTCATCCGGCCAAGCGGCCGATTCGTGTCGCTCGACCGCGGCGCCCGCGCGGGGGAGATGGACGCGGCCGCCTTCACCGAACGCGGGGAACGGGCCGGTTCGAAGAGAATGGCCGTCGCGGTCAAGAACCCGATGAACATGACCTTCGACGACCGGACGGGCCGGCTGTTGATCCTGGATACCCTGTCCCAGAGGATGTTGGCCATGCGGGCGAGCAGCGAAGGCGAGCCGGAGACGGAGACGGCTTACGGCCTGGACGTCGTCCCGCTGGCGCTGAACGATCCCCAGGGGATGACGGCGGATAGCGATGGCGGCCTCTACGTCCTGGATGCGGCGCCGCCGCGGATCGTCCGGGCCGAATTCCTGGGCGACCGAGGCGTCGTTCTGCGATCGGTCGTCCCGCTCTCCCCTGACCTCGGCTCGGATTTCCAGGGCATCGCCTTCGATCCCCGGTCCGGCCATCTGTTCGTCCTGGAGCTCCGGTCGCTCCGGCTGTTCGAGCTGACGCCGGAAGGGCGTCTCCTGTCCAGCCGCGACCTGTCGCGCGTTCTGTGGGGCCGCCCGCAGAGCCTCACGTTCGCGCCGAGCGGCGACTCGACCGACGATCCGGCCGAGATGAGCCTCTATGTCGTGGAGAAGACGGACGGGTCGAGCTCCGCGCTCGCCAAGGGCCAGATCACGGAGCTTTCGCTCAGCCCCCTGGCCGCGGCAAGCCCCTCGGCGCCGACCGTGGTCGCCACTCTCGTTCAGAACATTCACACGCACCTCTTCTCTCCGCCGAGCCCGGACCCGGACGGCATCACGTATTACCCGCCCCGGAACAGCCTTTTGATCACCGACTCCGAAGTCGAGGAGATGCCCATCTATCAAGACGCCAACGTCTTCGAGATCAGCCCGACCGGGGCCTTGATGAGAACGGCCAACACCAGGTCGTTCTCGAGCGAGCCGACCGGCATCGTCTACAATCCCGTCGACGGCCATTTCTTCGTCTCCGACGACGACGCGGTCAGGATCAACGACTTGAATCCCGGAAGCGACGGGATCCCCTTCACGGCCGACGACACGATCAGGAGGATCTCCGTGAGCGCCACCGGCAGCGGCGATCCGGAGGATGTGGCGCTCGATACCTGGCGGAACGTCCTGTATTGGGTGGACGGGGTCAACAGCGAGGTCTACAAGGCCAGCCCGGGGCCCAACGGGATATTCGACGGGGTCGCGCCGGCAGGAGACGATCTGGTGACGCACTTCGACACCACCGTGTACGGCGTCACGGACCCGGAATGCATCAGCTTCAACACCGACAACGGACATCTCTATATCATGGGCATCAGCGACGCCGTGATCGCGGAAACCGACCCGGACGGCAATCTCCTGCGGATCATCGACGGCTCGGCGACGAACGCCAATAAGCCCGCGGCCCTGGCGTATGCGCCGAACAGCCTCGTGCCGGGCATGATGAGCCTGTACATGGTCACCCGGGGCGTCGACAACAACGAGGTCGCCAGCGAGAACGACGGGGAGCTGTACGAGCTCTCGTTCCCGCCCCTTACGGCGGGCAATCTCCCGCCGAGCGTCAATGCCGGCCCCGACCAGACGATCCGCCAGCCGTCGAGCGCCATTCTGGACGGGACGGTCTCGGACGACGGGCTTCCCAACCCGCCCGGGACGGTCACCGCGACATGGAAGCAGCTCGACGGCCCCGGAACGGCGACTTTCGCGAATGCCGGCGCCGTGGATACGACGGTCACTTTCTCCGCGCCGGGAACGTACGCGCTTGACCTGACCGCGTCGGACGGGGAATTGACGGCCAGCGACACGATCGTCCTGACCGTGGAAAACGCGGCCGGCACGATCCCCCTCGAGGTCCGCGTCAACGCGACGAGCGACGACGCCGAGGAAGCCCTCGCCGGGGCGATCGATATCTACGGCTCGGACTTGGAGCTCGTCGAGGACGCGAGCGTCCAGACGGTCGGCATGCGCTTCAAGAGCTTGGCGATACCCAAGGGCGCGGCGATCGCCAGCGCCTACGTCCAATTCAAGGTGGACGAGACTTCGTCCGGTGCGACGACCCTGATCGTCCAGGGCCAGGCCGCGGACAATGCGGCGACGTTCACGACCGCCGCGTTCAACGTTTCGTCCCGGCTCAGGACCATCGCGGCCGTTCCCTGGGCGCCCGCGGCGTGGACGACCGTCGGCGCGATGGGCGCCGCCCAGCGAACGCCGGACCTCGGCCCGGTCATTCAGGAGATCGTGGGCCGGGCGGGCTGGGCGAGCGGCAACTCGCTGGTGATCATCATCACGGGAGCCGGGAGACGCGTCGCCGAATCCTTCAACGGCGACGTGGCCGGCGCTCCCCTGCTGCATGTCGACTATCTCTCGACGCCGATGTCCGTCAACGACGTCGCGGTGACCGGGGTCGCGGCGCCGACGCCGGTGACGCTGGGCGAGGCCCAGACGGTAACGGTGAACGTGGCCAACCAGGGCTCGAGCGCGGAGACATTCCAGGTCAGCTTGAGCGACAGCCTGGCGGCGACCGTCGGGGCGCCGCAGACAGTGACGAACTTGGCGGCGGGCGGGAGCCAGGCGGTGAGCTTCGCTTGGACGCCGAACGTGACCGGGACCCACACACTGACGGCGACGGCCGCGACCGTGAGCGGCGAGACCGATACGGCGGACAACGTCCGGACCGGGACGTCCGTGGTCAACGCTGTGCCGGTCCGCGACGTCGCGGTGACCGGGGTCGCGGCGCCGACGCCGGTGACGCTCGGCCAGCCCCAGACGGTAACGGTGAACGTGGCCAACCAGGGCTCGAGCGCGGAGACGTTCGTGGTCAGCTTGAGCGACAGCCTGGCGGCGACCGTCGGGGCGCCGCAGACGGTGACGAACTTGGCGGCGGGCGGGAGCCAGGCGGTGAGCTTCGCCTGGACGCCGAACGTGACCGGGACACACACACTGACGGCGACGGCCGCGACCGTGAGCGGCGAGACCGACACGGCGGACAACGTCCGGACCGCGACCTCCGTGGTCAGCGCGGTGCCCGTCAACGACGTCGCGGTGATAGGGGTCGTGGCGCCGACGCCCGTGACGCTGGGCCAGGTCCAGGCCGTGACGGTCAACGTCACCAACCAGGGGACGCTTGCGGAAACGTTCCTGGTCAGCTTGAGCGACGACCTGGGCGCGACGTTCGGACCCGCGCAAACGGTGACGGGCCTCGCCGCCGGCGGGAGCCAGGCGGTGAGCCTGGCTTGGACACCCACGGTGACCGGGACGCATACTCTTACGGCGACGGCGGCGACCGTGGCCGGGGAAACCGACATCGCCGACAATACCGGGACCGCGACGTCTGTGGTCAATCCTGTGCCCGTCAATGACGTGGCGGTGACCGGGGTCGTGGCGCCGACGCCGGTGACGCTGGGCCAGCCCCAGACGGTGACTGTGAACGTGGCCAACCAGGGCACCGGCACGGAGACGTTCGTGGTCAGCCTGGGCGACAGCCTGGCGGCGACCGTCGGAGCGCCGCAGACGGTGACGAACCTGGCGGCGGGCGGGAGCCGGGCGGTGAGCTTCGCCTGGACGCCGTCGGTGGCCGGGGCACACACCCTGACGGCCACGGCGGCGACCGTGGCCGGGGAAACCGACATCGCCGACAACGTCGGGACCGCGATCTCTGTGGTCAACATCGTGACCGTGCACGATGTCGCGGTGACCGGAGTGACGGCGCCGACGCCGGTGACGGTCGGCCAGCCCCAGACGGTGACGGTGAACGTGGCCAACCAGGGCACGTTCGTCGAGACGTTCGTGGTCAGCCTGGGCGACAGCCTGGCGGCGACCGTCGGGGCGCCTCAGACGGCGACGAACTTGGCGGCCGGCGGGAGCCAGGCCTTGACCTTCGCCTGGACCCCGTCGGTGACCGGGACGCACACCCTGACCGCGACGGCAGCGGCGGTGAGCGGCGAGACCGATACCGCCGATAACGTCGGCACGAAAACGGCCGAAGCCGTCAACTCTTCGGCCTCTCTCGAGGTCCGGATCTCCACGGGCAACGACGACGCCGAAGAGGCCCTCGCCGGAACGGTCGACCGTACCAACTCGGACTTGGAGCTCGTTCAAGACGCGAGCATCCAGACGGTCGGCCTGCGATTCAACGCCGTACAGATTCCCAAAGGCGCGACGATCACGAACGCCTACATCCAGTTCAAAGTCGACGAAACGTCGTCCGCGGCGACTGCCCTGGCGATCCGGGGCCAGGCCGCGGACAACGCAACGGCGTTCCTGGCCACGGCGTTCAACGTCTCGTCCCGGCCGCGGACCGCCGCGTCCGTCTCGTGGACTCCCGCGGCCTGGACGACGGTCGGGGCGATCGGGGTCGCCCAACGGACGCCGAACCTCGCCCCGGTCATCCAGGAGATCGTCAACCGGCCGGCCTGGGCGAGCGGAAACTCGGTGGTGATCGTCGTCACCGGGACCGGCAAGCGGGTGGCGGAAGCCTACAACGGCGACAGGGCCGGGGCTCCCCTGCTCCATGTCGAGTACGGCTCGACCGGAGCGACCGTGCACGACGTGGCCGTGACGGGAGTGACGGCGCCGACGCCGGTGACGCTGGGCCAGGCCCAGACGGTGACCGTGAACCTGGCCAACCAGGGGACGGTCGCGGAAACGTTCCAGGTCAGCCTGGGCGACAGCCTCGAGGGGCCGGTGGGGACGGCGCAGACGGTCACGGGCCTCGCGGCGGGCGGCACCCGGGCGCTGAGCTTCGCTTGGACGCCGGCCGTGACCGGGACCCACACTCTGACGGCCACGGCCGCGACCGTGACCGGCGAGACCGACACGGCGGACAACGCCCGGACGGCGGCCTCCGTGGTCAACGCGGTGGACGCCCACGATGTCGCGGTGACGGGGGTCGCGGCGCCGACGCCGGTGACGCTGGGCCAGGCCCAGACGGTGACGGTTAGCGTGGCCAATCAGGGGACGCTCGCGGAGACGTTCCAGGTGAGCTTGAGCGACGTCCCGGGGGCGACGGTAGGGCCGCCCCAAACGGTCACGGGCCTCGCGGCTGCGGGAAGCCGGGTACTGAGCTTCGCCTGGACGCCGACGGTCGCGGCGACTCACACGCTGACGGCGACGGCCGCGACCGTGAGCGGCGAGACCGACACGGCGGACAACGCCGGGACGACGACCTCGGTCGTCAGCGCCGTGGCCGTTCACGACGTGGCCGTGACCGGGGTGACGGCGCCGGCCGCGGTCGTCGCGGGCCAGGCCCAAACGGTGACGGTGAACCTGGCCAACCAGGGCTCGTTCACGGAAACGTTCCAAGTCAGCCTGAGCGACGATCTCGGGGCGACGGTGGGCGGGCCGCAGACCGTCACCAATCTGGCGGGGAACGGGAACGCGGCGTTGAGCTTCGCCTGGACGCCGACCGCGACCGGGACCCACACCCTGACCGCGACGGCCGCCGCGGTCGCCGGGGAGACCGATACGCCCGATAACGTCCTGACGAAGACCGTGCAGGTCACCAACAGCCTGGTCCCGCTCGACATCCGCGTCGCCGCGAGCAGCGACGACGCCGAGGAGGCCTTGGCCGGGACGATCGACCGCGGCAGCTCGGACCTGGAGCTCATTCAAGACGCGACCGATCAGACGGTCGGCATGCGCTTCAACGCCTTGAGCATCCCGAAAGGCGCGACGATCACGAGCGCCTACATCCAGTTCAAGGTCGACGAGACGTCGTCCGTGGCGACGGCCCTGACGATCAAGGGCCAAGCCGCGGACAACGCCACGGCGTTCCTGACGTCGTCGTTCAACATCTCGTCCCGGCCCCGGACCGCCGCGGCCGTGCCTTGGGCGCCCGGACGCATGGACGACCGTAGGGGCGATCGGCGCGGCGCAACGGACGCCCAACCTCGCCCCGGTCATTCAGGAGATCGTCAACCGGCCGGGATGGACGAGCGGATACTCGATCGTCGTCATCATCACCGGGACCGGCAAGCGGGTGGCGGTGGCCTTCAACGGCGAGGCGGCCGGCGCTCCCCTCTTGCACGTCGAATACACTCTTGCCCCGGCCTCTTGACACGAGGCCGAGGGTCGACTATAAGTTAGCGCCGTTATGCCCAAGCTCCCTGCCAGGATCTTTCATTCGAAAAAGGCCCGGATCCTGCTCGGCCTGGCGGCGGTCGCGGCCATACTCCTGTTCGTCTTTCGCGACCAATGGCGCCTGGCGCTGGGCGATTATCTGATCGTCAGCGACGACCTGCGCCCGTCCGACGTCATCCAAGTGATCGCGGGCGAGGACTACCGGACCGATTACGCGGTCCAGCTCTACAAGCGGGGATTGGGGAAAACGCTCTTTTTTACGGGCGGCTGGTGCAATAAGCATCAGTACCATCACGGCGAGCACGGCCGGGAACGGTCGATGGCCCAGGGCGTGCCCTCCGCTGCGATCGTCTATGACGACGCGAGCGTCACCAGCACGTACGGCGAGGCCAAAAGGCTCAAGGACTGGATAGACCGGAGCCCCGTCCCGATCCGCTCGGTGATCGTCGTCAGCGATCCGTTCCACATGCGGCGGGCCCGCTGGGCTTTCAAGAGGGTGTTGGGAAAGGCGGTCGAGGTGCGTATGGCCCCGGTCCCCTTCGAGATGACCAATTTGCAGCGCCGCTGGTGGACCGGCTGGCGGGGCCGGTACTATGTCCGCGAAGAATATGAGAAAATGATCTACTACGTTCTGCGCTATCAGATCACGAGGGGGAAGGTCCGCGACTGGCTCGCTTCGATGGACAAGGAATAGGCTCTTCGACAGGCATGTCCGGGAACACGATCTTCACGAGCTGCGCCACGACCACGTCGGCGCGGAATTCCCTTCCCCGGCGATAGCTCGCCTCGGCCATCTTCGACCGCAAGGCGGGATCGAGCGCCAGCTTTCGGATCGCGTCCGCCAGGGCGGGGACGTCCCGCGTCGGGACGAGGAAGCCGTTCTCGCCGTCGGTGACGAGCTCCGAGAGCGTGCGGATCCGGGTGCTGATCACCGGCACGCTGGCGTGCATGGCCTCGATGATCACGCCCGGATGCCCTTCCGTGTCGAAACAGGTCGGCAGGACGAGGGCGTCGTAGTTCGCGATGATCTCCGTGGCCGTCCCAGGCTCGGCCATGCCGCGATAGCGGACGCCGGGCGTCGAACCCAGACGGCCCAGGAATTCCTCCCGGATCTCGTCGTGGATGGGGCCGTAGAAATCGCAGCTGACGCGCGCCTCGCAGGTCCCGGCCAGGGCCGCCAGGGCGTCGAGCAGGATGAGCGGGCCTTTCATGCGGGTGATGTGGCCGATGAAGATCAGGCGCAGCTCGCCCGGGCTGTCTGTCCTCGCGGCCGCGATCGGGGACGACGGCCGGCAGCCCGGCAGGTAGTGGGCGTGCCGAAAGCCCATCTTGCCCAGGTCCTCTTGGAGGAGCTTCGTCTGGGCCAGGATGCCGTCCGTGGAGCCGAGGACGCCCAACAGGTATTTCCGGAGCGGCTTCACCTGGGCGTTGATGAAGAGATCGAGGCCGGCCCCGACGGGCTTGAGATAGAAGGGCTTGCGGGCGCGGCGGGCCAGGAACAGCAGGATGGGGGCCAGGGTGATCGCGAAGAGGTCGTTGGCGAAGACCAGGACCGCGTCGCTCCCGCGGATCTCCCGGAGATAGCGGGGGACGATGGAGATCGTGCGCCCGACCTTCTCGAAGTTGAAGCCCGTCATCTTCTTCCGGACGTCCAGCGTCGGCGACGTGTTGACCAGGGCCACGCGGACTCGGGGATAGCGCTCGAGCTCGGCCAGGATGGCCTGCACCGTCAGGGGCGAGCCGCCGATCGGCGGCGGCTTGGGCCCGACGAGCAGCAGCGTTTTCACGGGTTCGCCACCCAGCAAACGGACGGTCCCCTGCCGACGGCTCCGGGCGCCAGGTCCTTTCCGGCGACACGGATCGCGACGGCGCCGCTGTGGGCCGGCACGTCGAAGGCCAGGCCTTGGCAGTCCCGCGGCGTCAGCGGCCGGCGGCCGAACACCGGATCGTTCACGGACCCGATATCGATGATCAGGCGTCCCGATTCATAGCTCTGCGCGTACTCGAGAAAGGCCCGCAGCCGCGTCCACTCGAGGAGCCTGGACAGGCGGGTGACCCATATCCGGCCCCGGTCGCGGTAGCCGCGCAGGCGGTCGAAATTCCCGATGGTCGCGTCCTGCACGGGGAGGCTGCGCGGCAGCGTCCAGTGGGTGTACAGGATGCACGTGCCCCGGACGTCGCAGAGATGGTCGAGGTTCTCGGCCGTGAAGAGCGCGGAGGCGTCGAAAGCCACGCGTGACGTCCGCAGGGCCACCGTCACGCCGGGCCGGGCGCCGATCTTGCCGTAGCTTCGCCGGAAGCGATAGTACGTCGCGCCGTCGTCCATGGTCACCGGCTCGAGAATGGAAGGCCGGCCGCCGTGGCGGTGTTCGGGCAGGGCGATGACATTGGACAATTCGTCGCCGCGAGCCGCGAGCCAGACGTATCTCAGGCCGTTGGCGCGAAGAACGTCGTTGACGTAGTAGGGGCTCCCCGGCTCGGCCCCGTGATACCAGGGCTGGCGCCAGCGGAGCGGCCGGCGCTCGCGGCCGGTCAGGGGCCCCACGACGAAACGGGCCAGCCGGCGGGCGAGCATGACGGCCTCGTTCGGCCGGAGCGAATCGGGGCACAGTCCCGACGGGCACTTGCGGACGGAGTGGTTGATCCAGGCGCACGGCTTGGCCACGCCCTCGCGCTCGCACCACTCGTAGAGCGATCCGAGCAGAGGCAGGATCCGGTCGCGGGTATAGTGCTGGAACCCGTGGAACGCGTCGATCTCGCCCCGGCGGATCCAGCCCTTGATGGCCTCGCAGGCATTCCGGCCGTCGCTCGTGTCCTCGCGGAACGCGCCGGCGGCGGGGTCGAAGCGGTACATGCCCATGCTGAGCTCGTCGCCGACGAGAAAGAAGGTGTCGGCGAGCTCCAGGCCCAGCCCCCGCACCCCGCCGGCCGACGGGTCGTACCAAGCGCTTTCGGTCGACAGTCCCAGGGTCTCCCACTCGAGCGTGCCCGGCCGGATGACGCCGGTCCGGCAGAACAGCGAGTGGACGGCGGAGAACCGGTTGTAGCTGGCGTCGTCGATGTCCGAGGCCACCGTGACGGCGGCGGCGTACGGGTGGGGGAACCTGCGAAGACGCACTCCCGGGCGTTCGGCCCTCGCGGGACCGCGGGAAGGGGCCGCTGTCATCGCCTTCATGTCAGGATTGTCGCTCGGATGGGGTCCCCGTGTTTTCGGAGCCGGTGTTACTTGCGCTGAGGATCCGTGGCGTTGAGGAATTCTTCGATGTTGGTATACCCGTCTCCGTCGGCGTCGGCGATCGCGTCGGCGGGGTCGCTCGGATCGAGGCCGTGGGCCTGTTCCCAGACGTCGGGCATGCCGTCATGGTCGGAATCCAGGCAGGGCGTGCCCGGATCGAGCGTCAGCCAGCCGCCGACCTGCGAAGGATCGTCGATGATCCGTCCCGTCCCGTTCATCACGTCGTTGACGATCCGGGTGTCGACGGCGTCCCGGCGCGTGAAGAAGGCGCCGTCGCAGCTCAAGCCTCGATTCGCCCCGGCGTCGGCCAGCACGAGGTCGTAGGCTTGGTAGGCCGAGACGGTCGCGACGGCGGCCGCCGGGTAGCGGGTGGTCACCAGATACTGTCTCGACTTCGACTCCACGGTCTCGACGCCGACGAGCTCCGTGCCGCTGCGGTAGCGGACGACGTTGCCGTCGACGAATATGCCCGCGCCGATCGGGGTGGCATAGGTGGTCACGATCCCGGCCTTCTCGTCGGTGTCCGGCCCGGCCTTGAAATAATTGCCGACATAGTTCACCAGGACCTTGACCAGCTGGTTCTCCATATCGACATGGGTGAAATTGCCGTACGGGTTGTAGACCACGTTGTTGACGACATCGGACAGGCCGGCGGTCTTGACGAGCGGATTGCGCTCTCCGTTATGGGCCAGCAGGTTGTGGTGAAAGGAGATGTCATATCCGCCGGGATGGGTCTTGTCCTCGTCCGAGGCGTACCCTCCGATCATGAAGCCCATCGAATGGCAGCCCTTGGAATGGGTGCTGCAGTCCAAGGCCTCGGACACGATCGACCATTGGATGGAGACGTTGTGCGGCGCGTACCAGGAGCTGGCGTTCTCGTCGACGGCCCAGCTGATCGAACAGTGGTCGAAGATGACGTTGAAGACCACGTCGATCCCGCCCTTGGCGATCTCGAGGGCGTCGCCCTCGCCGCCGGGCCCTCTCCGGATGGTGAGGTAGCGGACGACGATGTCGTGCGTCTCGACGCTCAGGGTCGCGTCGAGGGCCGAGCCCGCGGCGTTGCGGAGCGTGATGCCGCCGCCCGGGGCGGTCTGCCCGGCGACGGTGATGAAGGGGTTGGAGATCCGGAGCGGGGAATTGACCGAGATCGTCCCCCCGGTCCTGAAGACGCAGGTGCGCGGACCCGACGCCCCCAGGGCCGCCCGGAGGCTTCCGGGCCCGCTGTCGTTGAGGTTCGTCACCTCGATGACCCGGCCCCCTCGCCCGCCCACGGAATCGGCCCCGAATCCCTCGGCGCCGGGGAAGGCTTTCGACGACGACAGGGTCGGGGACGTCGTTGTCGACGGGGGCGGAGCATTTTTCAGAGGACGAGGCGACGAGCAGGAAAGACGTCAGAAAAGCCGCATAGATCACTTTTCTGTTCTTCAATGATCGCCTTCCCTAGCCCTTCAGGCAGTATAGGCCGGGGGGGGCCGGCTGTCAAACGGAACGCCCGCCTAGCGGGAGGCCGGCGACCTCAGGGCGCGCAGGCGGCGGATCAGGGTCTGCCGCCGGGGCCCGGACAGGCCCGAATAGAACGCCGCCGCCAGGAAAGCGATCGCGGTCATCCCGGCCCCGGGGAGAAAGCGGACCCAGCCCTTCAGGCCCGACCCGGGGGCCAAATTGAAGTGGCTGTCCAGCCAGGAAGCCACGGCGTAGAGCAGGACGGTGATCAGAGCGGGCCGCAGGCTGCTCCGCAGCTGGGACGACAGGCTCACGCCGAGGAACCGCCCGACGATGGACGGGTATTCGAGGCTGAGCAGGAGCCGTCCGGCGATCATGCCGGCGCTCAATCCGACCACGCCGAGCTTGAAGACGCCGACCAGGAGGCCGGCGACGGCGATCGCGGCCAGCGAGGAGAGAAGCCCCATCAGGACCTTGCGGCGGAGATCCAGGGAGATGTCGATGATGCCGGCGTCGCAACGGATCATGACGAATTGGGTCACGACGAGGGTGATCAGGAGGCCCGCGGCCGGCCCGACATAGTGCCCCTGGCCCACCCAAAGATGCAGGAACGACCGGTTCCAGGTCAGTATGGTGGCCCCGACGGCCGTCGTGACCAGCCAGGTCAGCGTCATCATCTCCGCCCGGATGTCGGCCGCCTTCTTGAGCAGGCCGGCGCCGATGATGCCTCCCAGGCCGGGCGTTATCCCCAGGTTCATCAGGGCGATGAAGCTGATCATCGTCTCCGGGGCGTATTTCGAAAGCGAGTAGTCCGTGACCGCCTCGGGGGAAATGAGGAATCCCAGGATGACGACATCGCTCGCCGTCATCAGGTTCATGACCAGGTTCCAGCCCAGGAACCAGCCGCTCAGGCCGAGAAATTTCCGGGTCTCCCGGAACGGGGGGAAGGCGGCCTTGAACCACCTCATGTTCGTCCGGGTGACCATGAAGAAGACGGCCCCCGTGACACAGGTCGTGATCAGGGCGGCCCCGGCGAGGCCGATGAGCCCCATCTTGAAGCGCATCGCCAGCCAGACGAGGACCCCGCCCGCAAGCACGGTGGCCGTCGTCAGGCCCATCCGCTTGTAGCCGAGGTTCTCCCCTTGGAGCACGGACGTCGGGATCGTGGCCAGGCTGGTCATGGCCAGGTTGGCGACGAGAAGCCCGGTGCACAGCCGGATCTGGAAATAATGCTCGGGAGACGCCTTGAGCCAGGCGGGCGCCATCCAGACCAGGAAGGCGCCGAGGACGGTCACGAGGGGCAGGAAGATGACCCAGACGATGAGCGCGCTGCCGACGTAGTTTTGCTTCTGCTCGTAGTCGGTCGACGCCTGGTCCCTGGCGATGGCCCATTTCAGGGCCTGCGTCGGCCGGCCGCTCGAGGGCGAGATGTACCCGATGAGGCGGTTCAGGATCTGCCAGGCGCCATAGAAATACTGGCCCAGGCCCATCACCATCAGCGGGGTGGTCACGAAGCCGACGAGGAGACGGGCCCCGTAATCGAGGGCCACCTCCAGGGCGTTCAGGGAGGCCTTCTTGGTCAGGGAATCGTCGGCAAAGAGCTTGAGCCGGTTCCCCATCTTGCTCGGACCTTTCATGATCGAAGGTCCCTCGAGAGCCTATCGACGACGTCCTCCAGGGACGGGCGTCCCGTGTCGATCGTCATCACGGCGGGAGAGCGACCGCCGCCTCTCAAGATCGAGATGGCCTGGTTCAGGCTGGCCCGGCTTCGCTCGAGAAAATCGCGGGCTTCGTCGGAGGTGGCCCCTTTGATGAGGTGCCCCTTGTCGCGGGTGTCGATGCGTTCGGCCAGGATGGGATCGGCGGCGTCGAGCCAGACGATCCCCCCGAGGATCGAGCGCCATCGTTCCAGAGTCCTCTTCCACCTCGCTCCGCTCATCAGCTTGACGACCTGCGGTCCCCGGAAAAGAGCAGCTCCGCGAGCATGAAGACGGGCCCCTGGTCGAGGATGACCGACGCCACCCGCGGGTCCCCGGCGCAAAAGACCGCGATGCCAGCCGCGCAGGCAGACCAGCCCGAAATATTCCTCCGGTCTCAGGCGCCGCCCGCCCGCGACCGAACGTGAGCTTCGCGAACGCCGGGGCCAGCGCGAGACCGTTCCTCAGGAAGAACGGAAGGCGTCTGGGCTCCCGCAGGCCGGGCGGGGATTGCAGACGGAACTCGGGGTGCCGGCGGGCGAGCTCGCGGACGAGCGTCGTCTTGCCCGACCCGGGAGGGCCGACGATCTCGAAGCATGCCGGCGGCGTCATCAGAGGCAGGCCCACACAAGGGCTTTCGCCCTGTCGAGGACTTCGTCCTTGGATCGCGAGGCATCGATGACGCGGACGGCCGGCCCTTCCCAATCCCTGCTCCAGATCTCCCGGGTGCGGGCCCGGACGGATTCGGGGGTCTCGTCCGTCTTGCGGGCCACGGCCGTTTCAGGATCCAGCTTGAGCATGAGCAGAAGGTCGGGCGGCAGGATGGACCGGTAATACCGCCCTTCGAGCCGGCCGAGGAGCCGGACGAAGCGCTTGTCCGGAAAAGCCCCCGCCAGCCGCTCGACGAGCGGTCCGTCGGTCACGATCATGCCGGGCAAAGGGAAGCGGTCGCAGACGACGAAGACGCCTTGGTCGGCGCGCTTGCGGGCCTTCACGTAGGACCGGTAGCGGTCCCGGGCCGTGCAGACCTCCCTGATCAGCGACGGATAGCCGGGAAAGGCGGCCGGGCCCTTCGTCCCGTGAGGGTCCAGGGGCGCCCGCTCGAACGGGTAGAGTCCGAGCGTGCGGCCGGCCTTGAGCATCCCCCGGACGAGGACCGTCGTCAGAGACCAGTGGGGCTTTCCCATATGGACCTTCATGGTGACAAAAGGCGGGCTGATCCAGGCGGAGATCCCTTCGATCAGCGTGGTCTTGCCGGAGCCGTCGCCGCCGCCGACCGCGACCAGCATGCCCCCGTTCTTCATTCTCTTGCCGCGGGCACGACCAGGAAGCCGACGCCCGACCGCCTCGCCCAGACGGCGCCAGAATTGGAGCCAGACGTCGACCGGCCCGGGCAGGAGCCGGCAGCCGCGCAGGGCCTTCTGGATCCGCTTTCCGGCCCTGACCCGGGCCCGGAGCGGACAACCCGGCTCCAAGGCCCGGACGCACTCGTCAAATAGCGGACGACCGAGGAACGGGAGGTGGCGCGCCAGCACGTCGCCGGTCCCATCCGGGGAAGCCGCCTGCCGGAGGAATTCCATCTCCTGCCGCTCCCGGCCGGAAAGGCTCCCCAGCCCCCCGAGGATCGTGTTCCAGGTCGAATGCTTGAGCATCATCCGGACGACGAAGACGCACCATTCGAACTCCGGGGCGGGGACCCGCGCCCATTCCCCGCGAACGGAAGAACCCAGGTAGGCGCTTTCGATGGGAAGATGGTAGTTCTTGGTCATGTCCTGCCCGATAACGAGCTTGTAGTGGGCGTGGACATGGACGAGCTTGGCGGCCGTCTCGTCGTGGCCGTAATAGTCCAGGATGCCGGGGATCCGGGCCGACTTTTCCGGCGTCCAGGCTTCCTTGAACCCCAGCCGCTGCAAAACCGCCAGGAAAGCCTCCCGCCCGGTCTGGCCGACGAGAATGTCCAGATCGTCCTCGCCTTGGACCGACGCGGCCAGGAAGGCGTTGCTCTTCCAATGGCAATAGGCCACCCCTTCCGATCCCAGGGCTTCGAAGAGCCTTCCGACGAGCGGCAACATGCCGATAGCATATTATGATTGGCAGGAGATTTTCAAATGCCCAAGCTTCCGCCCTTTGGGGAACAACGGGGGGAAGAAAAGGAGGGCGAGGAGCGGTCAGACCGGCGTGACCCGGTCGAGAACGGCCGGGGCGGCGCCCTGCTCGGCGGCCGGTTCCGGCCTGAGCAGCCTGAGGCGATATTGCCCGTACGCCGCGAGCGCGCCCAGGATGGGCAGCAGCTCTCTCGAGGTGTGCAGAACGTGGGTGAACATAAAGAAGGAATAGACGAACAGAAAGACGATGATCAGGAAGAACGTCCGCCGGAGCTCGGGATCGACGGCCCGCTTGTACAACAGGACGAACTTCCGGAAGAGAAGGCCCAGGAAGCCCATGAACAGGGAGAACCCGACCAGGCCGTTGCAGGCCAGGAGCTCCAGGGGCGTCGAGTGGGAATTCGTCTGGAGATCGCTGACGAACCGGAAATTGTCGTACCCGACGCCGATCAGAAAGGTCCGCCAGTCCCTCAGCCAGATCTTGACCGCGTCGCTGGCGAGATAGTATCTGTTGACGTCGCCGGCGTCCCCGCCGTAAACGAGCTGCTGGACCCGGAAGAAGAACGGGGAACGGTAGATGAAATAGCCGGCGACGACGATCATCACGGCCGCGCCCAGGAGGATGAAGCTCTTCTGATAAAGAGTGGACTTCCGCCGGGTGTACAGCAGCCTCGCCAGGAACAGGACGAAGAGGGCCAGGCCCATCAGGCCCTTCTTGGAGCCCGAGTAGTAGATGATGACGAGCGCGATGACGATGGGGACGGGGAGGCTGATCCAGCTCCAGAGTCTCTTTCGGGCGCGCAACAGCAGGAGGATGGAGGCCCAGACGACGGTCAGGGAGAATATGGCCGCGGTGTTCGGGTCGGTGAACGTGCCGGCGAAGCGGTCCATCTCCGGGATCTGGTCGGCGACGCTCAGGGTCCGGAGATCGGCCAGGTTCTGGTAGAAGACGATCAGGATGGAAAAAACGAAGATCTTCAGCGCCGTCTCGAGGTCGACCTCGCTCTTGATCAGCTGGGCGCAAGCCAAGGTGGCCGTGACGACCTTGATGAGCGTCCCCAGGCTCAGCGTCCCCCACTCGCCGACGTCCGGGCCGACAAAGTACGTGAGGACGGCCAGGAGGCCCATCAAGCCGTACAGCCCGATCTCGGCCGGGATCTCGATGCGGAACTTCTTCAGGATATCGAGCAGGGCGTAGGCCAGAAGGAGCGCCCCCACGGCCTGGGGGATCATCAGCAGGCCCATGGATTCCGAATAGGCGAAGGCCGCCACGCTGAAGAGATAGGCCCCCACGAGATAGGCGCCCAGGGTGGGTTTCGAAGCTCCGACGGCGTCCGCGTCTATCATCTTACATCTGGAAGACGTCGAGATATTGTTCGACCACGTGGTCGAGCTCGAAAGGGCCCCAGCTTTCCCGGGGCGGGGGCGCCAGCTCTCCCCGCAGCGCGCGGGCGACGGCCCCGCTCAAGGCGTCTATGTCTCCGACCGGCACCAACAGCCCGTAACGGCCGTCCTGCAGGATCTCCCTCGGCCCGCTGGGGCAATCCGTGGCGACGAGCCGCGTCCCGCAGAACATCGCCTCGATCAGGACCCCGGGGAGGCCTTCCCAGCGCGAAGAGAGGACGAAAGCGCGGGCCCGGGCCATATAAGGATACGGATTGATGACGAACCCGGGAAGCTCGACCTCCCCTTGCAGGCCCAGCTCGCGGATCAGAGCCTCGAGGGCCGGGCGCTCCTCCCCTTCCCCGAGAATGAGAAGCCGCGCGGCGTGGTCCACGCGGGCTTGGGCAAAGGCTCTGATCAGGGCCGGAAAGTCCTTTTGGGCCGTCAGCCGGCCGACCGCCAGGACGACCGGGGGCTCGCCGGGCCCGAACCAGGGGTGCTCCAGCGGCGCCCGGGCTTTCGCCGCCAGCTCGGGGGTCACGATGGGGTTGTAGATGACCCGGATGCGGTCCCGGGGGATCTTCGTTTCGCCGCGCCAGATCGTCGGCCACGCCCTGCGAGACGGCGACGATCCCGTCGGCCCAGGGGTAGAACCGGCTGATGAGCTTCGGCATCCAGCGCATCCGCGGGTCGGAGGCGTAATGACCCACCCGGGACGAGAGCGTGTTGTGCTCGCAGACGATGACGCGGGTGGGACCGCCCGCCAGCCGGCGGGCCCACAGGGCGATCAGGTTCGTGTGGAGGCCGGAGACGAGGACCCGGGGCCGGTCCTTGCGCAGGTACCGGACCAGGGCCGGCAGGGCCAGCAGATCGCGGCGGGTGCCGAGGTCGACGACCCGGACCGACGCGGGGACTTCCGAAAGGTAAGGTCCCTCCCGGCGGGCCAGGACGAGATCGACGGGGATCCCCCGGGAGGCGAGGCCGCCGGCCAAGGCGAGAACGATGCGCTCGGCCCCGCCGCCGTAGAGCGCGGGCAGGAAGAAGGCTACCGTAGCGGACGGAACGGGGGATCGAGGCATGGCGTTGGGGGATGGTCGCCCGAGGGGGGCCAAGCCGGACCTATCGGAACAGGAAGAACGGCTTGTTCTTTCTTTCGGGGCAGAGCGGCTCGGCGAGGTCCGGGACCTGGTCGTTGTCCAGGATGGCCGCCGGGACCGTCGTCACCAGGGCCTCCGCCTTGGCCGCGCCCACGACCTTCGCGGCCATCTCGACGGCCGCGGACAACCGCGGCGGCCGCGTGTCCGCGTTGTGGGCGTCGCTGGCCATGAGGTGCACGAGGCCGTGCCGCAGGAAGCTCTCGGCGGTCTTCTGGACCGTTTGGCCGAAGCCTCCCATGAGGCTCTGGGCGCTGACTTGGGCGAGGGCCCCCTGGCCGACGAGCTCGAACAGGATCTCCGGCGAGCGCATGAACGCGGCGTTCCGCTCCGGGTGGCTGATGATCGGGATCAGGCCGGCGAGCATCATCTGATACACCAGGCCGGTCGTCCCGGACGGCACCTGGCTGGCCGGGAACTCGATAAAGACGTAGCTCGACCGGTTGACGGTCAGGTCGAATTCCTTGATGTGGGCGATCATCTCGGGATGGACGTAGACCTCGGCCCCTGAATAGATGGCGAGGTCCGGGGACCGGGTCTGCTTGATGAACTCCCGGACCCGGGTCTTGAGGCCTCTCCCGTCGTTGCTGTGCTTGGTCAGCCGGAAGACGTGGGGCGTCAGGCCGATCTTGGTGATGCCGTCCTGCCTGGCCACTTCGATCATGCGCTCGGCCTCGGCCAGGTCGGCCGGGCCGTCGTCCCAATCCGGAAGAAGGTGGGTGTGAAGATCGATCATGCTTCGGACCGTCCGCTGTGCCTATAATACGACGAGACGTGGTATTCGCCAAGGTCCCGCATCTGGACGTTGTTGATGACGACGCCGAGGTTCCGGATGTTGTGGGCCGCGATCTTCTGCTGGGCGAGCTTCAACGCCTCCCTTGGCGTCCGCCCCCCGCGCACGACCAGGATCACCCCCTCCAGCCGCGTTCCGAGCACCAGGGCGTCGCTCACGGCCAGCACCGGCGGCGTGTCCACGAAAATGAAGTCGAATCGCTCCTTGAGCCGCTCGATGAGCGTCGCGGCCTTTTCCGATCCCAGGAGCTCGAGGGGATTCGGGGGAACGGGCCCGGAATTGATCAGGAACAGCGTCGGGATCGGCGTCGCGTGCAGCAGGTCCTCGACGGACATGTCCGCGGTGAGATACTTGGTCAGGCCGTTCAGGTTCTTGACCCCGAACACCCTGTGCAGCCGGGGCTTGCGAAGGTCGGCGTCGACGATCAGAACGCGCTTCCCTGTCTGGGCCATGGCGATGGCCATGTTGCAGGTCGTGACCGTCTTGCCCTCCTGCGGCAGCGGGCTCATGACGGCGAGCGCCTTCAACTTGGAGTCGGTCGAGAACAGCAGCGTCGTCCGGATCGACCGGTAGTACTCGGCGAAGGAGGACTTCGGCGAGAAGTGGACGATGAGGTCCAGGGACTCGTGCTCGCCCGGGGCCGGCTCGGGCTTCTGCAGGCCGATCGAGGTCCGGGCACGCTCGAGTGCCCGGGCCCATGCCCGGGACGCAGCGGCGGCCTTCGGTCGCGGGCTCGCCGGCCTCCTCCTCGACGGTCACGCCGTAGTCGCCGAGCTGTCCGTTCTGGCAGAAGGCCGGGACGATGCCCAGCATCGGGAGCCCCGCGAGTCTCCGGACGTCCTCGGAGTCCTTGACCGTGTTATCCAGGTTCTCGAGGACCAGGGCCAGTCCCAATCCGCCGACGAGCCCGGCCAGCAGGCCGAGGACCATGTTCCTGCCCCGATGGGGGGAGCTCGGCTTGAGGGGGATCTCGGCCTTGTCCACGATCCAGATGTTCGACGTTCGGAGGTCCTTCAGGCGCGAAGAGACGTCGGTCTCGCTCTTCCTCTTCATGAGGTTCTCGAGCAGGCTCTTCGCGTTCTGGATCTGGATCAGGAGGCTGTTGTACTGGATGGCGTTGCTGTTGAGCTGGAAGGCCTCGGTCTTCTGCGAGTTGAACGCGCCGATCAGGGCCTGCTCTCTCCCGTACGCGGATTGGTAATCGGTCAAGGCCCTCTTGATCAGGGCCTGGGTCTCGTCTTCGAGGGCCTGCTTGGCCGCGTCCAATTCCACCTTGAGGCTCTGGATCTGGGGGTAGTCCGGCAGGAACGTCTCGCTGCGCTTCACGTAGTCCCGGTAGAGCCGGCCGTAGTCCTCACGGAGCTTCTGGATCAGCGGGTTGGTCAGGGCGTCGGGGATGTAGTCGGGCGTGGCCACCCGGATCTCGTTGTAATAGGATTCCTTGTTGATCCGGTCGATCTGGGCGTCGGTCAGGGCCTTGTTCAGCTCGCCGAGCTTGCCGATGACCGTGTTCTCGGAGCTGCTCAGGGCGATGATGTTCTTCGATTTCCCGTATTCCTGGAGCTTCTGCTCGTTGGCCTCGATCTCGCCCCGGACGGCATCGATCTGGCCGGCGAGGAAATCCGTGGCCTTCTCCGTGGCCTGGTACTTCTTGCGGATGTTCATCTCGACATAGGCCGCGAAGAGCGCGTTCAGGATATCGGCCGCGAGCCGGGGGCTGCGGTCGTTGAAGCTGGCCTGGACGAGACGCGTCTTCCGCACCGGCCGGACGGTCAGCCGGGTCAGGAACTCGTCGACGAGCTTGCCGCGGGAGAGGGGGTTCGCGAGCACCTCGGCCATCCGCTTGTCTCCGCCCTTGATCGCGGTCTTGACGAAATCCTTGTTCTGCTCGAGCTTGATCCGGTCGATCGTGTCCCCGGCCAGGGCCCGGCTCAGGAGGAGCTTGTATTGGGTCTGATAATAGTCGTCGTTGAACGACTCGATCTGGAGGACTTCCTCGAAGCTGAGGATGTTCGGCTCCCGCTCGATCAGGATCTGGCCCGAGGCCGTGTAAGTCGGGACGATCAGAAAAGAGATCAGGGCGGTCACCGCGAACACCGTCAAGGCCGTGGCCAGCACGAGCCCCCTTCGCTTCTGGACGACCTGCCACAGATCGTGAAGGCTGATCCCCGGCGTGTCCGGCAGACCCGGCTTTTCATAGTTCTTCATGCTGACACTCTTTCGCCCTAAGATTTCCTGCCGCGCCGCCCCCCGGTCTTGGGGAGCAGGCATTCCGGGCAGTCCTGCGCCGACAGCGGACGATTTCCCTCCAGATAGAACCGGATCAGGCCCTCCGCCTTGAGCCATGCCGGGCGTCCGCGGCCCAGGCGGCCGAAATAACCGACGGCGGCCAAGGTCGCCGGGGTCATGAGGGGACGGAGCGCCGGATGGAAAAGAACGCGCTGGCGCACCGGCAGGGGCTCATAACCCATGCGGAACTTGAACTCGTCGACGTTCGAGGCGGCGTCCAGGGATTGGAACCCGTAAAAGAGCTCCTTGACCCCGGGCCGGGCCAGCGCCTGCCGGGTGAAGACGAATCCCAGGGCGTTGTTGACCCCGAACCTCAGATGCTCCGTCAGGCTCTGCTGGTAGAGCATGAGGTAGCAGTCCCCGGCCAGATAGACGATCAGGGCGGCGACGAGCGCCCCGTCGCGAAAGGCCCCCCAGGCCTCGAAACCCGGGAGCCCGTCGGCGCTGAGGCAGAGCTTCTCCCACCAGCCGGCGTTCTCGGCCTTGGTCCGGCCTTGGCGGGCCAGGGTTTCCGCCCGCAAGGCCCAGCCCTCTTTGGCCAGGCGGACGAACGACACGGGCTCATAGGTCGCATAGTCGAGGCCCTTGAGGATATTCTGCCGGCTTTGCCGCGAGACCTGCTCCAGGCCGTAGCCGGGCTTGGCGCAGACGACGTGATAGCTGATCTTGCCGCAGGGAGAATCCAAGGGCGCCGAATAGCGCAGCCCGCGGACCCGGCCTCCCCGGAGGATCTGGCGCAATTCCTCTTCGGAGGGGTCGATGACAGGATGATAGGGAAACGCCTGGAAGATCCCGGGGGCCGGGTCGTACCAGATCGCGCTCTCGCTCTCGACGATCCGATGGCCCTGCCGGCGCAGCCATTCGACCGCCGGCTCGATCCCACTGATCTTCCGCATCATGCCTGCTCGACGGCCGACCGGAACAGGGCTTCGAAGCACTCGGCCGCCGCGGCCACGGAATGATGCGCCACGGCGTGCAACCGGCCGTTCCGGCCCAGCTCCTTGCAGAGCTCCGGCGAGTCCCGCAGGGCCATGACCGCCTCCGCCAGGCGCAGATCGTCTCCCGGCGGAACCGAGAGCCCGGCCGACGACGATCTCAGCAGGTCGGCTGCGGCGCTGTCCTCCTCGACGCTCGCGAGAAGGGGCCGCCCGCTGGCCAGGAGGGAAAGGATCTTGTTCGGAAGGGATTGGATGCCGATGCCCTTCTTCAGGACCACCAGGCCGACGTCGGCGGAGGCCAGCATCTCCGGCAACCGCGCCCGGGGCTGGAAAGGCAGGAACCGGATGTTGTCGAGCTTCAATCTCTCGGCCTCGGCGACGAGGGCGGCCCGCCCCGTCCCATCCCCGACGAAGACGAACAGAACGTCGGGTTGCGAGCGCAGCCGCTCGGCCGCCCGGAGGACATTCTCCAGGCCCTGGGAGAGGCCGATATTCCCGGCATAGAGGACGACGAACCGGCCGGCGAGGCCGTTCTCGGCGGAGAAGGGGTTCGTCCGGGACAGGGGCTTGATCAAGTCCGTATCGACGTAATCGTCGATGAGAACGAGCTTCGAGTCGGCGACCCCCAGGCGATGCATGGCCGGGGCGAAAGACCCCGAGATGATCCTCACGGAAGCGGCGTGCTTGAGGCAAAAGCGCTCGAGCGAGGCCACGGCCGAGATCACGGCCCGGCTTCGAAAGACGCCCAGGGCGATCCCGACGTCGGGATAGACGTCGTAGACGGCGAAGACGGCCGGGGTCCGGCGCAGGACCGCGTGAACGGCGAACGGCAGCCAGACGTCCTGGCCGGGATTGCTGAAGAGCGCGACGTCGTAGCGCCGCGAGAGCCCGTTGAGCGCCGCGCCGAGCTGAAAACAGGCGAATTGGAGGGCGCGGAGCGCGAGGCGCGTCCGGTCCACGGAGGGCACGCCGACGCGGATGACCCGGACGCCGTTCTCGACGGAGCGCCGGACCCAGCGGCCGCGGAATCCGTCCTGGACCCGGCCGGAAGGATAGTGGGGCGCCGCGGCGATGACCGTCACGTCCATCCCCCGCCTGGCGAGAGCTTCGCAGAGCATCCCGAACAGCGGGGCGCTCGGCCCGCCGTCCGGCGGGTAATGAGGCGTGACCACGAGGAGGCGCATCTTCCTATTCCGGCTGTTCCAGCTTCTCCAGCCATTCTTCCCGCCAAAAGAACAGGCAGGACCGGTCACAGCGTCCCGACGTGCCCGTCCCCGGGCACATCAGGCCCTCGAGGAGGACGATGCCGCTGGCCTTTTTCAGCCGGTAATCCCTTTCGTCGATGAACCGCTCGACGCGCTTCATGACCTTCTGGGTCGTGCCGCAGTATACGGCCATCTTGGACAGGAACCCGCAGCCCTTGAGATGCCCCCAGCGGTCCAGAGTCGCCTCGATCTCCTGCCGAGAGCGGACGCGGACCGTGTCGCCGGCCTCGAGGCGGACGGTCGCGCGCGCTTCCGGGATATCCTTGGCAGCCGCTTTGGCCCGGCCCCGGAATGTCAACAGGTCGAGGGCCGCGCCGAGCGCGCGCCGGATCTTCTTCCGGACCCGCAAGCTGAGACCGCGATGGAGGGCCCGTTTAATTCTGACGGAAAGAGTGAGCCCCGGCTCCTCGTCCCTTCCGGCCGGCGGCGAGGAGCGGATGATGCCCTGAAGCTGGCAGATGTCCCCAGCCTCGTTTTCGGCTTTCGGCTCGAGAGGTCGCGCTGTGTTCATGGTCATCGAGGCGAGCGGGCAGGCTACCGCCATTGGACGCTGCCGCGCCGGCTTTGGAGAACAAAGCCCATGGCCCATAGATCAGGATCGTCGGATTGACTTAGGTCAGGAAAAGAGAACCGGCGTCGATCGAGCCCACCCCAGTATGCTGATTAAATCCCTGTTCCCGAGGACAGCCCTCCCTCGGCTTCCATTCCTAACCTTGTCGATCCTGTCCGATTATCATACGGACGGGCCGAAAATGTCAAGCCGGGGAGCGCTCCCCTCTCGGGGCAAGGGCCAGGCGGCCTTGCTGGGCAGGACCGAGAGATTGCCGAAACGGGCCCTGATGGATTTAGGGCAGTTCCAGGCCCTATTTCCCGTAGAAGCGGCGGTACCACTCGACGAAGCGGGCGATGCCGTTCTCGACGGGCGTCCCCGGCCGAAAGCCGAGATCCCGCTCGATGTCCGAGGTGTCGGCCCAGGTGGCCGGAACGTCCCCGGGCTGAAGCGGCAGGAAGTTCAGCCGGGCCTTTTGCCCGAGAGCGGCCTCGATAGCCCGGATGAAATCCATCAGGCCGACCGGCCGGCCGTTCCCGATGTTGTAGAGACGGTAGGGCGCCTTCGAAGCGGAAGGGTCCGGAGACTTCGCCGACCAGTTCGGATCCCCGGAGGGCGGCCGGTCGACGGCCCGTGCGACGCCCTCGACGATGTCGTCGATATAGGTGAAATCGCGACGCATCTCGCCGTTGTTATAGACATCGATGGGGCGGCCTTCGAGGATGGCCTTGGTGAAGATGAAAAGGGCCATGTCGGGACGCCCCCACGGGCCGTAGACCGTGAAGAAGCGGAGACCGGTCGTGGGCAATCCGAAGAGGTAGCTGTAGCTGTGGGCGACGAGCTCGTTGCTCTTCTTGCTGGCCGCATAGAGGCTGATGGGGTGGTCGACGTTGTCGCGGGTCGAAAAGGGCATCTTCTCGTTGAGGCCGTAGACGCTCGAGCTCGAGGCGTAGACGAAGTGCCTGACCCCGTGGTGCCGGGACGCTTCGATGACGTTGGCGAACCCGGCGAAGTTCGACGCGACGTAGGCCCGGGGGTTGATCAGGCTGAAGCGGACGCCGGCCTGGGCGGCCAGGTGGCAGACCGCGTCGAAGCGCTCATGGGCAAGGAGCTTCGTGAGGCCGTCATGGTCCGCGAGGTCGAGCTTGACGAAACGGTAGGCGGGGCAGGCCGAGCTGGCGATGAGCTCGCCCTCGACGATCCGGGACGCCTCGATCCCCGCATCGGCCAGCCGGCCGTACTTGAGGCCGACATCGTAATAGTCGTTGATGTTGTCGAGCCCGACGACCTCGTCTCCGCGGTCGAGCAGGCGGAGAGCAAGGTGATAGCCGATGAAGCCGGCGGCTCCGGTGACAAGGATCTTCAACGTCCGACTACCGAGATCGAGTTCATTAAACCCCCCTTTTCTCTACTCATCATGATGCGCAGACGCATTATAAATTAAATATGGGCAATATGGCTATCTGAACTCAGTGTCCTTGACATCACCGGCACCTCGCTTTATGATGTTTCGCTATGGTTGAACGGGGCGAGGCATGCTCAGCATACGGGACCTAGAACCGGAAGATCTTCCGGTGATCGCCAAGCTGCATATCGATCATATGCCGTTGACTTTTCCGCCGTGCAGACCTTATTTCAATATCATGAAGTTGGTCTATTCGTCTTTTTTATCCGGCAAAGAGGGTTTTTGCGGCGTGGCGACCATGGGCACCGCCGTTGTTGGCTATATATGTTTCCATAAATATCCAAAAAAGATATATACCGCTGCACTCAAAAATCACCCCGTAGGGTTACTTGGTAATGTTTTGCTGTTGTTTCTGAGGTTCCCTGTTTATTTTTTCAATGGCGTGCCCCGGGTCCTCAAAACATTACGATCATCACGATCGGCCAAGGAACCGACATCCTCGGTCTCCGACTTATGGAAAGAGACCTATGAATTGCGCCCCATGGTCGTGAGAAAGGATAATCAAGGAACTCCAGCAGCCGGTCAATTGATGTCCTGGGGTGAAAAGACCCTGATGGACCGGGGAGAAAAAAAATACTTTCTGAAGGTCAGAATGGACAACCCCAGGGCCATCGCCTTTTACAATAAAATGGGGTTGACAACAGCCGCCAGCGAAAACATCCGGATCATCATGGTCAAGGACCTGAAATGAAGGAGATGAGGGGGTCCGCAGCGAGGGACAATAAGAAGAGATGCGCTGTCTGCATTTTGCCGGAGTCATTTCCGGGGATCGCGTTCAATGAGAAGGGGGTCTGCAATTTCTGCTCATCCTATGAAGAACTTAGCCCGTTGGGCGAACCTGAATTAGTGGATACTCTGGATAAGCATAAGAGCGGGCGTTATGATTGTGTCGTCCCTTTAAGCGGGGGAAAGGACAGCACCTACGCTCTTTATTATGCCGTGAAGAAGCTGGGTCTGAAGGTCATCTGCGTGAATTACGATTCCGGTTTTCAATCCGAGCTCGCGATCAGGAATATGAAACGTGCCTGCGAGATCTTGGATGTGCCATTGGTCATTGATAAAGCGGACTTCCCGCATAGGGTCAAGATCGTCAAGGAGGTATTGAACATCGCCAAGACCGTCGGGGTGCCCATCGGCATGTGCGCCAATTGCCACAATGGCATCCGAAGCGCCGCCATGCGTGTGGCGAAACTCCACGGAGTGAAGGCGATCATCTCGGGGACGACGCAATTCGAGCGCTTCGGGCATAACCCTGTAACGGGGCGAAAGTATTCAATGAGGCGATTGGCCAAGCGAAGTTTGCCCAAGATCCTGCCTGGCCTGGTGCGAGTTTCCGCCTTGATCGGTCTGGAGCGGATCCGTCTGGGCATACCGCTTTTCGGCAGCAAAGACCTTCGCCGGGAAGGCGCGGGTGTCACGACCGTGCATCTTTATGAATACATTCCCTGGGCCTGTATGCATAAGGACATCGTGGGGCTTTTGGAAAGGGAGGTCGGGTGGGAACATGCCAAGGAGAGAGTGGATAGGTTTGACTGCATGTTGCATCCCTTTCTGAATTACAAATGGTTCCAGGAAACGGGGATCTCCTTGGATGGATACCTGTATTCCGATATGATCCGGATGGGAGCCATGTCCAGGGAAGAGGCCCTGAGCCGCGAGCAAGTCATAGAGGGCAGACTGCGGGAGGATTGTTCCGAGCTGACGAAGCTTCGTGAATTCAACGAAGTCGAGCTGAATTGGCTGCGGCCTTAGCCCCTCGTCCATCTCGGTCATTCTTAGGAGCGAGCCCCGTTTCTCGACCGAGGGCAGCGTTCACCCTGCTTGGTTAAATAGGAGAGATCGTTGGAATATCGCAAGTTGGGCCGGACCGGACTTGACGTCAGCACGATCGGTTTGGGCGGGGCGCACAACATGCAATTCATGCCGCAAAAGACCGTGGCTTCGATCGTCCAAGCGGCCTTGGATAATGGGATCAACTACATTGACCTGTATTCCGCCAATCCCTTTGTCCGTGACAAAATGGGTTTCGCTCTGAAGGGCAAGCGCGAAAAGGCGATCGTGACCGCCCATCTGGGGGTCTCAGAGAAACATGGCCAATATTGCAGAACACGAGACGCGGGAGAGTGCAGCAAGTACTTTGTGGACTTCCTGTCTCGACTGCGCACCGAGTGGGTGGATATTCTGATGCTGCATTTTATCGATCTTGAAGAGGATTATGAAAGAGCCTTCAACGGGGGGATGTTATCTTTAGCGCGGAAATACCAGAGCGACGGGAAAGCTCGTTTTATAGGAATGAGCAGTCACAACCTGGAAGTCTCTCTGAAAGCTGTCACGAGCGGGCAGATCGATGTCCTGATGTATCCCATCAACATCACCAATGGCGCGATGCCCGATCGGGAAAAGCTCCTGAACGCCTGCGTCAGTGAAGCCGTGGGTTTGGTTGCGATGAAGCCTTATGCGGGGGGGACCCTTCTTCAGGGGAGCGCGGAGGTTTTCACCGACACCCTCAGTTCGGGCTGGAGGAGCTTCCACAGGAAGCACGCGATCTCGGCAACTCCCATACAGTGTATCAGTTACGTCCTATCGCAAGAAGGGGTGTCCAGTGTCGTGCCCGGAATTAAGAACGAAGTGGAATTGCAGGAAGCCCTTCGCTTCTTGAACGCCAGTTCCGAAGAGAAAAGCTTTGACTCTCTCGTGGAAACCTTCGCCCGTCATCTGGAAGGCGGCTGCGTATACTGCAACCACTGTTTGCCATGCCCCTCTTCGATCGACATCGCTCGGGTCATTCGACTTGTGGAGACATCGAAGCATGTCTTCAGTAAGGACCTCTATTCTGAGTATAGCCAACTTGCCGCAAAGGCTTCCGACTGCACGGAATGCGAGGCATGTCTGAAGCGTTGCCCTTTCAATGTGGATGTCATTTCCAAGATGAGGGAGGCCCAGCGATTATTCGAGGGCAGCAGGTCCAGGGCGTGGATCCGATCCATATATTGGCGCCTTCAAAGGTTTCCAATATTGTGGCCCTTTCTTAGAGCTGCAAGGAATCTCAGAGTGGATCGATCTCATGCGCGTGATTCAAGGAAATGAACCATCCTATTTCTTTGCCCGCAACCCGTTCGAAGACCCATCGGCCGATCGTCTCAGCCATTTCGTTTTGCGTAGAGATGTGTTTGGAGGACTTCCAGGTCCTTTCG
>CAVSAI010000039.1:0-89436 GCA_963725825.1 Candidatus Aminicenantota bacterium
GTTGAGGAACATGGTCTCGCGGCCTCCGCTCCGGCGCGCCAGGCCCCAGCGCTCCGGATGGAACCGGAGGGCCTTCTCGTCCTCCTCCAGCTTGTCTTCGGGGAGCTCGAACGCCGGCATGTCCGTGGCCCGGGCCGGATGGTCCTTCCGGAGCGGGTGGCCCGTCCAGCCGTCGGGCATCAGCAGGCGCTCGAGATGGGGGTGACCGTCGAAGGTGAGGCCGAACATGTCGTAGATCTCGCGCTCGTACCAGTTGGCCGAGGGCCAGAGCCCGGTCGCGCTCGGCAGAGCGAGGTCGCCCTCTTTCAACGCCACCTTCACCCGGATGTCGTCGTTCCTGTCGAAGGACAGCAGGTGATAGACGACCGTGAAGTCCGAGTCGGGCTGGCCGTCCCGGTGTTCCCGTTCGCGTTCGTCGATCGCCGTGAGGTCGTAGAGCATGCGGTACGGACGGGACGTCCCCGACTTGAGGTGCGACAGGACGCCGAGGAGCCGCTCTTTCGGGACCCAGAGGGTCGGGAAGGCGTCCCGCGTGGCCTGCGACGCGACCGGGGTCTCGCCGGACCCGGCCTCGAGCTCGTCGACGATGCCGGCGGGGACGCCGCCCGGCTCGCGCGCGCTCATGGCTTCTCCACGGTCAAATGCCTTCGGGAGAGGGGAACGTTCCCCTCTTCTTTCGCTCGGCGGACTTCTCGTCCCGCAGCGACGGCCGGATGGCCCTGGACACTTCCTGAGAGCCGGCCATCCAGCTCAGCGGCCTCTTCTCCCGGCCGACCGAGTCGCGGAGCATGAGCAGCCCCTCCATGAAGGCCTCGGGCCGCGGCGGGCAGCCCGGCACATAGACGTCGACGGGCAGGAAGCGGTCGACTCCCTGGACGACGCTGTAGATGTCGTACATGCCGCCCGAATTGGCGCACGAGCCCATCGAGATGACCCAGCGCGGCTCCATCATCTGGGCGTAAAGCCGTTTGATGACGGGGACCATCTTGATGAACACGGTCCCGGCGATGATCATGACGTCGGCCTCCCGGGGCGTCCCCCGGATGACCTCGGAGCCGAAGCGGGCGATGTCGTAGCGGCTGGTGAGGCTCGTGGCCATCTCGACGTAGCAGCAGGACAAGCCGAAATTGAAGGGCCAGAGGGAGTTCTTCCGGCCCCACGCGGCGAGCTCCTGGAGCCGTCCGAGGAGAACGCTCTGCCGCGCGGTTTCCTCGATCGTCGGCGCCGCGGGGCCGCCGCGGCTCCTGTCCCTGTTCACGGAGCTCCTCCGGTCCCGTCCCGTTTTCGCAGCTCGCGCAGGACATCCTTGCCGTTGAGCGCGAAATCGAAGGCGCCGGCCCGTCCCTCGTAGACGAGGACGGCCAGAAGGACGGCCAGAAAGACGAGCGCGCCGAGGAACCCGGGCCAGCCCGTTTCCCGGAGCGAGGCGGCCCAGACGACGATGAAGACCGTTTCGACGTCGAAGACGACGAACAGCATGGCCACGACGTAATACCGGGGGGAGAACCTCAGCCGGGCCGACGCGGTCGCCGGGACCCCGGATTCATAGGGCTCCACGGTCGCCCGTTCCCTGTGCCTCTGGCCCAGGACGTAGGAGATCCCGATCATCCCGGCCACGACGACGAGGACGCCCGCGGCGTAGACGACGAGGGGCCAAAGGAGTCCGTTCATGTTCAGATCATTCCCATGCGCGGCGGCGCCGCCAGAAGCCTGGCCGATCCTCTGTCGGCGAGAAAGACGCTCCGTCCCTCGCGGGGCCGGACCATGGCTGCGGGCAGGCCCTCCGACGGCCCGTCGATGACCGCTTTGAGCGCCGAGGCCTTGTCCTCCCCGGTGACGAGAAAGACGATGACGTGGGCGGCGTTGATCGTGAGCAGGGACAGCGAGACGCGATCATGGTCGGGCGCCGGCCGGTGCACGGCCACGGCCAGCCGGCGGCCCTCCCACAAGGCTTCGGCCCCGGGAAAGAGCGATGCCGTGTGGCCGTCCTCGCCGAGCCCGAGCAGGATCAGGTCGAAGCGAGGCAGGTCCCACTCCTTCAGCCCGAAGAAGGCGCGCATGTCCTGCTCGTAGCTCTCCGCCGCCGCCCCGGGCTCCTCGCCGACCGGCACGGCGTGCACGTTTGCCGCGGGGATGGGGACATGATGGAGGAGCTTGGCCTCGATCATCCTCAGGTTGCTCGCCGGATGGTCGGCCGGGACGAGGCGTTCGTCCGCCTGGAAGATGTGGGTCTTGTCCCAGGGCAGGTCCCTGCCGGATCCGGCCAGGCGCTCGAAGAACGAAACCGGCGTCCGGCCCCCCGACAGGGCGGCCGTGAACCGGCCCGACCGCAGGACCGCAGCCTGGCTGACGGCGCCCCACTCCTCGAGCATGACGCCGTCCATCGTGCTCTTGTCCGGAAAGACGCTGACCCTTCTGTCGGACGGATCATTCACCGGAGAACCTCCATGTGCGGCCCTCCCGGGCCATGAGCTCGAACGCTTCCTTCGGCCCCCACGTGCCGGCCGCGTAGTTGGGCAGACGGATCGGGGAATGCCTCTCCCAGTACCCGATCACAGGGTCGAGGACGGCCCAGGTCGCTTCCACCTCGTCCTGTCTGGGAAAGAGGGTCAAGTCGCCGCGGATGCAGTCGAACAGGACCCGCTCGTAAACGGGGCGCTCTTTGACCCGGAAGCTTTCGGCGTAGTCGAAGACCATGCGCGCCGTGCCGGGCTCGCTGCCCATTCCGGGATGCTTGACGGTCAGGACGAGGCTGATCCTCTCCTGGGGCTGAATGCTCAGGATGAGGCCGTTCGGCTCCATGAGCCCACAGGCGTTCCCGAACAGCCTCAAGGGGAGCTTCTTGAACTCGATATAGATCTCGCTCTCCCGGCGCGGCAGCCTCTTCCCCGTTCGCAGGTAGAACGGAACGCCCGCCCAGCGCCAATTGTCGATGTGGAAACGCCCGGCGAAGAACGTGGCCACGCGCGACGCGGGGGAGACGCGCGCCTCGCCGCGGTAGCCGCGGACCCTGCGGCCTCCGCTTCGGCCCGGACCGTACTGTCCAATGACGGTGAACGCGCGCGCGGTCCCTTCGTCCATGCGGCGGATGCTGCGAAAGACCTTGGCCTTCTCGTCGCGGATGAGATCGGCGTCGAGCCCGGCCGGCGGCTCCATCGCCACCATGGCCAGGACCTGCATGAGATGGTTCTGGACGATGTCGCGGACGACGCCGACCTGCTCGTAGAAAGCGCCCCGGCGCTCGACGCCGATGTCTTCGGCGACCGTGATCTGGACGTGGTCGATGAAGCGGGCGTTCCAGACCGGCTCGAAGAGGGCGTTGCCGAAGCGGAAGAATAGGATGTTCTGGACGGTTTCCTTGGCCAGGTAATGGTCGATCCGGAAGACCTGCTTCTCGTCGAAGGCGGCCAGGATCTGCCGGTTGAGCGCTTCCGCGGAGTCAAGATCCCTTCCGAACGGCTTTTCGACGATCAGCTTGGCTTGAGGCAGGGAGCGGCAAAGCCCGAGCTTGTCGAGGCCGGCGATAATGGAGGGGACGACTTGGGGCGGGACGGCCAGGTAAAAGATGATGTTGACGTCCTTTGCTCTCCCGGACGGGGACAGCGACTCCAGGCGCGCGCGGAGCTCTTGGTAGAAGGCGTCGTCCCTCAGGTCCCCGCGCAGGAAATGGAACCGGCGGGCAAGGGCCGCGGCGCGCCCGGACCGGGACCGCTGCGGAAGGTCCTTTCGCACTGCCGAAAGGACGGACTTCCGGTAGGACTCGTCCGTGAAAGGACGCCTCCCGACGGCCAGGACGGACGAAGCGCCGGAAAATCTCCGGTCCCCGTAAAGCGCGTAGAGCGCCGGGATGAGCTTCCGCGAGGCGAGGTCGCCGGTCCCGCCGAAGATGACCATGACGAGCGGGCCTGCCGGGACCTCGCCGGCCCGCGGCAGGCAGGCTTCGCCAAGGCCGGCCTTTGAGGAGCCCGGAGTCCTCGGTCTTCGAGCCATCGCGGCCCTCCTATTCTTTCTTGACTTCGTGCCCGCCGAATTCGTTCCGCAAGGCGGCGATGAACTTCGCGCCGAACGATTCCTCCTCCCGGGAGCGGAAGCGGGCGAAGAGGGCCAGGCTCATCGCCGGGACGGGCACGGCCCGCTCGATGGCTTCCTCGACCGCCCAGCGGCCCTCGCCGGAATCGACCACGTAGCCCTTGATGTCCCTCAGGTGCGGGCTTCGGCCGAAGGCGGTCTCGGCCAGCTCCAGAAGCCAGGAGCGGACGACGCTTCCCCGGTTCCAAAGCCGGGCGATGGCCGCCGTGTCGAGGCCGTATTCGGTCTTGGTCTCCAGCAGCTCGAAGCCTTCGGCGTAGGCCTGGAGCAGGCCGTACTCGATGCCGTTGTGGACCATCTTGACGAAGTGGCCGGTTCCGCTCTCGCCGAGATGAGCGTATCCGTCCGGCGGCGCGAGGGCGGCGAAGACCGGCTCCAGGCGCTCGAACGCGGCCTTGTCCCCGCCGATCATCAGACAATAGCCGACCTTGAGGCCCCAGACGCCGCCGCTCGTGCCGCAATCGATGAACGTCAGGCCGTGATCCCTGAGGGCCCGGGCCCGGCGGACCGAATCGGTGTAGTGGGAATTGCCGCCGTCGATGATCACATCCCCGGCGGCGAGGACGCTCGCCAGCGACCAGACCGTTTCCTCGGTCGGCTCCCCGGCGGGCACCATGATCCAGACGGCCCGGGGCGGGTCGAGCTTGGACGCGAGCTCGCGGAGAGAGACCGCCGTCTCCGCGCCCTTCTGCCCCACGGCCGCCACGGCCTCCGGATCGAGGTCGAAGGCCACGACGGAGTGTCCGTTGACGAGCAGTCGTTCGGTCATGTTCGCCCCCATCTTGCCGAGACCGACGAACCCGATCTTCATGTCATCCTCCTCGTCGCCTTCATCGCCGGACCTTGTCCCGGCGCTTGAGCCAAACACGGAGACCTTCAAATCCCAGCCCGACGCCTCCGAAGACCGCGGCGACGAGGATGAAGAACAGGTCCGGCGAGACTCCCGCCCGCATGATCTTCTCCCTCCGGACGCCGTTCAGCTCCAGGATGAAGGCCTCGAGGTGCGAGATCTGTTCCTGCGTCAAGGTCCCGGAGTCGCCGAAGGCCGGCATGGCGCGGGCCGGTTTCGGCCCCGCCGGGGTCGAACCGTGCTGGAGGAACGTGTCGATCTTCGAAACAAAAGCGTCCGGGTCCGGATCGACGAGTTCGCGGTCGATAGGATTGAGCGGGGGGACCGTGCCGTCGTCAGAGCCCGGGTTGGGAACGCCGCCCTGGCCTTGAATCCCATGGCAGGGCCGGCAGCTTTGGGCGAAGAGCAGGCCGCCGTGTCCGGGATTGCCGATAAGCCGGGGCGCTAGAGCCTCCCCGGCCTTGGCCCCGGCGCTCCGCGGGGTTTGAGCGGCGGAGGCCGATGTCCCGCCCTGGCCGGCCCCGGGCCTGCTGGCGCTTCCGGCGATGCTCAGGATGACGGCCGCGGCGAGAACGGCGGCGTAGAGCCCCAGGGCGAGCGGCCTCCGGGCCGGATTCCTTTCCGGCCTCCGGTCGATGAAAGGCACCCCCAGCATCAACAGGACGAACGCCAGCGGGATCCCCAGGGTCCCGATAACTTCGAGAGACCCCGGGAAGAGCTTCAGGGCCTGATAGAGAGAGAGAAAGGTCCACTCGGGCTTGGGAGTGAAGAGGGCGTCCATCGGGTCCGCGGCGCCGGTGAAGGCCGGAGGGACGAACGCCGCCAGGGCGACGAGAGCGACAAAGACAAGACACGCGGAGACGAGGTCTTTCCGGACCTGGTCCGGCCAAAACGGGCCGGTCCGCGTTCTCTTCGATTCCGCCCACGGACCCACGCTCCCGCCGGCCCGCCGGAACGAGACCAGGTGAATGAGGATGAACGTCGCCAGGAGTCCGGAGAACAGGGCGACGTGGAGGACGAAGAAACGGGACAGGGTGAGCTGGCCCATCGTCTCTCCGCCCCGGAGCAGCCGTTTCGTGAAGTCCCCGACGAGCGGCACCATCCCGGCGATGCTCGTCCCGACCTCCGTGGCCCAGTACCCTTTTTCGTCCCACGGCAGGGGCGAGCCCGTGAACATCATCCCCAGCGTCAGGAGAAAAAGCCCGACCCCCAGGAGCCAGGTCAGCTGCCGCGGGTTCTTGTAGGCTCCCCAGAGATACACCCGGGTCATGTGGACGAGGACGAGGACGACCATGGCGGTCGCCCCCCAATAATGAAGGTTGTGGATGAGCCAGCCGAACGGGACCTCCGTCCGGAGAAAGCTCAGGCTGATGTAGGCGTGATCGACGGTCGGGACGTAGAAGAACAGCTCGCAGACCCCCGTGACGGCCTGGAGGATGAACACGAAAAGGACGCTGCTGCCGAAGGAATACCAATAAGATCCGCCTCCCGGGATGTCTTCGACGATGATCGCCCGGACGACCGGGGAGACGGGCCAGCGGTCCTCGATCCATTTTCCGAGACCTCGCGTCATTTCCGCCTCCTAGACCGTCCTCTTCTGAGGGATCCCGACCTCGAACTGCTCCCATTCGACGTAGAGGATCCCTTGCCTGACCTCGGCCGGCAGCGTGTCCAGGGGGCGCGGCGCCGGGCCGGAGACGACGCGTCCGTCGACCGTGAAAACGCTCGCGTGGCAGGGGCACTTGAAGAGCGAATCCGCAGCGTCCCAGTCGTAGCGGCAGCCCAGGTGAGGGCATATCGGCGAATACACGACGACGTCCGAGTCCGAACGCTTGATGACCCAAAGATGGCGGACGGCCATCCGCTGGACGTAGGCGTCGGATCCCATCTCCTCGTAGGCGATGTCGACCGGCTTGCCGACTGGAAGCGAGTCGACAGGCCCCACCTTGGAGAACAGGCGCTTTTGGACCCGGGGTGAGCCGCCGATGACGGCTCCCAGGAACGGGATAGCCAGGGCGATCCCGATGAGGGATGTGAAGACGCCGATGAAAAGCTCGAGGAACCGGCGACGGCTCTTGACGTCCGGAGCCTTCTCCGGGACGAGCTGGATGTCCATGACTCTTTTCTCCGATCGGGCCGGGCCCTATTTCCCCGTCGTCCGCAGATATTCGACGACCGCGCGGGCTTCGTCGGTCGTCAGTCCCGGCGCCGGCATGGCCATGCCGAAGTTGGCCGCTTCCCTCTTGATGGTCTCGTTTTTCGCTTCCATCTCGACGGTGTTCAGGATCATGTTCATGACGAATTCGGGCGCTTGTTTCTTCAGCACGCCTGCGAGGGCTGGGCCGGCGCCGTCCTTGTCCTGGCCGTGACAGGTCGCGCACCGGGCATCGAAGAGCTGTTTGCCGCCGGCGGCAAGCTTCGGATCGACGGGGCCGAGCTTGAGCTCCTTGATCGGGCCGATCCCTCTGTCGCCGGACTGAAGCGGATCCCCGAGGCTCACCGAGGGCGTGCCTGATCCCGAAATCCCGCCGCTCTCCCGGGCGCGGCAGACCGCGATGACGCCGACAGACAGCAGCAAAACGAGCCAGATTGTCCTTTTCATTTTTATCCGACCTCCTTGTAGCTCTCGTTCGTTCCCGCTTCAACGCCATTTCGCTTTTACGGAGATGACGAGAACCGGATCGTGCCCATCCTTCCAGCCTGGGCTAAAATACGACTCTCCCCCTGGATTAAGCAAGAACGGTGCCACGCAGGAAGCCCCGTTCTGCGTTTAAATACGGCGAGATCCCCCCAGGCCGAGTCCCGCAAGGCGGGATAATCAGGAGGCTGTCCTACAGGGTAGGACTCGTTTTGGGCCTTTTAGGGACCTTTTTGAGGGCCGATCCTTTATGCATGGCCAGGTGTTCGGTCGTATCGCTTTCGATCAGATACTGGGGGTCTTCCTTCGAGGCATGAACCGTATACCCCTTGAATTCCATGGGGGCCGTGACTTTCCTCGTGATCGTCCCCCGCACCCGCCCGGCCTCCGAGTTCCATTCGACATGATCGCCGACCTTGAATCTGATCACCGGTGTGTCCTCCCTAAAAGGCAAGCTGGCCTCGCCCGCCTCCCTTTCATAGCTGAGCCGTCCGCCGACGAGACGCGCCGCCGCAGTGTAGGGATGATCTTGAACCCTTCCCGGTCCAAGGATATGGACGACGCGGATGCCGATCGACTTGAGGTGGTCGGCGATCAGGGACCGGTGGCACTGCCACCAGACAGCCTCGGCGCACATCATCGCCGTCCGGCCGGACCGGGCCAACTCCAGGAGACGGCCGATGCCGCCGAGGAAGGCCGGGTCCTCCATATAATCGGCATAGCCGCGGAACGAGGCGTTGCGCCAGGCGAGATTGCGCGAGTCGGGCCGGACCGGCCGCCTCCCGCCGAGCTCGGCCAAGTGGACATAGCGGATCCCGGCCTCTTCCAGTGTCTGGCGAAGATCCTTCTCGTTGAACTGGGGAAAACGGCGTGACCCCGGAAAGCGCCGCACGTCCGCGAGGATCTCGATCCCGTGCTCGCGGAGCAGGGCTATGAACTCGCCGGCCTCCCGGGTCGAATGGCCGACGGTCCAGATCTCGGCCGGGCGAAAGTCCATACCGGAACCGGCGGCAAAATATGTGCCAATCCGACGGTCCATAGCCCGGGTCTGGCCCATATCTTGCATAATTCCGAGAGGAACCTTACCGCTCGACGTCTACGGAGGGACGAACGTGGCCGAACTCGAAGAATTCACTCTTGAAGAGCTCGCGGATTACAACGGGCGAGGAGGCCACCGCGCCTACGTCGCCTACAAAGGGAAAGTGTACGACGTCACGGAGAGCAGCTACTGGACCGACGGGGACCATCTCGGCGAGCATCTGGCCGGCGTCGATCTGACCGCCGATATGGACGCGGCGCCGCACGGCCCGGACCACCTCGACAACATGAAGCTCGTCGGCGTGCTCGCTCCGTGACTTGAACGCGAGGCCGGGCCCGTGGCCGGCGAAAAAGGGGTGTGCCATGACCAAGCTCAGATGGCCGGCTGTGGCGTTGTCGGCCGTGTCGATCCTGTTCTTTGTCTCGACCGCGGGCCGGATGCCCGCCCCCGAATATGATAAGAATCCACGGTTCACGCTCACCGGCCTGAAGGAAGCCGGCCCCGCGGGCGCCGCCGAGAAGCTCTTCGACCCCAAGAACTCCTTTAATATCTTCATCAACTACGAGCTGGGCATGCACTGTGTCGGCTTCGACATGTCCTACTGCTGCATCATCCCGCCGTACAACTCCGTCCAGGCCCAGGCGATCAGGGCCGCCGAGAACGGCGGGCTGCCGGAGCTTCTGTCCCCCGCGGACAAGGTCCGGCTCCGGTACTGGATCAGGGACAACAGCTACAGCGAAGGCAACAAGATGAAGTACTGGGGGGCCCTGAAGGACGTCAACGGCAACGGCCGGGCCGACGATCCGAACGAGAACATCGCCAACTACGTTTGGACCCATCTCTTCATCTACAAAGACCTCGCGGGCACGCTGCCCCCCGACTGGGCGGCGGAGAAACGGCTCCGGGTCGGCCTCGATATCCCCGTGCAGATCGACGCCGGCCCGAGCGGTAAATCCATCGCCGGCGGGACCATGGATTACTCCGGCCCGCGCGGCGGCAACATCGTCTTCACCGACACGCTCATCCCGGCCGTGAAAAATATCGCCCTGACCTTGACGGCCTCGTACGTCTGGGACGCGCTCGGGCTGCCGCTGACGGCCTTCAACGACAGCCGCCGCAAGGGGACGATCCGGACGATCGGCCCCCGCGACTTCCAGCCCTATCAGTACGCCACAGTGCGCCTCGAGGACGAGGCGGGCGCGCCGATCACGGCCGCCGGGAAACCCGTTGAATTTTTCGGAACGGACCCCGCGGACCTGCCCAACTGCTTCGCCTGCCATTCGGGTCGGGGCGTCGCCGCCGAGATCTCCCGCAAAAAGGGGCTCAAGGTCTTCGACCTCGAGTACGCCTACTGGAAAGACAACTATCCCGACGTTACCGAGTTCATGGCCCGGATGTCGACGGCCCCGATCAACATCCTGGAGCTTCACGACGCCCGCGTGAAAACGGACTTCCTGCGCGATTACCGGAAGGACGCTTCGTCGAACCGGCTCGGCGAGGTCGGCACCGTTTTCTGCGCCGACTGCCACGGGGACAACGTGTCCGGCAATCTCCAAACGCCGCGCCCCATGGTCAGCGGGTACAAGCCGGTCAAGGCCCCGGCGCTCTCGGAGGTTGTGCACGCCGTCCATGCCCGTTCGATCCCGATGCCGGACAAGGCTGGCAGGACCCAGAGCTGCCAGGCCTGCCATCCGTCGCACTGGCAGAACCCGGACCGCAACGACCTGGACGTGAACACCCTCCAGGTCATCGATGGGACCGGGCACCCCCGGTTTTCGGAGGCCGACCAGAGGGCGGCCGGCGGCGGCTGCTACCTGAGACGCGACGCCATGGCCAATCCGCACGTCGAGCCGCCGTTCTTCCTGAACGACATCGGGAAGTGGTATTTCGAGAACGTCAGCACGAGGGACGAGAACGGGGCCAAGATCCAGGGCCTCCGCGGCCTGATGTGCACCAACTGTCACAACGCCCTGACCCAGGCCCTCTACGCCTCGGACGATCTCAAAGACGTCGTCGGCCAGGTCGGACAGACGCTCAGGAACAAGCCCATCCGGGACGTCATCAAGGCCGTCACCGCGGGGAACGCCGAGACGTTCGCGACGGGTCTCGCCGATCCCCGGGTGGGGGCCGCAGGGGAACCCTTGAACGCGTTCTACGCCGGCCACAAGGGCGCGACGCTGGTCAAAGCCTCCAAGGACGCCAAGGGAAACCTGAGCCTGCTCGCCTGGAACGCCGCGTCAGGCGATCCAGTCCCGTACGAGGGCGCCTCGGGCGGCAGCGACTGGTGGCTGGCCGCCGCCGAGCCGCACTGCGCGAACTGCCACCTTGCGCCGTTCGTGGAGAGCGCGGGAGGGGGCTACTTTCCGATCGACCAGCCGAACAAGTATTCGTTGTTCCGGTTCTCCAAGGCCCACGCCAACCTCGCCTGCCAATCGTGCCATCAGTCGATCCACGGAGCCTACCCCGTGAGATACGAGGGCCCGGAAGATACCGTCGACGTGACCTCCCACGAACAAGCCCTGCAATTCAGCCCCGACGGCAATTACGCCGGCCCGGTCTCATGCGCCGCCTGCCATCGGGTGAACGCGAAGGGCGTGCCCGTCCAGCTCAAAGGGACGGACTATTACGGCGATTACTGGGCAGCCGTCACGCTGTCGCATTTCATGCGGGGAGATGATTACCAGCTCCCGCTCGGGGACCTGGTCAAGAAGTATCCTTACGCCCGCAGCGGTGACATTGTTACCAAAGGCTGGAAGTAGAGCGACGCGAAGCCGCCGCAGCCGTCACCGCTGCCACAGGATGTGGCCGTCCTCGAGCGGTCGGCCTCGCTCCATGGTCTCCCTTGCCGGGTCCCCGCCTCCGGCCGCATCGGCGTAGACCTCGACGGAGAGCCATTCGGGGTCGAGGCTGCCGCAATGGACCTGGGCCTCGAACACTCGCATCCGACCGTCCTCAATCACCCGGACCTCCCCGATACGGACGTTCCCCCAGCTTAGGTCCAGCGCACGGCGGGGCCTGCGCCCTGGAGGGCCCCGTCGACGATCGCCTGGGCCTCGCCGATGATCCGGCGGAGATGGTCCTCTCCGACAAAGCTCTCGGCATAGATCTTGTAGATGCTCTCGGTCCCCGACGGCCTGGCGGCGAACCAGCCGCTGGGGGCGATCACCTTGATCCCGCCGATCGGGGCGCCGTTCCCCGGGGCCCTCGTTAAAACGGCCGAGATCCTCTCCCCGGCGAGATCGGTCGACCGGACCTCTTCGGCGGAGAGTGCGGCCAGGGCCTTCTTCTCGTCCGGCGTGGCCGGGGCATCGATGCGATCATAGACGGGTCCGCCGAGCTCGCGGGTGAGTCCCTCGTAGACTTCGCCCGGGTCGCGGCCGAGCCGGCCGGTGATCTCCGCGGCCAGAAGGGCCGGAGCGATGCCGTCCTTGTCCGTCGTCCATACGGTTCCGTCCGTTCGAAGAAAGGACGCGCCGGCGCTTTCCTCGCCGGCGAAGCCCAGCGAGCCGTCGAGAAGCCGCTCGACGAACCACTTGAACCCGACGGGCACGTCGATCGTCCGCCGTCCCAGCCGCGCCGCGACGAGGTCGATCATCCGGCTCGTCACGACGGTCTTTCCGACGGCCGCGCCAGGTCGCCATCCCGGCCGATGCCGGAACAGATAGTCGACGGCCGCCGATAGGTAATGATTGGGGGGCAGCAGGCCCGCGCTCCTCGTAACGACCCCGTGGCGGTCGGCATCGGTGTCGCAGGCGACTGCGACGTCGAAACGGTCTTTGAGGCCGATCAGCCTTTGCATCGCATAGGGCGACGACGGGTCCATGCGGATCCGGCCGTCCCAATCCACCGTCATGAAACGGAACGTCGGGTCCACGTCGTCATTGACGACGCTGAGGTTCAATCCGTATCGCTCCGCGATCCGGCCCCAGTAGTGGACCGAGGCGCCGCCGAGGGGGTCGACCCCCACGCTGATTCGGGAGCCTCGGATGACATCCATGTCGATGACCCGGCCTAGGTCCTCGACGTAGCTTCCGAGGAAGTCATGGCTGTGGGTCGTTGCGGCCTTGAGAGCGCGCCCGAAGGGCACGCGGGACACGCCGAGGAGGCCGGCCTCGATAAGCTGGTTGGCTTCGCGCTCGATCCATCCCGTGACGCCGCTCTCGGCCGGACCGCCTTCCGGCGGATTGTACTTGAAGCCCCCGTCCTCGGGCGGGTTATGGGAGGGCGTGATCACGATGCCATCGGCGAGCCCCGACTGGCGGCCCCGGTTGTAGCTCAGGATGGCGTGGGAGACGGCCGGCGTCGGGGTGAACTCGTCGCGCCCGGCCAGCATGACCTCGACTGCGTTCGCGGCCAGCACTTCGAGGGCGCTCTGGAAGGCGGGCCTGGAAACCGCGTGCGTGTCCAACCCAAGGAAAAGCGGGCCGTCGATGCCCCGGCGCTTGCGGTGGGCGCAAATGGCCTGGGAGATGGCCAGGATGTGGGTCTCGTTAAAGGTCGTCGTCAGAGGCGAACCGCGGTGGCCCGACGTCCCGAACATGACCCTTTGTCCAGGGACCGACGGGTCGGGGGCTTTATCGAAGTACGCCTTGACGAGGGCGTCCGGATCGACCAGCTGCAAAGGACCGGCCGGCTTTCCCGCCAGCGGGCTCACGCGCATGTCCATATGATCTCCGACGGCCATATAACTCTCCCTTCAATTTCCGAATTCACATCAATAAACGTGCCAAGTCCCCTGCGGATCGGCAACATTTTTCCGGGGAAGATCCCCGCCGGTCGAAGAGAGACCATGGGAAAATCCTGTCCCCCAGGATTCCACGATCATTCTCGCGATTACGGGAGAGACGTATCTTCGGGCCCGACGCGCCCCGACGCGCGGGCCGGCGGACATGCGCCGCCTCGGGAATATCCGTCCCGGCGTTGACTTCCTTCCGGCAAAAAGTTATTTTGGGCCCGCGCCCGCAGAGATCCGACAAAACCTGTGAAGGAGGCCGCCCATGTCAAGAAAAGACGCCAGGCGCGACGATTGGGACGCCCGGTTCGCGCCCGAAAAGGTCCGCCGCCCGCGCGGGGCCGGGCGCAGCCAGGGGCTCGCCTTGATGCTCCTCGCCGTCGGCATCCCGCTTGTCGCTTTCTTCATCCAGGTCGACGGGGCCCTGAGGCTCTCGACCCAGGACAAGGTCTTCGAGCGGACCTTGACGTCCGCCGAGCAGCAGGAGATCCGGGCCGCCGTGGTCAAGCATCAAGCCGGGCTCGACACCATCCAGAGGGCCGTCGAGAAGATCAAGGAGAAGTACCGCGGCGAGACGGGGGCGAGCTATGACCGGGACGTCTGGGTCGTCCACGTCAAGGACGGCCTGGCCATCCCCTATAAGTACGTTCTTGCGCTCGGGGCTCTGCTCTTCCTCGTCGGATTGGGCAAGCTCGTTATCTAGGGTCCCGGGGCCCGCGCCGAGCGGGACCGGATCGTCGTGAGGAGGGTTCTCGTGATCATCGTCCTTTGCCTGCTCGTCCTGTCCCTGTCGCTCCCGGCCGCCGCCCAAGCTCCCAAGGCGCCGGACACCGAATCGCTCCGGGCCGGCTGGAACTACATTGCCACGCCGCGCCATTCGGAGGCCGAAGACAAGGCCGTCCTGGCCCTATTTAAGGGCCTGAGGGTCTCCGACGTCGTCGACGGCATGGATGCGGTCGGCCTCGTCGACACCGGCACGATGGACCCGGAGATCCACGCGCTCTGGCGCGACACCGCGAATTTCTCCCACCGCTTCGTCGGCATCGCCGTCACGGCCCGCTACGTGCCGACCCAGAGGCCGACGGCCGGCGTCCTGAGCGTCGAGGCCTACGACGCCTGGGCCGGCGACTGGTACGACAAGCTCTCCCCGGAATCGTTCGCCCCGATCATCCGGCCGGGCACGGCCCTGGTCATCGAGGAGGCCCCGGCGGCCGACGTCGGCTCGATCGGGTCCTACAACATCCTCGAGTGGAAGAGGCTCGGCTGCTCAGGCGTCGTCACGAGCGGCACGGCCCGGGACACGGATGAGATCATCACCCAAAAGGTCCCCCTCTACCTGAGACGCGCCGGCCGCGGCATCCGCCCGGGGAGGAACGAGCTCGAGTCCGTCAACCGGCCGATCGTCTGCGGCGGCGTGCTCGTCGTCCCGGGCGATGTCGTCGTGGCCGACGGTGACGGTGTCGTGGTCGTTCCCCGGGCCAAGGCCGAGGCCGTGGCCCGCTACGCCCTCAAGATCATGGAGGGGGACAAGGAAGGGCGGCGGGACCTTTATAAGCAGCTCGGGCTCAAGCCCGACCCTTCGATCAAGAAATAGCCCTATTTCGGGGGAGCGGAAGGCGCCGGGGGCAGGCCCTGGAACAGCCGGACCGTCTCGGGACTGAACAGGACGATCATCGAGTAGATGCCGAGCGCCGTCCCGAAAGGCACGTGGAGAAGGCTCAGGAAAGAGAGGACCAGGACGAGGATCCGGGCCCATTCTTTATGCCGGATGAGGCCGAGGCCGCCGATGATCTGCGGCAGCGCGATGAGCCCCATGAACGAGCTGCCGATGATGCCGATGAGGCGCAGGATGCCCGGGCTGACCTCCTCGACGTTGGGGATCTGAGCCACGCCGAAGAAGAAGAGAAGGGCGAAAAAGGCCAGGCAAAGGCAGAACGCCCCGAAGACGACCCACAGGATCCCGATGACCTTGACGTGATCTTTCATGCGGCACCTCCAATTCCCTTCATTATACGGCTGTCGACGCGCGAGGGATATGCTGTTGATTTTTTTTCTCCGATGGCCGAAAATGGGAGTGTTAAGGAACGACCGGGGAAGACCGAAGGAGTGGGGAGGGCCGTGTTCCGAATATTCCCATTATCTGCGCTTCTTATGAGCCTTGGTCTGGCTATGGCCGTCTCCTCCTCCGCCGACCGGGTCCCCGGGACGGCCCAAGACGCCGTGCTCCAGCTGGACCCCGTCGTCCTTACGATCTCCGAACAGGTCGAGGTCCTGAAGGGGAAGATCATTCTGAGGTCCATCGACAATCCCGGATTCAAGGGGCGGACCTTCGAGGCCATCGGTACCCTGACGGGGAGCCTGGACCGGGTTCTGGCCGTCCTCCTCGATTTCCGGCACTATCAGGAGTTCATGCCTCGGGTCGAGCGGACGGTCGTCACGGAGGAAAGCCCGTCCGTGACGCTCGTCGAACAATACCTGAAGCTGCCTCTGGGGATCAGGCGACAATATCGACTTCGTTTCACGGTCCGCAGCGGCCCCGACGGGTTCCGCCTCGATTGGGTGAAAGCGCCATGGCCCGAAGTGCCTGTGAGCCATTCTGTCGTTGATACGTCGGGCCACTGGCAGGTCGGGAGGTCCAGCGACGGAGGGCTTCTCGCCGTGTATCATGTGTACACGGAGCCGGGCCGTGTGCCCCTGGGGATGACGGGTCTGGCCTTTTCGCTTTCGAAACAGGACTTCCCCAAGATCATCGAGCGTGTCAGGGAACGTCTCCGGTCGGCCGCCGCGCCGGTCCCGATCAAGGACTGATCGTTCCGCCGGCCTCAGAACTCCTCGCCGTAGCGGCCGGCCGAGCCCAGGACGTCGCGGTTCTTCCGCTTGTACATCTCGATGAGCGCCATGCGCGCCGGGCCGAGATACTTGCGCGGGTCGAATTCGCCGGGCTCCTCGCCGAAGACCTGGCGGACCGCGGCCGTCATGACCATCCGCCCGTCCGTGTCGATGTTGATCTTGCAGACGGCCGAACGGGCGGCCTGACGCAGCTGGTCCTCGGGGACGCCGATGGCGTCCTTCATCCGGCCGCCGTACTTGTTGATCGTGGCCACCGCGTCCTGGATGACCGACGACGCGCCGTGGAGGACGATGGGGAACCCGGGGATCTGCTTCTCGATCGCGGTCAGGATGTCGAAGCGCAGGGGCGGCGGGACGAGGATGCCGCGCTCGTCGCGGGTGCACTGCTCCGGCTTGAACTTGTAGGCGCCGTGGGACGTCCCGATGGAGATGGCCAGCGAGTCGACAGTCGTGCGTTTGACGAATTCGACGACCTCTTCGGGGTGCGTGTAGGTCGACTGCGCGGCCTGGACGGCGTCCTCGATCCCGGCCAGGCGGCCGAGCTCGCCTTCGACCGAGACGTCGCGGGCCCGGGCGTAGTCGACGACCTCGCGGGTCAGGGCGATGTTCTCGTCAAAGGGGAGGTGCGAACCGTCGATCATGACCGACGAAAATCCGTGGTCGATGCAGGACTTGGCCAGCTCGAACGTGTCGCCGTGGTCGAGGTGGAGGGCGATGGGGATCGGCAGCTCGGCGCCCTTGGCCTTTTCCATCTCCCGGGCCATGCGGACCGCGCCCTCGGCCATGTAGCGGAGAAGGGTCTGGTCGGCGTATTTCCGGGCGCCGCTCGAGACCTGCAGGATGACCGGCGAGCGTGTCCCGACGCAGGCCGTGATGATGGCTTGGAGCTGCTCCATGTTGTTGAAGTTATAGGCCGGGATCGCGTAGCGGCCGGCGAACGCGCGCCGGAACGGGTCGCGCGTGTTGGACAGTCCGAGGTCCTTATAGGAGACGGGCATTTTCGGGCCTCCTTCCGCGGAAAGGGGATAGGAGCATCATATCGCATCACCGGGCCCTTTTCAAAGGGGCCGCCGGCGGGAGCGGGGCCGGCCGCGCCTTGTCTTTTGGCCGTGCGTCTGGTATAACCCGGAACGACCGTGATCGCCATTCTTTTGACCGAGGAAAGCCCCACATGACCAAGCGAATGACCTTGCTCGTCGTCTTCCTCATCATGGGGGCCGTCGCCTTCGGCGCAGCCCAGGCCCGGGTCGAGCTCCGCAAGGACGCATCGATCGCGACGCTCTACGCCGGCGGCCGGCCCGTCGCGAAGCTCGTCCCCTTCGCTGAAAAAGACTTCGCCTCGGAGGATGCGATCAAGGAAGTGCGCCCCGGCCTCTTCGAATGGACCCGGACCTTCCGTTACGACGGTCAGGACTACGTGCGGCCGGCCCGACTGACGATGGAGCTCGAGGCCCTCTACGCCTCGCGCTACAGCCTCATCCCGGCCGTGATGTACGACGGCAACGCCTGGGGCGCCGGGCTAGAGCCCAAGGGCTTCGTCAAGGACGGACGAGCCTGGACGTTCGCCTATCATCGCTCCTCGATCCCCGGCGCGACCTACTCGGAATCGGAGGCCTGGTCGGTCGGCCTCTTCAGCGCGCCGGGCCAGCTCCTCGGCGGCTTTTCCTGTTCGCTCGAGCCGCGCCCGGACAGGACCGTCCACCGTCTCATCTGGCCCGAAGAGGAGACGCCCCAGGTCTATGCCATGCGCGACACTTACAGCGACGCCTATAACGGCGACTTGCGCGTGTCCCGCGGTCAGACGATCGCCCTGAAGGCTTGGATCGTGGTCGCTCCGGTCACGATGCCCCGGCACGGCTGGCACGCTTTGGTCGACGCCGCCTGGTCCCTCAACGCCAGGCCTGTGGAGCCCCGGTTCGAGCCCGAGGAGATCTGGGAGCTCGGCGCCCAGTACGCCGCCGACAGCCTTTGGGCCGAGGAGAAGGGCTTCAAGGGGTTCTCGATCGGGCTCCGCTGGGACCCGCAGGAGCAGGGCTGGGTCCAGCGGCAGTCGTGGAAGTATGAGATCGGCTGGGCCGGCCAGAACATCTCGCTGGCCAACTCGATGCTTTATGACTACCTCCTTTCGAACGAGCGGCGCTCGCTCGACAAGGGCGTCCAGTGCCTCGATACGTGGCTCAAGAACGCCCGTATGAAGAACGGGCTCTTCCGCTGTCACTACGATTACATCATCGGGCTCGAGGACCCCAAGGCCGAGGTCCAGGATGCCTGCAATCTCGGCCAGGCCGCCCAGGGATATTTTGACGCCTTCGACCTGGCCGCCCGCTGCGGCCTGCCGAAGCCCGAGTACCGGGCCGCGGCCATCGGCGTCTGCGACTTCGCCTTGAAGGCCATGCGCGCCGACGGGCGCATCGGCAAGGCCTGGACGAGCGAGGGCAAGGTCGTCGATCCCGAAGGAACGATCGGCGCCTTTCTCATCCCGCCCCTCGTCACGGCCTTCCGGGCCACCCACAAGGCCGCCTACCTCGAGGGGGCCGAGAAGGCCTACGGGTTCTACGTCAACGAGTTCGCCCGGAACGGCTTCACGACGGCCGGGGCGCTCGACACCACCTGCATCGACAAGGAGTCCGCGACGCCGCTCCTCAAGGCGGCCCTGGAGCTCTACGACGTCACAGGCAAGCCCCAATACCTTAAGTGGGCCGAGGACGTTTCCTATTACCTGGCGACGTGGCAGTGGCACTACAGCGTGCCCTTCGCCGAGGGCACGGTCCTGCGCGAGCTCGGCTATGACACCTACGGAGGCACGGCCGTTTCGACCCAGCACCACCACCAGGACCCCTACGCCCTGATCATCGTCAACGACTGGATCAAGCTGGCCCAGCTCACCGGCAAGCCGGTCTGGCGCGAACGGGCCGTCGCGGCCTGGGCCAACGGCACGATCGGCATCTCGGGCGGCGACCTCGTCGTCATGGGGAAGAAGCGGCCCTACGGCAGCCAGGACGAGGGCTTCCTGCACACCCGCTGGCTCCAGCCGTTCGCCGTCAGCCAATGGCTTGTCGCCTGGCCGACCGCCTTCCGGCTCGAAACGCTCCGCCAGAATCCCAACTGGCGCGTCTTCAACAAGGATTAGATCGGGGACACAATACCAATTCCCCATTTTATTGCCGCAGAAAATGCCGAGCCTATACAGGAGAAACTGGGGACATGGTATTGTGTCCCCGATTTCCATCATGAAAAGGATAGTTATATTTGTCCTCGCCGGGGCGTGCCTTTGCGGCATCGCGTGCGTTCGTCCCGAGTCCCAGACGACGCCCGCGCGTGTTCCCCCGGCGCCGCTCTACCGCGATCCCGTCTTCGACGGCGCGGCCGATCCCTCCCTCATCTGGAACGACGAGGAACGGGCCTGGTGGGTCTTCTACACCAACCGGCGGGCCAACGCGCCCGATGCCCAGGACGGCGTCCGCTGGTGCCACGGCACGGACATCGGCATCGCCTCGTCAGCGGACGGCGGCCTGACCTGGAACTATCGCGGCATCGCCAAGGGCCTCGAGTTCGAGGCCGGCCGCAACACCTTCTGGGCGCCCTGCCTCGTCGAGCACGGCCGGACCTATCACATGTACGTCGCCTGCGTCCGGGGCGTGCCCGCCGACTGGAGCGGCGACCGCCACATCGTCCACTACACGAGCGGGAACCTCGTCGATTGGAAGTGCGAGGGCGTCGTCCCGCTCAGTTCCGAACGCGTTATCGATGCCTTTGTCCATGCCAAGCCGGGGCGGGCCGGAGGCGGTTGGCGGATGTGGTACAAGGACGAGGCCAACGGCTCGCACATCTACGCCGCCGACAGCGAGGACCTGTTCAAATGGACGGTCGCAGGTCCCGTCATCACGGGGCAAGCCCAGGAAGGGCCGGCCGTGTTCTGGTGGCGGGGGTCATACTGGATGCTCGTCGACCGCTGGCAGGGGATGGGCGTCCTCAGCTCGCCCGACCTCGTGACTTGGACCGAGCAGCCGGGCACGATCCTCGGCATTCCGGGAAAACGTCCCGACGATGCCGATATCGGCCGCCACGGCGAGGTCGTCGTCCAGGGCCCCGAGGCCTATCTCTTCTATTTCACCCACCCCTTCGGTCCCAAGGCGCACACGGAGCCGGGCAAGCACCGCTCGTCCCTCCAAGTCGCCCGGCTGGAGCTGTTGGACGGGCGGCTCGTCTGCGACCGCAACAAGCCCTTCCCGCTCGAGCTCGGCCCGCCCAGCGGCTTTGCGCCTGCGAAAAGGGCCGGGAGTCCGCTCGAGCTCGAGACGCCGGACGCCAAGCTCGCCGCCGCCTTCGCCTGGGCCAAAGGCCAGGCGCTCGACTACGTCTTCCCGGCGGCGGTTTATGACGACCCCGTCGGCGACTGGTACGAGGCGGCGCTGCCGTCGCGCTTCGCCTTCTGCATGCGCGACGTCTCCCACCAGGCCGACGGCGCCCAGGCGCTCGGGCTGGCCGCGTTCAACCGCAACATGCTGGGTCGGTTCGCCCGCGGGATCAGCCCGGCGCGCGATTTCTGCTCGTATTGGGAGATCGACAAGTGGGGCCGGCCGGCGCCGGTCGATTATAAGAATGATAGGGATTTCTGGTACAACCTGCCGGCCAACTTCGACGTCCTCGACGCCTGTTGGCGGCAGTACCTCTGGACAGGGGACAAGACCTATGTCGACGATCCGGCCTTCGTCGCGTTCTATCGCCTGACGGTCAAGGATTATATCGACGCTTGGGACAGGGACCGGGACGGCGTTCCGGAGCACTACCCCGAATACGGCAACCGCGGCCTCGGCGGCTACGACGAGGGGCCGTTCTCGGACCGGACGACGTTCGGCGCCGACCTTCTGGCCGTCGAGGCCAGGGCGCTCGAGTCGTGCGCCGCGATCTTCGATTTCCGCGGCGAGGCCGCGGCAGCCCAGTCGCTGCGCGAGCGGGCGTCGGCCCTGCGGAGCCGGTACACGGCCGAGTGGTGGAACGCGTCGCGCGGCCAATACGCCGACTTCGCCCTCGTCGACGGACGGCTGGCCTTCGAGGGCCAGTTCTGGAGCGGCGTCTTTCCGCTCTACTTCGGCCTCATCCCCGTCGGGCCGCGGCGCGACGCCATGCTCCGCGGCATCCTGGAGGACGATACCGAGGGCATCGAGGTCGAGTCGTACCTGCCGGAGATCTTCTACCGTTACGGCGCCGACGAAGCGGCCTACGCAGAGATCCTGGCCCTCACGGACCCGGCCAAAAAACGCCGCGAATATCCCGAGGTCCCATTCGCCGTCATCGGCGCGATGGCCACGGGGCTCATGGGAGTCAAGCCGGACGCCTCGACGCGGACTGTGGAGACGCGCTCGGGGCTGACGGCCGCGACGGCTTGGGCCGAGCTACGGAACCTGCCTGTCTTTGACGGCGTCGTCCATGTCCGACACGACGGCCGCCGGAAGACCTCTCTCACGGTCCGCTCGGGCGGGGACGTCGTCTGGAAGGCCGTGTTCGAGGGCGCCCGCGACGAACTCGAGGTCGACGGTGCGGCCCAAAGAGCATCGCGCGGCGCCGATGAGGCCGGCCGTCCCATCTCCTGGATCACCGTCAAGCTCCGGGCCGGGAGAACGGCCGTCGTCGCCACGAAGAGCTCTTAGGAGGCGTTGTCATGTCCGATCGATCTCACGCCGGGTCCATCCGAACGCGGGTTCTCGTCGCCGCGGCCGTCGTCGCGCTTTCGTCCTTTTCTCTCGCCGCGCGCGGCCAGGGCTCGAAGCCTGGTGCGGGGCGTTGGGCCGCCGAAAGAGCGCGGGCCTGGGCCGGGGCGCAGCCCTGGACCCTCGGCTGCAACTACACGCCGCGGACGGCTATCAATACCCTGGAGATGTGGCAGGCGGCGACCTTCGACCCGGCTATCATCGACCAGGAGCTTGGCTGGGCCGAGGGCCTCGGTTTCAACGCCGTCCGCGTTTTCCTTCACTATCTCCCCTGGGAGCAGGACGCGGGCGGATTCCTGCAGCGCCTGGAGCGGTTCCTGGAGATCGCGGACGGCCATCACATCGGGACGATGTTCGTGCTCTTCGATGACTGCTGGAACCCCGAATTCGGCCCCGGTCCCCAGCCGGCGCCCCGGCCGGGCGTCCACAATCCGGGCTGGGTCCAATGCCCCGGTCCGGACCTCCTCGAAAGCCCCGGCCGCTGGGGGATCCTCGAATCTTATACGCGCGGCGTCATCGGGTTCTTCCGCGGCGATCGCCGCGTCCTTTCTTGGGACCTCTACAACGAGCCGGGCAATTCGGGCTACGGGTCGAGGTCGCTTCCGCTTCTCGAGAAGGTCTTTGCTTGGGCCAGGGCGGCCGGGCCGGCCCAGCCGCTGACGGCCGGCATCTGGGACGAGTCGAAAGATCTGGCCGGGCTCAACAAGTTCCAGACCGAGCACTCCGACATCATCACCTTCCACTCTTATCAGACGCGGGCGGAAGCGGAAAAGCGGATCGCCGCGCTCAAAGCGTACGGGCGCCCGTTGATCTGCACGGAATACATGGCCCGGACGGCGGGGAGCCGGATCGAGGACATCTTGCCGCTATTCAAGTCCGCCGACGTCGGGGCGATGAGCTGGGGTCTCGTCAGCGGCAAGACGCAAACGATTTTCCCCTGGGGCTCGAAGGAAGGCAGCCCGGAGCCCCAGGTCTGGTTCCATGACCTGATCCGGGCGGACGGCTCGCCCTACCTCGAGGCGGAAGCCGCGCTCATCCGGAAGGCCGCCGGAAACAGCCTTCCTATCGATGAGGGGAAGACCGCCGCGGTCGCCGAACCGTTCCACGCCTGGGCCCTGACCCCGCCTCTCGGCTGGAACAGCTGGGATTCGTTCGGCCAGGCCGTGACCGAGGACGAGGTCAAGGCCAACGCCGACTTCATGGCCGCCCGGCTGGCCAAGCTCGGCTGGCGCTACATCGTCGTCGACATCGAGTGGTCGGAGCCGCAGAGGATCGGGCCCGATTACCCGGTCCACTCGAAGTCCGAGGTGGACGCGTTCGGGCGCTTCGTCCCGGCCGTCTCGAGATTTCCCTCTGCGGCCGGCGGGCGAGGTTTCGAGCCTCTGGCCGACTATGTCCATCGCAAAGGACTGAAGTTCGGGGTCCACATCGTCCGCGGCATCCCGCGGCTCGCCGTCGAGAGGAACACGCCCATCGAAGGCACCTCCTACCGGGCCGCCGATGTCGCCGACAAGGTCGACTTCTGCGATTGGAACGAAGATCAATGGGGCGTCGATGTCAGGAAGCCCGGCGCCCAGGAATGGTACGACTCCATCTTCCGGCAGCTCGCCGGCTGGGGCGTCGATTTCGTCAAGGCCGACGACGTCTGTTATCGCGGCGAGGAGATCGCCATGATGCGCCGGGCCATCGACCGGACCGGCCGGCCGATCGTATTGAGCCTGTCCTACGGGCCGATGCCCCTCGACCGGGCCGGCTCTCTCGTCCAGAACGCCAATGCGTGGCGCCTGCTCGGCGACCTTTGGGATTACTGGGACCAGGTGCTGCCCGCATTCCGGCAGCTCCGGGATTGGGCCCCTTATGCCGGGCCCGGCCACTGGCCCGACCCGGATATGCTGCCGCTCGGCCGCCTGCGCGCCTTGCCGCCGGGCTGGTCCAAGAACGTCACTATGAACCCCGGCTATTTCGACATGGTCTCGCACGGCGGCCAGGAGAACGTCCCCAATTTCCTCAGCCGCGACGAACAGCGAACGGTCATGACGCTCTGGGCCATCGCCCGCTCGCCGCTCATGATCGGCGGCGATCTGCCGCGAAGCGACGCCTGGACGATGTCGCTCCTCACCAACGCCGAGGTCCTGGCCCTTAACCAGAAGGGCCGCAACAACCGCCCGCTCTTTCACGCCAACGGGCTGGCGGCCTGGACCGCCGACGACCCGTCGAGCGGGGACAGGTACGTGGCCGTGTTCAACACATGCGACAAGGACGAGAAGGGGCTCGAGCCCGGGATCGCCGTCCCGGTCCGTCTCGCCGACCTCGGCATTGACGGGCCCGTGGCCGTCATCGACGTCTGGACCGGGAGATCCGCCGGCGTCGTCGGCGGCGAGTTCGCCCCCGTCGTGCCGTTTCACGGTGCGGGATTCTATCGGCTGAGACCGGTCAGGCGGGAGTGAGAATGGGGACATGTACTTCGGGTACATGTCCCCTCTGTTTGGAGTAAAATAGCTTCGTTATGCGCTTCAACCTGGCTTACGGAAAGACGGGCCTTCCGCTCGAGCTCGACGAGGGCCTCGACGTCACGGCCGTCGCGTCCGCGTTCGCCCCGGCCCTCGCCGATCCGCCGGCGGCCGTCCGGGCCGCGCTCGGGGCGCCCATCGGATCGCCGGCCCTCCGCGAGCTCGTTCGCCCCGGGATGCGCGTCGGCGTCATCTTCAGCGATATCACCCGGCCCGCGCCCAACCCTCTGCTCCTCGCCGCCGTGCTCGAAGTCCTGGACGACGTCCCCGGCGTCGACGTGACGCTCTTCAACGCGTTGGGTACGCACCGGCCCAACACCGAGGCCGAGCTCCGGGCGATGCTCGGCGACGCCGTCGTCAACGACCGGCGCATCGTCCAGAACGACGCCTTCGAGCCGGCGACGCAGGTGCGGGTCGGCACGACCGCGAAGGGCCACGAGACCTGGCTCAACGCCGGGCTCATGCGCTGCGACCTGAAGATCCTGACCGGCTTCATCGAGCCCCATCTTTTCGCCGGGTTCTCCGGCGGCGGCAAGGCCATCATGCCCGGCATGGCCGGCCAGCGCACTGTCTTAGGCAATCATGACGCCGGCATGGTCGGGCACCCGAAGGCCATCTGGGGGATCACCCGCGGGAATCCCATCTGGGAGGAAGTCCGGGAGGTCGCCGGCCAGGCCGGGCGCCTCTTCCTCCTCAACGTCGCGCTCAACCGGGACAAGGCCGTGACCGGCGTCTTCGCCGGCGATCTCGATCAGGCCCACGCCGCCGGCTGCGCCTTCGTCCGGCGCTCGGCCATGGTCGCCGTCGACCGGCCCTTCGACATCGTCGTCACGACGAACTCCGGTTACCCGCTCGACATCAACCTTTACCAGTCGGTCAAAGGCATGCGGGCCGCCGGGCAGATCGTCCGACCGGGCGGGGCCATCATCATCGCCACGCGCTGCTCCGACGGCGTCCCGGAACACGGGCTCTACGGGAAGATCCTACGCGGGTCACGCGACCCCGGCGAGCTCCTGGCCAAGATCTCGGCGCCGGGCTTTCTCGAGCAGGACCAGTGGCAGGCCCACGTCCAGGCCCTCGTCCAAGCCAAGGCCGAGGTCTTCGTCAAGTCCGACGGGCTGACGGACGACGAGGTCCGCTCCGCTCTGCTCCGGCCGTGCCGGCGCATCGAGGACACGATCGGGGAACTCCTCGGCAGGTACGGACGCGGCGCCTCGATCTGCGTTATGCCCGAAGGGCCGCAGACGATCCCCTACATGGCCTGACGCCGAAGCTATTCTCCCGGGCGATCTTCGCTCCGCTTCTCGAGGACCTTGCGGATGAGCCCGGCGATCTCCTGGGCCGTGAAGGGCTTCATGATGAACGCCCGGACCCCGTCCCGGCCGACGTTCTCGCCGTTGACCTTCTCGCTGAAACCCGTGCAGAGGATGACCGGGATGTCCGGGCGGACCTTGACCAGGCTCCGGGCCAGCTCGATCCCCGACATCCGGGGCATGGTCTGGTCGGTGATGATCAGATCGAACGCTGCGGGGTCCTTCTTGAACGCGGTCGCCGCGGTCCGACCCGAGGACCGGGCCGTCACCCGATAGCCGAAGCGCTCGAGCGTCCGGGACAGGCCTCTGAGCTGGGCCGCATCGTCGTCGATGAGCAGGATCCGTTCGCTGCCGGTTTCGACCTCCTGGGGCGCCGGCGCTTCAGGCGGCGGGACATCCTGGAAGTGGCACGGCAAGTAGACGCTGAACGTGCTGCCCTTGCCCACTTCGCTGTAAGCGGTGATCGCCCCGCCGTAGCTCTTGACGATGCCGTGCACGACCGAGAGGCCGAGCCCGCTGCCTTCCCCCTGGCTCCGGGTGGTGAAGAACGGTTCGAAAACGCGTTCCAGCGTCTCCCGCGACATGCCGCAACCGGAATCGGCGACGGTCAGCCGGACATAGGGTCCGGGCTTGAGCTCCGGGTGACGGGCCGCCAGGCCCGCGTCGACTTGAACGGGCTCCAGCTTGATATCGATGAGGCCGCGACCGCCGCACATGGCCAGAGAGGCGTTCTGACAGAGGTTCGAAAGGATCTGGTGGAGCTGCGCCGTGTCGGCCAGGACCGTCTCCGCTTCCGCCCCGATCGATTCGTGGACCTCGACCGAGTCGGGAAATGTCGAGCGCAGCATGGCCATTCCTTCCCTGATCGCGGGGGCGATCCGGACCGGCTTCCTCTCCCGTTCCCGCTGCCGGCTGAACGTGACGATCTGCCTGACCAGGTCCCGGCCTCGGTTGGCCGCCTTGAGGATGAGAGGCAGGGACTCGCGGGCCGGGCTATCGATGTCCAGGTCGAGCAGGGCCAGCTCCGTGTTGATGACGATGGCGCCGAGAATATTGTTGAAGTCGTGGGTGATGCCGCCGGCGAGCGTCCCGAGGGCCTCCATCTTCTGGGCCCGATGGACCTCCTGCCGGAGGATCGTTTCCGCCGTGACGTCGCGTTCCGTGATGAGACCTCCGAGAAGAGCGCCGGCCGGGTCCTTGGCCGGGGAGACCGTCACCTCGAGCTCGATCGGGCGGTCTCCGGGACGCGATCGGGTCAGATGTCCGTGCCAGATCCTTCCCTTGGCTTACGGCCCCTCGGATGTCGTCGGCATAGGGGCCGCAGCCCGCGAGATCGACATAGTCCCGCCCCATGGCGTCGGCTTTTTTGACCCGGTTGATGGTCTCGAAGGAGACGTTGACGTACTGGATCCGGCCGTCCAGATCGACCATGACGATGGCGTCCGAGGCCTGCTCGACGGCGGCCCCTAGTCGGAGCCGCTCCTGCTCGGCCAGGGCCTGGCGCAGGTCGTCCGCCCGCTTGCGCTCCGTGATGTCGTGGACCATCCCCACGGAACGGACGATCCGCCCGCCGGCATCCCGGATATGTTCACATTTCTCATGGACGAACCGGACCTCGCCGGAGTCCCGGCGCACGATCCGGTGCTCGATCTCGTAGCCGTCGAGGTTCTTCCTAAGCGACTCCGAGTACGCGGCGTCCACCGCGGCCCGATCGTCGGGGTGGACGGCGGCCAGGAAGGCCTCGTATGTCGCCCCGAATTCCTGGGGCCGGAGCCCGAAGATCCTGTAGATCTCGTCCGACCAGATCAACCTGTTACTGACGATGTCGAGCTCCCAGCTCCCGAGGTTGGCGATCTCCTGGGACTTCTCGTGACGTCTCTCGCTCTCGCGCAGGGCCTGTTCGGCCAGCTTCCGCACCGTGATGTCCATGAAGACGACGGCGAACCGGCGCGGCCCGGGACGGTAGGCGAAGATCTCGAACCAGCGGTCGAGCGGGGCCGGATAGTATCTCTCGAAGGTCACGGGTTCGCCGGTCAGGGCCACCCTCCCGTAGGTCTCGACCCAGAAGGGCTCGATGCCCTTCAGGACTTCCGTGACGAGCCGTCCGGCCACCTCGGCCTGCCGTAAACCGGTCAAGCGCTCGAAGGCCGGGTTGACTTCGAGGAATCGATAATCGCAGGGCCGGCCCGACGCGTCGGTGACGATCTCGTGCAGGGCGAACCCTTCGGTCATGTTATTGAACAGGCCCCGGTATTGCTCTTCGCTGGAGCGCAGGGCATCCTCGGCCTTTCGCCGTTCCGTGATGTCTTCGATGATGTTGGCGAAGCGCCGCCCCCCGGCCGGGAACGTCACGACGTGCTGATACCGGCCGGTCGCCTTGGCGTAGGTCTCGAATTCCCTGGACTTCTGCGCGGCCACGACTTCGGCGAAGCCCGCAAGGTAGTCGGAGACGGAGGCGGGAAAGACCTCACTGGCGCGCCGGCCGACGATCTTATCGCGCGGGATCCCGGTATGATGGGTGTAAGCGTCATTCACCTCGAGGACGCGCCAGTCGACCGGCTGCCCCCCGGCGTCATCGACGAGCTCATAGAGGCCGAAACCCTCGGCCATGTTCTCGAAGAGCCGGCGGTACTTTTCCTCGCTTTCCTTCAGGGTCTTCTCGGCCCTCTTGCGCTTCGTGATGTCATAGGAATAGATGTTGACGTAGCTCTCGCGGGGGGGACGGACGGCCGTGAACCAGTACGTGCGGTCCTGAGCGTCGCGGATCTCCTCTTGGACCGCCAGCCCGCTGGCGAGAGCCTTGACGGCGAGGGACCGCAATGCGGCCGGCACGGGCTCCGCCGCGGTCGCCCCCAGGGCGGACAGGCAATCCCGGGCCGGATTATTCGCGAAGAGGAGGCTCCCGGTCTCGTCCACGCGCAGGACGGGGTTGGGATTCTCCTGCGGGAACTGGGCCAGTCGGCGGATGGCCGCGTCGGCCTGCTTGCTGACCGTGCTCTCGATAAGCTCCCACTTGGCCTCTCTCCTGACCAGTGCGAAGCGGTGGTTGCGGACGACGTCGAGGACCTCGTTCGCCCCGCAGCGGTCGAGCGAATACGTGCAGACGGCCAGCATCCGGTACCGGCCGATCACGCCGTCCACCGCGGCCTCGTAGTCCGTGAAGGCCCGCCAGTCCTTCTTCTCGAGCCAGAACGTGTTCCCCGTCAGCCGCAGGCCGTCGAACCCTTTGGCCCGGGCCGCTTCGAGCTTCCGGACCCAATCGGCGAGGACCCTCGGGGAGTCGAACGTCCCCTCCCTGAGATACCAATCCGTGTGAGGGAGGATCTCGATCTGACCTTTCCTGACGTAGCGTTCGAGATCGGGCAGGGCCTCGGCCAGGGCCTTCTCCGCGGCCCCGCGGCCCAACGGCTCGGAAGTGATCCACATGCAGAACTCGTTGTTCTGCAGTCCGGCGACGAAATAGGGAATGAGGATATCCAGGAGATCCTGGGCCGTCCTGTAGAACTGGCAGAAATGGGTGCCCCAGCCGACATCGCCGATGACGTCGATGCCTGATCTTCTGAGTTCCGTGCTCATGGCCTCGCTTTCCCTCGTCCTGGCTTCGACCAACATAGATGAGCCGCCCCGGTTCGTCAAGCGCCATTTGCCCGGGCCATTGGCAATTCCTCCGGGTAGCGGGTAGAATGAAACACGGGTGGATCATCATGAGAGCTCGGAATACGACCATTTGCGCCGCGGCCCTGGCGGCCGTCGCCGTCATCGCCGGGGCCTCGGCCTGCGCCCGGCCGCCGGCGGCCGCCCCCACCGCCCCGACCGCATCCGTCGGGACCCTCCTGAAGGAAAGGATCGGTGCGGCCGGATCGACGGGACCGGTCTACTGCCGGCGCGACCGCGTCTGCGGCTCCGACGTCCTCCCGGATTTCTACCGGAACAGGGATTTCCTTCCCGCCTGGATCGACGACGGTCTCGCGCTCGCCAATGCCCGTGCGCTGCCGGCCGCCTTGCGGCGGGTCGCTTCCGACGGCCTCGAGCCGGACAACTATCACCTCGCCGCCATCGAATCCCTTCTGGCCGAGATCGACGCCTCCGCCGGGAAGGGGCTTCGATACGTGCGGCCCGAAGCCCTGGCCGATCTGGAGATGCTCCTGACCGACGGGTTCCTCCTCTGCGGCTCTCACCTCGTCCACGGCCAGGTCAACCCGGAGACCATCCAGTCCGAATGGTTCATCAAGGGGCGTTTCGAGGACCTGGCCGCGGCCCTGGAGCGGGGCCTGGCGGCCAAAGATGTCCCCGGCGCGCTCGATTCCCTGCGCCCCGGTTTCGCCGTTTATCAGGGGCTCCGGCAAGCCTACGGCCAGTACGTCCAGCTGGCCGCCGCGGGCGGGTGGCCCGGGTTCCCGGCGGGCCCCAAGCTCGTCAAGGGCGACCGGGATGCCCGGGTGACGGCCCTCCGGCAATCGCTCGCGGCCATGGGCGATCTGCCGGATGCGGGGGCGGCGGGCGACGCGGACCTCTTCGACGAAACCGTCGAGGGGGCCGTCAAGTCCTTCCAGCTCCGTCACGGCCTCGAGCCTGACGGCGTCATCGGCGCCGAGACGGCCTCGGCCATCGATGTGCCCGCCGCGGACCGGCTCAAGCAGATCCGGGCCAATCTCGAGCGCTGGCGCTGGATCACCTCGGAGCTCGGCGAGAGATATGTCCTCGTCAACGTCGCCGGATTCCGCGTCGGGATCTATGAAGAGGGGCGCGAGGTCCTGTCCATGCCGGCCATCGTCGGCCGGTCCTATCGCCAGACGCCCGACTTCAGCGGCCGGATCTCGACGATCACCCTCAACCCCACTTGGACCGTGCCGCCCAAGCTCGCCCGGGAGGACATCCTGCCCAAGCTCCGGGCCGATCCGTCCTACCTGACGAAGAAAGGCATCCGCGTCTTCGAGAGCTGGTCGGAAGGGGCCCGGGAGATCGACGGCACGGCCGTCGATTGGAAACAGATCAGAGAGGACCGCCTGTCGTACAAGTTCCGCCAGGACCCGGGCCCGCAGAACGCGCTGGGCCGGATCCTGTTCCAGTTCCCGAACAAGTTCGACGTCTACATGCACGACACGCCCGAACACTGGCTCTTCAGCAGGACCGTCCGCGACTTCAGCTCGGGCTGCATCCGGGTCGAGAGGCCCCTCGACGTCGCCGGCTACCTCCTGAGCGACGATCCCGACTGGACGAAGGAGAAGATCGTCGAGGCGATCGACGCCGGAGAGACGAAAGTCATCCGTCTCCGGAAGCCTCTGAACATCCATATCCTCTACTGGACGGTCTGGCTCGGGGAGGACGGGCGGGTCCAGTTCCGGCAGGACATTTATCTCCGGGACGTCGCCCTCGTCAGGGCCTTGGATGAGCACGCCGGAGCGACGGTCCGGTAGGGCGGCCTACCAGGTCCTGACGCGGCCGACGTCGACGTGGACGAAATCCGATCCGGGGTAGATGCCCACCCCGCCGCCGCGGAGCCCGACCGCCGTTCGGTAGAGCTTCCGCAGCGCGACGCCCGGCACGCGGATGTCGATCGCCTTCCCGACGAGGTGGAGGCTGCGGGCGGCGACCCCGCCTCCGCCGGTCCTCCGCAGGTAATCGTTGGTGTTCGGAGAGCGGTAGCCGGAGATGATATGGAAAGGCTCGCTCGTCGGGATGGCCCGGTCAAGCCGGACGAGAAGGTCGAGAAGCCCGACGTCGATATCTTTGGTCTCATCCGTCCGGGTGTCCCGGAGGATGTGATTGATCTTGGCCAGCGACTCGGGGACGAGACAGCCCGACCGGCAGTACTCGACGGCCGTGGATTCCCCGCTGTGGGTGTTGAAGAACGCCAGATCCCGGTCCGGGGGCAGAGGCTCAGGCCCGGCGAAGGCGGCGAGCCGCGAGGCGAACGGCAGGGCCAGTGCGGCCGCGCCCAGGCCGAGGAACCGCCGCCGGCCTGGGGTCCCAGGGGAGAAGAGGTTACTCAGTATATCTTTCATCTCTTGTTTAGTCGTTCCATCCATTATACCAGAACGTCTTGACTTGGGTGAAAGTTGCAGGCCGCGGGACGGTCTTCTCCAGGGGGCACTCGGGGAATTCACCGGACGACGATCTCGTCGATAAAGACCCAGGACGGGCCCCCGGCCGAAGGATGCCAGTCGGGCAGACGTTTGGTCCCCTGGACGCGGAAGCGGACGAAACGGACCGGGGGGGCGGCTCCCGAGCCGGCCGGACCGTTTTCCCAGAGATGGGTCCGGATCGTTTCTTCGTCCCGATGGTCGCCGGCCGCGGTCCTGGAGCCCAGGTCACGGTATGACGCGCCGTCAGCCGAAACGGAGCACTCCAGCCTGTCGGGATGGAGGATCCAGCTCCGCTCGTCGGAGAGCGTGCTCAAGGCGATCTCGTTCGCGGCCACGGGGCTCCCGAGGTCGAGCGTCAGGACGAGATCGACCCCCTCCCAGCCGAGCCAGTGGACCTTGAAATCGCTCGCGCCGCGGACCCCGTTCGTCAGGGCCGCCGGATCGCCCCTGGCGTACTTCGGTGACGGAGGCGGGTCGCACGCCACGGGCATGCGGAAAGCCAGATTGCCCTCGACCTGGACGTCGATGAACCGTTTGACGCCCTGGTCATAGACCTCGGGCGTCAGTCCGGACTCGCTCAGCGTCCGGACATGTCCGGCCCGACATCGGGCCGAAAAATCGTCGATGAGGCGGACCATGGCCGGCTTGGCGGCGAAACGTCCGGACTTCTCCTCGTAAAACCCGCGGGGGCCGAACATGTCGTCCTTGCCGATCTCGATCTTCGCGTACATCAGCGGGAGACGGGCCGTCTCCACCCGGGCGAGGCGCACGGGATCATGGGCCACGGCGGCCTCGGCCTTGTCGAGGAGCTTGTCATAGAGGGCGACGTCGGCGGCCGAAAGATGGTCCGCGGCGTGGACAGCGGGCGGCTCATAGATGTCGAGGCGGGCGCCGGAGCGCTCGAGGGCCCCGCGCAGGGCATCGATGTACTGGCGAACATAGGGCCCGGCCTGGCCGTAGTAGCCTTCAAGGAAATCATCCATCGCGGCATCGACGTCCATATCGGGGTCCCAAAGGAGCTTGGCGAGAAGATAGGCCTTGAGCTCGCTCAGCTCGTGCCCCGGGCTCGTGTTGGTCTGCTGGAAGTGGCGGCGGACGCCGTGTTCCGTGAAGAAGCGGATATTGGGCTGGAGGACGTGGAGGTTCGGGAACGGGGAGACGTAGTGCGAAAAATTGACCGTGTAGTCCCAGAGATAAAGGCGGCCGCAGATCCCGCTCCAGTCCTCGATGTCGCGGACGAATGAAGCGCTCGAGGGGTCGTCCGCGATCGGCCGGCTGCGGTTGAGCTCGATCGTGCAGAGCATCACTTCGACGTTCGGGGCCGGCCGGGTCAGGCGGGGGGCCGGGCGAGAATACTGATAGGCCAGGGTCGAGATCGTCCGGCCGGGAAAGAGGGCGGCGACGCTGTTGACGAAACGCAGGATGGGGCCGGCGGGCGAGCCCTCCTCTTCGATGACCTTGAGGCATTCGGGACATTGGCAGTAGGAGAAATTGTCGTTCTGGCTGACCGACCAGATCGTCTTTTCGGGCTGGGCGGCCATCTCCTCGCGGAGCCTGGCCACGGCGATCTCGAAGACCTCGGGCCGCGAAAGGCAGGGCTGGTCGATGATCCGTTTCCCGTTCACCAGGGCGAAATACTCGGGATGGGACGCGAAATAGATTTGCCAAGGGACGAGCTTCTGGAAGGTATGAACGTAATAGCCCGTCCCATAGAGGTCCGCCTGCGTGTGGAGCCGCATCCAATCGAGATAGTCGGCGTCGGCGGCGAACTCGCCGTTGACGATGCGGACCTCGTTCATGGGGTTGTCGACCTCGAAGAGGCAGCCGAGGGCGAGGTCGCCGCGGTGCGGGAAGAGCTCGGCCGTCGGGCTGAATTTCCGGCAGCCGAAATATTTTTCGAGCAGGTGGACGACGCCGTAAATAACGCCCTTGCCGCCGCCGCCCGCGACGTAGAGATTTCCGGTCGAGGTGGCCACGGCAAAGCCGTCCGGGCGTAGAGAGGCCAGCGAGGAGCCGACGACGGAGGGCAGGTCGCCCGAGGGAAAGCCGATGGCCGCGACTCCGGGCCTGCCGGGCTCGCGGGCCGTGAGAATGGGGAGATCGACGCCGCTCATCTTGAAGATGGAATTCCGCAGGATCTCGGCGGCCCGGCGCTCGATCTCCCCGGAGCTTTCGGGGATCTCGATCCTGGCCGCGGGACGGCCGTGGTCGACGAAGACGAACGACCGGCTGCATGGGCTGGGTTGGACGGGCCGAGGGCCCGGCCGGGCCGCGCTCCCCGGCGCGCAGGCCGCCGCGAAGACGAGCGCCAACACGGCGAGCGTGGCCGCGTTGAGCGGACCGGCAGGGGTCTCTTGTCGACGTTCTTGAACGGGCCGATTCGGCATCAACCGGCAATCTAGACCAAACCGCCATTCCCCGTCAAACTCAGGAAACGACCCTCAGCGCGGACGGACTCAGGTCATACGAAGACCAGCGCGGCCAGCGACAGGACGACGAGGGCGAGGGACAGCTTGTGGAGAGTGCGCCAGGCGGCGTTGGCCTCGCGCAGCACCTCGAACTCGGTGACGTAGACGACCTCGCAGGCGCCGTTGCCGCGGTCGTTGCGGACCGTGCTCGAGCGCCGCGCATAGGAGGCGCCCTTGATGCCGTAGGAAACGAGCCAGCCCTTGAAGCGGACCTGGTCGCCCTTGCGCGCTTTGAGGACGGCGTCGGCGATAAGAGGGTCGGCCGGCAGGAGGTGGTTGTTGGACAGGCAATTCTCGGTGAAGAGCTCGCCCGTCTCCCGGTCCGGGTAGCGATAGAAGCAGGTGAAATCCCGGTTCCTGAAGGTCATCCGCGAATAGACGCCGCTCTCGGCGTTCTTGCCCCAGATGACGCAGATGTCCTTGGTGTTGAGGAAGTCGTTCCATTGCTTGTGGGAGATGTCGACGAACGAGGCGGAATGATGATAGGAGACGATCATCCCCCAGATTTCGTAAGCGAAGAGCGGGGTGACGGTATAAGTCACGTTCTTGCGCGTGACCTCGAACGGCTCGGGCACGCCGTCCTCCGTCTGGACGGGATCCTGGAGGAGCGGCTCGAGGATCAGGCTCTTGTCGGGAAGGCGGCTGCGCATGAAGAACGAAACGACGAACACGGCGGCCGCCAGGGGCAGGATGACCCTGGCCAGCTTTCGCAGTCCCGGGAATCTGTCCCTCATGCGTCCTCCTGATCCGTCATGGGACGAGAATGATATCCTTCTGGGGGCGGCCGAGCCAGTCGGCGCCGTCCTTGGTCACGAAGACCATCTCCTCGATCGTGACGACGCCTCGCCCGGGAACGGTCAGGCGCGGTTCGATCGTGAAGACCATGCCTTCCTCGAGCTTCTGGAAGGGCTTCTGGGCATACTTTTCCCAGGCCGGTCCGAGAAGGGCCGTCCCATCGTGGGCGAACCGCCCGACCTGGTGGCCGAGGGCGTGGGGGAACTCTTCGTAGCCGGCCCCGACGATGATGGAGCGGGCGACGGCGTCGATCGCGCGGCCTTCGACGCCCGGCTTCATGGCCTCCTTCGAGGCCTCGACCGCCCGGACGATCGTCCGGAAGCCCTTCATGACCTCTTCGGGAGCGCTCGTCTCTCCGGGGGCGAGGACATAGAAGGTCCTCTGCATGTCCGAGCAGTAGCCCTCGACCTTGACGCCGAAGTCCATGTTGAGGACGTGGCCGGGCGCGACGGTCCGGCCGGTCGGCGAATAGTGGGCCTGAGCCGTGTCGGGACCGGTGAAGACGGCCGGGCACGTCGCCCGGCCCCAGGCCGTCGGGAGCTTCCGGCGCTCGGCCTCGGCCAGGATGAAGGCCGCGATCTCGCTCTCGGTCCGGCCGGGAGCGATGAACCGGCCCACAAGGTCGAAGATGTCCTCCGTCGCCCGGACCGCCTGCCTCATCCAGCCGATCTCGGCCGCGGACTTCCGCTCGCGCAGGGCCGAGACGATCTTTTCGGCCGACACGAGACGCTCGGCCAGGCCCGCCTCCGCGAGGAATTCGCGGAGCGTCAGGTACATGCCGTGGGTCAGGCCGTCGCAGATCTCGCTCGCCTTCGAGTAGTTGACGGCGATCGTTCGCGGGTCGACGTCCTTCAGGAATTCGAGCAGGGGCTCCTTGATCCCGGTGACGTATCCCACGACCCTGTCGTAGGCGCCCGTCTCCTCGACGCCCTTCTGATCATAGAGGCCGACGATGGCCCGGGTCCGGCCGTCGGTGCAGACGACGAAGGCCGAGTGCCAGGTGACGGGCCCGGGGGCGAGAAAGACGAGGGTCGGGTCGCCGCAGATCTCGCTCTCGCGGGTGAACGTGATCCAGCAGTCGGCGCCGAATTCCTTGAGGAGGCCGGCGGCCTGCTTGATTTTTTCCCGGATGAGGGTCATGCGTGTCCTCCGGTCATCAGGCGGCGAAGCGCCTGAGCTTTTTGAGGAAGATCGCGACCAGGGCCGCGGCCAGGAGCATGAGCGCCGCGAGGAAGAGGAAGAACTGGTCGTGGGGGAGGCGGCTATAGGATTTTCCGAGGAGCCCGCTGCCGTAGCTCCCGGCGGCCGTGGCCGCGAACCAGCCGCCCATCATCAGCCCGGCGATCCGCGGCGGGGCGACCTTGGAGACGAACGACTGGCCCATGGGCGAGATGAGGATCTCGGCCAGGGTGACGAGGAAGTAGGTCCCCACGAGCCAGGCCGGCGACATGACGGTCTGATCGCGGTTCCCGCCGGCGAGCGAGGCGCAGACCATGACGATCATGGCCAGGCTCATGATGAGCATGCCCAAGAGGATCTTGACCGGCGTCGAGGGCTCCTTGCCGCGCCGGTTCAGGCGGCTGAAGAGGGCCAGCAGGAGCGGGGTCAGGGCCAGGATGAAGAAGGGCTCGAAGAACTGGTAGGTCTCGGGCCGGAGCCATTTCAGGACGATGGTCGACCGCTCGGCGAAGAGGGTCAGGCCGAAGAAGTTCTGATAGAACGCGACCCAGAAGAAGATGACGATGAGGAACAGGATGACCAGAGTCGCGATGCGCTGGCGCTCCTCGCGCTTGTCCACGGCCGGGCAGCTCGGGGCGGGCATGGCCTCTTCCCCTGCTTTCGGTGCGGCCGTCCCACCCGCCCCGAGTTTGCAGTCGAAGGGCCGGAGCTCCGGCTCGCCGGCGCGAAGGATGATCAGGGCGAAGATCATGCCCGCCGCGGCGACCCAGAACGACAGATTGTAGCTGTGGAAGACGGCATTGTTGACCGTGGCCACGATCGGCGCGACCATGGCCCCAAGGTTGACGCCCATATAGAAGATGTTGTACCCGGCGTCCTTGCGTTCGGGCCGGCCGGCATAGAGATTGCCGACGAGGACGGCCATGTTGACCTTGAAGATGCCCGTGCCGAGACCGATGAGCAGAAGGCCGAGATAGAACGGGACCACGCGGCCCGGCCCGGACACGGCCAGGCCCACATAGCCGAGGGCCATGAGAAAGGCGCCGGCCCTGACCGTCCGGATCTGGCCGATGATCTTGTCCCCGAGCCAGCCTCCGAGAAGCGGCACGAAATAGCACAGGGCCAGGAAGATCCCATAGAAATCGCCCTTGCGGGCGTCCGACCAGCCCAGGACCTTGTCCATGTAAAGGACGAGTATGGCCATGAGCGTGTAGAAGCCGACCCGCTCCCACATCTCGGTGAAGAAGATGAAGGCCAGGGCGCGGGGGTGTTTCTTCAGCACAGGTCCGCCTTTCGCGGGTATGCTAGCCAAAAATGAAGAAGGGGTCAAACCTACACTTTTTCACTTTTTTGAGCCGCGTCAGGACGGTTCAGGAATACGACCGGAAAGTAAAAGTGAAAAAGTGTAGGTTTGACCCCCTCTGAGCTGAGGCGAATAACGCGAAAGATCGCCGATGCCCAGGCGCTTCTCGAGCTCGGCGACGAGGACGACCTGGCCCTCGAAACCCCCGGCGCCCAGGACCTCGTGCTCCTTGGCCTCGAACTCGTCCCCGAGATCCAGGAACTCCTTCGCCGGCAGGAGCCCCCGGAAGGCAGGGAAGAGGACAGATCCTTCGCGCGAGGCGTGCGGCCTATACATCCGGATGAAAGCGCGGATGTCGTCCAGAAGCTTCTGCCGCTCGCCCGGCGCATTCATCGCGGCGTCGTTCGCCCGCTCGAGGATCCTTTCCGTCAGGACGCGGCCGGCGCGATGCTGCCCGAGGAGGACGCTCACGAGGTCGGCGAGCGGCCCCGTCTTCCCGAAGCGGGGAAAGACGTGGTCCTCTTCGTCCTTTTCGTGGTAGTCCTCGATGAAGTGCCGGATCGTCCCGGCCGCCCGGCCGAGAACATCCGGATCGGGGGCGTCGCTCTTTTCCAAGCGGCGGGCGATCTCCTCATAGATCAGCAGCACGCGACTCAGGAGTGCGTGCTCCTGCATCAGGTCCTCGTTCGGCGAGAGCCCCGCGCGGGAATCGGGATCCGGCCGCGGGTCCGGCGCGCCGGTCGCCTCGGACGCCGGAAGGATGGGGATCTCGAGCGCGGCCGCCGGGACCTTGCCGGTCAGCGCATGAAGGAAGGCGACCAGCCCCTTGACTCGCGCTTCCGCAAGATCGGTCCCCAGCTGGACCTTGGCCATGATCCAGACCGCATCGTTCAGGCGGCCGACGGAGCCGTCATGGAAATAGGGCGAGGTCATCTCGACGTTCCGGAGAACGGGCACCTTGAACACATATCGGTCGGCCTCGTCCTTGGTCACGGCGTAACGTCCCTCGTCGATCTCCGGGCTGATAGTCCGCTTCCAGTAGGGTTCGACGACGCCGAATTTCCGATAGCTCCGGCCCCCGAAGTAGGCCCCGGAATGACAGTTCGCGCATCCGGCCCCGATAAAGTCCTTCAAGCCGGCCTTCTCGACGTCGTCGAGGGCCTGCCGGTCCCCGTCAAGGAGGGCGTCGAAGGGCGCCGGAGTCACGAGCGTCCTCTCGAAGGCCCCGACAGCCCGGGCGAAATTTCCCGCGGTCACCGGCTCCGGCTCGCCGGGAAAGGCCTTTTGGAAGATCGGCTCATAGCCCGGGATAGCCCTGAGCCGGGCCTCCGCCGCTTCATAGGACGGCATCCCGAAGCTGGGGGGGCCGACGAGCGCCTGCCTGGCCTGATCCTCGACGTTCTGCCGGTTCCCGATCCAGTGGGCCGCGATCTGGGCCGAGGCGTTGAGAACGGTCGGGGCGTTGCGGGGGTTCGTCCGGCAGCTGTTGCCGATGGATTTCGGCAGGCCGTCGACCGCGTAGAGCCCGAGGGGATGGCAGCGGGAGCAGCTGACCGTTCCGTCGATGGAGATCCGGCTTTCGTAGAAGAGCATCTTCCCGAGCGAGACCTTCGCCGGGGTGATGGGATTGTCCGTCGAGGCCATGACCTTGGGCAGCGTGCCGAAGAGGTCCCCGGCCTGCCGGACCAGGCCGGCATCGGGCCGGGCCGCCTGACCCGTGCAGGCGCCCGCCCAGGCCAGCGAGGCCGCGCATACGATGACGATCTTTACCCCGGTGATCTTTCTCACGACATAACCCCCTCGGCGTACGGAAGGCCCCCGGCCTCTCCGGCCCGTCCTCGTCCATCGTAGTCCCGGGGTCTGTGGCCGTCAAGGCCGGTTCGGGTTGACTTCGCGGGGGGGCCGGCGCTATAGTCCGAAACTCATGGAGGCAGGATGAATCCCAATCCCTTTCTCGGTGTGCTTCTCCACGCCCTCGGCGGATTCGCCGCGGGCAGCTTTTATATCCCCTACAAGAACGTCCGCGGCTGGGCGTGGGAGACCTACTGGCTCGTGGGCGGCTTCTTCAGCTGGATCATCGTGCCCTGGATCGTGGGTCTCTTGACCTGCCCCGATCTCGTCGGCGTGCTCAGGTCCGCCTCGTCGAAGACCCTGCTCTGGACGTATCTTTTCGGCGTGATGTGGGGGATCGGCGGCCTGACCTTCGGCCTGAGCATGCGCTATCTCGGGCTGTCCCTCGGCATGGCCCTGTCGCTCGGCTTCTGCGCTGTGTTCGGGACGCTCGTCCCGCCCATTTTCGAGGGCCGAATCGCGGGCCTCGTCGCGACCACCTCCGGCCGCGTCGTCATCCTGGGGATCATCGTCTGTCTCACCGGCATCGCTATGTGCGGCCGGGCCGGGATGAGGAAGGAGAAGGAGCTTTCGGACGCCGAAAAGAAGGCCTCTATCGCCGAGTTCAGCTTCGTCAAGGGCGCCTGGGTGGCCGTGTTCGCCGGGATCATGAGCTCGTGCATGGCTTTCGCCTTCGCCGCGGGCAAGCCCATCGCCGAGGCGGCCATCCAGAGCGGGGCCAGGCCCCTTTTCCAGAATTTCCCGGTCATGATCGTCGCCCTGCTCGGGGGCTTCACGACGAACTTCATCTGGTGCGCGGCCCTGAGCGTCCGCAACAAGTCCGGGCGAGATTATCTGAGGGTCAAACCGGCCGAGCCGGCCGCGGTTCATGCGCCGTCGCTTCTCTCCAACTACGTCTGGTCGGCCTTGGCCGGGACGACGTGGTATTTCCAGTTCTTCTTCTACGGCATGGGCACGACGAAGATGGGGAGATACGACTTCTCGAGCTGGACGATCCACATGGCCTTCATCATCATCTTCAGCAGCCTGTGGGGGATCTATTTCCACGAGTGGCGGGCCACGGGCAAGCCGACGCGCCGGCTCGTCGTGAGCGGGATCGTCGTGCTCATCCTGTCGACGGTCGTCGTCGGCGCGGGCAACTATATTGCGACGCTCAAATAGACCGGCGGGAGGACCGGGCTCATGAGGCGGATCGCGCTTTGCCTCTGTATTCAATCCTTCCTGCTTGTCGCCGGATGCCGCGGCCCATCCCCTCACCGTTCCGCAGAGCCGCCGAACCCAGCTAAGGACATTGCTTCGGCGATCCTCCTTCACGAGGATATTTTCGAAACGGCACCGTTCGCCCAGTGCCACGCTTCGACGATCGCTGAAACGGGATCGGGCCTGGCTGCGGCGTGGTTCGGCGGGAGCGCCGAGGGGGCGGCCGATGTCGGTATCTGGCTCTCCCGGCGCGAGGGCGGGCGCTGGACGCCGCCCGTGGAGGTCGCAAGGGGCCGGGCGGCCGGCGGGGCGGCCGAGCCGTGCTGGAACCCCGTGCTGTTCCGTCCGACGGATGGTCCCCTCCTCCTTTTCTACAAGGCCGGCCCTTCACCCGCTCGCTGGCGCGGGATGTTAACCCGGTCCTCCGACGACGGCCGGACATGGAGCGGTCCGGAGTCGTTGCCGGACGGGATCATCGGGCCGGTCAAGAACCACCCGATCGAGATGGCCGACGGGACCATCGTCTGCGGCAGCTCTACGGAGGACGACGGCTGGCGCGTCCATTTCGAGACGACGAAGGACAAGGGCGCGACTTGGAGCGGAACGGCGCCGATCAACGACGGCAAGGCCCCGGGGCTCATCCAGCCCGCGCTCCTGCGGACCTGGATCAACGGGATCACCGCCCTGATGAGGAGCGACGCCGGCCGTATCTACGAGAGCCAAAGCTACGATGGCGGCGCGAACTGGTCTTCCCCGCGGCCGACCGTCTTTCCCAATCCGAATTCCGGCATCGACGCCATAACGCTTCGGGACGGCCGGCACCTCCTCGTCTATAATCCCATCACCGAAGGGCGCGGCATCCTGGCCGTAGCGCTATCCGCGGACGCGAAGAGCTGGCAGAGGGTCCTGACCCTCGAGGAGGAGAAGGGGGCCGAGTTCTCCTATCCCGCTGTCATCCAAGACAGGCGGGGTCAGGTCCACATCACTTACAGCTGGAAGCGGGAGCGAATTCGGCACATGGTTCTCGATCCCTCGCACCTTCGAATCACCCCGACGGGTCCGCGGGACCTGAGCGAGGGCGCCGATATCTGCGTCATGGAGACCTCACTCGGAAAGATGGTCTTCGAGTTCTTCGAGACTGACGCGCCGAAGACCGTCGCTCAATTCAAGGCGCTCGTCCACAAGGGCTTCTATGACGGCAAGGATTTCTACCGGGTCGTCCGAGGTCACGTCATCCAGGCCGGCGGCGGCGACGCGCCGCAGCTTCCTCCCGAGTTCAATGCCCGGCCTCACCTGGTGGGCGTGCTGGGCCTCGGCCGCGTTGGCGACGAGTGGAGCGGCGACTCCGAGATCTACATCTGCGTCGCGCCGAGGCCCCATCTCGACGGCCGCTACACGGTCTTCGGTCAGCTCACCGAGGGGTTCGACGTCCTCGAGCGGATCGCCGCCGTCCCGGTCGAGGAGAAGTGGGAGGGGCCGGACAAGAAGATGGCCATGCACAAGCCCCTCGAGCCAATCCTCATCCTGTCGGCTCGGATGGCGCGTCGCTTCCCCCTCGTTGAAATGTGGAACTAGCGGGAGGCCTTGAGCCGGTCCCAGACCCGGATGTAGACCGCGTTGGCCGCTCCGATGTCGGCGATCATCTCGCTCTTCGCCCGGATCCCGGGCGCCAGGAAGATGCCCGGGTTATCGCGGATCCCGGCCGGCAGGAGCGGGTACGAATCCTTGTTCGGGCACAGGTAATAGATCGCAGCGGTGTTCTCGGCCGCCACCTGCGGGTCCAGCAGAAAATTGATGAAGGCGTGGGCCAGGCCCGCCTCGCGGGCGTCGGCCGGGATGACCAGGTCGTCGCAGGAGATGACCGTGCCCTCCTCGGGGATGAAGAAGCGGACGTCGGGGTTTTCCTTGCGCACCTGAAAGATGTCGCCGCTCCAGGCGTGGACGAGAAGGAACTCGCCCGAAGCCAGGCCGATCTTGTACTGCTCGTTGTCGAACTTGGCCAGATTCTTCTTCCACTCGAGGAGGAGCGTCTCCGCCTCGGCCAGCTCGGTCTCGCTCGTCGAGTTGATGCTGTGGCCGAGGCACTTGAGGGCGGCGCCGATCGTTTCGCGCATATCGTTGAACATGGTCATGCGGCCGCGAAGGTCGACGCGGCCGAACATCCGCCACGAGGGGACGACGTCCTTGACCCGCCCCTCGAGGTAGGCGATGCCGGTGTTGGTGATCATGTAGGGCACGGAGTGGTCCATGGTCTTGTCGATGGCCATGGCCAGATAATCGGGGTCGACGTGGACGATGTTGGGCAGGAGCGCGCGGTCGAGCCGGCGGACGAGACCCTGGGCGTGCATGAGGCTGACCATATAGCTCGACGGGGTCAGCAGGTCGTAGCCGGTCGCGCCGGCCCGGAGCTTGGCGTACATGGCCTCGTTCGATTCGAACGTGTCCAGGACGACGCGGCAGCCCTGCTCGCGCTCGAACCGGCGGACGAGATCGGGCTTGATGTAGTCCGACCAGGTGTAGACGCTGAGGACGGGCCGGGCCTTGCCGCAGGCCGCGAAGGCGACGGACATCGCGGCGAGCCCCAAGACGAACGCGGCGAGGGCCGCGCTCTTGGTCGGGGTGCCGCCGCGCCGGTTTCTCATGGGCTATGCTCGAAGGCCCGTTATAATCCAGTTCGCCCGGCATTTCAACCGGAGAAATCCGGGATCGTCCCTAGGATCTTCCCCGGCTGGCCAGGCGCTGGCTTACGAGAACGGCGGTTAGGGTGACCACGAGCAGCAGGGTCGAAAGGGCGTTGATCATCGGCGGCGCGCCGTACTTGATCATGCTGTAGATCCGCAGGGGCAGGGTCGTCGAGCCGGGCCCGGCGACGAAAAAGGTGATGACGAAGTCGTCGACCGAGAGCGTGAACGCCAGCAGCGCCCCGGCGACGATCCCCGGCATGAGCATCGGCAGGAGGATCTTCCGGGTGCTCTGCCAGGAGCTCGCGCCGAGGTCTCGGGCCGCCTCGACGACCGAGAAATCGAAGTCCTGGAGCCGGCCGAGCACGGTCATGGCGACGTAGCTGACGCAGAAGGTGACGTGGGCCAGGAAGATCGTGAACAGGCCGAGGGGGACGCCGACGGCCACGAAGGCCATCAGCAGGCTGATGCCCATCAGGATCTCGGGGACGACGAGCGGCTGGTAGATCAGCGTGTAGTGGACGCGCTGGAGGCGGCTGGCGCCGAAGCGGTGGAGGGCGTAGGCCGCGGCCGTGCCCAGGACGACCGAGACCGTCGTGACCGAGACGGCGATGATGAGCGTGTTCTTCACGGCCTGCCAGATCTCGGGCGACTCGAAGAGCCTGGCGTACCAGACGAGCGAGAACCCTTCCCAGCGGCTGGAGAAGCGGGCCGGGTTGAAGGAGTTGAGGATGAGGATGATGATCGGAAGGTAGAGAAAGGCCATGACTCCCATCGTCATGACGATCGGGAAGCGGCTTCTCTTCACGGCGCCTCCCCCATGACGATGTCGGACTTCTTGCCCTTGCGCTGCAGGACGAGGATGGCGATGAGCGGGGCCAGCACGGCCAGGACGAGGACGGCCGAGAGGGCGCTGGCGTGAGGCAGATTGCGGTCCGAAAAGACCCGCTGGGCGATCTTGTTGCCGATCATCTCGCCTGACGGGCCGCCGACAAGATCCGGGATGATGTAGGAGCCCAAGGCGGGGATGAAGACGACGAGGACCGCGGTCACGAGCCCGCGCCGGATGCCGGGCAGGAAGACCTTGCGGAAGGACTGGAAGGGACGCGCGCCGAGGTCGCGGGCGGCTTCGACGAGCCGGAAATCGAACTTCTCCGCGGCGGCGTAGATGGGCAGGATCGTGAACGGCAGGAACGTGTAGACCATGACCAGGACGACGGCCGCCGGGTGGTAAAGGAGCGTGGCTTCCGGCCCGACCAGCCCAAGCGCTTCGAGGGCCTTCTTGAGCGGGCCTTCCGGATGAAGGAGGGACCTCCAGGCGAAGACGCGGACGAGAAAGCTCGTCCAGAAGGGGATGACGACGAGCAGCAGCAGCCGGTTCCGCCAGCGCTCCGGGGCCCTCGCGATCGTGTAGCCGGCGGGCAGGGCCAGCAGAAGACAGATGGCGGTCGTCAGCAGGCTGATCCAGAGCGTCCGCCAGGCGATGAGCAGGTAGCTCGGCGTGGCCAGGGCTCGGATCGTGTCCAGGGTCCAGCCCCGTCCGATGCCGCCGTAAGGGTTGGCCGGACGGAAGGCGATGACGAAGACGAGCAGGGTGGGGATGACGACGAAGAGGCTCAGCCAGATCAGGGTCGGCAGGCTGACCAGCCACTCGGTGCGCTTCGAAGTATGCGGATTCATCTCTATGAAGAAAGGGTCAAGCCTAAAGAATTACACATGTCAGGCTTTGAGATGGGCAGCGAGGGCGATGTGCAATTCTTTACGCATGACCCTACTTGCCGTTGATCGGTTCGCCGACGCTCTGCGGCGGGACGGCCAGCAGCCCTTCGTCGGCCTTGCGGAAATGGTCGAGCATGAAGCCGTCGTCGGCGTGCCACCAGATCCAGCACTCGTCCTTCCAGCGGATGGGCTTCTCGTCGAGGAAGTAGCGGTCGTGCTGCCGCAGGACCTGGATGCGGTAGCCTCCGGCCCGGACCCAGTACTTCGTGTTCGAGCCGAGATAGATGACGTCCTCGATGACGCCAGGCAGGTAGTTGCGCCGGGACTTCTCCTCGGGCCGGTCGTGGGAGATGTGGATCTTCTCCGGGCGGATGCTGAGGTAGATCGGCTGCCCGGGACGGAGGACCTTGTCGTTGAAGCAGAGGATCTCCGGCAGGCCGGCGATGGCCAGGCGGCAGTAGTCGCTGTCGAGGCAGTCGTGGACGCGCCCTTCGAGGAAGTTCGTGTCGCCGATGAAGGCGGCGACGAAGCTTGTCCGGGGCGACTCATAGATCTCGGCCGGCGCCCCGACCTGCTCGATGCGGCCGCCGTTCATGACGGCGATCCGGTCGCTCAGGCTCATGGCCTCGGCCTGGTCGTGCGTGACGTAGAGAAAGGTGATGCCGACCTCGTCGTGGATGAGGTCGAGCTCGATGAGCATCTTCTGCCGCAGCTTGAGGTCGAGCGCGGCCAGGGGCTCGTCGAGGAGCAGCACGTCGGGCTTGTTGATGAGGGCCCGGGCCACGGCGACCCTCTGCTTCTGTCCGCCGGAGAGCAGGTCGGGCTTCTTGTCGGCCTGATCGGCCATGCGGATGAGCTCGAGCATGCGCTCGACCTCGGTCCTGATCTCCGCCTTCGGGCGCTTGGCGATGGCCAGGCCGAAGGCGATGTTGTCGCGGACGGTCATGTGCGGGAACAGGGCGTAGCTCTGGAAGATGGTGTTGACCTTGCGCTTGTTCGGGGGGAGATCGGTGATGTCCAGGCCGTCGAGGAAGACGCGGCCGGCATCCGGTTCCTCGAACCCGGCCGCCACGCGCAGCATGGTCGTCTTGCCGCAGCCGCTCGGGCCCAGGAGCGAGAAAAACTCGCCCTTTTTGATCTCGAGGGAGACGTCCGTGACGGCCTGGATCGTACCGAACCGCTTCGAGACGCCCCGAAATTCGAGGAACTCAGCCAACGAAGGGACGCTCCTGAGTCGGCGGGTTCGCGGGGCGGAAGGGGCTTGGCGTGTTCAATGCCGCTCCATTATGGAAAAAACCGGCGGGGAATTCAATAAGAAGAGAACGAATAAGAAAGGACCAGGTTTCTAGCGGGCGGGGATGACCAGGGTCGTGAACGTGTGGCCGAGCGAACCCGTGGCCCGGTCCTCGGCGTAGAAATGAAGGTAATAGGTCCCGGCCGCGATCCCGGCCAGTGGGCAGATCCAGGGTCAGGATCTCGAGCGGCCCCTTCTGAACCCGGCCCGAGACGGCGACGGCGATGGGCACCTGCGCGCCGGAGACCGAGTCGACGAGAGCCGCCCGGAGAGAGAGGTCGGATGCCCCGCCGCCGGGCGCCGAGCAGGGGATGACCGCCCGGATCCCCGGCGCCGCCGCCGGCAGTTCCGTTAATACCGGCGCGTAGACCGCGCTGTCATAGGGGTAGATATCGCCCCACGGGAAGGCCTCTTTCCCCTTCTTGGGGGCCGCGCTCAGGAACGAGCAGCCGGTCCGCGCCTCGAGCAGCAGGGGAGTGCCGAGATGGAGCCCCGCCGCCTGCGGTTTCCCCATCGTGACCCTCGTCGAGGCCACGGCGCTGAGGCCCGTGTCCATGTCCCGGACGACAAGCCGGCACGAATATTCCCCGGGCTTGAAGGATGAGCCCGCCGCGAAGGCCGTCTCGCGCCCCCGGAACGACGCCGGATCCGCCTCCTGCCTGACGATCTCGCGGATGTCCCCCTTTTCGTCGAAGAAGAGGGCCACGAACTCGACGCGCCTCCCTGCGAACTTGGCCGTGACCTCCCCGGGGATCCTGGCCAGGACACCGAGGCGGGAGATCCCTTCCGCGCTCGACGTCAGGGCCTCCATGGGGATGTCGACGGGCATCCGGGAGAACGCCCTCTCGTTGAGGGCCAGGTCGAACAGGTGGATCTGCTTTTCGAGGTCGGAATACTCGCCGAAGGGCTTGGGATTGAAGTAGCCGGCCTGGGCCCGGACCTCGCAGCCCTTGCGCTTGACCTCGACCTTGACGTCGTGGAACAACCCGTCCCAGCGCTCGTTGACGGAATAGCCGAGGACGTAATAGTTCCCGGTCGCGGCCCGGACCTGGCCGAGGCTCTTTTCATACATGTTGATGTTCGAATAGTACCTTCCGCCGGTGATGTCCGTGATGCGCTTGAGCGAATTGAGCCCGGTCGCCTTGTTGTCCTTGAAGACGTTCGTCGCGTCGCCGGTCGCGCTCATGCTCCGGCTCCCCGTGGCTAATGTCTGTTCGTCATACGCGAATAACGATGCCTCCAGGGCTGATTCTCTCGTATCGAAGGCGTAGAAGGAGCATCCCGCGGCGCTGAACTCCTGATACATGGCCTCGTTCTGGCGCCGCAGCACGTGGTCTCCGGAGGCGCCGCTGGTGTCGGACCGGTAGCCGGCGTTGCCGGGCGTGTAACCGTAGATCAGCGAATTCGGGATCCCGGTCGAGAAGAGGATGACGTGCTTCTGGCCCTCGACGAGCCGGAGCGCCCGGGCCAGGGCCGTCATCTTGGCCATGTACTTCTGGGCCATGCTCTTCGATTCTTGGCGGTTCGCTTCGGCCTCGGCGCGGAAGTTCAGGCCAATGGCCGCGCCGGCACCCGCCGATCCAGGGGAGTCCTGCATCAGCCTCCAGTACTGGTCTTCGATCTCGGTCGCGCGCCCGGCGATGTTGGAGTGGCCTATCGCTTCGACGACCTTGCGGACCTTGGCGTGATCCGTCGTCAGGTATTCATGAAAGGCCAACCCGCCGACGGCGGAATAGGTCAGCACGGCCACTTCGTCCCCGGGACTGACGACCGTTTCAAGGAAATGGAGGGCGGCGCTCCGCGCTTTGAGCACCCCGCGGACGTTGTTGTAGGCGAAATCGAAAAAGAGGAAGAACTTGCGGCCCTCGGGGCGGGAGGCGGCGGGCTCCGGGCGGTCCGACTTGTCCACGGCTGTCGGCCCCTCCGCCGGCACGGCCTCGCCGGCCGGGGTCCCGAGGGCGTGCTTCTCGAAGGCGGTGAGGACGACAGGCGTCCCGTTGTCTGTGACGGCAAAATCCTCTTGGGTCAAGTCGGGGACGGGGTTCCCTTTCTTGTCCGTGACGCGGACCTGGACGAGCTTCACGACGACGGAAACCTCGTACCGAAGAGGCTTGGCGGGCGCTTGGGCGTCCTGGGACTGTGGACGGGGCGTGCCCGCGGGGGAGAGAAATGCGGCAGAGATGACCAGGAGCGTCATGGCTCCTGCGACCGGCAAGACCCGTCTTTTCAAGACATCTCTCCCTACTTTAAGCATGGGTTCAGCAGGCCCCGTTGTCAAGGCCCCGTGACCTGAAGGCGGCCAAAGTCGTGCGGCTGAGGTTCGTTACCTACGCCGAGGGCCAGGCGACGACGCTCGAGGTCAGCCAACCCGGCGGCGTCTTCGAGGTTTTTCTCCTCTTGTTGACGGGCCCAGGGATGAGGTCTAGAATAGGCTCCAAGGGCGAGAGACGATGACCACCCGGTTCGCTATTCCATTCCTGATCCTGGCCGTTCTCTTCCTGCCCCTGCCCTTCGTCCTCAGCGTCTTTGTTTTCGCTGTCCTCCAAGCGGTCAGGCCCCGCGGGGAGCCTGGCCCGGCCCCGGACGTCATCGCCTTCTTCTCCGGGCCCCACCTCCTCAGAAGCCCGCCCTGCTGACCTCCTCTCTCCTATCCGTTCCGTCGAGAGACCCCGAATGCACAGAGGAGGACCGCTATGACCGAAAATGGCGCCGCCGGCCCGGCCGGGAATATCCATGAATCAGCGAGGCGAAGGGCCTTGATCTCGAAGAAGCTCGAAACGGCCTTCAACAGGTTCCGCGGACACCCCGTCGAAAGAGACCCGGCCCCTTACGTGAGGACCGTCCAGCGGATCCGGGCGCGCCATGACGGCCTGAGACTGGCCCAGGCGCCCGATCCGGAGATCGGCCGGCTTGCCCGGGCCCTTCGCGCGGAACTTGAGGCCAAGGCGCCGGGCGCGAAGGCCCACGCTGACCCGACCGGGATCGCCGAAGCCTTCGCCCTCGTCTTCGAGGCAGCACGCCGAGCGACCGGCCTCGCCGCCCACGACGTTCAGATCGTCGCCGGCCTGGCCATGGCCGATGGAAAGATCGCCGAACTGCCCACCGGGGAAGGGAAGACGCTCGCGGCCGTCTTCACCGCCGCCAGCTTCGCCCTTTCCGGCCGGCCCGTCCACGTCCTGACCTTCAACGACTACCTGGCCCGTCGCGACGCGGCCTGGATGGGGCCGGCTTACCGGCTTCTCGGGCTTTCCGTCGGGGCCATCCAGGAGGGCTTGGACAAGCGGGCCAAGAAGGCGGCTTACGCCTCCGACGTCACCTACGCCACGGCCAAGGAGGCGGGATTCGACTATCTGCGCGACAGGCTGGCCTTCGGACCCGATGAGCTCGTCCACCGTCCTTTTGCCGTCGCGCTCGTCGACGAAGCCGACTCGATCCTCATCGACGAGGCCCGCATCCCGCTCGTCATCTCGGGGAGTGTCGCGACGCCCGGCCCGGATGTCGGGCGCTTGGTCGGCCTCGTCCGCGGCCTTGAGCCGGGCCGTGACTACGAAACAGACGCCGGGAACGCCAACGTCTTCCCCACGGATACCGGCATCCGGACGATCGAGTCCGTCCTCGGCTGCGGCAACCTCTTTGCCGCGACGAACGAGGCCCTCCTCGGCGCCGTCCATTGCGCCCTCCACGCCCACGTGCTTCTCGAGCGGGATGTCGACTATATCGTCCGCGACGGCCGCATCGAGATCGTCGACGAGTTTACCGGCCGGGTCATGGACAAGCGCCATTGGCCCGACGGCCTCCAGGCCGCCGTCGAGGCCAAGGAGGGCGTGCGCCGCGGCTCCGAGGGACGCGTCCTCGGGTCGATCGCCCTCCAGCACTTCTTCCGGCTGTATCCGACCCTCTGCGGCATGACCGCCACGGCCGAACCCTCGGCCCGGGAGCTCAAGGAATTCTACGGGCTGGGGGTCGTCGTCGTCCCTCCGCACAGGCCGTGCGTGCGCCGGGACCTTCCCGACATCTTATTCACCCACAAGGAGGCCAAGCGCGCGGCCCTCGTCCGCGAGGTGGCCGGGGTCCACGCGTCCGGACGGCCCGTGCTTGTCGGCACGGCGAGCGTCCGGGAATCGGAGGACCTGGCCGCGGCCCTGGCGGGGGCGGGCGTTGCCTGCGATGTGCTCAACGCCAGGAACGACGAGCTCGAAGCGGCGGTCATCGCCCGGGCCGGCGCCCGGGGAGCCGTGACCATCTCGACCAACATGGCCGGCCGCGGAACCGACATCAAGCTTGGCGGTCCGGACGAAGCGGAGCGCGAGCGCGTGGCCGGCCTCGGCGGCCTCTATGTCATCGGTACGAACCGGCACGAGAGCCTGCGTATCGACAACCAGCTGCGGGGCCGGGCCGGCCGGCAGGGCGACCCCGGCGCGTCCCGGTTCTTCGTCAGTCTCGAGGACGACGTCTTCGAGCGCTACGGCGTCTCCCGCCGTCTCCTCGCCCGCTACCGGCTCGAACGGCAGGATGCGGCGATTGACAACGATCTCCTGCGAAAGGAGATCATCCATGGCCAGCGCGTCATCGAGGGCCGGAACCTCGACATCCGCCGGGCGCTTTGGGATTACTCGACGCTCGTCGAGACGCAGAGACGCATCGTCGCGGCCTCCCGGGACGCCGTCTTTAGCGGGACGGACGGGGAGGACGCCCGGGTCCGGCCCTCGCCGGAGCTTCTCGCGGCCGGGACGGCCCGGCTGGGGCGGCCGGAATTCGGCTTGATCGCACGCCGGGCGTCGCTTTTCCACATCGATGCCGTCTGGTCCGACCACTTGGCCTGGCTGGCCGATCTCCGCGAGGGCATCCACCTTGTCTCGATCGGCAGGAAGGAGCCGCTCCAAGAGTTCCAGAAGGCCGCAACGGAGGCTTTCCTCGAGCTCGAGGACCGCATCAACGGCGCGGTCGATGCGTCGCTCCGTTCCCTCGTCGCCCGAGAGGGTCCCGTCGACCTCGAGGCGGCCGGCCTGAAGGGCCCGTCGTCGACCTGGACCTATCTCGTCAACGAGGACCAGTTCGGCTGGGGCGTCGAGATCCTCAAGGGCACGAACATCGGCTTCGCGGCCGGCGCCGCCGCCTTCTACGGGCCCCTGTTCCTTCTCGCCCTCTTCGCCAATCGCTTTAAGAAGAAAAAGTAAGAAGGGGTCAAACCTTAATTCTTATAATTTTCGAGGAACGACCTGATTTTTTCTGAGTGGCTATTTTCGAAAATTATAAGAATTAAGGTTTGACCCCTTCTGGTTTGACAGGGCGAGCGGCGGTGGATAAAGTAGGGATTCCGTCGTCCTGAGAGAGGAAGCCGCCGTGACCAACGGAACGAACATGAGCCCGGAAATCCCAGCCAACACGCTCCAGCGCAAGCTCGGGCTCTTCCCGCTCACTAACATCGTCATCGCCAATATGATCGGCGCCGGCATCTTCACCACCTCCGGCCTGCTGATGAAGGACCTCCACCACCCCGTCGTCATGCTCGCCCTCTGGTTCTTCGGGGGCCTCATCGCCCTCTGCGGCGCCCTGAGCTACGGTGAGCTCGGGGCGGCCATCCCCCACGCCGGCGGGGAATACGCCTTCCTCTCGCGCCTCTACCACCCCATCCTCGGCTTTCTTTCCGGGTGGGTCTCGTTCTTCGTCGGCTTCTCCGCGCCCATCGCCGCCTCGGCCATCGGCTTCTCCGAATACTTGACCCGCGCCTTTCCGGGCCTGCTCCACCCCGGCCTCCTCTCGGGGCCCCTGGAAGCGACGCTGATGAAGAAGCTCTACGCCGTTCTCATCATCGCCGCCTTCACCTTCCTCCACACGCGGGGCCTCGAAACCGGGGCCCGCGTCCAGAACGCCCTGACCGGGCTGAAGATCCTCCTCATCGTCGGCCTGGTCGTCGCCGGATTCGCCGTCGGGAAGGGGAGCCTGGCCCACCTCACCGCCGTGGCGCCTTTCCATTTCGATTTTTCGGGGTTCAAGACGATGGGACTCTCGCTGATGTGGATCATGTTCGCCTACAGCGGCTGGAACGCCTCCGCTTATATCGGCTCCGAGGTCCGCGATCCGTCACGCAACCTGCCGCGCTCCCTGCTCCTGGGGACGACCATCGTCATCGTCCTCTACGCCGCTCTCAATCTCTTCTATATCTACGCCATTCCTCCGGCCGAGATGGAGGGCGTCATCTCCGTCGGCGGCCTGGCCGCGGGCAACCTGTTCGGCCGGTCCGCCGAAACCGTCCTGTCCCTGCTGATCTCCTTCGCGCTTTTCTCCTCCCTCAGCGCCTACCTCATCCTCGGCCCTCGCGTCTATTACTCGATGGCCCGGGACGGCATCTTCTTCAAGTCCATTGCCTACGTCGATCCGAAGTGCAGCGTCCCCTCGAGGTCGATCCTCCTTCAGGGCGGCATCGCCGTCGTCATGGTCTTCCTGGGGACCTTCGAGCAGCTCCTGACCTACATGGGCTTTTCCCTGGGCATCTTTCCTCTCCTAGCCGTGTTCGGCGTCTTCAAGCTGAGACGGACCGGCCGGAGCGCCGTGAGACTCCCGGGCTATCCCGTCGCCTCAGCGGTCTACATCATCGTCGGCGCGGCCATCCTGGTCCTCGCCTTCCTGCGCCAGCCGGTCGAGTCGCTCGTGGCCATCGCCACAGCCTTGGCCGGGATCCCCGTGTATCTCTTCTTCAAGCGCTCCGTGCGTCCCCCGTGCTGAGCGCCCCTCGCATCGCGCCTTCTGCGCGCGGCCGCTCCGATTTGACTAAACGCCGCCTTGGGCTTATCCTTGATGCGATGAGAACGGGGTGACCGGATCTGGCTTCTGCCTCGGGGGAATCCGGTCAACGAAGCGAGCGGGCCATGACGAGAAAGCTGAAGACTGGAGCACCGGCCACTGCCCCGGCCCTCGCCCTGGTCCTCGCCCTGGTCCTCGCCTTGGTCCTCGCGACCGGCGGCTGTTCGATCGAGAAGCTGGCCCTGAAGAAGGTCGCCGGGATGCTGACCGGGCCTTCCGGGGCCGACGTTTTCAGCTCGGACAACGATCCCGATTTCGTTGGCCAGGCCCTGCCGTTCGCCATCAAGCTCTATGAATCGCTCCTGTCCTCCCTCCCCGATCACGACGGGCTGCGGCTCCGGACCGGGAGCCTCTACATCATGTACGCCAACGCCTTTGTCGAGACGCCCGCCGACCTGACGCCCCGCCGCGATGCCGAGATGAAGGACTATCTCATGGCCCGGGCCAAGAACCTCTACCTCCGCGGACGCGACATCCTTTTCGTCGCCCTGGAGAGGAAGAACCCCTCGATCCGGCGACAGCTCAAGGACAGGGAGTACGAGGCGGCCATGGCCCCCTTCGGCAAGGCCGACGCGGACCTGCTCTACTGGACCGCGCTCGGGTGGCTGGCCGCCTTCTCCGTCAACCCTTTCGACATGACGCTCGGTCAGACCGTGCCGCGGACCCGGGCCATGATCGAGCGGGTCGCCGCGCTCGACCCGGGGTACGGGAAGGGCTCTCTCGACGCCTTCTACGTCAGCTATTACGGGTCCCTTCCCGATTATCTCGGCGGAGACGCGGTCAAGGCCCGGCAGTACTTCGACAAAGCCCAGGCGGAGGCCGGCAAGACGGACACTACGGCCCTCCTGGCCCTGGCTACGACGGTGAGCGTCAAAGAACAGAACGCGGCCGAGTTCAAGGACCTCCTTGGCCGCGTCCTCGCGTTCGACACGGACAGCAACCCCCCGAACAGGCTGGTCAATATCCTCAACCAGCGTAAGGCCCGCTGGCTCCTCGCCCACATCGGCGATTATTTTGTCGAACTGGAAAACCCATGAGCAAGACCCTGGCTGCGACCCTGATCTTCACCGTCTTCTCCGGGACTCTCGGCGCAGGAGCCCCCCCGGCCCCGATCGGGGCGGCGGCCTCCGGCGCGGTCGTGATCAAGATCGCCAGCATCGCGCCCGACCGCTCGCCCTGGGACAAGGCCATAGAGAAGATGGCCAACGAGTGGGAGCGGCTCTCGAACGGCTCCGTCCAGGTCAAGATCTACCCGGGCGGCATCGCCGGCGGCGAGCAGGACATGATCCGCAAGATGCGCCTGGGGGTCCTGCAGGGCGGGGTCTTCTCGAACATGGGGTTGGCCAAGGTCGACCATTCCCTGACGGTGATCTCGATCCCGTTCCTTTTCCATTCCCGCGAGGAGTTCAGCGCGGTCTTCGACCAAATGAAACCGACTTTCGAGAAGCTCATCGAAGCGAAGGGCTTCAAGTTGATGTTCTGGACGCTCGCCGGCTGGATCAACTTCTTTTCCAAGAACCCGGTCATCGAGCCCGAAGACCTGAGGAAGCTCAAGATCAGCGTGACCGCGGATTTCCCGGAGATCGAGCAGATCTGGAAGGGCATGAACTACGAAGTCGTCACCGGTGACAGCGATATGATGATCCAGCTCCAGAGCGGAGCGGTCACCGCCCTTTATCTGCCCCCGCTCATCGCGGCTTCCGGCCAGTACTTTGCCCTTGCCCCCCATATGCTCTCGCCGTCCCTGGCCCCGCTCGTCGGCGGGTTGCTGCTCAGCGACAAGGCCTGGGCGTCCATCCCCGCCGAGCTGCATCAGCCGTTCCTCGACGCCACGGTCGACGCGGCGAAAGGGCTTTACGACGAGACCATGAACCTGGAAGCGGACGCCGTGAAGATGATGAAGGACAACGGTCTCGTCGTCCACGACCCTCCTCCCGGGGCCATGGCCAAGTGGCGGGAATCCGCCGGGAAGGCCGTCGAAGGGCTCCTGGGCTCGGTCTTCTCGAAAGAGATCTACGACCAGGTGATGGGGTACGTCCGGGAATACCGAAAGGCCCATGGCCAATAGGCTCGTCCGCGCCGCCCGTACGGTCGAAGACTCGCTCGCCTTCCTGGCCGTCTTGGGCCTCGCAGCGATGCTCCTGGCCGAGGCCGTCGTCCAAAAGATCTTCAAAACAGGGATCGCGGATTCGGAAGTCTACGTCCAACATTTCGTGCTCGCGGCCACGTTCATCGCCGCGTCGATCACGGCGCGCGAAAAGAAGCACTTGGCCCTGGCCACGGGGATGTTCCTGCCGGAGCGGTTTAAAGGCTATGCCGCCACGGTCTCGGCCGCCCTGGCCTCGGGGATGACCCTGGCCTTCGGATTGAGCGCCCTGTCGTTCGCGAGGAACGCGTTCACGGCGGCGGACCGGGTCGGGTTCCTCCCCAAGCGGCTGGTCGTCCTCATCATGGCCGCGGGCTTCCTGGCCATGAGCCTGCGCTTCATCTCCACGCTCGAGAAGAAGAGGATGCGCTGGGCCGCCGGGGCGGCGGCGGTCGTCATCGGGCTTTTTTTCGGCTTCGCGCCGCTCGTCCAGCTCGTGACCGCGGGCGGGACCGTCCCCATGCCGGGCCTCACCGCGGCCGGGGCGTCGCTGCAGCCGCTGATCACGCGGTCGGCCGGGCCGATGATCTTCGTCCTGATCGGCGCGGCCTTCCTGGGATTGCCGATCTTCACCGTCCTCGGCGGGATCGGCTTGCTTCTGTTCGCCAAGGGCGGCCAGCCGCTCGAGATCATCCCCAACCAGGCCTATGCGGTCCTGACCGGGAACGCCATCCCGGCCATCCCGCTCTTCGCGGCCGTCGGCTTTTTCCTGTCCGAGAGCAAGGCGGGAGAGAGGCTGGTCAGGTTCTTTCAGGCCGTGCTGGGCTGGATGCCGGGCGGGCTGGCCGTGATGGCGGTCGTCATCTGCGCCTTCTTTACGACCTTCACCGGGGCCTCCGGCGTGACCATCCTGGCCCTCGGCGGGCTCCTGGCGGTCGTCCTAGAAAGGGCCGGCTATTCCAAGAAGTTCACGGTCGGGATCCTGACGGCCTCGGGCAGCATCGGACTTCTCTTCCCGCCGAGCCTGCCTGTCATCATCTACGGCGTCATCGCCCAGACGAGCATCAAGGACATGTTCGTCGGCGGCCTCCTGCCCGGCACATTCCTGGTCATCTCCGTCGTCACCGTCGGCGTCGTCTATTCCTTGAAGCATCACATCCCGCGTCACCCGCTCAAGGTCCGGGAGGCCCTGGGGGCGTTCGGCGAGTCCTTTTGGGAGCTCATGCTGCCGCTTCTCGTCTTCGGCCTCTACTTCGGAGGGATCCTCAGCCTGCAACAGAGCGCCGCGGCCGCGCTGCTTTACGTCTGGATCGTCGAGACGTTCATCAAGAAGGACGCCAGGATCCGCGATCTGCCTCGCATCTTCCTGCGCGCCGTGCCCATCATCGGCGGCGTGCTGATCATCCTGGCCATGGCCAACGGCCTGTCCTACTACATCATCGACGCCCAGATACCGCAGAAGCTCAGTGAGCTCGTGGCGGCCAAGATCTCATCGCCCTACGTTTTTCTGCTTCTCCTCAACATCGCCCTGCTCGTCGTCGGCTGCTTCATGGACATCTACTCGGCCATCCTCGTGGTCGTGCCCCTGATCATCCCGCTGGGGGTCCTCTTCCACATCCACCCCGTCCACCTCGGCATCATCTTCCTGGCCAACCTGGAGCTGGGCTACCTCACGCCCCCCGTCGGGCTGAACTTGTATCTCGCCTCCTACAGGTTTGAGGAGCCGCTCGCGCGGGTGTACAGGGACGTGCTCGTCTTTCTCGCGATCGGCCTTCTGGCCGTCCTGTTGATCACCTACGTGCCGTTCCTGACGACGGCTCTGCTTTAGAAGAAGGGGTCAAACCTACACTTTTTCACTTTTTTCGGACGCTGGCCCTTGGCAAAACGAGGAAGGGATTAAAAAGTGAAAAAGTGTAGGTTTGACCCCTTCCGGAACGCCCGACCTGGGTTTGACCCCTTCTTATTTATCCCGGTTGAAGTGAGGCATGTCCCAGGGGATCTCAAGGGAAAGCTCGACGAAGCCCGCATAGACGCCGTCCTTGGTCCAGGGCGCCTGGTAGATCAGCTTCTTCCGGCCGCCCTTCTGGATGGTGTAGACGTTTGTCCGGCGTTCCGCCATCATGCCCTCGAGCTTCGAGCGGCCCGGCTCGGGATGACATTCGAGGACGTTCGTGCCGACGAGCTTCCCGCCGCCGTCGGCCGCGAACACATCGCGCGACTTCCCGTTCATCTCGACGATCCTCCCTTCGGTGTCGCAGACCGTGACCGCGCCGGGGAACTCTTCGATCCAGTCGATTCCGCTCATGACGACTCCTTCCTCCCACCCTCTATACCATAGCGACTTCGGCCCTGGCAATTTGGTAGAATACCCGGCGGGAGGATGACATGACCAGTGAGACCGTTTTTTCCGGCTTTGCCAAGGAGACCGTGCGTTTCTTCGCGGCCCTGCGGAAGAACAACGACCGCGACTGGTTTTCCCGGAACAAGGAAACATACGACCGGCACGTCCTCGAGCCGGCCAAGCTCTTCGTCACCGCAATGGGCGGAAGGCTGAAGAGGATCGCACCGGGCATCGTGGCCGTTCCGGCGGTCAACAAGTCCATCTTCCGCATCTACCGGGACACGCGCTTCAGCCTGGACCCGGCGCCCTACAAGACCCACCTGGGCATCTACTTCTGGGACGGGGCCCGGCCGCGCATGGAATCCTCCGGCTTCTATTTCCAGCTCGAGCCGCCGGACCTCTACCTCGGCGGCGGCATGTACATGATCCCCGACGGCCTGCTCGGCCGGTACCGGAAAGCCGTCGTCGATCCCAAGAGGGGGGCGGAGCTCGCCAGGATCGTGGCCGCGTTGCGGGCGCGCGAGGGTTTCTCCGTCGAGGGCGAATCCTATAAGCGCGTCCCGGCCGGCTTCGACCCCGGCCATCCCAACGCCGAACTGCTCAAGCTCAAGGGTCTTTATGCCAGCTTCGAGACGAAGGTTCCCGGGGAATTCTACTCGGAGCGCCTTGTCGATTACTGTTACGAGCGCTTCGAGCCGATCGTCCCTCTCCACCGCTGGCTGATGAAGCTCTTCGCCTGAATTTCGCAGCGACGCTCCCACCCGGCCGGCGCAGGGTAATTCGGAAATTGGTATTGTGTCCCCGAATTAGCGGAGGATGAGCAGCCAACCCTTGCCGGGCTCGACGCGGATCGGGTCGCCGGGCTTGAATTGCGCCGCGTCCTGGAACTTGTCGATGGCCGGGGCGCGAAGGACGGCCTTTTGCGGGTCGAGGCCGAGCTTCTTCCAGTCGATGGCCAGCCGGACATCGACCGGCTCTTTGGCCCAGCTGGCCAGGGCGATGAGCACGGAGCCGCCGCGCTTGACATGGCTCGTCGCCAGCACATCGCGATTCCCCGTTTTGACCGGGTTCCCGTTGACCCACCAGCCGATCATCTCGCTCTCGGAGATCCCGAACTCGTCCCAAACTCTCCATAGGGGCCGAGGGTCGCCGGCCCAGGGCAACCGCGCCGTCATCCCGAAGACCATGCCCCGCCACGGATTCCCGCCGTCCTGGAGCATCTCGCCCATGAGCCCGAAAGGAATGCCCGAGAGCTCCACGAGCCAGTAATCGGGGCCGCTCCCGTTGTAGTCGAAGTACTCGCCGAACCAGAGGCGATTGAGATAGGGGAAGTGCTCGAGGTAGAGGTTGGCGCTCGAGGCGAAGCCGTCGCGGACGTTGTACTGGTTGGCGCTGTGGAGGTCGATGAGCCCCCCGGGCCGGTTGCGGTCGAGGACCTTGCGGACGCGTTTCATCGTCGTCCGGTCGAAGGCGACGTCGTCGAGGTAGAGGCCGTCGATGCCGACGTTCCGGGCCAGCCAGTCGAGGCCCTCGATGTAATAATTGTGCCAGCGCGACATGCCGCTGTTGATGACAGCGGCGTCCTTGAGCTCGGGGACGAACCAGGCGGCGATGTAGTCGCTCTCCAGGTGCTCCTGGAGCCAGGAATAGCCGCCTCCCGGGCCCGGCGAGAAGATCTCGTGACCGAGGCTGCGCAGGGCGAAGAGCTCGGGCGCCCTGTTGGAGAGCTCGCGAACGGTGTCGTAGATCTTGACTTTGAATCCCCGCCCATGGGCGTCGTCGATGTAGGCCTTCATCTCGGGCACGCGCAGGAAAGGGTAGTTGATGTAGGGGTTGATGGCGTTGGCGTGGTGGACGTTGATGACGTTGGCGCCCGTCGCGGCGACCTCGTCGAGCGGCTTGAAGGCGTGATAATAGCGCTCTCGGAAATGGGCCGGCGGGTCGATCGGCTTGAACGGCGTGATGAGGAGGGTGAAATCGAAATGCAGGGTTTCGCCCGCGCGGATGGTCCGAGGGCCTGAGTAGGCGCACATGACAGTCGACCCGGAGACTTTTTCGAACTGCACCCCGCCGCGTCCCTCGTTCCACCATGACGGAGGCAGGTTGAGGGGCTTCGACAGATAGAAATTCGTGTTGAGCGGCCGCGAGTAGTTCTCGGCCCGCAGTCCGACCTGCATCCCGGCGTTGACCGTGCCGACCCACAGGGCGTCCTGGTTCTTCTTCTGGTCCCAGGCCCACTCAGGATCCCGGACAGGGAAGCGTCCGCCCTTGTAGCCGAGGCCCATCACGTACTGGGCACAGCCGTCGCTGAACGGGACCTCGAGCCGGATGTCCGATACATCCGTACTGCTGAGAGCCGTGACTGCGACCTTATAGTCGACGAATCCGTCGAATTCCATGCGGGCCGAGACCTTCATGATAAGCTCGCCGTTCCCGCTTTCGGCCTCCCAGACGACGGCGCCGGGGCCTTTTTGCGTCGGACGAGGGCCGGGGCCCATGGGCCTCCAATCCCGTTCGTAGGGGCCGACGCGGAGCTTGACCGGCATGTTGGTCACAGCGGTGGGCTTCGTCGAGAAGCGGGTCATCTCTTGGGCGAAGTAGCTTCGGATGCGGGCCGGAAGGCCGTCCGGCCCGACGGTCAGGGACCGGCCGAGGCAGCCGATCGTCAGCCCGTCGACCGTGAGGGGCGTGAACGGCGGCACGATGCCGTCGTCCTGGGCCAGGGTCGAGTCGAGCCAGCGCAGGCGGGTCATGCGGAAGGGATCGGCGTCGCCCGCGTCGGCCAGTATCTCGCCGGTGACGCTGAGCTCGAGGGCCAGGATCGTCTCCGGCAGTCCCGCGGGAGCGACCGTCACCGTGCCCTTGTAGATCCCCGGAGCCGCGCTGGGGGGCACCTGGACGCCGCACCAGAGGGCCTGGACCTTGCCCTTCCCGACGGATACCGCCTTTTTGATGGGGGAGCCGTCCCAGTCGGTGCCGCCCTTGTTGAAACAGGTCAGCAGCTTCGCGGGGATCAAAGTCTCGGCTGCGGACGTGCCGCCGTCGGTCCTCGACGCCGTCGGGACGAGATCCGAAAACCTGGCCTCGAGGTCGGCGATAGACCGGCGGGCGGCCCAAACACCGATCTGGAAGGTGAAGTATTCGCCGCGCGCCGCCTCGCCCCGGAACACGCCTCGCGGCCCGGCGGAGACCCATCGATACGGCAGGTCATCCGCCGTCCGCACGGAGAGCTTCCGGTCTTCGGGGAAGAGGAGATAAGGCGCATCGGGATGGGCCGCGAGCAGGTCTTCGGTCTCTTTGGCCGTGGCGATCAATTCCATCGGCGTGAACGCGTCGAATTCGTCATCGGACTGAAGCTCGATGACCACGGCCCGGGCGATGCCGTCGGGAGGCTGGACCGCGAGCTTCTCCGGCGAGAGCCCGCTCGCGGCGAGCCACCCCGGGTCGGCTGTCGCCTGAAGCGGATCGTATTTGACGTTGGGATAGTTCTTCCGGCCCTCGGACTTGTAGGGCATGAAATAAACATAATAGTCGCCGGGACCGGATTTCGGCTCGAAGACGATATCGCCGTATTCACGGTTGATGTTCAGGGCGACCGCGTTCGTGATCCGCTGGCCCGTCGCGGCATCGACGACGATGACATTCTTCTTTTCGGGCTCGAGGTCCCGCCGCCGCCACGGGATCGTGGCGCGGACCGCCGCGGGCTTCGTGATCAACGACACGGCAGCGGGTCTGCGGGGAGGATTCTTCGGCAGGGGCGCCTGGGGCGTGCTTGGCGCCTCGACCCTCACGACCGCGCGATGATGGCCCAGGCCGGATTCGGGGTCCCATTTCCCGACACCGGATTTGACGTCCTGGCCCCGGGCCAAACCGACCGCGAGCCAAGCCCCGCAAATGGCTATAAGCGTGACCGCAGTTCTGCTCATTCTCTTCTCCAGCTCTCGGGGAGTCGGAAATCGGGGACACAATACCATTTTCCGATTTCTTTGAGGGCGAATTTCGGAAATTAGTATTGTGTCCCCGATTTAAAAGATCACTTGACAAACATACTACTATGTATAACAATGTATTAGGTTACATCATGGAAAACAAAATCACTCAGTTGCGCAAAGGCATCCTGGAGCTGGCGATCCTGGGTGCGCTGTCCCGAGGCCGTCACTATGGGTATTCCCTGGTCAGGACCATCTCCGGAACGGGCGACATCGACCTCACGGAGGGGACCATCTATCCCATCCTAGGACGCCTGGCCAAGGAAGGGCTTGTCCACTCCGAGTGGGTCGAATCGAGCCAGGGGCCGCCTCGAAAGTACTACACGCTGACCATCAAAGGGCAAGAGGCCTTCCGCGTCCTCGATGAGGAATTCCGGAAGCTGGCCGCGATCGTCTCCAACGCCCGAAACGGGGCCGCTCCGGACGATCGAGGCGAACCGCTCAATGTTCTCGATGTCGCGAAGGAGACGAACAATGGCTAACGGTTTCAGCGGGCCCGTCGCCCAGATCGTCGACAATTATCTCGAGCGCTTTAAAAAGGGGCTCAAGGGCATTCCGGCCAAAGACCAGGACGAGCTGGTCAAAGAGATCACGTCCCACATCTACGAGTCCTTCCGCGCCGATCCGACCCCTGACGAGGTCGCCCGGATCCTCAAGGTCCTCGATAAGCTGGGCGAGCCGGCCGCCGTGATCTCGGCGCGCATGCCCGAGGCCATGGTGACCCTCGGCAAGAAGAAAAAGCTGCCCTTCCTGATCCTGGCCGGCGTCCTCATCGCCTTCTTCGGCGTGCCGCTCGGCCTGGGTGGATTGAGCGCGGCCGTCGGCCTGATCATCGGCGTCCTGGCCCTGATCGTCTCGTTCTATGTCGTGGCCTTCAGCATGATCCTGGCCGGCTGGCTGAGCGCCGTGATCATGATCGTCCGCATCTTCAGTCCCGGGTTCCTCGACCCCTGGGTCGATATCTACCCATTGGTCTCCGATCCGACGTTCAATACGATCATCTACATCTTCGGGGCTCTTCTGATCGCGGCCGTCGGCTTCGGGCTTCTTTGGCTGGGCTCGCGCCTGATGAGGGGCGTCCGGTTCGTCCTCCGGCTCCTGTTCGATAAAGTGAAGAACTGGCGCAAGCGTGCGCCGGTCCCGGCGGTCGTCCAACAGTAGAAAGGAAACGGGAGGGGCCAGGTCTTCTCAAACCCCGTAAATGATGGATTGCTGGCTAAAAAAAGAGCCGGAATTAATTACTTCTTGGCTTTGGCCTGATCCTCGACGAAGAGGGAGGGGGCCTCGCGCTTGCTCTTCCAGATGGCCCAGATAGTCGCGCCCAGCAGAACGGCCACGATGGCCGCCAATCCGATCGTCATCTTGTGGTACTTGACGATGATCGGGGCCGCGATGAGGCTGACGATGTTGGTCACCTTGATCATCGGGTTGAGCGCCGGTCCGGCCGTGTCCTTGAGCGGGTCGCCGACCGTGTCGCCGACGACGGCGGCCTTATGACGCTCCGAGCCCTTGCCGGTGGAGGCGACGAGGTCCCGGGGTTCGTCCTCGATCGATTTCTTGGCGTTGTCCCAGGCCCCGCCCGCGTTGGCCATGAACACGGCCAGGAGCTGGCCGCTGAGGATGATGCCGGCCAGGAACCCGCCCAGGGCCTCGACCTGGAGGACCAGGCCGACGATGAGCGGCATGAAGACCGAGATGAGGGCCAGCGGCACGAGCTCCTTCTGGGCTGCGACCGTCGAGATCCCCACGACCCGGGCGTAATCCGGCTTGACCTTGCCTTCCATGATCCCCGGGAGCCTGAACTGCCGCCGCACTTCCTCGACGATCAGGCCGGCCGCGCGGGTGACGGCCCGCAGCGACAGTGAGCTGAAGAGCCACGGCAGGGCGCCGCCGAGGAGGAGGCCGACGAAGACCTTCGTGTCCGAGAGGCGGATGGCGGTCATGACGTTCTGGATGCCGAGCTGGATCTGGACCCGCCCGACGTCGGTGATGTAAGACGCGAACAGGCTGACCGCGGCGATGACCGCCGAGGCGATGGCCACACCCTTGGTGATGGCCTTGGTCGTGTTCCCGACGGCGTCGAGGTCGGCCATGATCTGCCGGGCCTTGAGCGTCTCGGGATCGGTCTGGTCGTGCCAGGACATCTCGGCGATGCCGTTGGCGTTGTCGGAGATCGGCCCGTAGGAATCCATGGCCACGTTGTTGCCGGTGTGGCTGAGCATGCCGATGCCGATCATGGCCACCCCGTAGAGGACGTACAGCGCTCCGGCCGAGCTGTAGAGGGCCAGGGCGACCATGAAGCTGATGGCGATGATGACGACCGCCCAGACGCTCGATTCCATCCCCACGGCCAGGCCCGTCAGGATGGTCGTCGCCGGACCGGTCTTGGTCGACTTGACGATCTCCTTGACCGGGGGCTTGCGGGTCGAGGTGAAGTACGAGGTCAGCGGATTGAAAGCCACGGCCAGGCCCACGCCGACCGAGGTCAGCATGGCCAGCCGCCAGTCGTGGGCGTAGTTGACGGCCACGACGAAGGACCAAACGACCGTGTTGACGCTCGAAACCTCGTAGGAGCGGAACATGGCCTCCTCGGCGTCCTTGGCCCGGAGGAACTTGATCGGGAAGCGCTCCCAGATGGGCACGGTGAACGTCCCCAGGATCGAGGAGATGACGCCGATGGCCCGGATGATCAGGGGATAGACGATCCACTTCAGGGCGTGGGTCGGGTCGAGGGCCATCAGGGCCAACCCCAGGATCAGCCCGGAGACGATGGTCACTTCGTACGATTCGAAGATGTCGGCGGCCATGCCGGCGCAGTCGCCGACGTTGTCGCCGACGAGGTCGGCCACGACGGCCGCGTTCCGGGGGTCGTCCTCGGGGATGTCCTTCTCGACCTTGCCGACGAGGTCGGCGCCGACGTCGGCGGCCTTGGTGTAGATGCCGCCGCCGACCCGCATGAACAGGGCCAGGAGCGTGCCGCCGAAGCCGAAGCCGAGCAGGGCGTCGGGCGCGGCGGTGCCGAAGACGATGAAGATCAGCGTGCCGCCGAACAGGCCCAGGCCGTCGGTCAACATGCCCGTGATCGTGCCGGCGTAGTAGGCGATCGACAGGGCCTCGTTGAAGCCCCGCCGGGCCGCCGAGGCCGCGCGCACGTTGGCCTGGATGGCCATGCGCATGCCCAGCTGGCCGACGAGGAGCGAGAAGCCCGCGCCCATGATGAAAGCGATCGTCCGCCCGATGGCGACGATGATCTGGGCGTTCTTCTGGCCGAACTCGGCCACGGCCTCGCGGCTGGCCGGCACGACGTAGACGCTCAGGAAGAGGGCCACCGTCAGTCCGCCGATGATGGGCAGGATCTTGCGCAGCTGCGTCTTCAGGTAGCTGTCGGCGCCGATGCGGATGGCGTTCCAGACCTCCTGCATCTTCGGCGTGCCCTTGTCCTTCTTGAGCACGACCTTGCGCAGCATCCAGGCGTACCAGAGGCTGATGAAGGCCGTCACCATGACGCCGCAGATGGCGATCTGCTCGAATGAGTTCAGCCCGTGACGGGCGAGACCCAGTATGTTCATGCGCGTCTCCTCAAAGGGCGGAATGGAGCGGCGCCCGGGGACTGTTCGACCGGCCCCCCGACGCCCGGGAAAGCGCTAATTTTACACAAGTCCGGCCAAAAATCAACCCCGAATTTGTGCTATAATGCCTCTTCTGTCCTCCGGGACGGACCGGACCCATGAGCGAATATCAATTCCTCTTCAAGCCCTTCGCCGAGATGACCGACGCCGACTACGCCGAGGTCGGTTTCCGCTCCGGCCTCGAGATCCACCAGCAGCTCCTGACCGAGAAGAAGCTCTTCTGCCGCTGCCCCGCCGGCCGCTACAGCGACAAGTACGACGCCGAGATCCTCCGCCACATGCGGCCGACCCTGTCCGAGCTCGGCGAGTACGACGGCACGGCCCTCATGGAGTTCAAGACCAGGAAGGAGATCATCTACCGGATCAACCGGGAGACGGTCTGCACCTACGAGATGGACGACACGCCGCCGTTCATGATCAACGAGCAGGCCCTCGACATCGCCCTCGGCGTGGCCATGCTCTACCAATCTCGCCCTGGTCGACGAGCTCCACATCGCCCGCAAGCAGTATCTCGACGGCAGCATCCCGACCGGCTTCCAGCGGACGACCATCGTCGGCGTCTCCGGCTGGATCCCCTATAAGGACCGGCGCATCGCCATCGTCCAGCTCGGCCTCGAGGAGGACGCCTGCCGCGAGGTCAGCGACGTCGGCCATCGCCGGATCTACCTGACCGACCGGCTGGGCATGCCGCTCATCGAGACCGTGACCGGGCCCGACATGCGAACGCCCGCGGAGGTGGCCGAGGTGGCCCAGATCCTCCGGCGCCTGGTGCGCAGCACCGGGCAGGTCCGCACCGGGATGGGCGCCGCCCGCGAGGACGTCAACGTCAGCGTCCGCGGCGGCACGCGCATCGAGATCAAAGGCGTGCCGCGCATCCCCCGCATCCCGCTCCTGACCTACCACGAGGCCATGCGGCAGTGGAACCTGCTCCGCCTGCGCGAGGAGCTCCGCGGCCGCGGCATCACTCCCGAGACCTTCAAGTCCGAATCCGAGGACGTCACCCGGATCCTCCTCAAGACCAGCTACCAGCCCATCCGCGACGTCCTCGAGGCCGGCCTCGTCGCCTCGGCGGTCGTCCTCCGCGGCTTCCGCGACCTCCTCAACTGGCAGACGCAGACGAACACGCGCTTCTCCCGCGAGATCTCGGACCGGGTCCGCGTCGTCGCCTGCCTGACCAAGCTGCCGAACATCATTCACTCCGACAGCCTCTCGGAGACGCTCTCGAGCTCGCGCTGGGAGGCCGTGCGCAAGGCCGTCAGGGCGAGCGGCGACGATGTCGTCGTCGTCGTCTGGGGAGCGCCCGAGGACGTCAAGACCGGCGTCCAGGAGATCGCCATCCGGGCCCGCGAGGCCACGATCGGCATCCCCTCCGAAACGCGCCAGGCCTTGCGCGACGGCACCAACGGCTTCGAGCGCATCCTGCCCGGTCCGGACCGGATGTATCCCGACACCGACCTGCCGCCCAAGCAGGTCACCGAGGAGCGCCTCGAGCGGATCCGCCGGGCGCTTCCGACCCCGATCTGGACGCGCGAGGCCTGGTACCGGGAGCTCGGCCTGCCCGCCGACGTCGTCGAGCCTCTGGCCGTCTCGCTCCGGGCCGGCCTCTTCGAAGTCCTGGTCAAGGACTGGAGGATCGATCCGGTGGCCGCGGCGGTGGCCCTCGTCCAATTCCCCAAACGCCTGAAAAGAAAAGGACTGGACGCGGGCCGTCTGGCCGACGAGACGCTGCGCCGGATCTTCGCCCTGTTCCGCGACAAGCGGATCTCCCGCGACGGGATCCTCGCCCTGATGGAAAAAGCCGCTCGCGGCGCAGGCGCTGCCGGAGATCGGGGAGATCCGTCCGGCGACGGAGGAGGAGATCTACGCCCAGGTCGAGGCCTCGAACGGCGTCCTTCGCGGGATGAAGATCCACGACGCCGCCAAAAAGGCCCACGTCCTGATGGGCCTGGTCATGACCGCGCTCCGGGGCCGGGTCGAGGGCGCCGCGATCATCGACCGCGTCCGGGCGGCCGCCGAAGGGACCTGCTGATGGCCGAAAACGACGACTACAAAGGCTACCGGGGCGAGGCCCTGGCGACGCTCAAGAATTTCGGGGCCCTGGTCTGGAGCGACGTCGAGATCAAGACCTCCCGCGGCACGTACACCGGCATCATCCTGCCGCGCTCCGAGACGGCCGACCCTCATCACATCGTCATCAAGCTCCGCTCGGGCTACAATATCGGCCTCCTGGCCAGCTCGATCGAGGCCGTCACCATCGGCGGCCGCAAGGAAGCCCACTACAAGATCCCGGAGAAGGCGTTCCCCTACGATCCGGCGAAACCCAGGGTCAAGCTCCTCGGCACGGGCGGGACGATCGCCAGCCGCCTCGACTACCGGACCGGGGCCGTCATCCCGGCCTTCTCGCCGGGCGAGCTCTACGGCTCGGTGCCGGAGCTGGCCGACATCTGCAACCTCGAGACCGAGAAGCTCTTCGGCGTCTTCAGCGAGAACATGGGCCCCGAGCAGTACATCGCTACGGCCCAGGCCATCGGCCGGGAGATCGAGAAGGGCGTCCAGGGCATCGTCATCGGCCACGGCACGGACACCATGCACCACACCGCGGCCATCCTGTCCTTCATGGTCCAGGATTCGCCCGTGCCCATCGTCATGGTCGGCTCGCAGCGCTCCTCGGACCGGCCCTCCTCCGACGCCGCGCTCAACCTCATGCACAGCGTCAAGACCGCGGCCGAGAGCGACATCGCCGAGGTCATGGTCTGCATGTTCGGGCCGACCTCGGACACGTACGGCCTTCTCCACCGCGGGACGCGGGTGCGGAAGATGCACTCGAGCTACCGTTCGACCTTCCGGACGGTCAGCGACATCCCCATCGCCATGGTCAGCCGCGAGAAGATCACCCCGATACGTCAGGATTACAAGCGCCGCCGGACCGACCGCAAGGTCAAGATCGACACGTCGTTCGATGAGCGCGTCTCCATCGTCTACTATTACCCGAACATGAAGCCGGACATCATCGACTCGCTCATCGACAACGGCTACCGCGGCATCGTCATCGCCGGGACGGGCCTCGGCCATGTCAACAAGCCGCTCTATCCGGCCCTGAAGAGGGCCCAGGACAAGGGCATCGCCGTCTACATGACCGTCCAGACGCTTTGGGGCTATGTCCAGATGTACGTCTACGACACGGGCCGCGACATGATGGAGCTCGGCGTCATCCCGGCCGCGAACATGCTGCCCGAGGTGGCCTACGTCAAGCTGGCCTGGGCGCTGGGGAAGACGACGAACGTCGAGGAAGTGCGCAAGATCATGCTGACGCCGATCGCCGGCGAGATCACCGAGCGCGAGCCCTCCAACGGCTACCTCATCTTCCAGGGCGGCATCCCCGAGGTCGAGGCCTTCATCTCGACCATCAAGAAATAGCCCGGCGGCCCGGACTCAGAACTCGAAGCGGATCCCGAACCGCCAGACCCTCGGATTGAGGATCTCGTCGTACAGCCGGTTGAAGGGGTTGACTACCGAGGCTTCCGTGTCGACGTAATAGGTTCCAAAGTTGGCGTCGAAGGACCTGTTGACCACGGCCGAGTTCAGCGCGTTGAAGACGTCGGCCATGAAGTACATCCGCCCCGCGCCGAGCGCGATCTTCTTTTCGATCCGCAAGCTCAGGTTGCTGAACGCCGGCAGGCTGTCCTTGGTCGGCGTCTGGATGTAGATCAAGCTGGTCCGGTAGAGCCCCGGCCAGGAGGAGCTGTTGGCATAGGCGAGGGTGAGATAGTTCGGGATCTTCCAGCCCTCCCGGGCGAGGAAGGTCGCCGAGACGTCGAAGCCCCAGGGCAGCTGGTAGAGGCCGCTGAGCTTGGCCAGCCAGCGCGAATACATCTGGACGGGGACCTTGCCGCCGGCCCCGCCGCTCCAGTTGCCATAGGGCTGGCCGTCGATCGCCCACTGGTTGGTCGGGTCGATGAACGAGTCGCCCCAGTGGGTGCGCTGGTCCTGGAGGGTGACCGAAGCGTTCAGGAACCACCGATGGGACAGCCGCTTGGTCACGGCGAGGTCGAGACCGATGTAGGTCCGGTAGGACGAGCTCTTGTCGACCATCCGGTAAGGCGTGTCTCCGGGGAACGATGCGATGGGCAGATACCAGGACCGGCCGGCGGCGTCGCGCATCTCGACCGTCTCTTCTCCGATCTTGACCGTGGCCGGGATGGTGCCGGCGACCGCGTACCAGGTCCCCGTATTGTCGATGACCAGGTCCGGCGTCGACGGGTAGATGTCGGCCGGGTAGAAGAGCTTGGCCCAATCGAAGTTGTCGTACCGCCGGAATGTGGCTCCGACCGAGGCGGCCAGGTCCGGACGGATCTCCTTCTCGAGGCTGAGCATGATCTCCCGTGTCCGGGGCGAGGTCTTGACGTTCTTCACCGAGGGATCGACGTCGCTGTGGAAGAAGGTCGTCAGGTTGTCGTAGTTGACCGCGGACGGGTTGTTCCAGTCGTAGCCGGAAAAGTTCCCGGCGAGGTAGGCGTCGCTCTCGAATCCGCCGGCGAGCGCGGCGGTCGCCGCGTCGGTCAGGACCCCGGTCGAGGTGAAAAGGGCGTAGAGCCGGTTCGGGCTTTCGGCGTTGACGGCCGAGTACTTCCAATAGATCTCCGTGCGGTCGACGAGCGAATCGGCGTCGGTGTCGTTCCACCAGAAGGCCATGTTTCCAGTGACGCCGAGCGGCCTGGGGACATTGGCCCCCGCGGGGAGCACGTCGCCGTACTGGGCCAGAGCGAGCTTGAGCACCGTCCGGCCGTCCCCCTTAAGGTCCCAGCTGAACCCGATCCTGGGGGACCAGGTGCTCCACTGATAGCGGCCGCTGACCGCGTTGACGCTGAGAGGCGGGAAGTATGCGCCCAGGGAGTTTATGGCGTCCGAGGTGAAGACATTGCTCCAGCTCGACAGGACCGTGGAGATCCCGGTGGCGCCCAGCGAAGGCTTCTGGTAGTCGTAGCGAAGCCCCAGCTGCAGGGCGATCCGGCCCTTCGTGATCGTGTCCTGGATGTAACCGGAGGACTGGCGGGCCAGGGCGACCTGGCGGTTGTCCCTGTTCATCACGAAGCGCTGCCAATCCGCCGGCGGAACGATGAGCCCCTCGCCGAGGTCGATGAGGGGGTCGGTGAAGTCCCGGAAGACCTCGTAGTTCTGCGCGAATCCCGAGACGCTCGAGGCCGTCTTGTCTGCGAATTCGAGGCCGGCCTTGATCTCGTGGGACATGCCCAGGAGGTCGTCCTTGAACAGGATGGCGGCGACCTGGACGCTTTTATTCTTCCGGTTCGCCTGGCTGTAGTCCCACGAGCGCCCGAAGAGGGGCGAGAACGGGACGTAGACGCCTTCGGCGACGTCGAAGGTCACGGGGGTCGTCGGGTCCTCGTCGATCATGGGCCTGGTCGTCGTGCCCGTGTTCGTCCAGGTCAATTTCGCCGAAAGGTAGAGGGAGTTTCCGAAGACCTGCTCGTCCTGGAGCTTGAAGAACGGGCTGCCCAGCTGGAAGCGGCCGGTCTGGTGGTCGCCCTCGGGCTTGGCCGGGTCGGCATTGACGCCGAACCTCTCCTTCGAGCTCGTCGCGAAGGACGCCTCGAAACGGTTCCCCGCGAAGGGGGCCGCGTTGAGCTTGAAGTTGTAGTTGCTGAAGAGGGCCCGGTCCTCGGAATCGTAGATCGTATAGGAAAAAAGGTCCTGGACTCCGTAGGCGAGCCAGAACCAGACCCGGTCCTTGAAGATAGGGCCGCCGACGCTGGCCCCGAAGTCTCTGATCTGCTGGATCTTGTTGGTGTTGGGCACGCCCTTCGACCGGAGGTCCGCGGTCAGGTTGTCGCTCTGGAAGGCGTGATCGGTCAGGAAGAAGCGGGCCGTGGCGGCGATCTTGTTGCCGCCGCGGCGGGTCAGGATGTTCACGGCGATGCCGCCCGTCTGCTGGGTGACGTCGGCGGCGCCGCCGGTCGTGACCGAAATGACGTCGATCGCATCGAAATCGAAATAGACGTCGGACTGGCCGAGGTCGACGGGGTCGCTGACGTCGATGCCGTCGACGACCCAGGTGTTGTCGATGCCGTTCGTGCTGTCTCCGCGCGTGACGAAATGGGACTGTTCGCTCGATTCGTTGCCTCCGACGTTCTCACGGTCGAGCATGACCCCGGGAACGAGCTGGACGATGACCCAGGGGTCGCGGGCCGTCGGCAGGGTCTGGAGCTCGGTCCAGTCGAACGAGGCCCCGGCCGTGAACTTCGTCCGGTCGATCGACGGCGTGGGGGTCGCCACCTTGACCAGTTCTTCGGGCTTGCCGGGCTCGAGGACGAGGTCGACCGGGACGCGGCCGCCGAGCGCGACGATGACACCCGCGCGGTCGATCGTCTTGAAGTCGGCAAGCTCGGCCTTGAGGCTGTAATCGGAGGCCGGGAACACAGCCGGGAAGCGGAAAACGCCTGAACGGCCCGTGACCGCCTTTTGATCGGCGGCCTGGGGGCGCGACAGGGTGACCTTGACGCCGGAGAGGGGCAGGCCCTCCTTGTTGACGACCTTGCCAAGGATTTCACCCGTTCGGATCTGGGCCGACAGGGAAAGCGCGAGGATGAGAAGAGCGAAGATGAGCCCGACTTTTTTCAATGAAGCCTCCTCTGTCGATCCCGAACCGCAATCATATAACCGTCCATTCTTCGATTTTGTTCCCCAATTATAGCAAATCGGGGTCACTTCGTCTTGAGGAAATGCAGGCTCCGCGGCTCCCGCTCCATGTGGTAGACGATCTGAGCCTGCAGCGTCCTCCGGATCCCGGCGATCTCATCGGCCGCGAACGGCGGGGCGCACGCTCCGGGCGGCGGGTTCTTGCGGACCCAGCGGAGGAAGTCCTGTATCCTGTGCGGCAGCTCGTCCTTCTTGACCGGGGCGCAATCCGGGCAGTACGCGCCGTCCCTCTTGGGGGCCAGCCAGCCCCGGGCGAGGGGCTTGCGGCATTTCGCGCAGGCGGCCAGGTCGGGCAGGAGGCCGTTGGCCTGAAGGAACCAGGCCTCGAAGTAGGCCGCCGCAAACTCCCGCTCGCCGCCCGCCTTGAGACAGCGGAGGACCGAAAGGAGGAGCCGGTAGAGAACCTCCTCGCGGGCTCGCGCCGGGGCGAACTCCTCGACGAGCTCGCCGAAGTAGGTCAGGAGGAAGGCGGTCGCCGGTTCGGCCTGGATCTCGAAGAACGACTCGATGAGGTCGCAGCCGGAGACCGTGACCAGGTCGCGCCGCTCCTTCTCGTAGTAGAACACGCGCACGACGGACAGGGGCTCGAGGCTGCTGCCGAAGCGGTTGCCAAACTTGCGCGCGCCTTTGGCCACGCCCCGGACGATGCCTTTCTCGCGGCAGAAGAAAACGGCGATCTTGTCCTGGTCGCCGATGTTCGACGTCCGCAGGACGATGGCTTCGGCCTGGTCGGTGGGCATGGGGTCAGACGCTCGAGAGCATGGGCGGGACGCGTCAGCCCGTGGGCAGGCCGGACGACGGGCCCTCGAGGAAATCCTTGAGATTTTCCGGCGTGATCTTGATGTCCGTCAAGACCTGCCCGGAGCGCCCTAGGGATTTGGCCGGCTGGCCATTCAGACGGAATGTGAATCCTCCGGCGTTGCCGGTGTGGATGAGCACCTTCTCGTCCGCCTGGGCCCGGGCCGTGGCGCCGGCCGGGAACAGACCGTTGATCTTGAGATCGCCGTCGGTATAGACCTGGATCCAGGTGTCGGCTTGGAAGACGATCTCGATGGTGACGCCTTTCCAGACCTCGCCGGCGACGGGCGGCGCCTGGGGATTCGGGGCGGGCTCGAGGACAAGCGGGGTCGCGGTCTGTTCGGCGGGCCGAGCGGCGGGCTGCGAGGCGGCCTCAGACCCGGGCACGGACGCGGGCGCCGCCCCGGTCTCGGTCTGCGCCGGCGGTAGGACGGATTGTCCGACCACCGTCGAGGGTTGGGGTTGGGTAGCAGGGGGGCGACTCAGGATCGGCCGCAGGACGAAAAAGACGGCAGAGCCGATGGCCAGGACGGCCAAGCCTCGCCAAGTCCAGACAAGGAATCTCTTGCGGGCGCCCGACGGCTCCTCGGGCTTGGAGGCTTCTTCGAAGAGCAGAGCGGGTCCGGCCTCCTCGACGGGAGCCGGAACGGGCTCGGAAGGGACGATCGGTTCGGCGGGGGCCTCCGGGACGACGGCCGGGAGGGCCGGCTCGATCTGCGGCGGTATAACCTCGGCGGGCTTGGCGACGAGGCTCCGACCATGTTCCGGCCCGGCGGAGAGCAGTCCGGCCGCCTTGTAGCGGCCCAGGACCTCTTCCGGATCGAGCCCGACAGCCTGGGCATAGGTGCGGATGATCCCCTTGACGAAGAATCCGCCGGGCATCATGTCCAGACGGTCGTTTTCCAAGGCTTCGAGGAAGCGGGGGACGATCTTCGTGGCCGAGGCGATCTCCTCGAGGGAGACGCTGCGCGCCTCGCGCTCTTCCCTAAGCCATTGCCCGAGCGATGCCATTTGAGTTGATTCTAACAAAGAGGAGGGGGTCAGACAAGAGGGGGTCAAACCTACACGATTTCAGTTTTCCGTGAATTCATTCCGGACGTCAGGGGAAAACTGGAATCGTGTAGGTTTGACCCCTTCTTATTAAACCTTTAAAAACTTCGAGACCGATGTGGCGCTGCCGATGAACCCCGTTGCCGCGCCGCCGGCCAGAAGGGCGACCGCCTGGACCAGATCGGGATAGCGGAAGCGGAGGAGCTCCTGGAGCGCCCCGAGGGACGCGCCGAGATAGACCGGGAAGAGGCTGATGACGATGAACAGCAGAACCAGGGACAAGAGACTCCCGAGGAGGCCCAGGGTGATGCCCTCGAGCCAGAACGGGATGCGGATGAACAGGTTCGTCGCGCCGACCATCCGCAGGATCTCGATCTCGTTCTTCCGGGCGAAGACGTTGAGCTTGACGACGTTGGAGATGATGAAGAACGAGGTCAGGATGAGGATCCCTCCGAGGAAGGCCCCGATGGCCCCGGCCAGCCGGCTGAAGCCCTGCATCTTCTCGACCCAGTCCTGATTGAAGAGAACGTCGCTGATCCCCGGGCGCTTCTTCATGCCCTCGACGAAGGCGATGACCTCCTTCGAGGCCGAGGCCTTGGCGTTCACCCGCAGCTCCAGGGACGGCGGGAAGGGATTGCCCTTGAGTCCGGCCACGACGTCGGCGAGCTCGGGGAAGCTCGTGCGGAACCTCTCCAGGGCTTCCTCCGGCGTCACCAGCTTGACGCCCTCGACGAACGCTGGCCTCGCGATCTCCTGGCGGATCGCCTCCACGGCGGCGGGGGGCAAGCCCGGATCGAGATAGAAAGCGACACTCATGTTGCTCGAGAGCTCCCGGGCCGTGGCCCGCAGGTTGTTGGCCAGCGACATGAAGATGCCGACCGTGAGAAAGGACAGGCAGATGATGGTCACCGAGAAGATGTTCCGCGTCCGGAACTGCCACAGGTTGTTGCCCGTGACGTTCAGGAAGAACTTCACCTTCTCGATCACGCGTGCGCTTCCTTCCCGACGATCTTGCCCTTCTGGAGGAACAGGATGTTGTCGCCGAAATGGCGGATGAGCTCGCGGTCGTGGCTGCCGATGATGACCGTCGCGCCCTGCTTGTTGAACTCCTTGAACAGGGTGACGATCTCGAAGGCGAGCTCCGGGTCGAGGTTGCCGGTCGGCTCGTCGGCCAGGATGATCTCGGGGTTGTTGACGACGGCCCGGGCGATGGCCACCCGCTGCTGCTCGCCGTAGGACAGGTGCGCCGGCAGCTCCCACATCTTCTGGTGGAGGTTGACCTTCTGGAGCGTGCCGAAGACCCGGCGCCGGATCTCCTTGTGGCTGACGCCGACGACCTGGAGCGGCACGGCGACGTTGTCGAAGACCGTCCGGTGGAACATCAGCCGGAAATCCTGGAAGACGATGCCCATCTTCCGCCTCAGCGTGTAGATCCGGCTGTCATGGATCTTGAGGATATTGACGCCGTTGATGAGGATCTGGCCCTCGGTCGGCGGCACCTCGCGGAAGATCGTCCTGAGGAGCGTCGTCTTGCCCGAGCCGCTCGGCCCGGTGATGAAATAGAAGTCGCCGTCGTTGATCTGCAGGGTGACGTCGGACAGGGCCCAGTACGGCTTCTGGTACTGCTTCCAGATATGAAAGAGCTCGATCATCGTGTTGGCGCCGCTGCCGGCGGGGCCGCGGGGCGGCCGTCTATTTCTTGATGAACAGGAACATCAGCCAGCCGAAAGCCAGGGCGCCGGCCGTCATGACGGCGAACAGGAGCAGGCCGTAGCGGATGCGGCCCTTGAGGTCCGTGCGCCGGATGAGGGCCAGGACGAGCGCGACGAAGAACGCATAGATGACCATCGACAGGAGGTGGCTCTCGAGGATCATGATTTCTTTCCCGTCCCGATGTCGAAGGCGTCGAGGGCGATGAGGAAGTTGAGCAGCCCCGCCCCGGCGATGTAGGAGGTCCCGAACTCGAATGTGGCCCGGGCGAGGTCCCCGCCGCCCCACCTACCTTACTTGTACTGTCAGCGGGTTCATTCAGTTCCTTATTATCCTTTATTCCCAGCAGCAGGACACTGAAGCCGTAAAGCTCGTGACCATTTCCATGCCTTGTCGAATTCTGTCTTGAACCTTACTCTCATAAAGTTGTACCAGTTTCTCGGTCAGTTCTCTATCGGGGTCCTGTTTTGTTAAGAACTTGTCTATGACGAACCCATTCTTCAGTGCATCGTCAATGAGTTTGTCCACTATCGGACCGCCAATCCCCCTGTCATACATCTTCTTGCGGTTGGCATCTGTTATAGTCTCGGAGAAAAGTGTATTTGTTGGCGACTTTCTCCTATTGGCGTTTGGTGTGCTATTTGGAAAGCCCGACTTCTGTGCGGTGCACACCGCGCTGTCGTTCCTCAATTTCTCCATTACATGCTTCTTTACGTTCCTCGAGCATCCTTGAACACAGCCATTTGATGAAGATTATGCCCCTGTTCATATATTAAATCTAACTTACGTTTGCATTATCCAAACATTACAATAGTAATGCTTATATTGGTTTAACGCGTTTAACAGGGCATGGAGAAAAGCCACACTGTAGACGGAATAACATCTGAAGGTAAGTCCATTGGACTTCGAAACGTAGACGCAGAACTATACCAGAAGTTCAGGACACGATGTTCCCAACTCAAACTTGAACACGGCCCTGGATTTGAACAGGCAATAAAGGCATGGTTGGCTTCTACTGGTGATGATCTATTGACGCAGGCCCCACTCAATACCATAAACCCTAATGTACTTGCCGAATTCCGCAGACGATGCGCTCAAGAGAATTCAATGTCACATCTGGTATCGCCAAGGCGATGGTGAACTGGATACGCAACTTCGCATTCACTGATCCTATTCCCAAGGAAATTAAGAAACCTGGTAGGAAGCGGAAGACGCCATGTTAGCAATGAACTCCGTTGCTATCTATTATGCAACCTGGTTGCTCGCTGTTGTGTCACTTGTTGGCACCTATCTGAACATCAAGAAGCAGAAGGTATGCTTCGTGATATGGGGATTTACAAACGCACTCTGGGTACTTTATGATACTTCAATTGGAGCATATGCACAGGCAGCATTGATGTTAAGTTACTTTGTGCTTGCTGTGCACGGTTTTTACGAATGGAGAAAAGGGACAACGATGGGTTATATAAAAGTATATGAAAGCGGAAATGTTATAGCTGGCCCAATTGTGCCAGTTGAGAGGGAAAAGATAGTCGGACTGACCACAGCACAAGTCGCACAACTTGGTAACGTGTTCAGTCGGCATGGTGTCCTGCATGAAGCGGGTGAGGAGTAATGTTCAAGGCAAGCATCACTTCCCAGAAACTTGTTGAGTGTATTGATGCTCTCAAGGCTCTCGTAGCTGAGGCAGAATTCTCCATTAAGCCAAAAGGGATCTCTGTGGCCGCAGTTGACGCCTCAAATGTTGCAATGGTCACCTTAGACCTGGCCTCAAAAGCATTTGAATCCTATGAAGCCACGGAAATGGTGCTTGGTATTGACCTGAAGAAGATGGCTGGTATCCTTGAAATGTCTGTTAAGGATGAGATCGTGGGGCTTGAGGTTGATGAAGTGAGCCATAAGTTCATAATCAAAATGAAGGGGCTTGCATATACCATGAGCCTGCTCGATCCTGCCAGCATCCGCAAATTATCAAAGATACCAAAACTTGATCTCCCTGGCAGTGTGACGTTTCGCGGTGAGGACTTGCGCCGCGGGATCAAGGCGACTAAAAAGGTCGGGGACTTTGTCTATATTGGTATCTCTGGCAAGGGTTTCTTCATTGAAGGCATAGGTGATACTGATTCTGTCAAGCTTGAGCTTACCCGTGATGAAGTTATTGAGATGAGATATGCAGATGTTAAGGCCATGTTCTCACTCGATTATCTCCTCGATATCGGTAAAGTATCCAGTAAAGCCGCCGAAGTAACCCTTGAGTTAGGCACGGATTTTCCCCTGCGGATTAAGCATAAAGTGGCTGATGGTAATGGGGATATGATGTACATTCTGGCACCCAGGGTAGAGAGTTCGTGAGATGAGATTTAAACCTGTGGATCCGGCTGATCTGCCGGACTCCACCCCCATAACTCCCGCAGCACCTGGCTGTATTGCCAAAATAGTAGTGGACAAACGCGAGATGCGGTGTGCTGTCTCAAAGGAAATAGACAGGATGCGGGTTGACCTGAAGGATCACAGGTTGTTCTCGTTGCCATACGGCCAGTTCCCGGACGCAAAGATGAGTGCCGGTATTGATCTTGAGTTCAGAACGCTTTCTATTGGGGACTATGTGCTTAGTGACAGGGTCGGAGTCGAGCGGAAGACTACTGATGACTTTCTCAAAACACTCCTCGAACGGCATGAATTATTCTCACAGCTCATGGACTTGAAGATGGCATATAGGCGACCACTTCTTATCGTGGAAGGCGAGGGCGGCCAGAATGCGCTCTTTACTTCCCGTATGATTGACCCTGCATCTATCTGGGGGATACTCGAAGCCATCACCATTGGCTTCCATATCCCGATCCTTTATACTAACGACTGTGCCGAAACTGCCCGGATACTTTGCCAGATTGCTGTGAGGCAGCAGACACATGAAAGGCGACCGATATCTTTACACGGGAAGCGCAGTCACATGACTCGTAAGCAATTGCAGGAGTATGTGGTCTCCGCTATACCCGATGTGGGTCCAGTGGCTGCGGAGCGCTTACTCAGAAGGTTTGGGAGTGTTGAAGGTGTTATTAATGCCACAAAAAAGGAGTTGCTCGGAGTTGATCGGATAGGGACGAAAGATCGCTGAAAAGATGCGGATGTTATTGAGTGCGGAATATGTTTTCGAAGGAAGGGACAAGCATGCGCAGACCTAAGAAACTCACAACCACAATCAATCGCGCCGCCTTCGCCGATAAGATGAAACAGGTTGCAGAGAGCGGGCACTTTTATGAGTATAAATGTATAAACGACTTCTGGACTCAGCGTATCGATGGGGTGAAACTGCCTGCAGAGATCGTGTTCCTGGTAGGTCAGTCGCCTTACAGGTTCATCGTCATTTCGATTGACAGGGTTGAGATCTCCACAATTCCTGAATATGCACGCGAGATACTGTCAAAGATATCCAATCCTGATAATGGGCTGGTGTATGTGTATAGTATCAAATGCAAACCAATAATCGTGCCCAGAGGCGCCATTTCAGCGAAACAGATTCAACTTGGGGCATTCGCACCTATACCCATAGAACCAAGCGATAAGGAGATCGTACCATGTTAATGGTAGCTATCATCACATGGGGCAGGGATTTTGAACTGCATCCGGTGGCATCACGCGAAGAAGTACTGCGTCTCAAGAAAGCGCTTACGAACGGGTCAGGACCCAAGAGAGACAGGGATTTCGTCTTCCATGAAGGTAATCTTCTGTGCCCTGTGACGCTTGACCGGACACACAGGCAGCTCTCTGAAGATGAAGTCATAGAGTTCCTTAGAGGTGAGGCATGGCCCAAGTTGGTCGAAGAAGGGAGGATCAAGATGAAGAACGGAAAACCGATTCTTATCCGCGAGGTTATAGAGCAAACACAGACGGGTGGAGTGACAGTAACCCAGGCACTTCGCGATGCTTTTGAGAGTTAAGGACGGAGATAGTACTGTATAACAGTCAACGACTCCCGACCGAGGTCGGGAGCATCAACGGATGGGTGCATGAAATTTTCGATTACTTATTGGTTGCATTAGCTCACATTGAAAAAGGGGGCGTACCTAACTATATAGCTTGACTTTGTCAGATGGTGTGCCAGCGGCATAGAGACGTAGGTTTTAAGCAGAATGAAAAACTTACATCGAGCGGTCCGCTGCAATTGCATTTCATACGGAGGAACAGATCAGTTCTGATTAGCTCGAAGAAATCTGCGTACCTCGGCGTTGAAAATTTCTGGTGCCTCAAGGTTGCTCTGATGGCCGACGCCAGGTATGATCACAAGCCTCGATGCAGGAATCTTGGCGTGGAGGTTCTCGGCAACGTTCAGAGGGGAACGCTGATCGGCTTCACCATACAGCAGCAGTGTAGGCACTTCGATGGTTGGAAGCATGTCGCGAAGATCAGCCTCGGCAAAGGCAAGCGTCATCGCTTTCATCCCGACCGGATGGAACTCGGACATGATCGCAGCCATCTCATCGATCACATCAGTGGGTACCATTTCGTGAAGAGTGTCGGAATCAACGCCTCAACGACCTGATCGGGCGGCAATTCGGATAGCCGAAGCACCTGATACAAACGTTCTTTTACTATCTCTGGCGGAAGGGATCCCGCCCACCCGGCATAAGCCGAAGCCAGAATGAGAGACCGCGGGATTGCAGGATAGCGGTGGTAGAGCTCAAGTGCAAGTCCGCTACCAAATGATAGACCGAGTACGTGAGGCCGTATCAGGCCGATCTCCCCAATAAATGCTGCAAGACAGTCTGCATAGTCAGGCAAACGGAAGGTCTCCGGTGGATCCTCTGAACGGCCACAACCAGGTGCATCCCAGGCCACCACTTTGAATTCGTCGGATAGCTCATCAAGCTGCCTTCTCCACTCCCGACTGTCGCTAAGACCCCCGTGGAGGAGCACGAGTGGTGATCCCTCACCCTTCAGTTCGAACGCGATGCGTAATTCTCCTATTTTGACTTCATCCATGTAACCTTCTAACCAGCTTGGGGTAAATTCGACTGACTTGATCTTTTTTCATTTGCATACCCGCCATTTTCTAACCATTTCCACGATTTAGCCTTATTTCTGAGTATAGATGACTAAGGATGCAATTGTTACTCTGCACAATATACTCTTTGGATGCACAAATACCTATCGTTGAACAGTCAATGACCCCTCTTTCGAAAAACGAGGCATCCCGATGAGGGTGCATGAGATCTCTTACTGTTTTTTGTTTTTTAGGTTTTTATCAGCAAAAATGGGAACAAAAATAGTGAGAATGGCAACCTTCATAAATCAACAGTTATTATGTATTATTAAATGAACCGGGTGATAAATTATGAAAACAATGACTTGTAAACAATTGGGTGGAGCTTGCGATAAAGAATTTCATGCAGACACTTTTGAGGAAATGGCAGAAGTGAGCAAAAAGCATGGTACGGAGATGTACCAAAAGGGTGATGAAGAACATCTTAAAGCGATGGAAGAAATGAAGAAACTGATGAATGATCCAAAAGCCTTGAAAGAATGGTTTGAAAGTAAACGAAAAGAATTTGATGTATTACCTGAGGACAAATAGCAGACATCAGATTAGGTATGTGATACATCGCTTCCAATTCTTTTTTTTAAGTTAAAATTCTATTGAGTTTAACATTGTATATACGAACTTGGTTCTTATATCCGCTTTATTTTATCCGTGCCTTAATTTTAGCGCCACGATTGTTATTCTGGTTCAAGCTATTCAAAGGATAACTACCAACACCAATTGTAATGGTTTTGTTTTTATATCTACTGTCAAGTCTTCATCAGCCAAAAGGATAGCACTCTATTCAAGAAGGTAAACACTATCGATATGAAGATTTATATAATATTAACAACCGCATATTTGACAGAGCCCTCCTATAGTGGTTGTGTTCCCATGCCTGCTGTGTTAATGGAAACTCCTCGTCCCTCCTCGTCGATGATGCCCTGCCCCCTGGTAAAAACCCAAATTTATGTGCCAATTTTCGAAAAAAGTTTTGGCGAGCCCCCAACATAAACAAGAAGATCAAAATCCTAAAGTTTTCGACATAGCCCCGCCTGGACACCGGATGACCAGGGTCGGTGGAAAAGCAAGTAATAAGGTACAACAACCCCCCCTTCATTTGAGTGATTGCTGTTCTCCTGCAATATCTCATTCCCTCCCCGTTCTGTCCTAATCCTCTGCTTCGTGGCGCGATAGCCTTGCGGCGATTGAGCGTGCTACTATCATCTACCCGCCCACAGGCGGCGCACGATCATCCCCTGACCGGGCTTTAGCACCATTATTCCGACGTCAGCAGACGGCGCGCCGTTCCTGAATGGGACGATGCATGAAGACTCATAATTGAATCATTTCAGCGATTCTATTCCCACAGAAACCACATTGCATTAACCTTGCATTCCCCACTGAAAAATACTGCATTATATGACCACATTTTTTACAAAAAGTCGCATTGCCTTTCGCTTTCGAGTCATCGATCCTGTCTGATAGTTCGCAATTGATTATCCTGCTCTTTATCAATATGCATCAGGTCTTCGTCGGTGAATGTGATAGGCATCGTATGTTATATCATCACTATTCATATATTCAATTATCGATGACACAGCATGCTCTCTATCCAACATTGGATCTATTGATTCTGCAAATTTGGGTATAATCTTGGAAAAATGCTATTTAAGCATATACCAATTATTGAATACGTAGAGGATACATAACGCTTTACAAGATTCGCTTCCTATCCTATCCACAATCTATCCAAGAATTCTTGAAATCCTCTACCTTTTCTATTCATTTATTCCATTGATTCACTTTATTAATACTCACGCTCTGCCATGAATCCAGTGACAAAAAAATTAACAATATCTGAAAAACTCGGCTATCCATTGCAGGACTGCTTGAGACACATCACAGCACCCCATCACGGCACGAACCGCACATCCTGTCCGAACGGAGCTTCCTTCTTCCGCAGGCGCACCTGTCATAGTCGCCATCGTGCTGGTAGACAGGCTGGAGCGGGATGTGAACAGGCCCTTTATTATTGAACATCTCACCTCAAAGGACAACTGCTGCATGCATTCCCATTCTCATTATTCCCGACCGGGGGCTTGCAGTGACCCACAGGATAGCTGAACCCTTTTCCTTCGCATGGAAGTCTCGTTTCATTCTGTATATTCATACCGGCTCCCACCTGTATCCATAAGACACACCGCCGGGCAGGAGATCCAGGACCACGTTATCGCAGGCTTTCGGATCATTGAACACAAGCACGCGCCTGAAACCATTGCAGCATTTCTCAGCGTCTTCCTTGAAAAACCAGGTATGGTTGCCTGACTTGCATTTGTGGGTCATACTCTCACCTCGCGCTGGAACTCTTCGAATGGCTTTGCCTCCTCACCTGAAAGGATGGCCTTCAGGCAATAGTCACCATACTTTTCCCTGAGCACCTGGTCTTTATGCGCCAAAAGATAATTGGGCATGGAGATCATGCCTCCACGCGCAGTGCTTTTGCGATATTATCATAACTTGCTGTCACAAGATCCGGACGCTCGGTAACAAGCTGGTTCATCCGTCTGCATGCTTCAATGATCATGGCCCGTTTGATCATATCCACGAGCAAGAAGCGATGGCAATTACCCACGCGCTCAAAGCATACAAGATACACATCTTTAGTCTTTGCAAGCTCTCCGATCCTTAGCATCTCGACCTTGCATTCAGGATTATCCATCTCCCTCAAAAACCTTGAGATATATCCATCCCAGGTCATCTTTCCCGCTTTATACTCGTTCAGCATATCCCACGAAGGAGATAACACGCTTCCAGCCCTGCGAGTAACATCGATGATTACAGCGTCAGGATTCGCTTTTCTCACATTCTCAACATTTCCTAAGTACGTTTCTTTTAAACTCATATAAATTCCTGAATTACCGATACTTCGATAATTCGCCCCTGATAATTTTATTTAAAACCACGCGCCCATGACCAACCGCCCACAGGCGCGCTGTCACACGAAAAGAAGATTTCCGGATGCGAGAAGATTGATTGCAGCTATCGGGTAAAAGATAAAGGACGAGTCAGTGAGGAAAGAATAGATAACCGACGGACAGAAAAGAAAGAGAGAGGTGTCATAGACCTCTCTTGAATTTATCAAACCAGAATTTCACAGACGATGCAGCGGTGTCGAACTTCCTGGCGGTCGCTCTTAAACTGAGACCTTCCTTGAAAGCTTCTCTCAGATTCTGTCGGTCAGCTTCACTGAAGGTCTTATGGTGCTTCATGGGGCTATCATCTGTAACTTTACGAACGAAAGTAGGGGAATGCCCGGTAAGTTTCGCAACTTCAGTATTATTGAAGCCTTTTTCCTTCAACTCTCTTAAACGATCTCTTTCTTCCAGGGAAACTCTTAAGAATTTTCTGGTCGATAGATTTTCGTGCGTTACCGACATGATGATATTACGGATCACGTCATGATGTCTGTCAAACTTCTTACCGATCCTGGTTGAAGACATGCCATTTCTATATAATTTCAGGATTTCTGTTTTAAGTTCATCCGTTACCGGTCTATGCCTCTCTCGTTTAATGTTGGTTTCCATGATCCTCATTGATTGATATATTTGAGAATCTGCAATGTCGTATTTCGTGACGATACCCTTGATAGACATTCCTGCAGCATAGTCAGAAATAATCTCATTGCGTTTTTCATCCGATAGAGGACGCCATCGTCTAATAGCAGGCCGGTCTATTCCCAGGATCTTATAGGCAAGCATGTAAAGACGATATTGAATTTCGGATCCACTCTGTCGAATAATAAACGACGAAGGGTTTCCTCCTGCCAGAGTAATTGCTCTAACTCTCTTTACTTGCCACAAAGCCGGAGTTTTTGCTTCATGCAAAGGGCTGCAGTGCTGTATATCCGACCAGGAAGCTTGATAAACAGTTACCGAATTGGTCGAAAAGTTCTTCTTGCGGTTCAGCGTAAGCTACGCTCGTGTAGGTTTTTACTAAGGGAAACATACATGCCTCATTTGGCGATCGCAGGACTCCGAATCCTGTGATCGCTTGCGATTTTGAGTTTTTAACTCACCAAAACCAAATTTTATTTAAAAATGAGGCGTCCACTGCTCCCGCCGCAACAGCGGCGCGCTACCCATCCGCAGATGGCGCAACACACGCTGATCAGGGTCTGGGTGAAACCCAGCGCTCGTCTGGTGGAATTGCAGAAAAATCGAGACGGAACCGAAAAAAAGAAAAAAGGAATCTTGAACGCGCCGGCGGCGATACATCAAATAAATGGGATCATTTTCCCACCTCCCTGACATATTGACTGACAGCTTCAGCCACCATCGCTGTGATAGATTTTCTTGTGGCTTTCTTTCTCTTATACAGGGCAGCCATATCTTCCTCAGCATATCCTGTTGCCGACCCAGCTATATCGTGTATAGCTCATAGGTGCTCACCTGCATCCTTCAGTTGCTGTTCGATTTCCCTCATCTCATCGACATAATCCCACCAGGCTTCCATCGATGACGGATCCAGTGGGCTGACGATAGGCGCTTCCCTGGCGCGCTTAATGAAGTGTTCTCTGATCTTTTCCCGCTCTGTCTGAGCGAAAGTTATTTTTGATTTTGGTTCTATAGACATTCTTACAACTCCTAAAAAGTTGTAGCGCACATTTGGCGATCGCAGGATCGAGCTCCTGCGACTGCTTGCGCTATTGAGATTTTAACTCACCAAAATCAATTTTATTTAAAATTCGTCCTGTTGCTTGCGGATCGCATCATGCATGACCAATTAAAATAAGAATAGATTATAAAAATAAATCAGCTTTTTCCCGTCAGGACACCAACAAGGAGACACATCTCCAACGCGCCTGCGGCGATAACCCGGAGCAGAAATAGTGTGGGTGAGGGCAACAGCCCGAAAGCTGCATGCGGCGTCCCGCACGGAGCGAAGCGACAGGTCACCTGATGGATAACATCAGAAAACACGGCGGGTATATGTTCACAAAACCCAGACATGCCTATAGTTCCAGAAATTCCCGCCGTAATCTTCAGCGTAGTCCGGCGCGCCAGATGTGAGCTCGCAGGCTCGTGGGTGGGCTGTTCAGGTCTGGCTCGGTTACGCCGAGACAGGGCTGAACTGGGTGGGGATCAATAATAAAAAAATTAACAACCTGTTCTCAGGTGTGTTGGTGAACTGCAGGTGCCGCACGCCTGATCTTCGCGATAGAGGGCGCTTCCGCATTTTCTACAATTGGTGAACCCATAATTTTTGAAGTTGAACTCATCGTTGTGAGTATTGCGGCTTGGGTCGTCTGAAAGGAGAGATCTGAATGGGATCTCCTTATCCTTCCATAGATGTTCAAGCGTATCGACTTCGCCGCAATTGAGTGCGGCTCTTATGGCACTGGCTTCACAGAAGTCATACTGGAGTGTTTGATCCAGTACTGCCGTGATTTTCTGTGCGGCTTCATCGAAGAAGAAGTCTCTTCCGAAGTCGTGGATTATTCTGGGGGTGTTCGACGACGATACGGCGCCATTCTTGCGCCCGGTCAATTTGGACTTAGGTGTAGTCATAATCAATCACCCCACCAAATTTTAATTAAAACCAGCCCACTGCTTACCCCGCCGTCAACAGACGGCGCGCCGCCCCTGCGAGGCGCAACACACGCAGCCCAGGGGTCTGGGTTGAATAACCCAGCGCTGGTATGAAGAAGATTGTATGAATAGGGGAAATATGAACAAAAGGCGGCCCGGGTAGTATATGATTCAGGATTATGACAGGAGTGACCGCGTCTTCCAGAATCGGACCGCCATTCATAAGAAGGCTCTAACATATATTAATATTACTATTGCATTACTAAATTAATACAAGAAAAAGCCCTATAGGGGATTGACGGCTCCACAAAAAAGCGTCGGTGCATAACAGCAAATACAGCAGCGCAAATCACAGCCGGGAAAATTCAAATAAACCCGTGCGGAACCGTCACCTTAGTACAAGTTCACATACTATATTAATATTACTATAGTACTACATTGGTATTATATAATATCCCGGGGCGATGGGTGCGTCGCTCCGCGAGAGATGAACTCAGCATGCCATATTCGATGGATAATGCATGCTCTCAGGGATGGGCTATAACCAGATCACGAACTCGATGGATTCCGGCGCGCCTGGGAAGATTGATATAGAGATGCAATGGCGATATTACCCCAGCCCCTGTGATAAGCATGTGTCCAGCGCGCCCATAGAAAGACTGAAATCATATTGCAATGGTGACATTTTCCCAGCCCCAGTTATGTACATGAGCCCTTCGCCCCCTCACGATGCTCGTGCATACGCGAATGGTTATGGACTGCCACCCATTCGCATGATTACGAATATATACGGACGGGGGGTTTAGGCGAAGTTGGGGCGATTTCCTGGTGATTGTGGTTTTCAGTGAGAACGACGTCTTTTGATGAAATTTTGTTTTTAGATGCTTTATTTTTGGATATATTTATAAAGAGATGGCTTTGATTTCATTAAAGGGGAAGGATTCAACTCCTATGCATATTGGGTGCATATCGCCCTTTATCCCACTGCATATCAGGTGATATCGCCCTTTACCCTATGCATATCAGGTGATATCGCCCTTTACCCTATGCATATCAGGTGATATCATCCCTTACCCCCTGTATATCAGGATAGAGGTATTCAGCCACGGCGGAGTGAATATGATCCCCACCCCAGCCCTTTTCAATACTTTATCTCTGCTCAATGGAGGGTTTTCCAGGGACACTTTGATGAAATGTCTGCTTTTCGTACAAGTCGATATGTTCGTTTGTTCCCGAATGAATCTTGCGGAAAGTGTATATTGGATTTTTTAGTTGTTGATAAGCAGGGGGGAGTGGGCGTATATCAGATAGGATGAGGAGTATATAAAGCAATAGAGAAGTAGATAGTGTTTTTGTGTAAATGTTGTTTTGTGGTAACATGTGGATTTTCCAGAAGTAGTATCTATAGTTATGGATGATATGCATACTAAAAGGGGCGATATCAGGGATTTTTAAGTGATATCATGGGTCCAGGGGTGATATCACATTACATAGATATTTATACTATACCAACCAATATAAAGACGTTAGAGGGGATATTGAGAGAGCCTTTAAATGATTTGAGGCTCTACATAACGATTTTATTTTATACACAACTGATAATAATATCTATTGTCAGCTTAGTGCATATCACCCCTTACCCCATGCATATCAGCAACTCAATTTCCCTATAGACCCCTTTTCCCCAGTTTAGGAAGTTAGGAAAATTCCCACTTAGTTCATTTCTATGCTCATCTTTGCTCAGTGGAGGGTCTCTTATAGATCAAGTCCCCAGAGAATATGACTCCCACTGAGTAATTTATCGCTTACACCCCGGTTTGCACAGGTTCTACAATGATATACGATCATCTCGCTTTCTCCCTTTTTTCAGGGTGATCTCCTCATGATGGCGCTCTACCATCATCTTGGTACACTCCTCGCCGTTAGGCTCATGGTCTGGTTTGGAACCGCAGAATGGACAACAATAATTTGTTACATCCACAAAGCCATAATCCTGACTGATAGCTTCCCTCATCTCATCTATTGTTGAAAACGAGAAACCAAACCTGTCGGAGCCATCTATATCAAGATGGAACTTCCCGTCTTCTTCTTTTCTGTAGTTAAGCATCATTTGCATTGCGCTCATTCCTCCTTACTGCCTAAGCCACTGCTGATAGCTGCCATTGGCATCTGAATCATAGGCGCCGCCGCTCTCTTCGAGCGGACAGGCCACTTATGCTTTGGAGCTATGGACTTTCCTTCACCGGCATCCCTGGCTATCAAATATCCTGTAAGGCGCCGCTTCTGCTTCTCAACTTCTCGCCTGGCATTGTAATACCCGCGCTCCTTCTTTGTAATCACCGTGCTGGACTGCACAAGGATGGTATTCTCGGCGCGCAGTTCGTCTTCTGAACGATCCAGTAGCTTTCGCTTCCCGCTTGATGTCCTTTGCGAACCACTCTTCGATCTGGACATTTATCAGCGTTGGATATTCCTCAGTTCGGATAACTGCGAGATCATGTCTTACCGGAACTACCACTGTTCGTTCTTCAACTGTGAAGGTAAACTTCTTCACAGGATCCCAGTGCCACACCTTATTGAGCTCAGTGTATTTGTCCTGGGTATAATATGTCTGGAATTCGCCGGTGAATATGCGGCGTGTCCTGGTGACAGATACCCAGTTGGGCTTAGGCATTTCAAAGCACTGCTTCTTGATTTCGCTGTTATCATTGATATCCATGAACACGGTATCATCGTTTCCGTTGGATTCTGCAAGATCCATCCGCCAATCATCTGGGAATGCGCACTCGTCATATCCCGAACTATCTTCTGTGCGGTCATGACTGAACGCTATTTCTGGCACCAGTCTGGGATCTGAATCCTGGTAAACCCTGATAGGATCACCCGCTTCGTTCGTATCATAGCGAAGGAACTTGCCATCATTGCGATTGAATGTGGGCAGCGTTGATACGCGCCAGATCTTTGCAGGGCGGTTTCTTTTCTCGAACTCATCAAGCTTCTGGCGCAATGAACCCATGTACGGGCTCTGCTCTTTATTCTCTGGGGTGATTATGGTCTTGTGTTTCTTCTCAAAAGTCGAACATAGCGAACCCATACTTTGTTCTGGAAGTTTGCAAATCCTCCTTGATGGATTAAGATCTCTGCACATGACACACACTTTAGGGACTCTTGGGAACACCAGCAGTCTTATGGATGCTCGTTCTTTCTGGCGCATCCTGTTGGTGAGCCTTCTCCACGCAGCCTTGCTTGTTCGGGTCTGCCATCTTTCTTTTGACAATATCCTTCCGGTTTTAGGCTTAGCCCTCTCACCGTAGTGATTACCTTCACAGAACCCAGCGCCTGGTCTTGGCTCTCTTTGCTCGAACACACGTCGGACCATAGGCAGGGAAGCACCTGATG
>CAVSAI010000040.1:0-57228 GCA_963725825.1 Candidatus Aminicenantota bacterium
CGACAGGGACAAGTCCCTCGCCCTGGGGGTCACGCCTTTCCAGGTCGAGAACGCCCTCTCGCTCAGCTACGGCTCCCGGCAGGTCTCGACGATCTACGCGGCCACCAATCAATATTATGTGATCATGGAGCTCGAGCCGCAGCTTCCAGAACGACCCGTCCCAGCTCTCCAAGCTCTATATTCGTTCGTCGTCGGGGACGCTTGTGCCTCTCGACTTCCGTCGCCCGCCTTGTGCCTTCGGTCGGGCCCCTGACCGTCAACCACTCGGGCCAGATCCCCGCAGTCACGATCTCCTTCAACCTCAAGCCCGGGGTCGCGCTCGGCCCGGCGGTGGCCGAGATCACGCGCCAGGCCCGGGAGAGCATGCCGGCGACGATCGTCACGAGCTTCCAGGGGGCGGCCCAGGCCTTCCAATCCTCGCTGAGCGGGCTCGGCTTTCTCCTGCTGATGACGATCGTCGTCATCTATATGATCCTGGGCATCCTTTATGAGAGCTTCATCCACCCGCTGACGATCCTTTCGGCGTTGCCCTTCGCCGGCTTCGGGGCGCTGGTGACCCTGCTCCTCTTCCATACGGAGCTCAGCATGTACGCCTTTGTCGGCGTCATCATGCTCATCGGCCTCGTCAAGAAGAACGGCATCATGATGGTCGATTTCGCCCTGGCGGCCGAACGGGGCGAGGGGAAGAACGCCGAGGAGGCCATCTTCGAGGCCTGCCTGATCCGGTTCCGGCCGATCATGATGACGACCATGGCCGCCCTGCTCGGGACGCTCCCGATCGCCATCGGCTTCGGGGCCGGGGCCGAATCGCGGCGGCCCCTGGGCCTGGCGGTCGTGGGCGGGCTGCTCTTCTCCCAGCTCGTCACCCTCTATGTCACGCCCGTCTTCTACGTCGTCTTCGACAATCTCCGGAAGCGACGGGGCACGAGGAAGAAAGGCGGCCTGACGACCTCTTGACCGGATCTTGACACCTCCTTGCGCGGCGGGGGCCCCGCAACACAAACACGTCGTCTCGTGTTATAATTTCCTTTCGGCTCCAACGACAGGGCCGCTTCAAGGAGGACGCATGAGACGATGTTACCGGTCGCTCGGTTGGACGGTCGCGGCCGTTCTTTGGACTTCCGCGTGGGCGCTGTCCGGGCCCGCCCAGGACCCGGCCGCTCCGGCGAATGCCGCTTTGGCGCATCTCCAGGCCTATATCGAGGCCTTCAATTCCGGCGTCCCGGGGCAGATGAAAGCCTACTTCCTGGCTCATGCCGCGGCCGAGGCCCTCAAGGAGATGCCCGTCGAGCAGCGCCTGATCCGCTTCCGCAGGGCCAAGGCCCAGCTCAAGTCCCTCGAGATCCAGCGGGTCGTGTCCGACGAACCGTTCCGGGCGTCCGTTCTGACCAAAGCCGAGAACGGCGAGTTCCTTCTGCTCAAGGCGACGGCCGAGAAGGCGCCTCCGCACGGCCTGCTGACCCTCTCGATCGATCTCGTCGATGATCCGGCCAACTTGGTCGCCCCGGAGCCCAAGGCTGACGATAAGGAGTTCGCGGCCGCCGTGAGGGGCCTTCTCGAGGCCCAGACGAAGGCCGACGAGTTCTCCGGCGTCGCTCTCGTGGCCAAGGGTCCCCGGGTCGTCTTCGAGGAGGCCTACGGCTTCGCCGACCGCGACAAAAAGATCCCCAACCGGACGGACACCAAATTCAATCTGGGCTCGATCAACAAGATCTTCACCCGGGCGGCCATCCATCAGCTGGCGGAAGCGGGCAAGCTCACGCTCGAAGACCCGATCAAAAAGTTCCTGCCCGATTACCCGAACGCCGAGGCCGCGGAGAAGGTCAGCGTGCGCCAGCTCCTCAACATGACCTCCGGCATCGGCGACTTCTTCGGCGAGCGCTACGACGCGACGCCGAAGGAGAAGATCCTGACGCTCCAGGACTACCTGCCGCTCTTCGCCGACCGGCCGCTCGAGTTCGAGCCGGGGACGTCGAACAGGTATTCGAACGGCGGCTACATCGTCCTCGGGCTCATCATCGAGAAGCTGAGCGGCGTCGACTATTACACCTACGTCCGGGAGAATATCTTCAAGCCCTGCGGCATGGCCGACACCGACGCCTTTCCCCGGGCGGCCGGCACCCCGAACCTGGCCCGCGGCTACACGCGCGAGGGCGAGGCGGCCGGCGGCGCGCGCGTCCTGAATTTCGCGACGCTCCCGGGGCGCGGCAGCTCGGCCGGCGGCGGCTACTCGACGGCCGGGGACATGTTGAAGTTCGCGCTGGCCGTGAAGGACAAGAAGATCGTCCTGCCCGACGCCGAGAACGGCATCGGCATCGCCGGCGGGGCGCCCGGGATCAACTCGGTCCTCGAATGGGACCCGCGCAGCGGCTTCATTGTCATCGTCCTGACGAATTTCGATCCGCCGACGGCCGGCCAGGCCGCTCGCCGGATCGCGGCCTGGCTGCCCCAGTAGCCCTCCCCGGAGCCGACCGAGAGACCATGAAGACGATATCCCGCCGTTCCCAGAGCCTCATCATCCGCATCCTGGGCCTGATCGCGATCGTCGCAGCGCCTCTCGCGTTCGGCGGCCAGGACCTCAAGGCCGTCCGCGTCGAGACGGGCCGCGCATCGACGGGCGCCTGGACGATCCCGCCTGGCAGGCGGCGCCGGTGATCGACGGCTTCCGCATGGTCGAGCCGCGGCCCGGGGAGGACCCGAGCGAGAGGACGGAGGCCCGGGTCGTGTACGACGGGCACAGTCTCTACGTGGGCATCTACTGCCACGACAGCGAGCCGTCGCGCATCTCGGCCAACTCGATGGCCCACGACAGCGGCGGCGGCGGCGGGTCCATGTACGGCTACGGGCATCACGGCTCCACGACGTCGAGCGACGACGTCGTCCGCGTCCTTCTCGACCCCTTCCAGGACAAGCGCAACGCCTACGTCTTCTTCGTCAATCCCCGCGGCGCCCGCGGCGAGGGCCTCGTTTACGCCGGGGAGTCGAGCCTCAACTGGGACGGCATCTGGGAAGCCACGAGCTGCCGTCTCGAGGACGGCTGGTCGGCCGAGTTCCGCATCCCTTTCAAGACCATCTCCTTCCGGCCCGGGCTCAGCGTCTGGGGGATCAACATCGAGCGGACGATCGCCCGCAAGATGGAGACGATCCGGCTTTCCGGGACGACCCTCGACAGCAATTTCAACAACCCCAACGAGGCGGCCCCCCTGCAGGGGATCGAGGGCGTCAAGCAGGGCTTGGGCATCACCTTCCGCCCCTACGGCCTGGCCAGCGGCGCCAAGGACGACCTGGTCTCGAACCGGTACGACGGCGCGCTCGACGGCGGCTTCGACCTCTACAAGAGCTTCACGCCGAACCTCGTCGGCGTCGTCAGCTACAACATGGATTTCGCCGAGACCGAGGTCGACGAGCGGCGGATCAATCTGACGCGCTTCCCGATGTTCTTCCCGGAAAAGCGGATGTTCTTCCTCGAAGGGTCCGAGAACTTCAGCTTCAGCTCGAGCATCAGCTTCACGCCGTTCTTCAGCCGCACCGTCGGCCTGTACCAGGGCTCCCAGATCCCGGTGCTGTTCGGAACGAAGCTCTACGGCAAGATCGGCAGCACCAACCTGACTCTGCTCGATGTCCAGACCCGGGCCGCCGCCGTGCCCGACCCGGCCACGGGCGGCTCCATCGATCTCCCCGGCCGCAACCTGCTGGCGGCCCGGGTGACCCAGAACATCTTCGCCCAGAGCAAGATCGGCTGGATCTTCACCAACGGCAGCCAGACCGGCGAGAGGAACTCGCTCCTCGGCATGGACTTCAACTATTCCTCGTCGAAGTTCATGGGCGACAAGAACATCATGCTCGCCGCCTGGGGCGTCTACAACTGGAACGAGACGAAAGAGGGCCGTCACCACGGCTTCGGCTTCCGGGCCAACTATCCGAACGACCTCTGGAACATCCAGACGACCTACGCCTATTACGGCGAGGCCCTCAACCCCGGCCTGGGCTACATGATGCGGCAGGGGATCCAGACGGGCTTCGTCATGGTGGGCTTTCAGCCGCGGCCGAAAGGGGGATTCCTCGGAAGCTTCGTCCGGCAGTTCTACTTCGACACGAGCGCCGATTATTACTGGGACCTTTCGGGCCGCCTCGCAACGAGCACGCTCAGCGCCTCGCCGCTCAGCTTCAGGACCCAGAGCGGGGAGTCGTTCGGCTTCAGCGTCGTCGCCAATCATGACGTCCTGCCCTTCGATTGGCCCGTTTCGGACGGCGTCGTCCTGCCGGCCGGCCGCTACAGCTGGACGAGCTACCGGCTCAACGCGAGCTCGGCCGGCCACCGGCCCGTCGTCCTCAACGCGGGCTGGAATTTCGGCGGCTACTACGCCGGCCGCTACGACGACGTCACCATGGGGCTGACGATGAAGTTCAAGGGCTATGCCACCCTGGCCTTCGACGCGAACCTCGTCCGCGGCCGCATGCCGCAGGGGAGCTTCAGCGAGAACGTCTACCAGGTCAAGGCCGATATCTTCCTTTCGCCCGACCTGGGCCTGATGAACTATATCCAGTTCGACGACATCTCGAACACGCTGGGCTGGAGCGCGCGGCTGCGCTGGCAGATCACCCCCGGCAACGAGATCTACCTGGTCTACAACAGGAACTGGGAGAGGGTCTGGGACCCCCGGAGCCGGTTCAGCCCGCTCGGCGACCGCGGCGTCATCAAGATCTCGCTCTCCATCCGCCCGTGAGCGGGGCCTTCGCGATGCCATTGGCTCGCGGGCTTCCGGCTGTAAAAGAACGGTGTAAAGCGGCTTGGCAGCGGGGGAAAGGCCGGAGCGGCCTCCAGAGGGGGACAGGCGGGGCCGGGGCCCGCGACCTTGGCATGTTCTTTGCACTGCAACCTAATAACCGTCCAAAACGTATTACCTGATGAGGGCGGGGACTTAGGCGTGAAGGATCCGAGGAGAACGGTCCTGGCGAGCGAAGCCGGAGACAAGAAACGGACAATGGCCACCCTCTGCCCCACGTGCCACACCGAAAATTCTGAGACGGCGAACTTCTGCAACAATTGCGCCGCCGTCCTCCGGACCCGCGAAGGCTCGTCCGGCACCGCCTCGATCTCCGTTTCCGCCACCCGGACCTACGAATCCCCGGCCTGGGACCTGCCGACCGGGACGATCTTCGGCGGGCGCTACCAGATCATCGAACAGCTCGGCCGCGGCGGCATGGGGCGCGTCTACAGGGCCCTCGACATCAAGGCCCGCGAAGAAGTGGCCATCAAGCTCATCCGGCCCGACATCGCCGAGGACAAGCGGACCCTCGAGCGCTTCGTCAACGAGATCAAGCTGGCCCACAAGATCTCCCACCGCAACATCGGCAAGATGTACCATCTCGGCGAGGACCAGGGGCTCCATTACATCACCATGGAGTACGTGCCCGGCGAGGACCTGAAGAGCTTCATCCGCCGCTCGCGCCGCCTCGACATCTCCACGACCGTGACCATCGCCAAGCAGGTCTGCAGCGGACTCGGCGAGGCCCACGACGCGGGCATCGTCCACCGCGACCTCAAGCCCAGCAACATCATGATCGACAAGGACGGCAACGCCAAGATCCTCGACTTCGGCATCGCCCGGGCCGTCGGCGTTCCGGGGGTCACCGCCGAGGGGAGCGTCATCGGCACGCCCGAATACATGTCGCCCGAGCAGGTCGAGGGCAAGGACGCCGACCGGCGCTCGGACATCTACTCGTTCGGGGTCATCATGTTCGAGATGGTGACCGGGCGGCTGCCGTTCGCCGCGGACACGCCCTTCGTCGTCGCCTTCAAGCAGCAGTCCGAGCCGCCGCCCCCGCCGGAGGAGCTGAATCCCCAGACGCCGCCCCAGCTGAGCGCCATCATCCTCCGCTGCCTGGCGAAGGACCGGGACGAGCGGTACCAGACGACCGAGGACGTGTGCCGCGACCTCGGCCAGGTCGAGGAGACGATCCACGCGACGCCCCAGCCGTCGCCCTGGGTCAGGCCGACGACGCGGAAGACCACCCTGCTCGCCGCCGTCGAGCGCTTCCCGTGGCGGAAGGCCGTCATCCCGGTCGTCGCCTTCCTGGGCATCATGGCCGCCGGGATCGTCGTCCGCCAGGTCCTGCCCAAGGCCAAGGGGGCCGTCCGCACCGTGGCCATCGTCGGCTTCGAGAACCTGACCGGCGAGGCCGCCTACGAGTACCTGAAGAAAGCCATCCCCAACCTTCTCATCACCAGCCTCGAGCAGTCGAAGTACCTCGACGTCGTTTCGTGGGAGCGGCTGAACGATCTGGCCGGGCCGAAGGACAGGGACGTGGCCAGCTCCGCGGACCGGAACCTCTGGTTCGAGATCTGCCGTCGCGCCGGCGTCGACGCCATCGTCATGGGCAGCTTCACCAAGGCGGAGAACCTGTTCGCCACCGACGCCAAGATCTACGACGTCCAGACGAAGAACCTCCTCAAGAGCACGGGTTCGCGCGGCGAGGGGGTCGGGAGCATCCTCAGGACGCAGATCGACGAGCTCACCCGGGAGATCGCCCGGGGCGTCGGGCTCTCGGCGATGGCGGCGGCCAAGGGCGCGATGCCCATCACCAAGGTCACGACGGCCTCGATGGACGCCTACCAGCTCTTCCTCAAGGGACACGAGGACTTCGAGCGTTACTACTTCGACGACGCCCGCGTGTCGCTCGAGAAGGCGGTCGATATGGACCCGTCCTTCGCCCTGCCTCATTATTACCTGACGCGGGTCTATAACAACCTGGCCGACGCGCCGCGCGCGGTCAAGGCCATGGAGCAGTTCAAGAAGCTGAGCAAGGTCAGCCCGGGCAAGGGCAAGGACGCCCTGTACATCGCCGCCCTGTCCGCGCTGCTGGACAAGGACATCAACGGCTATGTCCGCGGGCTGAACGAGATCATCAAGACCGATCCGCAGGACAAGCGCGCCCATGCCGACCTGGGCTGGTTCTATAGGAACGAGAAGAAATACACCGAGGCGGTGGCCGAGTTTGAGAAGGCCCTGGCCATCGATCCGAACTTCGGCTATGCCCTGAACCTGCTGGCCTACACCTACGCCTCTCTGGGAGAGAAGGACAAGGCGATCGCCACCTTCGACCGCTATGCCGCGTCCCATCCGGGCGAGGCCAACCCGCTCGACTCCGTGGGCGATCTGTACTTCCTGACCGGCGAATACGACAAGGCCCGGGCCAAGTACCAGCTGGCGCTGAGGGTCCGGCCCGATTTCCCGTCGACCTGGAAGCTGGCCTACCTCTATGCCATGGACGGGGATTATGAAGCGGCCCTGCGCTGGGTCGACGAGATGATCACCCGGGCCCAGACCGACGGCATGAGGGCCGACGGGCACCAGTGGAAGGGACTCTATTATTCCCTCACGGGACGGTTCAACGACGCGCTGGCCGAGCTCGGCACGGCGGAGACCCTGGCCAAGACCTCGGGCAACAAGGCGCTGGCCGACATCATCCTGCGGGACGCCTTGTGGATCTCCTATGACTGGGGCCGCCTCGATCTCTTCAGATCCTATCTCGATAGGCGCTTGGCTTACAGGGCCGAAACGAAAATGAGCACGGACAGCTTGAACAAGATCTATGAGCTGCTTTACACCGGGCTCTACGATGTCAAATCGGGGAACGTCCCCTCCGCCAGGAAGAAGCTCCAGGCGATGGACGCGTTGGCCGCGTCGGTCGGGGATAAGGAGAAGGAACTCGACCTGCTCGCCTCGAACCATCTGAAGCGCGAGATCCTCTTCGCCGAAGGGCAATATGACGCGGCCGTCAAGGTCTTCGCCGAGGGACCGGCGGTCAAGATCGATCTCAGCAACGCGATGACGGTCGAGGGCAAGAACCTGCCGTTCGTCGAGGACTTCGCCGCCCGGGCGTATCTCAAGAAGGGCGCGACGGACCTGGCCATGAAGGAATACGAGAGGATGGTTTCCCCCGAGGCCAAGGACCGCGAAGGGGGCTTGATCCATCCGTTCAGCCGTCTCCGCCTGGCCGCCCTCTATGAAGCCCAGGGCGACCTGGACCGGGCTCTCGAACAGTACAAGACCCTGTGGAGCCTCTGGAAGCAAGCCGACCCGGATCTCCCTGAGGTCGTGACCGTCCGGGAAAGGCTGGCCCAGCTCAAGAGCCGGGCGCCCAGGCCCAAGGGCGGCCCGGTCGACTCCTTCTATTCGCTCCCGTTCATCGGCACCCTCTAACGGGTGTCAGAGCTGTCCCGATATGCCCGTCCTCGGTCGGCGCCTGCCCGGCGTTGACAGAGCCAGGCCCCAGTGGTAGTTTCTGCCCAGGGAGGCGCGCATGAACCGTCGAAGCTTCTTGAAGGCCGCGGCCGTGACGGCTTCGGCTCCGGTCATCGTCCCGTCGTCGGTCTTCGCCCGTCCCGCCCCGAGCGATACCCTCCAGTTCGGCTGCATCGGCGTCGGCCGTCAGGGCCAAGCCGACATGCAGGAGCTCATCTATCGCGGCCTCGAGAACGGGGCCAGGGTCACGGCCGTCTGCGACGCCGATTCCCACCGGCTCGACGACGCGAAGTGGCTGGCCGAGAAGATCTACACGGCCGAGAGGGGCAGGGACGCCTCGAAGAGCGTCAAGGCCTTCCATGATTTCCGCGAGCTCCTGGCCCGCAGGGACATCGACGGCGTGCTCATCGTCACGCCCGATTTCTGGCACGCGGCCCATGCCGTCGCGGCGGCCGCCGCGGGCAAGGACATCTATCTCGAAAAACCCCTGACCTACTCGATCGCCGAAGGGCGCAAGCTCGTCGCGGCGGTCAAAAAGCACAAGCGCGTCCTCCAGGTCGGCTCGCAGCAGCGCTCCTCCATTCATTTTCTGATAGCCTGCGAGCTCGCCCGCAACGGCCGGGTCGGCCGGCTCCGGACGATCCGCGTCTGGCTGCCCGAGGACCAGGGCCGCGGCGACCCGAGGCCCCAGCCCGTGCCGCCCAATCTCGATTACGACGCCTGGATGGGCCCCACGGCCGAAGCCCCGTTCACCGAGGACCGCGTCCATCCCCAGATGAGCTTCGAGCGTCCCGGCTGGCTCCAGATCGAGCCCTATTGCCTGGGCATGGTCACCGGGTGGGGCTCGCACATGGTGGACATCGCCCAATGGGGCAACGGCACCGACCTCACCGGCCCGGTCAGCATCGAGGCCAAGGGCGAGTTCCCGGACCGGGGCCTGTTCAACGTCCACACCAAGTTCAAGGCCGAGGCGGTCTACGCGAACGGCGTCCGCCTCATCATGGAAACCGGCGACCCGGCCGGGGTCCGCTTCGAGGGCGACGACGGCTGGGTCTTCGTCGAGCGCGGCGCGATCAAGGCTTCGGACCCGGAGATCCTGAAATGGAAGCCGGGCCAGGGCGCGGTCAAGCTCGTGCAGAGCGGCAACCACATGAAGAACTTCCTCGAGGCTGTGCGCAGCCGGCAGGCCCCGGCCGCGCCGGTCGAGGTGGGCCATCGCTCCAACTCGATCTGCGTCATGACCCACATCGCCATGAAGCTCGGCCGCAAGCTCGCCTGGAACCCGGAGGCCGAGAGATTCGTTGGGGACGAGGAGGCCAACCGCCAGGCTCGACTATCCCCACCGGCGCCCATGGGTCGTCTGAACGCCCCGCCCGGGTCCGCGAGAGATCTGACCGGCCTTCGCCTGTTTTGAGAGCCTGCCAACCTCGCGGCCCTTTCGCCCGTCTAACGCAGTGAAAGCCGGATATGGACTCTATGGACGAGAACGCGATCATCGAGGGAATGGCCCGGAGCGACCCGCGCGCCTTCCGCGAGCTCGTCGAGCGCTATAAAAAGAAGGTCTACTACCTGGCCCTGGACATGGCCGGGAACCCCGTCGACGCCGAGGACATCTCCCAGGAGGTCTTCCTCAAAGTCTATCGCTCCTTCGCCACTTTCCGGAAGGGGGCCAAGCTCGGCTCCTGGCTCTACAGGATCACCTACAACGCCTCGATCGACCACCTCAGGCGGAAGGGCGCGGCGCCCGAAGCCGTGGCGGACGAGATCATCGAAGCCGCGGGCGGCTCCGAGACCGGGCTGCCCCGCCGCGGCGCGGCCGATCCCGCCGCCGCCCTGGAATCGAGGCAGCTCCAGGACCGGATCGCCCTGGCCCTGGAGAAAGTCTCGCCCCAGGAAAAGGCCGTCTTCGTCCTGCGCCACTACGACGATCTCATGCTCAAGGACATCGCTATCCGCTCTGGGACTGTCCGTCGGGTCGGTCAAGAGCTACCTTTTTCGGGCCGTCCGCAAGCTCCAGAGGGAGCTCGGCCCGACAACCCTCATCTCCCAACGCGGAGACTTCTCATGAATGAGTGCAAAACCTGCCGGGACCGTATGATCGAGGACCTCTACGGCGAGTCGGCTCCGGCCGACAAAGCCGGGCTCGAGCGTCACCTCGAGGCCTGCCCGGAGTGCCGGGCCGAGTACGCGGCCCTCGGCGAGACGCTCAAGCTGATGGACCGGCGCGAAAGGCCCGACCCGGGCCCGGAATTCTGGGACGGCTATTGGGACAGATTTTCGCGGCGGATGCTCTGGGAGGAGACCGAAGAAGGCCGCCGCCCGTCGCCCGCGGCCCTGATCAGCCGGTTCTTTTCCGGCTTGCCCCGATGGGCTTATCAGGTCGCAGGCGCTGCCGCGTTGGTTCTCGTCGGGATCCTGATCGGCAGCCGCCTGATCGGCCCCCCGGGCCCGGCGACAAGTCGGACCACGGCGGCCGTGCCTGTCCAGTCCGGCGCCGTCGTCCAGGCGGGGAACTTCGTCGAGCGGTCCAAGGTCCTGCTCCTGGGTCTGGTCAACTTCAACCCCGCGACCGATGACGCCTACGCCTTCGACCTGGGCAGGAAGAAAGCCGTCTCCCGCGGGCTCGCCACGGAGGCCGCGGTCATCCGTCAAGGGCTCAACGAACCCGGCCAACGGCGGCTCCGGGACCTCGTCGCCGACCTCGAAGTCATCATGATGCAGATCGCCAACCTCGAATCGGGGCAGGATGTCGACGGCATCGAGCTCATCAAACAGGGCGTCGACCGCGGCGGCATCTTCCTCAAGATCGACCTCGGCCGCATGGGCCGTGCCGCCCTCGGGAGCTCCCGCGCGGCCTCGCCGGCCGCGGCCGCCGGTCCTGTCAAGAAAAGCCAAGCGTAAGGAGATCGACTATGAGAAACCGCAACAGTCTGTTCATCGGGGCCGTCCTCGGCCTCCTCCTCGCGGCAGGGATCGCCCATGCCGCTCTCGTCCCGGCGGAGATCCCGTCCGGACAAGAGAAGGATTCGATCGCCTACAAGCAAGCCTACAGCCTCGTCCTCGAAGAGAAGTGGGCCCCCGCCAGGACGGCGATGGACGACCTTATCCGCCAGTTCCCCAAGAGCGCCTGGGTCGACGACGCCCGCTTCTGGTCGTGCTACTCCCAGGAAAAGCTCGGCCAGCCGGCGGAGTCCGTTTTCAAGTGCTACCAGAAGTTCGTCGACGACTACCCGGAAAGCGACTGGGCCGACGACGCCAAGACCAACATGATCCGCCTGGCCCAAGGCCTGGCCAAGGCCGGCAAGCCCGAATACGAGACGATCATCAAGACCTTCCAGACCGAAGACGAAGACGAGATCAAGATGACCGCGTTGTTCGCCCTCCAGGACAGCGGCGATCCCGACGCCCTCAAGACGATCCTCGGCCTTTTCGACAAGGCGTCGAGCGCCAAGCTCAAGAACCAGATCGTCTTCATGCTCGGAGACATGGAAACGCCGGAGGCCCTGGCCAAGCTCCGCGATATCGCCCTGCGCGAACCGGACGAGGAGGTCCGCCGCAGCGCCCTCTTCGCCATCGGCTCCCGAGGCGGTCCCGAGGCCATCAAGACCCTGAAGGAGATCCTCGCCTCCAACGCCCCGGCCGATCTGCGGCGCAACGCCCTCTTCGCCCTGGCGGACACCGATGAACCCGGCCTGGTCGCCCTCTACACCCAGGTGGCCCTGACCGACCCCGACAAAGAGATGGCCCGCGCGGCGGCCTTCGCCCTTCAGGATGTCGAGGGCCAGCAGGCGACCGACGCCCTGGGACGGATCCTGAAAGAGGCCAAAGATCCCGAGATCCGGCGGGCCGCGCTCTTTGCCCTGGCAGATCGCGGCGGGGCCGAGTCCCTGCCCCTGCTCAAAGACGTCCTGCTCAATGGGACGGACAAGGAGATGGCCCGGGCCGCTCTCTTCCAGATCGCGGACAACAAGACTCCGGAATCCCTGGCCGTCCTGAAGCAAGTGCTGGCCACGTCGAAGGACGAAGAGCTCAGGAGGGCCGCCCTGATGGCCCTTTCCGATCACGGCGGAGCCGAGGCCAAGGACATCCTCCTCCAGACCGCCCTGACGAGCTCCGACGACGAATCGGCCCGGATGGCCGTTGTCGCGCTGTCCGAGATCGAAGGTGGCGCCGGCTCGGAGGCCCTCCTCAACGTGATGAAGAATGCCAAGTCCCACGAGGCGCGCCGGGCCGTCCTGATGGTCATCGTCGGCGAAGAAGGCGGCGCTCCGGTCGGCACCCTGACCGAGATCCTCAAGACCGAAACGGACCCCGAGCTCAAGCAACAGGCCTTGATGGCTCTCGGTCAGACCAAGAGCGATGAGGCGGTCCCCGTGCTCCTCGAGGTGGCCAAAGGCAAGGACGGCAAGCTCGCCCGGGCCGCGGTCATGGCGCTCGGCGAGATCGGCACGCCCAAGGCCAAGGCGGCCCTGCTCGAGATCCTGGAGAAGAAGACCGAGACCCCGGCCCTGTAAGGCGGGAGGAACATCATGCGCAAGATCCGTTTGGCCGTTTTCCTGGCCGTCGCGGCCGCCGGCCTTCTCGCTCTCTCCGGGGCGGACCGCGGTCGGCCGCCCGCCCAGGTTTTTGACAGGGCGGCAGCGCCGGGGCTTCTGGCCGCGAAGCTCGACCTGGCCCTGGCCGACGCGCCCAAGTCCGTGCCCGGCCGCGCCTTTTGGGTCGGCTACGCGATCGACCGGACGATGGGGGTGAACTCCCATATCGGCTCCTACGATTCCGGCCGGCTGGGCCGGGATGTCTCTATCCGCGACATCCTGTCCGGCAAAACGAGCCCGGACCGGCCCCAAGACGCTTCGGGCGATCTGCGGGACTCGGCCAAGGCCGCGCTCGACAGGCTCGAGCGCAAGGGACAACCGGAGAAGATGGTCCTCAAGGAGCTCGGCTTCTTTCTCAAATATGAACCAGGGAGCTCGCCGGCCCTGGCCAAGGTCGGGATGAGCAACCTCGATCTGAGCTTCGATTTCGACGGGGCGCCGCTCTTCTGGCTCGGCAAGGCGGCCGAGGACCAGAGCCTGGCCCTCGTCGAGGGTCTTTACGGCCGCAATCGCGGCGACGATGTCCGCGAAGGCCTGATCGCGGCCGCGGGGTGTCACGGCTCGCCGAAGCTCGTTCTGCCGTTCCTCGAGAGGGTCCTCGCCGGCGACAGCGCCGACGGACTGCGCAAGGACGCGGCTTTCTGGATCGGCCAGCTGAACGATCCCGACGGGCTGCGCCTCCTGGCCAAGGCGGCCCGGGACGACCGGTCGGAAGAGGTCCGCGAAGGGGCCGTTTTCGGTATCAGCCAGGTCGAGCTCCCTGCGGCCGTCGACGAGCTCATCTCTCTCGCCAGGGGCGCGGACAGGCGGGATGTCCGCAAACAGGCCGTCTTCTGGCTCAGCCAGCAGGCCTCGGGGAGATCCGGCAAGGTCCTCGAAGAGATCGCCCTCAAGGACGGCGATCTCGAGATCCAGGAACAGGCCCTTTTCGCCTTGTCCGAGCTCCCCGAGAACGGGGGCCTCGACGCCCTCATCAAGATGGCCAAGACCCATCCGGATCCGCGCATCCGCAAGAAGGCCGTTTTCTGGCTGGGCGAATCCGACGATCCCCGGGCCCTCGACGCGATCGTCGCCATCATCAAGGGGAAATAGCGGCCTCTCGGCCTATTGCCATTTTCCGGGCCTTCGGATACAATAGTAAAGAGCTCTAAAAGGAGGTCCGGAATGAATAAGAATATCCGTTCGATCGCTATCGTGGCCGCTCTGGCCTTTATCCTCGTCGTCGGCGTCGTGGCCCAGCAGAAAAGCGCCGACACGGCCGTCGACCCGGTCTGCGGCATGACCGTCGTCAAGGCCAACGCCAAGGCGACCTTCGACTACAAGGGGACGACCTACTACTTCTGCAACCCCGGCTGCAAGGACGCGTTCGTCAAGGAGCCGGAGAAGTACATCAAGGCCCAGCCGAAGGTGGTCGAAGGAGTCCCGATGGCCCCGATGGGTCATATGGGCCAGATGGGCGGTCAAATGGGCGGCCAGATGGGGCAGATGAAGCACGAAGGCATGGCCGGCTGCCCGATGATGGGCGGTCAAATGGGCGGCCAGATGGGCCAGACGGGGCAGATGGGCATGATGCGCGGCCGCATGGGCATGCAGGGCCGCGGCATGATGGCCCCCGGCATGGGTATGCTCTTCAGGCTCTACGGCGATAAGATCGAAATGGCCGTCGAGGATACCAAGGACGGGGCCGTCCTCAAGGTCACCTCGAAGGACCCCGAGGTCGTCAAGGCCATCCAGGTCCACATGGCCGAGCATATGGCCATGATGAAGAAGATGAAGGAAGCCCCGGCCAAGGCGCCGGCCGCCGCGGGAATGGACAAGATGTCCGAATGGCCGCCTGTGCCGATTGCCCGATGAAGAAGAAGTAGTCCGGGCGCTCGCCCCGGCCCTGACCCATACAGCCCCGTTCGCGCTGCGAACGGGGTTTTTGTTGACAACGGCCCCTCCGCGTGCTAATTCTCTAATCAGAGGTAGGGGTTATCGTGTTGGATTCCGGTGAGGACGTCTTCTTTGAGACCACCGCTTCACGGAAGCTGGTCGACCTTATCGAGCGCAACGCCGACGAGCTGACCACCAACTACGTCGCGGACATCCGGCGCGACCCGCGGATGCCCGAGTTACCAGGGGTTCGACCAGAAGGAGATCTACAAGAGGGCCTTCCGCGTCTACAGCCAGCTCGGCAAGTGGGTTTCCCACGAGACGACCAAAGAGGAAGTGCGGAGCTACTGGACGGCCCTGGGCCGCCAGCGCCGGCGCGAAGGCTTTCCGTTCTCGGAGATCGTGCTGTCGCTCTGCCACATCCGTCGTCTCCTCTGGAGCAAGATCCAGGCGGCCGGACTTCTGGACACGGCCCTGGACCTCTACCAGGCCATGGATCTCCAGCACAGGGTCCTTGTGTTCTTCGACCGGGCCATCTACTACGCGGCCGTCGGCTACGAGGAAAAGACCTGAGGGGACCGGAAGGGCTTTCGGGACACCCGCCGGGGGGATCCTCGCGCGCCGGGCTCTACGTCCATTACCCCTTTTGCGAGGGCAAGTGCGCTTATTGCCATTTCTACAGCGTCCCTTGGACGCACGCGGGGGGCGCGGCGTGGCGGGAGGGGATCGAGAAGGAAGCGGCGGCGGCCTCGGCCGGAGATCTCGCGTTCGACACGATCTATATCGGCGGCGGAACGCCGTCGCTGCTCGCGCCTGACGACGTTGCCGCCATCCGCAATATCGCCCTGGAGCATTTTGCCGGGGAGATCGAGGAGATCACGCTCGAGGCCAATCCTGTCGACGCGAAGAGGGGCTTTCTCCGGGGCTGGCAGGAGGCCGGGGTGACCCGCCTGAGCGTCGGCGTTCAGTCATTTGACGACGGCACCCTGCGAACGCTCGGGCGGGACTACTCGGCGGTCGAGGCGCTCGAATTTTGCGGTACGGCGCGGCGGTCCGGCTTCGACGCCCTGTCCGTCGACCTCATGGTCGGCGTCCCCGGAGAGACGGAGGAGACGATCGGCCGTACGCTCGAAGCCCTCCTTGGGCTCGCGCCGGACCACGTGTCCGTCTATTTTCTGGAGAACGTCGAGGGCCTGCCCTTTGAGAAGGTCCTGGCCCGTCGCCCCGTTGACGAGGACGCCGCTGTCGATAACTACCAGAGGATAAGGGAAGCCCTCGAGGCCTCGGGGCTCTCTCAATACGAGATCTCGAACTTTGCCCGGCCCGGCAAAGAGTGCCGTCACAATCTCAAATACTGGCGCTACGAGCCCTACCTCGGCTTGGGCCCCTCGGCCTGCTCCCACGTCGGTCTCAGACGCTGGTGCAACCGGGCCCCCTGGGAGTCCTGGGCCGAGGCCGTCCGTCAGGGACGACCGGCCGCCGAGGAGACGGTCGAGCTCACGCCCGCGCTCGCCGCCCGCGAGGCCCTGGTCTTCGGGCTGAGGCTCGTCCGGGGAGTCGACGTGGCCGACCTCGAGCGGCGCACGGGGGTCAATGTGTGCGCCGTTTACGCCCGGGAGATCGACGAGCTCGCCTCCGAGGGCCTCATCGTCCAGGCCGGCGCCCGGCTCTGGATCCCGGCCGACAAGCTCCTCGTCTCCAACGCCATCCTCTCGCGGTTCATCTAAAGAAGACGGGGTCAAACCTACACCTTTCTAGTTTTTTGAATGTCCTCCAAGTTGGAAGCGCCGGAAAAACTAAAAAGGTGTAGGTTTGACCCCGTCTGCCCGGATTGCTTTTCACTGCAGGACGGCATAAAATCGAGCCAATATGCTCCGCAAACGCCTTGTCTTCGGCCGCGGAGACTGGAGCGGAACTTGGGCCGCTCAAATGAACCGGCCCCGCGGGGTCGCATGGAGGTCCGATGAAAACGATCCGGTCCCTGGCCCTGGTAGTCCTTGTGCTCACCCTGACGACCCTGTCCTTCGCGCCGCAGGAAGCGCGCGTTTTGCGCTTCCCGGCGGTCTCGAACGACGCCGTCGTCTTCAGTTCTGCCGGCGACCTCTATACCGTTCCCCTCGCCGGGGGTGTGGCCCGCAAGCTGACCGCTTACTATGAAGGCTACGAGGCCTTCGCCCGCTTCTCGCCCGACGGCTCCTCGATCGCCTTCACCGGCGAGTACGACGGCAACCGCGAGGTCTATTTGATCCCCTCGGGAGGCGGCGCGCCCAAACGGCTGACCTACACGCCCTCCCTTGTCCGCGACGACATCTCGGACCGCATGGGCCCGAACAACCTCGTCATGGGCTGGACCCACGACGGCCAGAAGATCGTCTTCCGCTCGCGCATGGCCGAATGGAACGATTTCAACGGCCAGCTCTATCTGGCCCCGAAGGACGGCGGAACGCCCGACAAGCTCCCGCTGCCGCGCGGCGGCTTCTGCTCCTTTTCTCCGGACGACACGAAGCTCGCCTACAACCGCATCTTCCGCGAGTTCAGGACCTGGAAGCGCTACCGCGGCGGCATGGCCGACGACATCTGGATCTACGACTTCGCCGCGAAGACGGTCACGAACATCACCAACAACCCGGCCCTGGACATCATCCCCATGTGGAGCGGCGACCGGATCTATTTCCTGTCCGACCGGGACGAGGCCAAGAGGATGAACCTCTACGTCTATGAGCTCTCCTCCAAGGCGACGCGCAAGCTGACGAGCTTCACCGAGTTCGATATCAAGTTCCCCTCGCTCGGCCCCAAGCACATCGTCTTCGAGAACGGGGGATACCTCTACACCTTCGACCTGGCCTCGGAGCAGACGGTCCGTGTGCCCGTCGTCATCGCCGACGACATGGTCTCGGGCCGCGGCAAGGTCGTCAAGGTCGACCGGCGCGTCACCAACTACGAGATCGGCCCGGACGGCCAGCGGGCCCTCTTCGGCGCCCGCGGCGACATCTTCACCGTCCCCGCCAAGCACGGCAACACCCGGAACCTGACCATGACCCCCGGCATCCATGAGCGCTCGTCCAAGTGGTCGCCCGACGGCCGGACGATCGCCTTCATCTCGGATCGGAGCGGCACGGAGGAGATCTGGCTCATGAACCAGGACGGGACGGGCGAGCCGAGCCAGCTCACGACCGGCGGCGACACCTACAAGTACGAGATCCGCTGGTCGCCCGACGGATCGAAGATCCTCTGGAACGACAAGATGCTCCGGCTCTCGTTCGTCGACGTCGCCTCCAAGGCCGTCACCGTCGCGGACACGGACAAGGACGGCGAGATCGTCCAGTTCGCCTGGTCCCCCGACAGCCGCTGGATCGCGTATGGCCGGTTCGAGGCCGAAGGGTCCAACCGGATCTATCTCTACTCCCTCGACTCCAAGAAGACCCTGCCGGTCACCGACACCTGGTACAACTCGGGGGACCCGTCCTTCAGCCGTGACGGGAAGTACCTATTCTTCGTCTCCGACCGGGATTTCAGCCCGGTCTACAGCCAGACCGAATGGAACCACGCCTACCTGGCCATGTCCCGGGTTTACTTCCTGACCCTGGCCAAGGACACGAAATCGCCGTTCGAGCCGAAGAGCGACGAGGTCGCTGCGAAGTCCGCGCCCGAGGCCAAGGCCGCGGCGCCGGCCAAGCCGGCCGCACCCGAGAAGAAGCCCGCGGCGAAAGCCGAGCCCGAGGTCGTGCCCGTCGTCAAGGTGGACCTTGACGGGATCATGGATCGGATCGTCGCCTTGCCCATCGAAGCGGCCAACTACGCCCAGATCTATGCCACGGGCGATTCCGTCTACTACGGCCGTTTCAAGCCCCTGGCGAACGCTCCCTCGCTGATGCTCTACGACCTGGCTGAGCTCAAGGAAAAGGACTTGGGGCCGGTCGACGGCTACGAGGTCTCGGCCGACGGCAAGAAGATGCTCGTCTCCAAAGACCGCGCCTACGGCATCATCGACCTGCCGAAGGGCCCGATCAACCTCGAGACGAAGCTCGACCTTTCGGGGATGGAGGTGGCCCTGGACCTCCGTCAGGAGTGGGACCAGATCTACGAGGAATCCTGGCGCCAGATGAAGGAGTTCTTCTACGCCCCGAACATGAACGGCGTCGATTGGGACGCGCTCCGGCTGCGCTACAAGCCCCTGGCTTCGGCGGTCAATCACCGGGCCGATCTGACCTATGTCATCGGCGAGCTCATCGGAGAGCTCAGCTCGGGTCACACGTATGTCGGCGGCGGCGAGATGCCCTCCGCTCCGAAAATCAAGGTCGGGATGCTCGGCGCAAAGTTCGAGCGCGATCCCAAGACCGGCTTTACCGGCATCGCCAAGATCCTCAAGGGCCGGAACTGGGACCAAGGGCTGCGCTCCCCCCTGACCGAGATCGGCGTCAACGTCAAAGAAGGGGAGTACATCCTGGCCGTCAACGGCCGCCCGCTCGACAAGATGACCGACATCTATGAGGCCCTCTACAACACGGCCGGCAAGCAGGTCACCCTCAAGGTCGCCCCCGGGCCGGCCGCCCAAAGCGCCCGCGACGTCGTGGTCGTGCCCATCGAGACGGAGAACGCGCTCTACTACAACGACTGGGTGGAGTCGAACATCGCCAAAGTCGACAAGGCCACGGGCGGCAAGGTCGGCTACATTCATATCCCGAACATGGGCGTCGAAGGCCTCAACGAGTTCGTCAAGCACTTCTATCCCCAGCTGCGCAAGAAGGCCCTGATCATCGACGTCCGCGGCAACGGAGGCGGCAACGTCTCGCCGATGATCATCGACCGGCTCGTCCGCGAGATGGTCATGGTCGAAGTGGCCCGGAACCAGGCCCCCGGTCCCGATCCCGGCGCCGCCTTCGTCGGTCCCAAGGTCTGTCTCTGCGACGAATTCTCGGCCTCCGACGGCGATATCTTCCCTTATCGGTTCAAGACCCTCAAGCTCGGTCCGGTTATCGGCAAGCGGACCTGGGGCGGCGTCGTCGGCATCCGCGGCACCCTGCCTCTTCTCGACGGCGGTTTTCTCAACAAGCCCGAGTTCGCGCCTTACAGTCCGGACGGCAAGGGCTGGATCATCGAGGGCGTCGGCGTCGAGCCGGACATCGTCGTCGACAACGACCCGGCCAGGGAGTATGCTGGGATCGACGACCAGCTCAACAAGGGGATCGAGGTCATCCTCGAGGAACTGAAGACCAAGGGCCGCGAGATCCCGCCGGTCCCGCCGTACCCGATCAAGAAATAGAAGGGGTCGGTGACGCGCCGGAAGGCAGGAGGAGACATGACCGAAGACAAAGTGAAGGTCAGCTGCGGCACGTGCGGCACGACGAACAACTTCCCCCTCGCCGCGCGCGGCAAGACGGTCCTCTGCGGCAAGTGCAAGTCGCCTTTGCCGGAACCCGGCCGGATCCTCGAACCGGGGGCGGAGGGCATCATCAACCTCTTCCACAACTCGACGCTTCCCGTGCTGGCGGATTTCTTCTCGCAGACCTGCGGTCCCTGCCACATGATGCACCCGATCCTCGAGGGACTGGCCGTCCGGCGGGCCGGCGAGGTCGCTGTTATCCGGATCGACGTGGAGCTCCATCCCGATCTGGCCAGGGAGTTCGGTGTCAGGGGGGTTCCGACCTTCGTTATCGTGCACAAGGGTGCCGAGAGAGGGCGTCAGGTGGGCGCGGCGGATGAGAGCAGCTTCGCCCTCTGGGCGGCCAGCCGAAGTTAGCTCCGAATGAAGCCAGCGAAGCGAGCCAAACGCCGCGGGAGACCGAGGCTTCGAGGATTATAAAGAGAATCCGAGCACGAAGACTAAAACCCGCATCGGCTCTGGACTCCCGCATCAGGCGGGATTTCTCGAGGAAGAGGGTATGCCGAAGGGGGGACTCGAATCCCCGTCCCTCGAGTCCACGTAAATATTAGAAAATAAAATACTTATATGGAGAATCCGAGCACAAACGCGAAAACGCGCATCTTCCTCATGAGGATAGAGACATCTGGCGACGTGAGGTCATCGGACATCAGCTCCCGAAGGCCATGATGATAGCGCGCCTCGAGGCTGATGCCGAATCCTTGAAATCTCTTCTGAAAGCCGATCCCGCCCACAACACCATAGTCTATGCTTTTTGTCCCATCAGTAAGCACGAACGCTACCTCTGGGCCGGCCAGGATATAGGGAGAAGTCCCAGGCCAAAAAAGGACCTTAATCAATACGGGGACGCTCAGCTCATTAATCCTCGTCAAGCTGTGGGCGGTCGATAATTGATATCCGATCCGGCTGCCTTTTTGGAGGAAGAGGGCATCGACTTCAAGCGCGACGTTCCTGTTCAGTGAGAATTCGATTCCGCCGCCGGCGACGAATCCCGTTCCGAACTCAGGGTGAGGAGGATTGAGATAGATCGAGTCCTCCCTCATTATGGGTCCGGTGGTTCTGGAGAGCGAGAGTCCGCCCAGGATCTTAAAATCCGCGGGATAGGCCTGAGTGACGAGCACGAGAAGGAAGATCGATACGAGAGCCTTTTTCATTGCGACCTCCTTTTACCTGTTGGACGTCACGCGGGATAGAATCTTCCACGAAATTAATCGTCAGCACTCTTGAGAAAGACAGAAATGAAGACGTGGATATTTTGTTCACAGAATTGTCCCGAAAAATTGTCCCCAAAATTGTAACACCCGTTTGACTGTTTCCAGGCAGGACCTGACGGCTCTAGACGGCCGTTATCAGGCGGGATTTCTCGGGGAAGAGGGTATGCCGAAGGGGGGACTCGAACCCCCAATCCCTTGCGGGAACTAACCCCTCAAGCTAGCGTGTCTGCCAATTCCACCACTTCGGCACGAAAACGGGCTTACTTCTTAACGGGCGGCGCCGGGACGGGAGGCTTCTGCGTCTCGGTCTTCTGCTCGGGCTTGGCCAGCGGCACGGTCGCCGCCGCCGGGGCCTTCTCGCCGCCGACGACGGACGTCGTCCCGCGGCCGGAGACGATCCACAGGCCGAGCGACGTCAGCATGAAGAGAATGGCCGACGCGGTCGTCAGCTTGGTCAGCAGGGTGGCGCCGCCGCGGGCCCCGAAGGCCGTCTGGCTGCCGCCGCCGCCGAAAGCTCCGGCCAGGTCCGCCGCCTTGCCCGACTGGAGCAGGACGGCGAAGATCAAGATCAGGCAAACGATGATGTGCAGGACGATGATTAAAGCGCTCACTTCTCTTCCCTACAGGCCCGGAGGGCTTCCCTGGCGATGCCGACGAAGCCGCCGGCGTCGAGTGAAGCTCCCCCGACCAAGAATCCGTCGATGTTCTTTTCCTTGAACAACGGATAAGAATTGGCCGGCTTCACCGAACCGCCGTAGATTATAGCACAATCGGCGGAATCATTTCCATAGGTTTCTCTCAAGCGGCCCCGGATATGGGCGTGGACCTCCTCGGCCTGGGCAGGGGAGGCCGTCCGCCCTGTTCCGATCGCCCAGACGGGCTCGTAGGCGATGACGACGCGGGCCATGTCCTCTTTCGACAGGCCGGCCAGTCCCTTGGCCAGCTGGTCGTCGATGCGGTCGAGCGTTTGCCCGCCGTCCCTCTCCGCCAGCACTTCGCCGACGCAGACGATGGCCTTGAGACCGGACCTCAGGGCGGCCCGGGCCTTGCGGTTGACGATCTCGTCGGTCTCGCCGAAGAGCTGGCGCCGCTCGGAGTGGCCGACGAGGGCGTAGGCGCATCCGGCGTCCTTGAGCATCGGCCCCGAGATCTCGCCGGTGTAGGCCCCCTCGTCCTCCCAGAAAAGGTCCTGGGCCCCGAGCGCCACGGCCGAGCCGGCGACCGCGCCCGCGACGGCACCCAGCGTCGTGAAGGGGGGGATGAGGATGATGGCGCAGTCCGTGAGCTCCGGCCCGGCTTGGGTGATCTTGCCTGCGAGATCCGAGGCCTCACGGAGCCCCAGGTTCATCTTCCAGTTTCCCGCGACGAGCGGGCCTCGGACAACACCGGTCATCTACTTCTCCAGTGCGGTGATGCCGGGCAGGGTCTCGTAGGCGACGTACTCGAGCGAGGCGCCGCCGCCCGTCGAAAGGTAGCTGATCCTGTCCTTGACGCCGGCCTTCTTCACGGCGGCGATCGAATCTCCGCCCCCGACGATGGAGATGGCGCCCGACGCGGCCACGGCCTTGGCGATACCGATCGTGCCTTTGGCGAATTCGTCGATCTCGAAGATGCCCATGGGGCCGTTCCAGAAGATCGTCTTGGCTTCGGCGATGACCGCGGCATAGGCGTCGACGGTCTTAGGGCCGATATCGACGCCCACCATATCCTCGGGGAAGGGGAGGGACTCCACGATCTTCGTCATCGCGCCGGCCTCCGCGGCCGTGGCCAGGACGTGGTCCTGGGGCAGGTGGAAGCTGACCGCGTTCGACCGGGCCTTGTCCAGGATGACCAGCGCCACCTCGATCTGGTCGTCCTCGACGAGCGACTTGCCGACGCCCAGGCCCTGGGCCTTCAGGAAGGTGTAGGCCATGGCGCCGCCGATCAGGATGTGATCGGCCTTGCCGAGCAGGCTCTCGATGATCTCGATCTTGTCCGACACCTTGGCCCCGCCGAGGATGGCCACGTAGGGCTTGACCGGGGTGTGGATCGCCTTCTTGAGGTATTCGACCTCCTTCTTCATCAGGTAGCCGGCGGCCGTGACCGGAACAAAGTCGGCGATGCCGACGACGGAGGCGTGGGCCCGGTGGCTCGAACCGAAGGCGTCGTTGACGAAGATGTCGATGTCCTCGGCCAGCTTCCTGGCGAATTCCGGGTCGTTCTTCTCCTCCTCCTTGTAGAACCGGACGTTTTCGAGGAGGAGCGCTTGGCCTTCGCCCAGGGCGCGCTTCAGCCGCCCCACCTCGTCGCCGACGACGTCGGGGGCCATAACGATCTTGTTCGGGATGAGCTCGCCCAGCCGTACCGCGGCCGGCCGGAGGCTCATCGCCGGGTCGACCTTGCCCTTGGGACGCCCGAGATGCGAGGCGATGATGAGCCTGGCGCCGTGATCCAGGAGCCAGGCGATCGTGGGCAGGGAGGCGCGGATGCGCGTGTCGTCGCGGATCGCGCCCTTGTCGTCCAAGGGGACGTTGAAATCCACGCGAAGGAAGACGAGCTTGCCTTTGACGTCCAGGTCGGTGACGAAGTTCATGCCGGGCTCACTTGGAGACGAACTTGGCCAGGTCGACCAGGCGGCAGGAATAGCCCCACTCGTTGTCGTACCAGGCGATGACCTTGGCCAGGCTGCCGTCGAGGACCTTGGTCGAGAGGAGGTCGACGATGCCCGAACGGGGGTCGCCCATGAAATCCACGGAGACGAGGGGCTCCTCGGTGACGCCCAGGTAGCCCGCGAGCGGCCCGGCCGCGGCGGCCGCCCGGAAGGCGGCGTTGATCTCCTCCGCGGTCGTCGTCTTCTTGAGGATGGCCACGAAATCGACGAGGGAGACGTCCGGGGTCGGGACACGGACGGAGAACCCGTCGATCCTGCCCTTGAGCTCGGGCATGACGAGCCCGACGGCCTTGGCCGCCCCTGTCGTCGTCGGGATCTGGGAGACCGCGGCCGCGCGGGCCCGGCGCAGGTCCTTGTGCGGAGCGTCGAGGATCTTCTGGTCGTTCGTATAGGAGTGGATGGTCGTCATGAAGCCACGCTCGACGCCGAAGGCGTCATGGAGGACCTTGACCACGGGGGCCAGGCAGTTGGTCGTGCACGAGGCGTTGGAGATGATGTGGTGCCTGGCCGGGTCGTACATCTTCTCGTTGACCCCGAGGACCATGGTGATGTCCGGATCGGTGGCCGGGGCCGAGACGATGACCTTCGCGGCGCCGCCTTTCTCGATGTGCTGGATGACGTCGGGCCGCTTGGTGTATTTGCCTGTCGATTCGATGACGACGGAGACGCCCAGGTCCTTCCAGGGGAGCTTGCCGACCTCTTTCTCGGCCAGGACGCGGATATTCCGGCCGTTGACGACGATGGCGTCCCCTGTCGCCCGGACGTCCTCCTTGAAGGTGCCCAGGACGGAGTCGTACTTGAGAAGGTGGGCCAGGGTCTTGGCGTCGGTGATGTCGTTGACGGCCACGTACTCGATCCCGGGGTCGTTCCAGGACGCCCGGAGCATGTTGCGGCCGATCCGGCCGAACCCGTTTATTCCCACGCGGATAGCCATGGCCAACCTCCTAGATTCCTCGACAGGATGGTGAAAAGTAATCTCGAAAATATCACAAACGGCCCGTGAATTCAAGGCCGCGGCGGGCTATTTCGACGGTCCGGGCGGCTTGCCGGTCTCGCTGTTCTTCTTGGCTCTCTTCTTCTCGTACATGGCGAAATCGGCCCGGCTCAGCATCTCCTCGACCGCCTCCGCTTGGTCGGGCTCGCGCGTGCAGATGCCGGCGCTCACGGCCAGGTGGAAGCCCGCCTCGGCCGATGACTGGGCGTTGAAGAGGTCCATCCGTTCCTGGAGCCTCGCGGAGAGAAGGTCGACGTTCATCGCGTTCGCTTCCATGGCCAGGATGGCGAACTCGTCCCCGCTGAGCCGGCCGATGACGTCGGTCTCGCGGAAGCTCTTCCGCAGGATGAAAGCCACTTCGACGAGGGCCCTGTCGCCCGTCTTGTGTCCGCCGGTGTCGTTGATCTTCTTGAGGTTGTCGACGTCCAGATAGATGAGGGCCGTCACCTTTTTGAGCCGGTTGGCCGTCTTGAGGACATGGTCCGCCAGGGTCATGAAGCCGCGCCTGTTGTAGAGGCCGGTGAGCTCGTCGTGCAGGGTCAGGGAGCGGATCTCCTCCTCCATCTGCTTGCGTTCGGTGATGTCGGTCAGGACGGCCATCGTCCCGCCGAACGGGGAACCCTGGATGCGAGGCCCGCCGCTCACGAGGAACGTGCGGCGGCTGCCGTCCCGGTGGAGGAACACAAGCTCGTAGCGGTCCGAGATGCCCTTGGACCGCTTCTCGTCGGCGTGCCGGACGATGGCCTGCTGGTCCCTGGGGACGAACGAGAGCACCTGCCGGTCGATCATCTCCGTCGGGGTGTAGCCGAGCATCCGCGCGGCGGCCGGATTGACGAACGTGAACTTGCCGTCGGCGTCGGTCAGGACGAGCCCCTCGGTCATCGTCTGGGCCGTGCTCTCGCTGAACCGCCGCAGCTGCTCGATCTCCTCCTCCGAGCGCAGCCTCTGGGTGATGTCCTTGAGGATGCCGATGATCCCGGCCACCTTGCCGTCGGGACGCTGATAGGTGGCCTTGATGAAGATGACGTGATGGTCGCCGTCCCAGGCCTTGAGCGGGGCCTCATAGACCTGGTGACCGGGCCGCGCCAGCAGCGTCTGATCGTGTTCCATGTGCTTTCCGACGATCTCCGGCGGGGCGACGTCGCCGATCGTCTTACCGATGAGCTCGTCCTTGGTTTTCCCGAGGAGCTTCTCGAAAGCCACGTTGGTGCCTTGATAGCGCCCCTCGATGTCCTTGAAGAACGCCGGGTTGGGCATGATGTCGATCAGGACCTGCATGAAGTCGGTCATGCTCCTGTTCGCCTGGTCCCACTTGGCCCGGTCGAAACGCTCGTGGGCGGATACGGCCAGGCGCCAGAACACGTAGAGGAGCGCGCCGCAAAGGACGACGAAAGCCCCGGCGGCGACGGGAATGAACCGGCGCGGAGCCAGGAACGAGGCCGCCAGGCCCGCGGCGACAAGGAGGATGACGGCCGCGAGCTGCCAGGTGGTCTTGCGGAATGACGACGCGGACTTGGCGGGTTCGATCACTATGGTTCCCTCGAAACGATTTTCGTAATAACTAACACAGGGAAAGAGGCAAAGTCAACATGACCCGCCTGCGGGGATTGTGCTAAGATTCCTCCCGGAAGGAGCGCCATGAAGATCCTAACCTCCGCCGAGATGAGGGATATCGACCGGACGGCCATCGAGGAGATCGGCATCCCGGGCGTCGTGCTGATGGAAAATGCCGGCCTGGGGATCGTCCGGGCCCTCAAGTTCCGCTTTCCGGCGATCGCGGACGAGCGCATCGTCATTGTGGCGGGAAAGGGCAACAACGGAGGGGACGGCCTTGTCGTCGCCCGCCACCTCTTCAATTCCGGCGTCCGGCCCGACGTCCTGCTTCTGGCCTCCCGAGAGGACGTCAAGGGCGATGCCGCCGTCAATCTGGCCATCGCGCTCAAGATGGGCATCTCCGTGACCGAGGTCCGCGACGCCGCGGCCTGGAAGAAGGTCCGGGGCGTGCTGCCCCCGGCCTCGATCATCGTCGACGCGCTCTTCGGGACCGGACTCGTCAAGCCTCTGGAGGGCCTCTATGCCGCGGCCGTCGAGGACATCAACCGTTCGGACGCCTATAAAGTCGCTGTCGACATCCCCTCGGGCCTCTCGGCCGACACGTTCGAGACGATCGGGCCGAGCGTCAAGGCGGACTTGACGGTCACTCTGGCTGCCCCCAAGGTGGCCCACATCTTCCCGCCCGCCGCGGACGGTGTCGGCGAGCTCGTCATCGCTCCGATCGGCATCCCGGCCGCGCTTTTCGAAAAGCCGGGCTTGAAGCTCGAGCTGGTCGAGGAAGCGGCCATGAGGCCATACTTCGCCAGGCGGAAAAAGGACACGCACAAGGGGAGCTACGGCCATCTCCTCATTTTCGCCGGGTCGCTCGGCAAGTCGGGCGCGTCGGCCCTGGCCGGGCGGGCCGCGCTGCGCATGGGAGCCGGGCTGGTCACGGTGGCCACGGCCGCGGGGGTCCTGTCCTCGATCGCCCGGTCCATGGCCGAGCTCATGACCGAGCCGCTGGCCGAAACCCCTGAACGAACGATCGCGGCCGCCGCGCTGCCCCGGGCGCTCGCGCTGCTCAAGGGCAAGAACGCCGTTCTCGTCGGGCCGGGACTCTCGACGAACGCCTCGACCGCGGAGTTCGTGCTGGGACTTCTGCCGCGGGTCAAAGTCCCGTGCGTCCTCGACGCCGACGGGCTCAACATCGTCGCCTCGCACTTGGATGTCCTGGCCGGTCTCGAGGCCCCGGCCGTCCTCACGCCGCATCCGGGGGAGTTCGCCAGGCTCACCGGGCTCACGACCGATGAGGTTGTCCGCCACCGGCTGGAGCTCGCTCCGGAGTTCGCGGCCAGGCACGGCGTCCTCCTCGTCCTCAAAGGGCACCGGACGCTCGTCGCCGCGCCCGACGGCCGCGTCTTCGTCAATCCGACCGGGAATCCCGGCATGGCCACCGGCGGGACCGGGGACGTCCTCGGAGGCCTGATCGGCTCCCAGATCGCCCAGAAGAACGATGTGCTCGGCGCGGTCCTTTCGGCCGTTTACGCCCACGGCCTGGCCGGGGACGTGGCCGCGGACCGGTTGAGCGAAAAGTCGCTCGTGGCCGGAGACCTCATTCGCTTCCTCCCCCCGGCCCTGAAGGAGCTGGCCGGGTAATGAGCCGGGTAGACACGGTCACGACGCGCTCCGCTGAGGAGACCTTCGAGCTGGCCCGGAAGACGGCCGCCGGCTTCACGGGGACGGAAGTCGTCCTTCTCATCGGGGCGCTCGGGGCGGGAAAGACCGTTTTCGCCAAGGGCATCGCCTCGGGCGCGGGGGTCGCCGACCCGTCCCGCGTTTCGAGCCCGTCTTTCACCCTGGTCAATGTCTACCAGGGCCGGTACCCCGTCTACCACATCGACCTCTATCGGATCGACCGGGAGGCGGAGATCGCCGACCTCGGGTGGGAGGACATGCTGGGACGCGGGATCGTCGTCGTCGAATGGGCCGAGAAGCTAACTTTTCCGGTCGACGCGATCGTCGTCCGGATAGAGACCGCCGGCGACGACGAGCGCCGCATCACCATCGAGGGCTGAGCCCTAGGGGCTGTCCCCGAAGGGGATTGTCCCTCTTTGTCCCCTATTTTTTGACCAGCTCGGCCAGGGTCCTCTTGAGCTTCTGCGCCACCTCGGGAGTCGCCTTGGCCTGGCCCTCGAAGATGCCCATCGGCGAGATCTCCGTGCCGTAGAAATCCCGGTTGGCCTTGCGGTCTTCCTGGATCGAGGATCCCTGCAGGGTCAGCCCCACGTAGAGACCCCGGCTTCGGGAATAGGACAGGATCTCCGCCTTGAGCTCGGTGTCGGTGCTGGCCTCGGCCGTGCGCCCCACCGGGCCGGCGGCGACGCCGGCGTCCGCCCCAAGCGTGAACTTGCCCTTGTTGATGTTCTCGACGCTCCGCGGCGTCCGGAAGACGAGGATGATGTCGCCCGACTGGACGCCGGCCTGCCAGCCGATGCTTCCCCCTGTCAGCTCGATGAAGGCCGGGTCGCTCCAGCCCCCCTCCTTGGTCCGGACGAGCACGACGCCCCGGCCGTGGCGCCCTCCGACGACGAGGCCCGCCTTGATGACGTCGGGGATGATGGCGATCCCGGCGCAGGTCCTGATGAGGTTGGCGGGAATGCTCTTGTCCGATTCCTTCATCATCTCCGAGACGACGCGAACGGCGTCCTCGACCTTCTTGACCTGGTCCTCATTCCCGGCGGGCTGGGCAGTCCCGGTCCGGGGTCCGGCCAAAGCCGGAGACAGGGCCAAAACCAAAGCCAGCGGCAATGCCGCCCATTTCCCCATGTTCATATCGCCCTCCTCTTTTGATATTTAGAAAAAGCGAGTTTCAGCTCTTCGGCTGCCAGCTTCGCGTCCGGGGCGCCGAGAATGGCCGAGACGACGGCGATGCCGCCGGCCCCGGCTCGGCCGAGCTCCGCCGCGTTCCCCGCGCCGATGCCGCCGATGGCCACGACCGGGATCCGGGTCGCTTCCGTGATGAGCCGGACGCCTTCGGCGCCCAGAACGGCCAAGCGTGTCTCCTTCGTCGTCGTGGCGAAAGCAGGGCCGGCCCCGACGTAGTCCGCTCCGTCCCGTTCCGCACGGCGGGCCTCCTCGACGGTGTTGACCGAGACGCCGATCGTCGCGCCGGGCCCGAGGATGCGCCGGGCGAGAGAGAGCGGCACGTCCTCCTGGCCGAGGTGGACCCCGGCGGCGCCGCAGGCCATGGCGACGTCCAGGCGATCGTTGACGAGGAGCGGGACGCCCCTCGTCGCCAGCCGCTCCGGCCAGCGCCAGCCCGAGCGCGACGAATTCGCCTCCGGCGAGGCGCTTTGCCCGGAGCTGGACGACCGTCACTCCGCCGGCGACCGCCGCGTCGACGAGGGCGGCCAGGTCGCGGCCGGCGGCATAATCGGCGTCGGCAACGAGGTAGAGGGAATAATCGATGCCCATCTCTTCCAGTATACCCGTTTTTAAAAAAAATGAAGGGACCGTGAGGGGCGATATCCTGAGCAAAGCCGGAGAGAGGGACTTCCCGGAATCGGGAGATGAGCTTTTTTTTTGTCTTCTTATTTGTTAAAGTAAAGTCCGCCATGAGCATCGACCTCAAATCCTACATTATCGACGTCCCCGACTTTCCCAAGCCGGGCATCGTCTTCAAGGACGTCACGCCGGTCGTCCTGAGCTCCCAGGCCTTCAACTTTGTCATCGACGAGCTCGCCGCCTGGGCGGCGCCGAGAAGGCCGGAGATCATCGCCGGGATCGAATCGCGCGGCTTCATCTTCGCCGCGGCCCTGGCCCGCGACCTCCGACTCGGCCTGACCGTCATCCGCAAAAAAGGCAAGCTGCCCCGCAAGTGCGCCAGCGTCACGGCTCCGAACGAGTACGCCGTCGAGACCTTCGAGATGCACGAGGACGCCGTGGCCCGGGGCCAGCGCGTCCTCATCATCGACGACCTCATCGCCACCGGATCGTCTTCGGTGAGCGCCATCAACCTGGTCAAGATCCTCGGGGGCGACGTCGTCGGCTTCGGGGCCGTCGTCGAGCTCTCGTTCCTGAAGGGCGTCGAGACGATCCGCGCGGCCCATCCCGAGGTCGCCGTCCACGCCCTGGTCCGCTACTGATGCTATGACAAGTATCCGAACGACGGCCGCGGCCCTGCTCCTGGGGCTCGCCGCCTCGGGCTGCGCCCGCATCCCGGCTCCGGCCGCGGGCCCGCGACTGTCCGCCCCCGATGCCGGTTGGGTCGCCCGGACGCTCAAGAGGATGACCATCGAGGAGAAGGTCGGCCAGATGGTCGCCTGCCGCTTCACGGCCGATTTCCGCAACGCCGATAGCGCCTACCTTCGCGAGCTCGGGTCGCTCGTGTCCGAATCGAAGATCGGCGGCCTGGTCCTTTTCGCCCCGGCGCGGGTCTATGAAACGGCCGAGCTCACGAACTTCTTCCAGAAGCTCGCTAAGGTCCCCCTCCTCATGGCCTCCGATTTCGAGAGGGGGGCGGCCAACCGGATCACCAACGCCACCCTCTTCCCGCCGTTCATGGCCCTCGGCGCGACCGGTTCCGAGGACCGCGCCTACGCCATGGGCAAGGTCACGGCCCTCGAAGGCCGGGCCATGGGCATCCATATGACCTATGCTCCGGTCGTCGACGTCAACATCGATCCCGACAACCCCATCATCAACACGCGGTCGATCGGCGCCGATCCGGCCCTCGTCAGCCGGCTCGCCGACGCGTTCATCCGCGGCGTCCAGGACAACGGCATGATCGCCACGGCCAAGCACTTTCCGGGCCACGGCGACACGTCCCAGGATTCCCACAGCCTCATGCCGACCATCACCGCCGACCTCGAGCGGCTGGAGAAGGTCGAGCTCGTTCCATTCAAGTCGGCCGTCGACGCCGGCGTCAAGGCGGTCATGACGGCCCACCTGGCCGTCCCGGCCCTCGATCAGACCCCCGGAATGCCGGCGACCCTCTCGGCCCCCATCCTGACCGGGCTGCTGCGGCAAAGGATGGGTTTTAAAGGCCTCATCGTCACGGACGCCCTCGAGATGGCCGGCGTGACCAACGCCTTTTCCACCGAGGAAGCCTCGCTCCGGGCCGTCCTCGCGGGGGTCGACCAGCTCCTCCTGCCGCCCGAGCCGGCCAAGGTCATCGCCTATCTTTCCGCGGCCGTCCGCGACGGCCGGATCCCGCCGGCCCGGATCGACGCATCGGTGCGCCGGATCCTCGAAACCAAGGCCTCGCTCGGCCTCCAGCGCGATCGCTTCGTCAGGATCGACGCCCTCAGCCGCCTCGTCGCCCCCAAAGCAAACCTCGATCAAGCCGCCGGAATGCTGGAGAGCTCGGCGACTCTGGTCAAGAACGACGGCGGCGCGCTGCCCCTGTCCGCGGGCCCCGGCGACCTCGTCGTGCTCTCCCTCAGCAGCGACCTCGGCGACTATTTCGCCGGCCAGGCTTTCGTCGCCGCGATGCAGGCCAGGTTCCCCGGGGCCGCCTCCTTCTACGCCGACGCGGACACCGGCCAAGACCTCCTCGACGACGCTTTCGCCAAGGCCTCTTCGGCCGGGACCGTCGTCCTGGCCCTGTTCTCGAGGCTAAGCGACCGGAAGGGGAGCGTCGACCTCGAGCCGAAGCACATCGAGCTCGTTCGCAAGCTGGCCGCCCTGCCGGCCGGTCCGAAGATCGTCGCCGTGTCCTTCGGCAGCCCCTATCTCCTGAGGCACTTTCCCGACATCGACGCCTACCTCTGCCTCTACAAAGATAATCCGGAGACCCAATCGACCGCCGCCCGGGCCCTGGCCGGGGAGGTGGACGTGACCGGCAAGCTGCCCGTTTCGATCCCCGGCCTTTATCCGATCGGCCACGGGCTCGAAATGAAGAAGAGAACGTCCTGAAACGGAGATCGATATGACCTACAGATTCCTGGGCAGGACCGGCGTTAAGGTCTCGGCCGTCGCCTACGGCACGATGTCTTTCGGCGGAGACGCCGACGAAGCGGGCTCCAAGGCCCTGTTCGAGCTCTGCCGCGCGGCCGGCGTCAACCTCTTTGATTGCGCCGACATGTATTCCGGCGGGCGGGCGGAGGAGATCCTGGGCCGCCTCATCAAGGACTGCCGGGAAGAGGTGCTCATCACCAGCAAGGCCTATTTCGCGACCTCCAAGGACGTCAACGCCATGGGCGCGTCGCGGCGCCACATCCAGTACGCCGTCGAGGCCTCGCTCCGGCGGCTCCAGACCGAACGCATCGATATCTATTACGTCCACCGCTTCGACGACCGCACGCCGCTCGAGGAGACCCTGCGGGCCCTCGACGACCTCGTTCACCAGGGCAAGGTCGTCTATCTCGGGGCCAGCAATTTCGCCGCCTGGCAGGTCGCCAAGGCGCTCGGCATCTCGGCGAAGGAAGGCCTGGCCCCGTTCGCCTGCATCCAGCCCATGTACAATCTGGCCAAGCGCCAGGCCGAAGTCGAGATCCTGCCCCTGGCCCTCTCCGAGGGGCTGGGCGTCTTCCCCTACAGCCCGCTCGGCGGGGGGCTCCTGAGCGGCAAGTACGGTAAGGACCGCAGGCCCGAGACGGGACGGCTGGTCTCCAACAAGATCTACGCCACGCGCTACAGGGACGACCTGAACTACGATGTGGCCGAGCGGTTCACCGCCTTCGCCCGTGAGCGCGGCTTCGACCCGGCCGGGCTGGCCGTCGCCTGGGTCGGCTCCCATCCCGCCGTCACGGCGCCGCTCGTCGGGGCCGGGAGCACGGCCCAGCTTGCCCCGCTCCTCGCCGCCGCGGACATCCCGATGACGCCGGAGCTCAGGGCCGAGATCGCCGCGCTGTCCCCCGAGCCGCCGCCGGCCACGGACAGGATCGAGGAGCGGACGGGCGTCAATTTCGGCATCCGCTGAATCCGTCGGGGCGCGTCAGGTTTGACTTGGTCGCCGGCGAGGCCTATATTTGGCGGACAGAGAGCGGTTCGATGGCGCAAACCTTCCGTCCCCGGCTCGCGGCGGTCCTGATGGCCGCGTTCTTCGTCGCCGGCCTCCTGCCGGGGCTGGCCCTCGAGCCTCCGACGAAGGAGCAGATCGCCCGCTACAAGCTCGATGGGACGATGGCCGCCCGCATCGCCCGGGCCAAGGCCCTCGGCAACCACAAGATCCCCCAGCCCATGAGGGTCCGGCTCCACGACAAGGTGTCCCGCCTGCTCACCGGCCGCGGCGCCGTCCCAGCCCGCGCCGCTTCTTCCGGCGCCACGCTCGCGCCGCCCGGGGGCTGGAAGGGCATGCCGACGGCCGGGACGGTCAGGATCCTGACCTTGCTCATCTCGTTTTCCGACTATCCGGGAACGACCACCCCGGCCACTTTCGAATCAAAGCTCTTCGGGAGCGGCGCCGGCGGCCCGCCGTTCGACAGCCTGAAGAACTTTTACCAGCGTTCTTCCTACGGACAGCTGACGATCGCGGGAAACGTCCTCGGCTGGTACCAGGCCCCCTATGCCAGGAGCACGGTGGCCGCGACGGATTCCGGCCGCGAGAACGTGATCAGGGAAGCCCTGAGCTATTACGACGGCCTGGGGCATGATTTCTCGCAATACGACAACGACGGCGACGGCACGATCGACTACCTGTGCGTCTTTTGGAGCGGCCCCCACGACGGCTGGGCCGAGTTCTGGTGGGGCTACTACACCTGGTTTTCGGACCCGACTTACCGTCTCGACGGCAAGCGGCTGACGAACTACTCCTGGCAGTGGGAGCTCTATGATTACCCCGGGGGCTCTTTCACGCCGAGCACCATCATCCACGAAACGGGACACGCCCTCGGCGTGCCCGACTACTACGACTACGACGACGCGGTCGGCCCGCGGGGAGGCGTCGGCGGCCTCGACATCATGGACAGCTCCGGCGATCACAACTGCTTCACGAAGTTCATGCTGGACTGGATGACACCGGCGGTCGTCGCGACGGGCTCGCAGACCGTCACGCTGAGGGCCTCGGGGCTCTACCCCGACGCCGTCCTGTTCATGCCCGGAGCCGTGTCAGGACGGATCTTCGATGAGTACTTCATGGTCCAGAACCGGGCCCGGTCGGGCAACGACACGGGCCTTTTCACCGGGTCCGACGGCCTGATCGTCTGGCACGTCGACGCCCGGCTCGACACCTGGGACTCGGATTTCCTCTACAACAACTCCTACACGGAGCACAAGCTCCTCCGCCTCATGGAGGCCGACGGGCTCGAGACGATCGAGACCTGGTCGGGTTGGGCCGATGCGGGGGACTACTACAAGACCGGGAGGACGTTCAGTCCTTTCACCTTGCCCAATTCGGCGCGATACGACGGCGCGGCCACAGCCATGTCCCTGTCGGACATTTCCGGGACGACGACCCCGATGAGCGTGACCGTCACCGCCAACGACGACGCCCCGAACGTGGCCATCACCAACCTCTCCGCCGGACAGACGGTCTATGGAGCGCTCGAGGTCGAGGTCGCGGCCGGCGACGACAACGGACTGGCCCGTGTCGAGCTCTACGGCGATGCCTATCTCGCCCAGACGCTGACCGCGCCCCCGTTCTCCTTCACCCTCGATACGACCCTGTTCACGAACGGCGCGCACACGGTCCGGGCCGTCGCTTACGACGCGACCGGCCTGCACAGCGAAGCGGAGGTCGCCGTGATCATGGACAACATCTTCCCGGCCGTCAACCTCAAGGCCGCGAGATCGATCATCCGCAGTCTGCTCCTGCGGGAATACGCCAATGTCCTGACCTGGGCGGACAACTCCCGGAACACGGGCGTGATGATGTACCGGATCTATCGGGTCGCCGCCGGCAGCCGTGCGCTCGTCGCCGCGGTGGCCAAGACGTCGGCCAACACCCTGTACAGATACGTCCACCGGAGGATCGACGGATCGGCGGTGTACACGTACGAGATCGTGGGGGTCAACAGCAAGGGCAGGGAAGGACTTGCCGCCTCGGCCACGGCAAGGTGATCGCCGGAGGCAAGGCCCGTTCGGGCCCTGCCCCCGGTGATGGAATTCTTGGACTCGCGCTCTTATTCGTAGACGAGGATCTCGACCCGCCTGTTCTGGCTGCGGCCGTCGCGCGTCCCGTTGTCGGCGACGGGCATGGAGCTGCCCAGGCTGACGACGGACATGCGGTGGAGCGGGATCTTGTACTGCTTGTAGAGATACATCATCACCGCTTCGGCCCGCTTCTGGCCGAGAGTCATGTTGACCTCGTCGGTGCCGGTGTTGTCAGTGTGGCCCTGGATCTCGATGTAAACGCCCTTGTTCTCGGTGACCAGCCTCTGGACGAAGGCGTCGAGGACACCCTTGGCTGCCGGGGTGAGCGTGGCGTCATTGAAGGCGAACTTGGCCTCGTCGTTCTTCAGCGTGGCGGTCATGACGAGGTTGCCCTTGATGAGGGTCTTGACCTCGCCGATCTCGCCCTCGACGGCCTTGAACTGGTCGTCGTGCTTGGAGATGAGCGAGCCGATCGTCGTCAGCTTCTCGTCATGTTCCGAGATCCGCTTCTGGCTCGCCTCGACCTCGGTCGAGACCTGAGCGATCTTGCCGTCGAGCGTCGCCGATTCGGTCTTGACGAACTTCTTCGTCGCGCACGCCGGCCCCGTGATGAGAGCGGCCAAAAGCAGGAACCCGGTGAGATAGACAAACTTCCTGTTCTTCATGAGAACCTCCTGTTGATGATTCTTGATGAGCGGCTGAAGGCCGCCGATACTCCCCGACCCCGCATGTATCCATCTTAGACGTTTTTCAGGGAAAAAGAAAGGGCCAAGTGCCGAAATACCCCCTTGGGGGGATTCGAGGATCCCCGGGCGACAAGGGGACGGACGGCCTTAGTAACCCTGGCGGGTGCGGATCTTGTGCTTGTAGTTCGGCGTCGTCACCCGGATCCAGCGGTACAGGTCCGAAGTGTCCTGGTAGGAAGTGTAGCCGATGATGTACTGGTGGCTCTGCTCGTTCTTGATGGCCTGGACGACGTCGGCCAGGTCGGTCGGCTGGTTCAGGAACCAGGCCTTGCCGCCCGTGGCCCGGGAGAACTTGTCCAGGGTCTCGACGATCCCGGCCGAAGTCAGGCCGCCGGCCCGCTTATGGGCCGCGAGCTGCTCGTTGCGGGGGATCTTGTAGCCGATCGTATAAATGGGGACATCGACCCTCTTGGCGATCTCCAGGGCCTGTTCCGGCGTCGACTGGCTGTCGTTTTCGATGCCGTCGGTGATCAGGAGGAGGGCCCGTTTCTCGTTCTTGGCCCTGGTCGCGAACTCCGGCGATACGCCTACGGCATCGTTGAGGGCGGTCTGGCCGTAGGCTTTGGTCTCGTCGAGGGCCCGGAGGAACTCGCTCTTGTCCGTCGAATGTTTGGCGGCCACCTCGACCTGCCCGTCGGCGAAGATGAGCAGGGCGATCTCGTCGCGGGGCCGAAGCAGCCGCGTGGCGAGCGTGCGGAGGGCCGCCTTGCACTCATCGAGCTTGCCTTCGAGGGCCATGCTGCCGCTGACGTCGAGGAGGATGGTCAGGCTGAGCGGCGCCCCGAAATCGTGCAGGAAGTAGGTGATCGGCTTCTTCTTGTTGTTCTCGTAGATCGTGAAATCTTTTTCGGTCAGATTGTTGACGAACCGCCCCCTGGAATCCTGGACCGTGACGGCCAGGGTGATGGCCCGGACGACATATTCGTGGGCGGCCTGGTCCTGGACCTTCTCCTGGGCCCGCAAGGACCCGGCCGGCCAGACGGCGGCCAGGGAGAGAAATACGAGCGCGACCAGGACCTTACGGATCATGTTTCTCCTGAAAACCAACGGTCCAAAGTACCACGCGACCCGGCCGAAATCAAGGGAACCAAGCCTGTGACCAGCCGTCGCCCTCATGAGGTTGGTCGGGCGGCGGCCGTTTCTTCGGGAAAAAAGCCGGGAGAGGCGATCTCTAGCCGCGATCCGCGGACCGTCCGCCGCGGCGGGGGTTCGCGGGTCGGCCGGACTTCTCTCCGGTGGGGAGCGGTCCGACATCTATCGCCATCCTGGTGGAATAATCCTGCGTGATCAGCTGTTCCTCATTGGTCCTTGCATTTTCGCCGCATTCCGCCTGCGGCTCCGGAAGCCTTTTCTTAAGCTTTCTGGCGTCTGACATCAATCGGAGGAAATATACGGGAGGGAGAAGGGAAAAAAAACCGGCCGCGAGGATTAGGGTCAAACCGTCGCCCTTCCTTTTCACTAAGCCCCGCGACATTTCAAAATATCCCATACCCGCGCGGACCTGTCAAGGGTATAATGCCATCCGTCCGCTCCAGCGTTCGTTCCGGTCAGGGAAAGGAGTCATCCGAATGGCTATGAATAGGCGCGTCATCCCGGTCTTGCCGGCCGGCCTGGCTCTGATCTTCGTTGCAGCGGCCGTGGCTCAGCACATCGCCAAGCCGCCCGACGAGGAGATCTGGAAAGCGCCGCGCCAATTCGTCCCGGTCGACGATTTCCCGGCCAAGGGGCTGATCCTGGACATCGGCGGGGGAGGCTGGGGTATCATCGGCCAGCTCAAGGGCCCGCAGGTCGTGGCCATCGACATCAGCAAGAAAGAGCTCCTCGAGGCGCCCCCCGGGCCGCTCCTCAAGATCGTCATGGACGCCCGCGAGCTCAAGTTCCTCGACGGGACGTTCTCCACGGCCACCGTCTTCTTCACCTTCATGTTCATGTCGCCGCGGGATCACGACCAGGTCTTCCGCGAGCTGGCCCGGGTCCTGGCCCCCGGCGGCCGGCTCCTTATCTGGGACTGCGTTCTGCCCCGGCTCGATGACCCGCTGAAGAGGTACGCCCTGATCACGGTCACGTTCAAGCTTCCCGGCAAGGAGGTCGACGCCAGTTACGGCACCTACCTCGTTCCCGGGGGCCAAGGCCTGGGCCATTTCGAGGACGTGGCCAGAACGGCAGGGTTCACCGTCGTCTCCAAGAGATCCGTTCAGGACTGGTTTTTCCTGGAGCTCATCAAGCCGGCCGCCGCCAAGTCGTCCTAGCGGCTCCTTAAGCCAGCCCTAGCGCCAACGGCCGTCCCGCCAGGCCCACTTCCGGCCCCTCTGCTCCCAGCGGCCGGGCTCCCATGTCCTTCCACGCTTGGCCCTGGTCCAGTGCCCGGACATCCAAACATAGCCGCCGCCCCGCCATCCCCAGTGCCCGTCGATCCAAACGTAGCCGTCCCTGTGGCCCCCGACCATGCGTTCTTCCCTCAGCGGGGGAGGGCCGAACGACGGATAGGAGACAATGCAGTCGGCGAGAAGGACCGAGATGAGACCCAACAAAACCAAAAACGCGGCTTTTCTCATGTGACCTCCTATTTCCCTCTATGTTCGTTCTTCATCTCCAGCCTGCTCTCGAGCAAGTTGATGCCCTGCAGAATGATAAAGGCCTCGTCGTTCGTCTTGATATCGAGGACGATATCGGATCTCTTCAGGAGCGTCTTCATTCTCTCCGCCAGATAGGCGATCGTGTTGGAAATATAGAATGGGAAGTACCAAAAATAGCCGAGCGCCAGGATCAGACAAAAGACCCCCACGAGGGCCATGACGCGGATGAACCGGACGGCGTCAGCCTTGGCCATCTGACTTTTCCGCTCGACCGCCTGCATGTTGATATCGTTGATGACGGCGATGGCGCGCGCGAGCTGTTCATAGGCCGGCTGGTATTCGTTGAAATAGAGGGCGCGGCCGCCCTCCCCCTTGAGCATCCGAAGGCAGAGGTTGGCGTACAGGACATAGCCTTGGTTGACCGTGGCGGCGTATTCGCGCTCATGGATCTCGGTGATGTTGCCGTTCTCGGACTTGAGGCTGTTTTCGAATCCGGTCCGGCCGGCCTCGAAGAGCTTCAGGTAGTAATCGGATGTCTTCTTGTCCTCGGCCGGATTAAAGACGACGCTGGTGACGGCCGTCCGCGTGTCCTCGAGCGACGCGAGCATGTCCTTGGAGTAGACGAGGGACTTATAGTTGTCCTTCAGGATGTTCTCGGCGTCCTGCGAGAGCTCGCCGATGTAATAGGAACAGACCAAGGCCAGGACAAAGATGATCAGGAACAAGAATCCCAGGCCCAGGCTCAATTTCCTTTTGAGTGTCATGTTTCCTCCAGTGGGAATTCCGTCCTATTCGCGGACCTCACGCCGAGCCTTCCCATTCGCGGATCGCTCCCAGGGCTTCTTCCGGCGTCCGGACGGACCGCAGGGCCTGCATGAGAGACCTGTTCTGCGCCGCCCGGCTGGCCAGGCCCAAAAGCCGGACCTGCGTCTCGGGGGCCTGGGCGGGTGACAGGATGAGGAAGACGATCTCGATGGGTTTGTCAGTCGCCACGTCGATGACGCCCTCTCTCGTCAATCCCAGGGCGATGACCGGCGCGGCCAGTCCCTCCACGCGGACATGCGGGAAGGCCACGCCCTCGTTGAAGAACGTGGAGCCCTGGGCTTCCCGTTTCATGATGGACTCGAAGAGGCTCTCCTCGGATTCGAACCCCGCTTCTCTTTTGACCGTCGAAGCCAAGGTCCTGAGGACGGTCTCCCTGTTCACGGCCGTCTCCCAGATCACGATATGCTGAGGAGACGATAAGACGCTGAGGCGGGGGCGTTCGACCGGCTGGCCGCCGGATCCCTCAGCCGGCGCGGCCGGCGCGGCCTCTTCCGAGAGCTCCGGCTGGGGCCGGACGGGTCCCGGCAGGGGCGTGCACGAATCGAGGACGATGACGGTGACCTCCCGGGCGTTCCTGATCAGCTCTTCGACGACCTTCCTGTTCCGGCCTATCCTCTTCCAGAGGGGCCTCGCCGAGGCCTTGCCAACGACGATGTGACCGACCCTGTATTCCGCGGCGAACCGGAGGATGGTGTCGGCGATGTTCTCGCCCTTGTAGGTGAAGACCATGGCCCCGAGCTGCTTGGCCAGCGTCATCGTGTCCGAGAGATGGCGCTGGACCTGGGCGTCGATGACCGTGGCCTCCTCGGCCGGCGTCTGCACATAGACCGCGTACCAGTTCCGGTTGAACTTCCCGGCCAAACGCGAGCCGTAACGCAGCAGCTTTTCGCTGTTCGGCCCGTGCGAGCTCAGGCAGACCATGACCTGATCCGAGGCGGCGCCGCCCTCCGCCCCCTGGGCCTCGCGCCGGCGCAGGTCGATGTGGGCCGCGAGCTCCCGGAGCGCCAGCTCGCGAAGCTTCTCCAGATTGGACCCGGTAAAAAAGTTGGCCATCGCGGTCTTGATGCGCTCGGCCGGGTAGATCTTGCCGTCCTCGAGGCGCTTCCGGAGGTCGGCGGTCGCCAGGTCGACATCGACGATCTCGTCCGCCTCGGCCAGGATGGAGTCCGGAAGGCGCTCGCGGACCTTGACCCCGACGGCCGTCTCCACGATGTTGTAGAGGCTCTCGAGATGCTGGACGTTGAGCGTGCTGATGACGTGGATCCCCGCGGCCAGGATATCCAGAACGTCTTCATACCTCTTGGCGTTCCGGCTGCCGGGGATGTTCGTGTGAGCGAGCTCGTCGACGAGGGCCAGCTGCGGCTTGCGGGAGATGACCGCGTCCGCGTTCATCTCCTCGACCGCGATGCCGTGGTATTCCTGGACGCGTCGGGGAACGACCTCCAGGCCCTCGGCCAGCCGGGCGATGTCGGCGCGGCCGTGTGTTTCGAGGAGGCCGATGACGACGTCGATGCCCTCGCCCTTGAGCCGGTGGCCTTCCTGGAGCATCTGATAGGTCTTGCCGACGCCGGCCGAGTAGCCGAGGTAGATCTTCAGCCGCCCCCGCTGGGACCGGCGGATCATCCGGAGAAACGCGTCGGCCCTATCTTCCGGCATCGCGGACTCCGTCAAGGGCCAGGTTCAGACGCACGACGTTCACGCGGGGGTCGCCCAGGAAGCCCAGCGTGCGGCCCTCGGTGCAGGCCTCGATCTGGGCGCGGACGACGGACTCCGCAAGACCCCGGGCCCTGGCCACGCGGGGGGCCTGAAATCCCGCATTTTCGGGGGAGATATGGGGGTCGAGCCCGCTCCCCGAGGACGTGACGGCATCGACCGGTACCCGAGCCGAGGCGGCCAGCCCGTTTTCCTCCCGGTATTCTGCGATACGCCTGCGGACGGTCTCGACGAGGTCCTTGGACAAGGGCCCGAGATTCGTCGCGCCGGACCGGCCGCCGTCGTATCCTTGTCCGGCCGCCGAGGGGCGCGGGCGAAAATACTTCGGGGACGAGAACTCCTGGCCGATCAGGCTCGACCCGATGACGACCCCGTCCCGGACGATGAGCGAACCGTTGGCCCGGCCGGGGAAAAGGCCCTGGGCGAGGAGCCAGACGGAGAACGGGTAGAGGCCGCACAGGATGACGGCCAGGACGGCCACGGCCAGGATCGACCTCCGGAGTTCGGCCAACCAGGTCTTCATTTCCGCGCGTCCCTCCTCATGTTAGACAAGATGCAGGGCGTTGACAATGATATCGATGAGCTTGATCCCGGGGAACGGGACGACGAGCCCGCCCAAGCCGTAGATCATGAGATTGCGCCGGAGGAGGGCCGCCGCTCCCAGGGGCCGGAAGCGCACGCCCCGGAGCGCCAGGGGGATGAGCGCCATGATGATCAGGGCGTTGAAGATCACGGCGCTCAGGATGGCGCTCGCGGGTGAACGGAGCCCCATGACGTTGAGCGGCGCGATGACGGGGAAGACGCCGACCAGCATGGCCGGGATGATGGCGAAGTACTTGGCGACGTCGTTGGCGATGCTGAACGTCGTCAGCGCGCCGCGCGTGATGAGCATCTGCTTGCCGATCTCGACGACCTCGATCAGCTTCGTCGGGTTGGAATCGAGGTCGACCATGTTGCCGGCCTCCTTGGCCGCCTGGGTCCCCGAGTTCATTGCCACGCCGACGTCCGCCTGGGCCAGAGCGGGGGCGTCGTTGGTGCCGTCTCCGGTCATGGCCACGAGGTGACCGGCCGCCTGCTCCTTTCGGATAAGGGTCATCTTGTCCTCGGGCTTGGCCTCGGCGATGAAATCGTCCACCCCCGCTTCCCGGGCGATCGCCGCCGCTGTGAGGGGATTGTCGCCGGTGATCATGACCGTTTTGATGCCCATGGCCCGAAAGCGCTCGAAGCGGTCCTTCAGGCCGCCTTTGACGATATCCTTGAGATGGACGACGCCCAGGACCTTGCTTCCGTCGGCCACGATCAGGGGCGTCCCTCCCTGGAGAGCTATCTGCTGGACCGAGTCCCCAACCTCGAGGGGAACGCATTGCCCGACGAATCCCCGGATCGCGTCCGGCGCCCCTTTTCTGATGCGGTGCGACTCGAAGTCGACGCCGCTCATGCGGGTTTGAGCGGAGAAGGCGATGAACACCGCTCCGGGCATGTCGGTGATGGAGCGTCCTCGCAGGCCGTATTTCTTCGCCAGGACGACGATGCTCCGCCCTTCGGGCGTTTCATCGGCCAGGGACGCGAGTTGGGCCGCGTTGGCCATCTCCTCGACCGTGACCCCCGGCGCCGGGAGAAAGGCCGTCGCCTGGCGGTCGCCCAGCGTGATCGTCCCGGTCTTGTCGAGGAGCAGCACATCGACGTCGCCCGCGGCCTCGACGGCGCGCCCGCTCATGGCCAGGACGTTCTTCTGGACCATGCGGTCGATGCCGGCGATCCCGATGGCGTTCAGCAGGCCGCCGATCGTCGTCGGGATCAGGCAGACGAGGAGGGCGACGAGCACGGTCGTCGTCAAAGTGACCCCGGAATATCCGCCGAACGGCCTCAGGGACATGATGACGACGAGAAAGATGATCGTCAGGGCCGAAAGAAGGATGGTCAGCGCGATCTCGTTCGGCGTCTTCTGGCGCCGCGCTCCCTCGACGAGCCGGATCATCCGGTCGAGGAAGCTCGTCCCCGGGTCGGCCGTGACCCGGACCTTGATGCGGTCGGACAGAACGCGCGTCCCGCCCGTGACCGCGTTCCGGTCGCCGCCGGCCTCGCGGATGACCGGGGCGGATTCGCCCGTGATGGCGGATTCGTCCACCATGGCCGCGCCCTCGATGATCTCCCCGTCGGCTGCGATGAGCTCGCCGGCCGAGATGATGACCACATCGCCCTTGCGCAGGCGCTCGGAGGGGACGGACTCGACCGATCCGTCGGGCCGAAGGAGGCGCGCCGTCGTGCAGGCCCGCGTCTTGCGGAGCTCGTCGGCCTGGGCCTTTCCCCGGCCTTCGGCCATGGCCTCGGCGAAGTTGGCGAAGAGGACCGTGAACCACAGCCAGACCGACACTTGGAGCACGAAGCCCGCCGGTTCGCTCTTCGACCGTATGACCAGGCCCAGGGTGGTCAGCAAGGCGCCGACTTCCGTGACGAAGATGACGGGGTTCTTGAGCAAGTGAGCGGGATTCAGCTTCTTGACGGCGTCGAGCGCCGCCCGGCCGATGATCTCCGGGTCCAGAAGCCTGCGGGTCGCTGCGGGCACGTCATTCTCCTTTAATACAGGACGCCGGACCCGGTCATCAGGAGATGCTCGACGATGGGACCGAGGGCCAGGGCGGGGAGAAAGGTCAGGGCGCCGACGATGAGGACGGTCCCGATGAGGATGATGACGAAGGTCGGGCCGCTCGCGGGAAAGCTCGCTTCGCTCGCGGGGACGAGCTTTTTTCGGGCCATGTTCCCGGCCAAGGCCAGGATCGGCACCATCATGATGAACCGGCCGAAGAGCATGGCCAGAGCCAGGGTGATGTTATAGAAGGGCGTGTTGCCGTTGAGGCCCCCGAAAGCGCTGCCGTTGTTGCCCGTGCCGGACGAGAAGGCGTAGAGGATCTCGCTCAGGCCGTGCGGGCCCTTGTTGGCGAGCCCGGCCAGGCCCCATCGGCTGGCCGCGGCCCAGGCGGAGAAGCCGAGGATCGAGAAGATCAGGATCAGCACGGCCAGGACGGAGACCTTGACGTCATAGGATTCGATCTTCTTGCCCAGGTACTCGGGCGTCCGTCCGACCATCAGGCCGGTGAGGAAGACGGCCAGGACGACAAAGACCAGCATCCCGTACAGCCCCGAACCGACCCCGCCGAAGACGACCTCGCCCAGCTGGATGTTGACGAGCGGGACCAACCCGCCCAGCGGCGTGAAGGAGTCGTGCGTGGAGTTGACCGCTCCGCACGAGGCCGCGGTCGTGACGGTGGCGAACAGGCTCGAGTTGAAAACGCCGAAGCGGACCTCCTTTCCTTCCATGTTGCCGCCGGCCGGGTCGACGCCGAGAGCCTGCAGGCGGGGATTGCCCGCGCTCTCGGACCGCCAACAGACAAGCACCGCGGCCACAAAGAGGATGGCCATGGCGCTCCATACGGCCCAGCCATGCTTCTGGTTCTTGACCTTGCGTCCAAGATAATAGGTGAGGCCGCTCGGGATGAGGAAGATGGAAAGCATTTGGAGGAAGTTCGAGAGGGGCGTCGGGTTCTCATAGGGATGGGCGGCGTTGGCGTTGAAGAACCCTCCGCCGTTCGTCCCGAGCATCTTGATGGCCACTTGCGAAGCCGCCGGGCCCTGGGCGATGGTCTGTCCGGCAGCGCTCTCCACGGCCGTCGCCCCGACGTACGGCTTGAAGTTCTGGACGATGCCCTGAGAGCTCAGGAACAGGGCGAAAACGATCGAGAAGGGAAGAAGGAGGTAGAGGTTGATCCGGACGACGTCGACCCAGAAATTCCCGATGGTCTTGGCCGAGTGCCGGGCCACCCCCCGCACCAGGGCCGCGGCTGCGGCGATGCCCACGGCCGCGGAGACGAAGTTATGGAAGACGAGACCGACCATCTGCGAAAAATAGGACAGGGTGGATTCCCCCGCGTAGTTCTGCCAGTTCGTATTGGTGGTGAAGCTCGCCGCGATGTTGAAGGCCAGGTCGGGCCCCACGGGTCCGAGCTTCTGGGGATTCAAGGGGAGAAGATGCTGGAGCCGGAGCACGGCGTAGGTGAACAGCAGCCCGGCCAGGCTGAAGACGATGAGGGACAGCGCGTAGCGTCGCCAATCCTGCTCCGCTTTCGGGTCGATGCCGAGGATCCGATAGATCAGGCGCTCCACCGGTTTGACCGGCCGGTCCAGCCAGGTCTTGCCTCCGGGCTCGAGGACCCTGACGAGGTAGAGACCCAGGGGCTTCGTCACCGCGATCAGGAGGCCGATGAAGAGGGCCAGTTGAAGCCAGCCGTAAAGGTCCATCCCCGTCACCTCATCAGAACTTTTCGGGTCGCAGGACGCTCAGCAGAAGATAGCCGAGAAGCAGGATCCCGACGATGAGTCCCAGAATGTCGGCCATCGTCAGAGCCTTTCGCACGCCCTGGCGTAGAGAGCGCACAGGCCGAAGAAAAGGACTGTCACCAGAACGAAGAGCGCGTCGATCATCAGGCCGCCCCCTCTTTCGGGAACCGGTCGGCCCTTCCCAGAGTGAAGGTGAAGGTCGATCCGTTCCCTTCGCTGCTCTCCACGTCCACGGCGCCCCCGTGGGCCTCGACGATCTCCTTGACGATGGCCAGCCCGAGCCCCGCGCCTGTCTCGTTCCGCCGGCCGGGGACCCGGAAGAAGGGTTCGAAGACCCTGCCGAGGAACGCCGCGGGGATGCCCTCGCCGGTGTCGGAGACGTGAAAGCGGACCCAGGCGTCGTCGGCTTCGGCGGTCAGCGCGATCCGGCCTCCCGGAGACGTGTGTTGGAGCGCATTCGAGATGAGGTTGCTGAAGACGTGGCCGATCCGGGTCGTGTCCACCCAAACGTCGGGAATGTCGTCCGGGACGTCGGTTTGAAGCGCGACCCCGCGGTCCTGGGCCGTCCGGCGGAATGATTCGACGGCATCCATGATGATCGACCGCGGGGAGAGGGCCCGGAATTCCATCTGGGCCCTGCCGGATCCGAAGCGGCTGAGGTCGAGCAGGCTGTCGAGGATCTCGTGAAGGCGGTCGCTGTCCTCGCGGGCCGACATCAGAAGCTCCGCCTGTTTCTCGTTCAGGGCGCCGATCTTTTCGCCCAGGAGGAGATGGATGGCCATGCGGACCGAAGTGAGAGGCGTGTTCAGCTGGTGGGACACGGTCCGGACGACGCCCCTTTTGATCTCGTCCTGTTGCTGGAGCTGGGTGACGTCCTTAAGGACCAGGATCACGCCGGTCGTCAGGCGTTCGCTGTCCAGGATCGGCACCGCCTCGGGGCGATAGTAGCGCTCCTCGCCTTTCACGAATTGCTGGACGGACCTCTGGCCTTCGAGAAAGGCCGGGCGGCCTTCCTGACTCGCATCGCGCCAAAGACCGGCTATCCACCCGAAAGGCAGGTCGCCGACGGCCATCCCGGGGCTCAGTCCAAAGACGGTCCGGGCGGATTCCGTGGCGACCTCGACCCGCCCTTCCGTGTCGATGACCGCGATCGCGTCGGGGAGGCTGTCGAAAGCCTGCTGCGTGGCCCTTTGGATGCGGAGGAGCTTGGCCTGGTCCGTCCTCCGGAAGTCCCGCAGGCTCGCGGCCATGGCATTGAACGCTTCCGACAGGTGCCCGATCTCGTCCCGGGAGTCGGCGGCCACGACGAGGTCCAAGTTGCCGCGCCGGATCTCGTCCGCCGACCGGATAAGTCGGTGGATCGGGCGGAGGATCCATCGCCTGGAGAAAAAGACGAAGACAACGGCCAGGGCTATCCCGACGGACAGTAGGACATACATCTGCCTTCGGGCGGATCCGGCGCTCCGGCGGGCGCGGTCATTGGCGTCACTCATGCTTTTCTGGTTCAGCTGCAGGATCTCGTCGGCTTGGCCCTTGATCCGGCCGAACAGCGGCAGGAGCTCCGCGAAATAGGCCTGATCCCGGGCGCCGGAGGGTTGGGCCGGACCGAGGACGGCGTTCAAAAGGGTCTCATATTGTCCGTACAGGTCCTTCAGCCGGGCGGCCTTTTCCCCCTCGGACGGGAGGGTGATGTTGCCGAGCTCGGCTTGAAGGGACTTCTCGAAGGCGGCCCGATTGTCGCGGACGAGCGCGTTCCCTTCCTGCGTATGGCCGAGGAGAACGAAGAGGACGCCGCTGTCGATCCGCTCCAACGCTTCCTTCATCTGCTGGCAGGCGATGACGCTTAGGTAATTCTCGCGCAGGATGACGTCGATCGAGGCGCCCAGCCTGGATAAATGGAGAATGCTCTGGGTCCCGATGACGACGATAAGGATCAGAAGAGCGCCGAATCCCAGGGTGATCTTTTGGCGTAGCCCAAGCATTAGAATTCCTCTGTTCCAATTAAGCAAGACTCGTGCCAATATCAGCGGCGCTTAACTGTTTGATAATGAATAATATAATAAAGTCCCGAGGGGGGAAGAATTGCGTTCTTCAATACAGAGCCCGATCATCTATTGAAAAATGCAATGCGCTTAGATGCCGTTAGATGCCGTACTCTTTGCGCCGCCGCCAGAGGGTGGCCTGGTCGATGCCGAGGATCGCGGCCGCTTCCTGAAGGGATCTTGTGCTTGCCAGCACCCTCCGGATGTGAGATTCCTCGATCTTGTCGAGACTGACGAGGTCGCCGATCTTGATCTCTGAGCCTCCCGGAGTGATATTCGCGGGGAGACACGAGAGGCCGATGCGGTCCGCCGGGCAGAGGATGGCGGCGCGCTCGATCGCGTTGCTCAATTCCCTGAGGTTCCCCGGCCAAAGATAAGCGGTCAGCGCCCGGAGCGCTTCATCGTCGAATCCCAGGAACGAGCGGTGATTGTTCCGGGCGTGGAAGACCAGCAGACGGTCCGCCAGGACGGGCACGTCGTCCGGTCTCTCCCGCAGGGGAGGGATCTCGATCGGGATGACGCTGAGGCGGAAATAGAGGTCCTCCCGGAACCGGCCTTCCCTGACCGCCTCCGGCAGGTTCGTGTTCGTGGCGGCGATCAACCGCACGTCCGCCTTTCGTGTGACGGTGTCGCCGATGCGCTCGTATTCCCTGTCCTGGACAAAGCGCAGGATCTTCGGCTGAAGGGGGAGCGGAAGGTCGCCGATCTCGTCCAGGAAAAGCGTCCCGCCGTCGGTCGCGGCGATGCGGCCCGGATTGTCGCGGACGGCGCCCGTGAAGGCCCCTTTCACATGCCCGAAGAGCTCGCTTTCGAGCAGCTCCGGCGGGAAGGACGCGCAGGAGACGAGGCCGAACGGCTTGTCCGCGCGGCCGCTCCAGGAGTGGATGGCCCGGGCCAGTACGGTCTTGCCCGTCCCGCTCTCCCCGCAGAGGAGGATCGTGGCTTCGGACGACGCGGCCTGGCGCGCCACATTCACGGCCCTCTGCATCCCGGGGCTCGAACTCGAAAAATCGATCTCGGGACGCTGGCGCCCAAGGTCCTCCTGGAGGGCCGCGACCTTCCGCTCCAGGGACTGGACCTCGAACACCTTCCGGACCGCGAGGTTGATCTGGGCCGGCGTGAACGGCTTGGGAATGTAATCGGTGGCGCCTCGCCGGATGGCCTCGACGGCCGTGTCGATGGACGCGTAGGCCGTGATGACGATGATCTTGAGCCATGGGGTGGCGGCCAGAAGGGCCGGGATGAGGTCGAGGCCGTCGTCGAGGCCCAGCCGGAGGTCGACGAAAGCGAGCTCGAAGGACCTGCGCGAGGCCTCCGCCAGGGCGTCCCGGAAGTTGCTGACGGCGGTGACTTTGTGGCCTTCCGTCTCGAGACAGACGGTCAGCGTTTTCCGGATGTTGAGCTCGTCGTCCACGACCAGGATGTGGAGAGGGGAGTCCGCAGCTTGGCTGTCTTTTTCCTGTCCCATGTCGCCGTCAGTCCTTTGCCCCAAGCATAACGGACAACCGCGCCCAAAAGCAACCTCCGCGCCGGAGGCACTCTCGCGATGGGGAGAAGAAATAGCCGAACGAAAACGGCGGGAAGGCCTATTTCTTGATCATTCCCTGGATGATCCCCAAAAGCACATCCGGCTCGAAAGGCTTTTGGACATAAGAAACCGCGCCCAGCTCCATGCCCGTTTTGATGTCCCGCGCCAGCGTGCGGCCCGTCAGCATGATAACGGGGATATCCCGATATCTTTCGTCGGACCTGAGGGTCTTGCAAACTTGATACCCGTCGATCTTGGGCAACATGATATCCAAGATTATCAGATCCGGATTTCCCTGGGAGGTCTTATCGAGGGCTTCCTGACCGTCATTCGCGACGATGACGCGGTATCCGCTCTTCTCCAACCTTGACTTCAGCAACCCGACGATCTGAGGCTCATCGTCGACCAGCAAAATGGTCTTGGCCCCGTTGGGGGACGCCGCGCTTCCCGGACTCTCTTCGCCTAAGGCCTCTTTGATCCTTGATAGCATATCTTGGGCCTCAAATGGCTTGGCGATAAGATCCAGCGCGCCCATCTCTTTGGACTTCTGCCGCATTTCCTGGCTGGGGAAAGCCGTAACGACGATGATAGGGATCAAGGCCGTATCGGCGGAGCTCTTGAGGTTCTCTATCACCTGAAGTCCGTCGCCTCCAGGCATCTTCATATCCAAAAGGATCAGATCCGGCTTCTCGCTGAAAGCCTTGGCGACGGCCTGCACCCCGTCATACGCGACAACGATCTCGTACTTTTGGGCCTTCAATCGTGAGGCGAGAAGCGAAACGATCTGCTTGTCATCGTCGACGATCAATATCTTCTTTGCCATAGCTTGCGTACCCTTCCTTTCGCCGTCCTTTTCTTATTCGGGCCATCGCACTTTATTCAACAGATCTTCCGCTGTCACTGCGTCTTCGGGGAACCCCGCGATTTTCGAGCGGAACGCGACGTCTTGGGCCAGCCCCAGCTTGGCCAGGTAAGAGGAAACACACGAATTAAGCCTCTCCGCCGTCGTCCTTGCGCTCTTTGTTTCCGTGCCCGGCAGCCCCACCACGATCTCCCCGCCGACTTTGATGCAGATGTCCGCCTTGCGCCTGAGCTCGGCTTTGATGAGTTGCTCCAAGCCGCCCATCATCGATGCGATCTTGTCGTGACCCGATCTTTCCTGCAGGGCCTTATAATCCTCGATATCAAAAATGAGAATGCATAGGGATGAGCCCTCGTCGGCCGCCTCGGCGAGGCCGTTCCTGAGATATTCTCTAAAGAGGTTCCGGGGGCTGTACTTGGGCAGGGTAAAGAGGACCTTGGTTCCCCGGCCTAACTTGCTTTCGGCCCAGATCCGGCCCCCATGCAATTCAACGATACCCTTGGAAATAGCCAGGCCAAGACCGGTGCCTTTCTCTCGACGATCGGATTCCTGGTCTAATTGATCGAATTTGTGAAATACTCTGGACAGATCCTCATCCGAAATGCCTATGCCGGTATCGGAAACTGAGCATTCGACGCAGTCCTCTTTCTCGACTACGGAGATCTCGATAGAGCCGGCCGGAGTGAATTTAAGGGCGTTGCCCAACAAATTCACGAATACCCCGATGATCTTGTCCTCATCTGCGTAAAGCTCGATCCTATCCTTATGGACATCATATTTGGCTTCTAACGATTTGGCCCGAAAAGCAGGGGCAAAGCTCGAACCCACGCCCTTTGCCAAGCCGACGATGTCCAGCAATCCTCTTTTGAGCCGCATTCTGTGGGCATCGATCTTGGAAATATCCAGAAGATTCTCGATGAGGCGCGACAGCCGGTCGATCCCCTCGATAGACATGGATAAATACTGTTCTTGCTCCTTATTGATCTCACCATGGATACCGTCAACCACCTGTGAAATAGCCTCTCGGGTCACGGTCAAAGGCGTGCGCAACTCATGCGAGGCGGTGGAGAGGAAATCGGATTTCAGCAGGTCGAGCTTCCTCAGCTCGATATTCGCCATCTCCGTTTCTTTCCTGGAATAAGCCAGATCGTCCATGATATGCAGCATGGCCTTCCGCATCCGGAGATAATATCTATCCTTCTCATCCGAGGCGTCGGTAAGATCGGAAGGACGCCTGATATCCCTGGCCACGCCCACGATACCGACGCTAGCGCCGTCCCGTTGGAGCAAGCTGCAGTTGAGATTAACGGGAATGGCCTCGGCTTGTTTGGTCAGAAAAGACAACGCAATAGGATATCCCACGCTGGGAACGACAATGTTCTTCAGGTAGCTCTGCAGGGCGTCTTCCTCTTCTTTGAGGAAGATCTTGATCACCTGTTGGCCGATAAGCTCGTCCTTTTCATAGCCCAATAAATGCGAGGCCGCTGCGTTGACCGACCTTATCCGGCCATTGAGATCGACCACGATCAGAGCATCCGTCATCGACGACATGATGCTCTCTAAATATCCTTCCAGGCTGGATCGTTCTCCCTGCTCTTCTTTTTTAGAAACGATCCCTTTTACGGCTCTGCGCTGGCCGCTCATTTGCGCTTCAGCATTTCTTCCAGCTTTTTGTCCTTCTTCTCCAGCTCTTCCATCTTCAATTCCCTATCTATGGCGAACTTGCTGAACCGCTCCAAGTCCTCCATCTTGTCTTTGAGCTCTTCCTGGATTCTCTTGCTTTTGGTGATGTCGCGGATATTGCATTGGACGACTTTTGCCCTGTCAACCAAAAAAACTTCCGCGGTGATGATCCCCCCTTCTTTGTTCTTGATGATCACTTCTTCGTAATGAACGACGCCGTCTCTCTCCAAGCTTGATAGCGTCTCTTGATAATCGTGGCTGTCTTTGGTCACGCCGATCTGCCAGAGTTTCTTTTTTAGCAGCTCCTCATGGGAATACCCCAGCATTTCCCGGACTGAATCATTGGAATTCAAAATGTCGCCTTGAGTTTTGTGAACAAGCAACAAGGCGTCCCGCGACGTCTCAAAGGCCCTGCGATAGCGCTCCTCCGACGCTACGAGTTCGGCCTGCAAGCGCTTGCGCTCGGTGATATCTTCGAAAGACAGCAGAATGAGCTCTTCTTTTCCTTCTTCTCCTTCTCTGGCTTCTGCCGCCCCGGCCGTTATCATTTTCGCGACCAGCCTGGGAACGTGTAACTGGCGTGCATTCAAGAGCATAAATCGCGTCCCGAGTTGCGAGAAAGTATGCTCGAGCTCAAAATCTCTCAAGACCTTCTTTTCCGGGATAATGACCTTTAATTGCTGGATCAGCGAAGGAATATTCCATTCTCCGTTGAGCAAATCAGGAAGCTTCCGTCCTGTGACCTCGTTTTCGTTAATGTGAAAGTTTTCATAGAAAGCGTGGTTGGAAGAAATGATCCTCAGGTCCCTGTCCAGTACTAGAAGAGGATCCCGCAGTGTCGCAATGATGCTGTTGGCGTACTCTAAAAGCACTTCGACCGTCGAATCGTGGGTGTACGTTTCATTTTTCATTTGATAAGCCCTCCTCCATAAAAAGCCCGGCGCCTTGCGTGACCGGGCACCGAATACGGTGAGTATCTGTTTGAGAACCTGAGAGAACGGCAGGAAGGAAAATCCAATATCGGAAAGTGTGCATCCCCCGAGACGGAGCCACGAAAATAATCCCCTCCATCAAAAAAATGATGATAGACCCGGCGGAAGATCAATGTCAAGGGCTATTTCGACCGGCCGGTCGCAATTACGGGAGCCGACAACGGCGCCGTCCTATTTTGACCGTCGGCCGGCCTTGCCGACTTCGGGCAGGGCGTATGTCACCTGACCTGCCTTGTCCAGAAACTCGAGCGCCGGCGTTCCGTCCGGGGCCACCACCAATCGGATGCGTGTATTCCCTTTGATATCGGCCATCGACAATACGAGCGTGTCATCGCGCCGCTTCCCCAGGAAAAGCCGATTCGTCGTTAATTGCCCGTTGTCGATCAGCTCTTGGAGAGCGGCTTTGCGCTTCGTTTCATCGGCTATCTTGTTAGCTGTTTCATACTTGGCCATCATGACATCGGACGGGATATTCGGCTGTTGCCACATCTCCAAGCCGGATTGATAGGCGCCGTTGTCGCTCTCGAGGTACCGGAATCCGATGGCCTGGTCGTTTCTGACCTTGTCGAAGGTCAGCGACCCGAAATGGCCATTGCCACCGTTGGCTCCGAAGATCAACCCGCCCATCTCGTCACCCAGATGATTGAAGAAGATCATGCCTGGCGGGCGCGATCCTTGGCGTGGGATGATCTTTCCATTGACGATGCCAGGGTGCTGGCGCTTTTCATTGGAGATGACCATCCTCAGCTGTCCGTCCTTTTCGACGATATTGATGCGTTCGACGTCGATCTCCCCGAATCTGGATCTCTTGCCTTGGGACACCGTGATCCATACCAGCGAGCCAGCGAAGATGAGGGTGGCGACGATCGCGTAGACCTTCAAGAAACGGACCTGTTTTTCGAGTTTCGGATCCATGCGTTGATCTCCCTGATGCGAGCTATTTCAGGCCTCTCCAGTGTCCGTACGTTCTATCTCCGGACATCACCCAATTAGAACGACGGAAAAAGGCGGATCTTTAGCTGGCTGATGTCGGCCCGGCCCAACATCGACCTGTGCGCTGGCCACGGGGGCTCAGATCTTCGTCAAGGCCTCGCGCATCAGCTTTTCGGCGGCGGTTTTCTGCGCGGCGTCGGTGGAGCCCGGCACCAGCATGGTTATGATCAAGTACCAAGAGCCCTTGAAGGTGTTGAGCTGGAGCATGCCGTAGCCCGGACTGGAGAAGAACGAGCGGTCGCCGATGCCCGGGGCGTCAGAAACAGCTATCTCCATCTTTTTCAGTCCCGCCATCGTCTTATCGGCGGTTTCGCCGGGTCCGACCGTCTTGATCAGAATGCTGAACGCGCCATAGTCGCCGATCACATATTCGCAGGGCGCCCCTACTGCCGGGTTGGCGATAGCGTTCAGCTTGCCGTCGCTGACGTTCTGGCCGACAGCGGCTTGGATCTGGGCTTTGGTCAGCAGGCTGCAGGGATCGATCTTTTGCGCGCCCTGGGCTGCGGCCATGCCGATGAAACAGAATACGGCTGCCATGACCATCAAAACTTTTTGTGTTATGCGGATCGTTGGGCTCATTGCATCCTCCCGGAGAGCCGAATTCTTACTCTTGGAGATGTCTCTCAGACATCCGGGAAGTATATCTCCGGCACTTCAAACCTGTCAATGCGCGGTATTGTCATGACGGGACGGGATTTGCTAAAGTAAGAAAAGTCGCGGATCCCTCGGAGGGGCGCTACGCATAAGCTGCTTTTTTGGCGGGCTTCTACAGAAGGCCGGCGTTCTTCTGGAAGCCGATGAAGACGACAGTACAGCCCGGGTCCCGCCTTCATGAATCCGAGTGATCCGATTTTCGCAGGACGAAACCTTTTGGCAGGGCGCGGTGTTGTTTATTTAGCATAGCACCGGGACGCAACTTCTTGAGGAGGGCTCGACATGCCGAAGATGCGGACTCTGATCACGGCCGCGATCGTCCTTTCGCTTTTATCCCCCGCGTTCAGCCAGACCGAAAGCAAGATCAAGATCGACCCCGCGCTCTTTGTTTACCTGAAAGAATGCCGGGCGGTCATGCGCGCCGTGGGGAATGACATCTGGAAGGGCTGGGACGTTTCAAAGACTCCCATCCTCTTCTACCGGCCCCATGTCCAGGACATCCTGATCGCGTATCCTCACCAGCCGGCCGGGTTCCAGCCGTTGACGGGTTTCAATCCCCTCGAAGGAGAGAATATCTACTATCGGGACGGGACGACCTTCATCGACTACGACGGCCAGAATACGGTCAAGGATATCGACGGGGTCAAGACTCTGATCGTCGCCGACACCTTCTCCAACCAAAGGAACCAGCTCACAGGAGTCCTCCTGGGGCGTGATAAGGACTTTACGCAAAAATGGCTCGAGGACTGGGGCTTTCTCCCTACCGATCCATACGCCCAGATGGCCATGATCCTCCATGAAGGCTTCCATGCTTTTCAGGACGTTCAAGCTCCGGACAAAGGGCCCGACGAGAAGGCGGCCATCGACTATCCTCTCCTGGACCCGCCGAACAACTCCTCCTGGGCGCTCGAGGCGGCCCTCATGCGGGACGCCCTGCTCAGCGAATCGCTCGACTCGCGAGCGGCCAAGGTCAGGGAGCTGGTCGCGGTCAGGACCGAACGCCGAGCCGCGCTGAAAAAGGAGGCCGTTGAATACGAAGACCAGGCCGAGTATCTCGAAGGGCTGGCCAAATACATCGAATTCCGCTTCCTGCAGGAAGCCCAGACGCTGGGGCCTGATCCCGAGCTCTTTTTCATCAACGGTTTCTACGGTTTCGGACCCAGGCTCAAGGAGATCCGGGATAAGAACATCAAGCAGATGAAGGACATCATCGACGCGAGCATCGACATGACCGGGAACAAGTTCGGGGTGGGTCCCCTGAGGTTCAGGCTGTACTCGAGCGGCGCCGCGCTGGCTCTCCTCCTCGATGATGTCGCGCCCGATTGGAAGGCCGACATCTTCAAGGACGGAGTCTATCTGTTCGACAAATTGAAAAAGGCGGTTCCTCTGTCCGCATCCGAGCAAGCCTCGCTTGTCTCCCAGGCCAAGAACGAGTACGGCTACGAGGCCTTGTTCAAAGAGAAGCGGCAATTCGAGGAGGAAGGCCGCAAGGTGTTGGACGAAAAGCTCAGGAACATCGTCGAAACACGCGACACTCTGGTCGTCCTCGATTATTCCGACCTGGGAAAGATCGCCGGAATGGCCTTCACCCCGTTCGGCGTGTCCAAGGTGGCCGAGAACCTGACCATCTACGACATGGTCCCGCTCGCCGGGCGGTTCCCCAACAAAGCTGAGTTTCGCTTTGCCAAGGTCATCCCGGTCCTCGTGGACAAGGCCGCCAAACAGATGAAGTTCGTCGTCCAAACGAAACCTTCGGCCTTTGAAGCCCAAAAGGGGAGTGAGATCAAAACCGAGGAGTTTTCCCTGACGGGCTCCCGTTATGAGCTCAGAGTGGTCGGGAACAAAGTCCTCGTCAAGCTTCTCAAATAGGCCCAAAAATGACCAGCCAGCGGGCGGAGAGGGCCGAAATAAGCAGCTCAGCGGCAAGGCATCGCGCAGAGGCCTTGCCTGGTCGCATAAGAAACACGGCCACCCCTCCTGAATCGATAACGGTCGCGGTTCCCAAATCGTCTAGCTAGGATCTCGCCGGGTATCCCACGGTCTGAGCGAACAGCACCCGTTGCTCGGGCCGCAGCTTGAACTCTTTGACCGTGTTTTCCCTGTCGCAATTGTGGAACCAGGCCGCCAGGCCATGCGAAGCCGCGTACAAGTAGACGTTCTGGGCAATGAAGCCCGTGTCCGCGTAATAGTAGGACTTCTGGACCTCCGGCTCGGAGATCCGTCTGTCCGGCTGTCCCTTCCCCACAATGTATTTCGCCAGGTCGACGACGTAGAAGATATTGACCGGAGCCACCAAGGCGGGGCTCCGGCCGGCCCTGGTCCGGAAATCACCAGAAGCGACGGGAGCGAGGCGATGCGGAATCGGCTCGTAAACATAAACCCCCTTCTCCAGGCACACATAAAGGTCAATCTCCTGCGAGTTGCTGGCCGAGGGCGCGGTTCTTCCGGGTTTCCCCATGAAACCCATCTCGGCCCGGTTCACTCCGAACGCGGCCCACAGCAGTGTCGACAGGGTCTGGAGCGGTAGGGGCTCCGGGCTGATGTCCCTGACGGTTTTTCTGTCCTTTAGGGCGGCCATCAAAGATCCGCCCCCGTCCGTTTCGGGCTTCGGAAGAACGATCGGCAAAAACTCCTCGCCGGCCGCAAGATCCGGAAAGCCCAGGCCTGCCAGTGCCGGGATCGCCGCCGCGCCTTTAACGAATGTTCGACGTTTCATATGTCCCTCCCTTTGTCCGTCGTACGCTATGCCCCCT
>CAVSAI010000041.1:0-60946 GCA_963725825.1 Candidatus Aminicenantota bacterium
TTAAGAAAACAGCCAGCCGATCAGGACCTGAATCGGCGCGTAAATGACGTTCAGGACCCTCGTATACATCAGGGCGATGAGGATGAAGATCCCGTAAGGCCGGATCCGCTCGAACTTCGCGGCGCCCTGGTCGGACAGCAGGCCGGCCAGGATGCCGCTGCCGTCGAGGGGCGGGACGGGGATGAGATTGAAGACGGCCAGCGTGAGATTGATCTCGGCCATGATGAAGAGGATCATGACCAGCCCGCCCAGCGGTTTGCTCCATGCCGCGCTCATGGGGATGTGGGCCCCGGCGAGCTTGAGGAGCTGGAAAACGACGGCCGCCGCTCCCGCCGTGAGGACATTGGCGACGGGCCCCGCGAAGGAGATCCAGAGGCCGCCTCGCCGCGGGTCCCGCAGATTGCGCGGGTTGTAGGGGACGGGCTTGGCCCAGCCGAACAAGGGGCCGCGCCCGTTCGAGAGGATGATGAGCAGGGCCGGCAAGATGATCGTGCCAAAGAGGTCGATATGGACGATGGGATTGAGCGACGCTCGGCCCAGGTCGGCCGCCGTCGGGTCGCCGAGCCGCTTGGCCATCCAGGCGTGGGCCGCCTCGTGGACGGTGATGGCGAAGAAGATGACGAAAACTTCGACGAGTATGAGTCGGATATCCATGGGTTAAAAGAGGCTATTTATAGCACAGAATCCGAAGTTCGTAAACTCCCCGGGATCAATACTTGAGAGCGGGATCGCGGAAGACCTCCCGGCCGTCGAGGAGCGTCAGGAGGACCTTGGCCCTCCCGATCTCGGACGCGGGGATGCGGAAAAGGTCTCGATCGAGGACGATGAGGTCGGCCGCCCGGCCGGCCTCGAGCGAGCCGCGCGTCCTCTCGTCGTGGCTGAGCCAGGCGCCGTTCACGGTGTAGGCCCGGAGCATGGTCGCGAGGTCGACCCTCTCTTCCGGGATCCAGGCCTCGCCCGGCGGGTCATCGGGCCCCCGGCGCGTCAGGGCGACCTGGATGGCCAGGAGCGGGTTCATCGACGAGACCGACCAATCGCTCCCCCCGGCGATCCGGGCCCCAGTCCGGGCGACGCTCCCGATCGGGTAGAGCCAGCGCGACCTCGCGGGACCGAGGATGGGCAGGGTCAGCTCGGTGATATAGGTGTCGGCGTAAGCCCAAAGCGCCTGGAAATTGGCCGCGGCGCCCAGGCGCTTGAACCGGGGGATATCGGCGGGATCGATGAGCTCGAGGTGGGCGATGTGATGACGCATGTCGCGGAAGCCGTTGGACCGGCCGGCGGCCTCGAAGGCGTCGAGGGCCATGCGGACGGCCCGGTCGCCGATCGCGTGGACGTGGATCTGGAAGCCGGCGAGGTCGAGCGCCCGGGCCAGCGCGTCGAACGCCTCGGGTTCGAGCAGGGGCGTTCCCCGGTCGCCGGGACGGTCGATGTAGGGCTCGAGGAGGGCGGCCGTGTGAGGCTCCATGACCCCGTCGGCGAAGATCTTGGCCGCGGTCGCCTTGAGCCGCGTTCCCGCGTACTGCCGGCGCAGGCGGGCCAGGCGAGGGACCTCGGCGACGCCGCGGTCCGTGTCCACATAGAGCGAGGCCAGGACCCGGACCGTGAGCTCGCCGCTCTTGTGCCAGGGCCGCATACGCGTCGAGGTTCTCCGGTCCGGCGCTGGCCTCGATGATCGATGTGATGCCGAAGCGGTTGGCGAGGGCGAGCCCGGCCCTCAATCCTTTAATAGTGTCCGCCGGGCTCGTCTCGGGAACAAGCCTTTGGACGAGGCCCGCCGCGCTTTCACGCAGGGTCCCGGACGGGGCTCCCGTCTTGGGATCGCGCTCGATGCGGCCGCCAACCGGGTCCGGCGTGTCTCGAGAGATGCCGGCCAGCTCCAGGGCCCGGGAATTCACCCAGGAGGAATGGCCGTCGGCGGAATCCAGCACGACCGGCCGGCCGGGGACCGCGGCGTCGAGGTCCTCTTTGCGCGGATTCGCCTGCGGGAAGAGCGGCAGGTCCCAGCCCCCTCCGGTGATCCATGCGGCGTCGGGATGGGCCGCGGCGTAGGCGCGGACCTTGGCCAGGACCTCGTCGCGCGTGAGGAGCCCGTTCAGGTCGCAGAGGCCGAGCTCGACGCCTCCGGAGACGAGATGGATGTGGGAGTCCTGAAAGGCCGGCAGGACCATGCGGCCTCCGAGGTCGACCACCCGGGTCGATGGGCCTCGCCGTTGCAGGGCCTTGCGGCCGTCGCCGACATAGACGATCTTACCGGCCGTGACCGCCAGGGCCTCGGCGCGAGGCCGGCCCGGTGGCCATGGTCGTGATCGAGGCGTTCGTCAGGATGAGGTCGGCCCGCTCGACAGGGGGGCCGCCGCAGGACGCGGCCAGGGCGGCGGCTGCGAGGAGAGCGGCGAGAAGCGTGAAAGCGGCGGAACGGATCTTCGGCATGCCCCTGATCTCCTTTTGTGCGGCGTTCAACCGGCGGGTCCCTGCTTGAGGCGCCGGTCGATGGCCGCCGCGGCGGTCCGGGCGTCGCCCATGGCCAGAATGACGGTCGCGCCCCCCCTGGCGATGTCGCCTCCGGCATAGACCCCCGGGAGCGACGTGGCCATGGTCTCCCAATCGACGTCGATCGTGCCCCACTTGCCGACCTTGAGACCCGGCGTCGTCTGGGGGATGAGCGGGTTCGGGCTCTGTCCGACGGCCACGACGACGAGATCGACCTCGGCCGTGAACTCGGAGCCGGGTACGGGCACCGGCCTGCGGCGGCCCGACGCGTCCGGCTCGCCGAGCTCCATGCGCAGGCATTCCATCGCCTTCACGCGGCCGCGCTCGTCGCCGATGTAGCGCGTCGGCACGGTCAGAAAGTGGAATTCGATGCCCTCCTCCTCGGCGTGGCGGACCTCCTCCACGCGGGCCGGCATCTCGACCCTCGAGCGGCGATAGATGATGAGGGCCCGTTCGGCGCCGAGGCGCTTGGCCGTCCGGACCGAGTCCATGGCCACGTTGCCGCCGCCGATGACGGCGGCCCGGCGGCCGGGGAAGACGGGCGTGTCGTAGTTCGGGAAATCGTAGGCCCGCATCAGGTTGACGCGGGTCAGGTACTCGTTGGCCGCATAGACGCCCACCAGGCTCTCGCCCGGGACCTTCATGAAATTGGGCAGGCCCGCCCCGCTGCCGATGAAGAAGGCCTCGTACCCGTCGGCCCGCAGGTCGTCGATGGTCGCGGTCTTCCCGACGATGAAGTTCATCCGGAACTCGACGCCGAGCCGCTCGAGGTAGGAGACTTCGGCGACGAGGATGCTCTTGGGCAGGCGGAACTCGGGGATGCCGTAGACGAGGACGCCGCCCGCGTCGTGAAGGGCTTCGAAGATCGTCACCCGGTGCCCGGCCCGGGCCAGCTCCCCGGCTACGGTCAGGCCCGCCGGCCCGGCCCCGACGACCGCGACCTTGCGGCCCGTCGAAGGCGGCAGGTCGGGCACGACGCCGCCGCCTTTGCCGCGTTCGTAATCGGAGACGAAGCGCTCCAGGTTGCCGATGCCGACGGCGCCGCCCGCGGCCTTCCGCAGGTGGCATTTTTCCTCGCACTGCGATTCCTGCGGGCAGACCCGGCCGCAGACGGCCGGCAGGCTGTTGGCTTCCCGGACCTTCGCCGCGGCGGCGGCGAACTCGCCCTTCTCGACGAGCTTGACGAACGAGGGGATGTCGATGCGCACCGGACAGCCGGCGATGCAGCCGGGCTTGGCGCAGTCGAGACACCGCCGGGCCTCGGCCACGGCCTCCTCGGCGCTGAGCCCCAGGGTGACCTCGGCGAAGTCCTTATTCCTCTCCGCGGGCGCGCGCTGGGGCATCGGCCGGCGGCCGATCGCCATGCGCTCCTTGACCGGCATGGACCGGCGGAGCTCCTTCCGCCAGTCCTTCTCGAACTCGGCCAGGACCTCGGCCGCGAGGGACGGGCTGATCTTGTCCTGGTCGCTCACGGGAACCGCTCCTCCTCCCAGGCGCAGAGCGACCGGACCTCGTCGTCGAAGTAGGACTTCCGCCGGGCGTAAAGCTCGGCCCAATCGACGAGGTGACCGTCGAAATCCGGTCCGTCGACGCAGGCGAACTTCGTCTGGCCGTCCACGGTGACCCGGCAAGCCCCGCACATGCCCGTGCCGTCGACCATGATGGGGTTCAGGCTGACCATGGTCCTGACGCCCGAGGGCCGCGTCGCCTCGGCGATGCTCGACATGAGATAGGTGCAGCCGACCGCCACGACCCGGTCGATCCTCTCGCGCCCGAGGATATCGCGGACGTGGCGGGGGACGAAGTCCGTCCCGCCGTAAAGCCCGTCGCGCGACGAGACGATGAAGTCGTCGGCGATCGCCTCGAGCCTGTCCCTCCAATACAAGAGGTAATCGGCCTTGACGTCGACGAGGACGACGACCCGGTTGCCGGAGGCCTTGAAGGCCCGGGCGAGGGGGTGGATGGCGGCGATGCCGAAGCAGCCGCCGGCGCACAGGACCGTTCCCGCCGGCCCGGTCTCCGAAGGCCGTCCGAGAGGCCCGGCGAAGATGGGCACCGTGTCCCCGCTCTTGAGCAGGGCGAGCTTGCGCGTCGTCGTCCCGACGGCCATGAACACGGTCGTGACCGTGCCGCGCTCCCGGTCCCAATCGGCGATCGTCAGGGGGATCCTCTCCCCGCGCGCGTCGGGCATGACGATGACGAACTGGCCCGGCAGGCATTTGCGGGCGACCTCGGGCGCTTCCACTTCGAGAAGATGCATGTTGGGGACCAGGCGTTCGCGGCGGACGACGCGAGGCATCAGCGGGCCCTCCTCGTTCTGGCGTAGCCGCGGTTCCCCGCGACGAGGTCGAAGCCCCGGAGGGTGTCCCCGCCGCGTTCGGAGCCGGCGGCGGGTTTTGCAGCGGGCCGTCCGGCCCGTCGGCGAGCCGGAACGGCGACGGGCACGAAGCGAGGCTCGCCGGCCCGCGCCCCGACCAGGAAGCGTTCGTGCCCGGCCCCGGCGACCACCCCGCAGCCGTTCAGGGCAGGGACGAGATCGCCGATCTCCCGAAGGACGTCGGCGGCTTCGCGCCCGGAGAGTCCCGGGTGACCCAGCCTCTCGGCGAGAGCGGCCAGGATCTCCCTGTCGGGACGAGCCGCGCCGGGGCAGGGCAGGGCCGGCCCGTAGGTCCGGACCCGTCCCTCGGCGTTCACCCACGTTCCTCCGGCCTCGGCAAACGCGGCGGCCGGCAGGACGACGTCGGACCGCTCGGCGTTCGGGCCCCAGTGCGTGTCTTGGAAGACGACGAAGGGCGGCTTCCGGTCCCCGAGCTCCGGGAACGGCCCGGCGAGATAGAGCGCCTCGAAGGCGCCCGTCTCGAGTCCGGCCCGGACAGCCTCGAAGCCGAGCTTCGAAGAGGGCTGACGGAGCGTGCGCTCCAGCTCGCGGACACCTCGCTCGTTCGCGCTCCGCGCCAGCGGGAAGAGCCGGGCCCCGATGAGCAGGGCGATGTCCCAAAGCCAGGCCAGGGTATCGGGGCCCGAAGGTCCCGTGACCGCGGCGGCGTCGAAGAGAATGGCCGCGGGCTTGCCTGAAGCGAGGATGCGGGCGGCGTCGTCGAACGGCCGGCGCTCCCGGCGGGGAGCCGGGCCGCGCACCGCGACCGCGTTCTTGAATTCATCGAAGCCCACGCCGCCGGGGGAGGCCGCCGCGAAGGCGTCGAGGAGAGCCGCGGCGAGAAGCGCAGCGGAGGCCGGCGGGCCGGGCCTCAGGTCGAGCGCTACGGCCCCCCTTCCGACAGGACCCGAGGGGACGGCGCCGGCGGCGACGAAGCCGGCGCCGCGGCGCACGGCCTGGACGACCTCGAGCCAGGCGATCGGATGCGCCTTCTGGAGGTCGATGTCCCAGGCCAGGATGGACCCGCAGGCTTCGATCTCCCGGAAGCGCCTTTCCGCCGCGAATGTCTGACCGTGCTTGGCGGCGAAGGCTTCGAGGGCCTCGTCGAGGTCAGGGGCGGGCTCGGCCGCGACGGCGGCCGCCCCAAGGACCTTGTGGCCGAACTCGAGGAAGACGAATGCGTCCTCGAGGGAGACCTGCGACGGATAGACCAGCGCCGTCCGGCCGGCGCCGGCCGCCCGGAGACCCGAGGCCGCCCGGTCGAGGGCCTCGTCCATCGAGGCCGGCCGGAGCTCGCCGTCCCTGCGGATGCGGGCTTCGAGGATCCGTCCGCTCCCTGAAAGGGCGCCGCGGACGAGGAAGCGGCCCTTGGCGCACGCCTGACCGCCGTTAGGGGAGACGTGGATGGGCTTGGATTCGACGACCCGGTCGTCGCGGACAACCCGGTTGTCGCGGACGACCTTGTTCCCGCCGATGCCGAGCGCCAGGACGCAGCCCTGGCCGCAGAACGGGCAGACGACAGCGGCCGAGCGCGTCGCCCGGGCTTGGGGCCGAACCGCCCTTTCGACCAGGGCCCCGGTCGGGCAGACATCGACGCAGGCTCCGCAGAACTGGCAGCCGGAATCGAGGAGCGTCCGGTCGAACGCCGTGCCGACCTCGGTCCGGCCGCCGCGATGGATGAAGGACAGGACGGCGGCGCCGCGGACCTCTTCGCAGACGCGTACGCACCGGCCGCAGAGGATGCACAGGTTGTAATCCCGGTCGAAGAACGGGTCCTCGCGGCGCACCTCCATGTTCCGGTAGGACGCCGGCAGATCGACCTTCTCCAACCCGACGTCGGCGGCGACCTTTTGGAGCTCGCAGCCGCCGTTCTCCGGACAGAGAACGCATCCGGTGACCTCTCCGGTCTTGCGGATCGTGGATTTGAGATCGTCGCAGGTCTTCTTCTCCGGGCAGATGAGGCAGGCGTAGGGATGCTGGGCCAGGATGAACTCGAGGATGTTCCTCCGAAGAGCCATGATCTCCGGCGTCCGGGTCCGGACGACCTGGCCCTCCTCGGCGGGCGTCGCGCAGGCCGGCGCGAAGTCCCTGCGGCCTTCAACCTCGACAAGACAGATCCGGCACCCGGCGAAAGGCTCGAGGCCCGGATGATCGCAGAGGGAAGGGATCGAGATGCCGGCGCCCCGGGCGGCCTCGAGGATGGTCGTCCCGCTCCGGCAGAGGACCTCGCGGCCGTCGATCGCGAGCTTCATCGCCCCTCTCTCGCCCCGGCAGATGCCGGGGGGGTCGTCTTTCGGACGGCGCGGATCTTGGCCGGACAGACCCGGAGACAGATGCCGCATTTGATGCACGCCCGTTGATCGATGACGTGGACCTTCTTCAGCTCGCCGGAGATGGCCCCGGACGGGCAGGCCTTCTTGCAGAGCAGGCAGCCGACGCAGGTTTCCGGGTCGATGGCGAAAGCGATCAGCGCCTTGCAGACGAGGGCCGGGCAGCGCTTGTCGTAGATGTGCGCTTCGTATTCGTCCCGGAAGTAGCGGAGCGTCGTCAGGATGGGGTTCGGGGCCGTCTGGCCGAGCCCGCAGAGCGACCCCAGCCTCACGGTCGCCGCCAGGGTCTCGAGACGGGCCAGGTCGGACGCCTCTCCGTCGCCGGTCGTGATCTTGGCCAGGATCCGGGCCATCTCTCCGGTCCCGACCCGGCAGGGGGCGCACTTGCCGCAGGACTCTTCTTCGGCGAACCTCTCGAAATAGAGGGCGATGTCCACCATGCAGGTGTCCTCGTCCATGACGATCATCCCGCCGGAGCCCATCATGCTCCCGGCGGTCTTCAGACTTTCGTAATCGACGGGCAGGTCGAGCAGCGATTTCGGGATGCAGCCGCCCGAAGGACCGCCGATCTGGACGGCCTTGAATTCGCGGCCGCCGGGGATGCCGCCGCCGATGCCGTAGACGATCTCGCGAAGCGGGATGCCCATCGGCACTTCGACGAGGCCGGTGTTGGCGATCTTGCCGACGAGGGAGAAGATCTTCGTGCCCTTGCTCGTCGCCGTCCCGAGCGCCGAGAACCAGGCCGCCCCGCGGCGGATGATCGGCGGGACGTTGGCCCAGGTCTCGACGTTGTTGATGACCGTCGGCCGGCCCCAGAGCCCCCGCTCCGAGGGGTAGGGCGGGCGCTGCCGAGGGTAGGCCCGGCCGCCCTCGATGGAGGCCATGAGAGCGGTCTCCTCGCCCGAGACGAAGGCGCCGGCGCCGCGGACGACCTCGAGGTCGAAATCGAAGCCCGTCCCCAGGATGTCTTGTCCGAGGAGCCCGTTGTCCCGGGCCTGCTCGAGGGCCTTGCCGATGCGGGCGACCGCCAGCGGGTATTCATTGCGGATGTAGAGGAACCCTTTCGACGCGCCGATCGCCCGGGCCCCGATGATCATCCCCTCGACGACCGCGTGCGGGTCGGCTTCGAGCACGGACCGGTCCATGAACGCGCCCGGGTCGCCCTCGTCGCCGTTGCACACGATGTACCGAGCGTCTCCGGCCGCCCGGCGGGCCGCGTCCCATTTGCGTCCGGTCGGGAATCCCGCGCCGCCCCGGCCGCGCAGGCCCGCGGCGGAGATCTCCGCGATGATCGCCTCCGGCGTCATCTCCCCGAGGGCCTTGGCCGCGGCGGCATAGCCGTCGTAGGCGATGTAATCTTCGATCCTCTCGGGATCGATGCGGCCGCGGTTGCGAAGGACGATCAGCCGTTGATGCTTGAAGAACTCGATGTCCCTCATGAGGGGGACGGGTTCCCGCTCCTGCGGCGGGACGTACATCAGGCTCTTGACCGGCCGGCCCTTGATCAGGTGCTCTTCGACAAGGTGAGGGACGTCCGTCGTCTTGAGCCGCTGGTAGAAGACGCCGTCGGGCTGGACGAGAAGGATCGGTCCCCGCTCGCAGAATCCGTTGCAGCCCGTGGCCACGACGAGGATCTCCCGCTCGAGGCCGCGGCGGCGCAGCTTCGTCTTCGAGAGCCCGCCGGACCTCGAAGGCCCCGCAGGAGACGCAGCCCGTCCCGGTGCAGACGAGGAGGTGGGCCCTGTAGGTCGTCACGCGCTCTTGTCCTTTTCGGCTTCGGCCAGGACGGTTTCGACCTTGGCCTCGCTCATCTGTCCGTAGGTGCGGCCGTCGACGACAGCCAGGGGGGCCAGGGCGCACGCGCCCAGGCAGTTCACCCGCTCGAGCGTGTAGGCGCTCGTCGGGCGTCGTCTCGCCCGCGGCGATGCCGAGCTTGCGCTCGAACTGTTCCAGGACAGACTCGCCGCCGCGGACGTGACAGGCCGTCCCCAGGCAGACGGTGCAGATGTGACGGCCGCGCGGCTTCGAGGCTGAAAGACTTATAGAAGGTCGCGACGCCGTAGACCTGGACGAGCGGGACGCCGAGCGCGTCGGCGACGTGCTCGAGGGCTTCCGGCGGGAGCCAGTGGAAGCGGTCCTGGATGTCCTGGAGAACCTGGATCAGAGCCCGCTTGCGCCCGGCCGCCTTCGCCGTCAGGCGCGCGATCTCGCTCTTCGAAGGGCGCATGCCGGCATTATAATGGCCGGAGCGGCGCACGGCAAAGGCGCGGCTCAGAGCACGGGCAGATAGCGGCGGATCTCGTATTCGCTGACCTGCTTGTCGAACTCGCTCGAGACGTTCTGGCCGTAGTCCTCGACTTCTTTGAGCTTGTTGGCGACAAGCGTCCGGAAGATATGGTCCCCCAGCGCGTCCTTGACCACGGCGCTCTTTTCCATGATCCGGACGGCCTCCTCGAGGTTGCGGGGCAGGACCCGGATCTCGAACTTCTTCTGCCGCGCGCCGCTCATGTGATAGATGTTCTCCTCGACCGGGTCGACGAGCTCGTACTTCTTGCGGACCCCCTCGGCGCCGGCGGCCAGCATGACCGCGAAGGCGAGATAGATGTTGCAGGCCGGATCGGCGGCCCGGAGCTCGATCCGCGTGGCCATCTCCTTGCCCGGCTGGTACTCGGGGACGCGGATGTAGGCGGACCGGTTCCTCTGACCCCAGGCGATGTAGACCGGGGCCTCGTAGCCCTCGATGAGGCGCTTGTAGGAGTTGACCCACTGGCTGAGGACGGCCGAGATCTCCCGGGCGTGGGTCATCAGCCCGGCCATGTACCGCTGGGCGAGAAGGGACAGATGATAGGGGCCGTTCTTGTCGAAGAAGAGGTTCCGGCCGTCGCGCCAGAGCGACTGATGGACGTGCATGCCGCTGCCGTTCTGGCCGTTGACCGGCTTGGGCATGAAGGTGGCGTGCAGGCCGTGCATGCGGCAGACCTTCTTGACCATGTAGCGGAAGATCATGGCCGTATCGGCCATGTCCACGGCGTCGAGGTAGCGGAGGTCGATCTCGTGCTGGCTGTGGGCGGCCTCGTGGTGGTCGTATTCCGTGGCGATGCCCATGCGATGGAGAAGGAGCTGGATCTCCTTGCGGATCTCGCCGTGCCGCCCGCTGAAGAAATAGCCCCCCACGTCGGTGAGCACGGGCGCGTCGCTCGACGGGAAGATGAAGAATTCGAGCTCGGGGCCGCACTTGAAATCCGTCGACGCCCGAGGTCCCGGCAGGTCCGGGCCAGGACCCGCTTGAGCGCGGCCCGGCTGTCGCCTTCGTAGACGGCGCCGTCGGGCGTCAGGATATCGCCGAACATGACCGCCTCGCGCCAGCGGATGTCTTCGGCGAAGCCCTCGTAGGTCCAGGGGAGCACCCGGAGCGTCCGCGGGTCGGGCTTGATGACGAGATCGGACTCCTCGATGCGGACGAACCCGGCGATCGACGAGCCGTCGAAGCCCTTGCCCTCCTTGAACGCGCTGGCCAGCTCGGAGGCCGGGATGGTGAAATCCATCTGCCGGCCGAGGATGTCGGGAAAGATCAGCCGGATGAACTGGATGTCGCTCCCGGGGTCCCGAAGGACCGCGAGAACGTCCTTCTCGTCCCGCGTTCCGAACGCTTTGAAAGCCGAGCCGCGCGCCGCTTGAGCCATGTGCCGTTCTCCTCTCTCGCCCGTCCGCCCGGGCAATCTAATGTAAACTAATAAATGATAAAACAAAACGAATGTCAATATCTTTTGATAATATATTTACAAATGATTTTATTGATGTTATATTATCGGATAATTGGAGGTTCCGCCCATGATCGACGAGCTGGACAGGAAGATCATCCGCGTCCTCAACGCCAACGCCCGCAAGAGCTTCCGGGAGATCGCCAAGGAGGTCGGGACGTCGGTCACGGCGGTCATCCACACCGTGAAGAAGCTCGAGGCGGCCGGCGCCGTCAAGGGCTACATCCCCGTCGTCGACCCGGAGTATTTCGGCATCGGCCTCGCGGCCGTCATCGCCGTCCGCATCTCCAAGGGCAAGCTCATCGAGACCCAGAAGCGGATCGCTCAGGACCCCCACGTGGCCGCCGTGTACGATGTCACCGGGGATTGGGACTGCTTCATCGTCGGGCGCTTCACCGGGCGCGAGGACCTCAACGGCTTCGTCAAGGGGCTGCTGGCCATTCCCCACGTCGACAGGACCGTGACCCACCTCGTCCTCAACGTCGTCAAGGACGACCCCCGGATTCACGTCTGATCCCTGGTCGTCCTTGACGGCCCCCGGATTCACGTCTGACCCCGGGATTCTTGACAGATCCCTCACTTGTGCCATAATCATTCTTTTAAGGGTATAAGGAGAAGACGATGGTCAAGACGACTCATTCCCCGATCGGGCACCACTATATCGTCGAGGTCTCGGGCTGCGACCCGAAGATCATCGGCAGCGTCGAGAAGGTCCAGCAGATCCTCGTCAGGGCCGCCGAGATCGCCGGAGCCCATGTCTGGTCGATCTCGTTCAGCAAGTTCCCGCCGTCGGGGGTCAGCGGGGTCGTCGTTATCTCCGAATCCCACATCTCCACCCACACCTGGCCCGAGATGGGCTACGCCGCCCTGGATATCTACACGTGCGGGGCCAACACCAAGCCCGACAAGGCCGTCATCTACGCCGTCGAGGAGTTCGGCGCCGAGACATCCCACATCACCGAGATCACCCGGGGGATCGACGAGGGCGACACCGTTTTCTATCACAGCTTCATCACCTGGGAGGAGCGGCTGAAGAAGGGCGGCCCGAAGAAGGACCGCGACAAGGACAAGGACTGAGCCGCTCGAGCGCGGGGCGCAGGATGATCATCGAGTTCAGCGTCGTGCCGATCGGCCGGGGCGAGGACCTCGCCGGACCGGTCGCCCGCATCCTGGACCTCGTGGACAAGAGCGGCCTGCCCTACCAGCTGACGGCCATGGGGACGATCGTCGAGGGCGAATGGGACGAGGTCCTCGGGCTCGTCCGCCGCTGCCATGAGGCCATGCGGGGGGAAACGGGCCGGGTCTACACCCACATCACGATCGACGACCGACCGCAGGCCTCGGGACGGATCGCCGGCAAGGTCCGGGACGTCGAGGAACGCCTGGGGCGGCCTCTCAAAAAATAGCCCCGCGTAAAGTCCTTTGACGTTCCCGAAGACCGCGTCCCAGGGGGACCCGGCTTTCCGTCCTTGGCACAAAACCTGCTCTGTTGAAAGTCGATGCTGCAGCCGTGGTGATATAATAATAAGGATCATCGTGAGAACAGCGGCCTTCTTCGTCCTGCTCCTGCCCCTCGTCCTCCCCCCGGCCCCCGCAACGGCGCAAGACGCCCCGGCCGAAGCCCCTTCCGCCCTCGTCGAGCGCCTGCAGGGGTTTTTGCAAAAGCGGGACGTGGCCGCCTATCTCGAGGCCTTCAGGCCTGACATCCGGGCCGCCGAGCAGGACCGGCTGAACTCGGTTTTCGGCGACCTCAAGATGACTTCGGTGTCCCTCCATGCGGCCGGCGTCAAGAGCGAGGCCGACGGGCCGACCCGCGTCTTCGTCCAGGCCTTCTTCGAGAACGACGACGCGGCCGTCATCGAATCGTGGACGCTGACCCTGGAGAACAGGCAGGCCGCCTGGTCCATCGCCAGCCTGGACGTCACCGGAAGCATGAGCCGGCTGTACAAGATCCGCATCCCTTCGGGGCGGGCGGTCCGGGCCCGCCGGGTCGAGATCCGCCGCGTCGACGTCAACCTGACCTTCACCGATGCGGCGGTCTTCTATGACAATCTTCCGGACGTCGAGACCGCCCTGGTCGTCGTCGGCCGGGGCCGGGTCGCCTTCACGCCCAGCGACGCCAACGAAAGACACCAGCTGGACCTGCTCTACAAGAAGGATCGGATCGAGGACGACGTCGGGTCCGTGTTCGTCCGCTGCTCCCCCGGCGGGTTCGACTCCGTCGTCGACATCGAAACGGACGGGGGAGGGGCGCCCGTCTCCGCCGCGGAGCGGGACAAGGCCGCGGCCTTGTTCGACCGGAACTACCCCCGCTCGTTCACGATCGAAAACTCGATCGACGGCGGCCGGCTGTCGTTCCTGCCCCAGGGCGACGAGGCCGTCCTCGAATTCCAGGGCCGCCGGGTCGGGGAGATGGTCTACGTCTATTCCCCCTTCTCGGACGACGAGGTCAGTCTTTACGACCATGGCCGGGAGCGGACGGTCTGCCTCTACAGCCCGGAGGAACAGAGCCCGCCGCTCAAGAGGATGTTCCTGTCGTTCGCGGAGAAGTTCGACATCGTCGCCTACGCCCTCGACCTCAGCTTCACCCCGTCCTCGTCGCATCTCTCGGCCAAGGCCCGCATCGAGGTGGTCCCCAAGGTGAACCTCCTCGACAGCCTCAAGTTCCGCTTCAACCCGGACCTCGAGATCCTCAAGATCACGGACGACGAAGGCCGGGAGCTCTTCCACACCGTGGATAAGATCCGCAAGATCCTCTATGTCTATTTCCTGTCCCCCGCGGCCGCCGGGGCCCCGACGTCGATCGAGGTCTACTACCGCGGCCGGATGCTGCCGGCGACGCCGACGACCGACGTCATCTCCCAGTCCGGGCTCAACGACAAGCTCCGCGTCCGGCCCCGCTACGAGACGTCCTTCTACACCCAGTCGGGATTCTGGTACCCGGGGCCGGCCGAGGAGGACTACTTCACCGCCCGGCTGACCCTCATCGTCCCGCCGGAGTTCAAGTGCGTCGCCAACGGGGAGATGGTGGCCGAGGGCCGGCGGGAGGACATGGACGACGTCGCGGCCCTCGAGCAGGCGGGCAACGCCGTCTACACGTTCGTCTCGCGCTCGCCGGTGAAGTACATGTCCTTCATCGTCGGCAAGTTCGACCACGGGAAGGAGAGGCCGGGGCCGGTGCCGGTCTCGACCTACGTTTCGTCCGAGATCATGGATTCGCAGCCGGGCCTGGTCGACCAGGCGGCCGACATCCTCGATTTCTATGCCGGGGTTTTCGGCCCGTATCCCTACGAGAAGCTGGGCATCGTCCTGCGGCTCTGGCCGGTCTTCGGCGGACACAGTCCCGCCTCCTTCATCGTCCTCAACGAGGTCCCTTGGCTCGGCGAAGGCTTCCCGGTGCCGGTCGACACCCCCGTCGACCTGTCGAACTGGAGTGAGTATTTCCTGGCCCACGAGATCGCCCACCAGTGGTGGGGCCAGGGCGTGTCTTTCCAATCCTACAAGGACCAGTGGCTGAGCGAGGGCCTGGCCCAGTTCGCCGCGGCCTCCTACCTGCGCCGCAAGTACGGTCCCGGCGCCTACGCCGCCATCCTGAAGAAGTTCTCCCGCTGGACGGAGAAGAAGTCCTTCCGAGGCCCCGTGGCCATGGGCTCGCGGCTGAGCTATTTCGATTACTCGGCCTACCAGGCCATCGTCTACAACAAGGCCGCGCTGGCCATGTTCATGCTCCAGGACCTCCTCGGCCGGGACGCGTTCGAGGCCGGGATCCGGACGTTCTTCGAGACCTACAAGTTCCGGGCGGCCCGGACGTCCGAGTTCATCACGGCCATGGAGGCCGCGTCAGGCCGGGACCTCAAGGCGTTCTTCCGGGGCTGGCTGTACTCCTGGGAGCTGCCCGATGTCCGGACGACCTGGGCCGAGACCCCGGTCGCGGAGGGAGTCCGCATCGATTTCCGGGTGACCCAGGTCAAGGGCCTGTTCGTCTTTCCGCTCTGGGTCGAATGGAGCCGCAAGGGGGAGAGCGGCCGGACGCTCATCGTCGTCGATCAGACGACCGCGACCGCTTCGCTGACCTTGCCCGGCAAGCCCGACCGGATCAAGGTCAACCCGGACCGGGCCGTCCCGGGCCGGTTCCTCTAGGATCTTCTCCCATTTCCGGGCTTCCTCTCGAGGCGGCGATGGGTGTTGCCTCAAAGATCCCCGTGGTGGAAGGGGGACCGGCAGGGAGCGGAGTCGTCGAAGCGACCATCAGCGCCGCCCCGGAGCGACCCGGAGGGGCGGTGCTGGGAGAAACTCAAGAAAGAGCTCTTCTCGGATATTTCGCAGAAGCTCGGCTCCGAGTCGCTTCGCCGAACTTCTGCCGTCCGCTCACTTACGTTCGCTTCCGTCGGCGGGCAATACCCTGAGCCAAGCCGGAGAGAGGGATCTTCCTGAATCAGGAGAACAGCGTCCGTTTAGGTCGGGAAGCTCGTCGTATCGATCCTTAGCCGCTTGATCATCTCGTTGAGCGTAGTCGGCTTGACCCCGAGGAGCGCCGCGGCCTTGTTCTGGACCCCCTTCGTTTTTTTGAGCGCGGCCAGGATGATCTTCTTCTGGAAGGCCTGGGTCCGGTCGCGGAGGTCGAGCGACTCCTCGGCGGCGATCAGGGCCTCGTCGTCGACGCCGTCCCGGCGCAGGAGGAACGGCGGCAGCGAGGCCCTGGTGATGGCCTTGGAGTTGGACAGGACGACGGCCCGCTCGACGAGGTTCTCGAGCTCGCGGACGTTTCCCGGCCAGCTGTGGGCGTCGAGGATCTCGAAGACGTCCTCGCTCACGCCTTCGACCTCCTTCTGGTTCTCGCGGGCGTAGATCTCGACGAAGTGCTTGACCAGGAGCGGGATGTCCTCCTTACGCGTCCGCAGGGGCGGGATCTCGATCTTGATCACGTTCAGGCGGTAGAAGAGGTCCTTGCGGAAGGCCTTTTGCTCGATCAGCTCCTCGATGTCGGTGTTCGTGGCCGCGAGGATGCGGACGTCGACCTTGATCGTCTGGGTCCCTCCGAGACGCATGAACTCCTTCTCCTGCATGACCCGCAGGAGCTTGGCCTGCGTCTCGAGGCTGATAGAGGAGATCTCGTCAAAGAAGATGGTCCCCTTGTCGGCCGCTTCGAACAGGCCCTTTTTCAGGGCCACCGCCCCGGTGAACGCCCCCTTGACGTGACCGAACAGGTGGCTCTCCAGCAGGTCCGGCGGCAGGGACCCGCTGTTGACCGTGATGAAGGGGGCGTCGGCCCGGTTCGAGTTCAAGTGGATGGACTTGGCGACCAGTTCCTTGCCGGTCCCGCTTTCGCCCTGCAGGAGGATCGTGCTCCGGGTCGGGGCGGCCGCCTTGACCAGCTCGAAGACGGCCTTCATGCCCTGGCTCTTGCCGATGATGTTGGCGAAGCCGAAACGCTGGCGGAGCTCGTCCTTGAGGCGGATGTTCTCGTCCTGGAGGCGCTTGCGCTCCAGGGCCTTCTCGAGCACGAGCAGGAGGTCGTCGTGCTTGAAGGGCTTCTGGACGTAATCTAGGGCGCCGATCTTCATGGCCGAAATGGCCGACTCGACCGAGCCGTAGGCCGTGATGATGATGACGGCCGCCAGCGGATCGATCCGCTTGATCCTCCGCAGGACCTCGATCCCGTCCATGCCCGGCATGAGGAGGTCGAGCAGGATGACGTCGAAGGACTGGGACGGGAACTTCTCGAGAGCTTCCTCGCCGGAGCTCGAGATCTCGACTTCGTAGCCCTCCGAGGTCAGGAGCTGGGCCAGGACGTCGTGGATGACCGGCTCGTCGTCGATGACGTGGATGATGCCCTTGCTGCTCATGGCTTAGGTCCTCGGGACCGGAGCGGCCGCCTTCCTGGCGCCTTCGCGGCCGGCCGGCAATGTGATCGCGAACGTCGAGCCGCGGCCGACCTCGCTCTGGACGTCGATGCGGCCGTCGTGCTCCTTGACGATGGCGTAGCTGATGGACAGGCCGAGGCCGGTCCCTTTGCCGACGCCTTTGGTCGTGAAGAACGGATCGAAGATGCGGGAGCGGTGCTCCGGCTTGATGCCCGTCCCCGTATCGGAGATGCGGACGACCTCGGCACCGTCCTCGAGCGCGAGGCGGATCGTGAGCTCGCCGCCCCCCGGCATGGCGTCGAGGGCGTTGAGGATGATGTTGATGAACACCTGCTGGAGACGCTCGCCCTGGGCATAAATGGGCGGGACGTTCGCGAGATCGAGGACCAGGCGGATGTTCATGTTCTTGAGTTTGTAGTCGATGAGCGACAGGATCTCCTCCAGGCTCTGTTTGAGGTCGACGCGCTGGAACGCCGCATCCGACGGGCTCCGGGCGAAGGTCAGGAGGTTCTTGACGATCTTGGCCACCCGGTCTGTCTGGGCCTCCACTTTCTCCAGGATCTGGGCATAGTGGGTGTCGGCGAGCTTCTTCTGGAGCATCTGGACGTAGCTGGAGATGCCGGTCAGCGGCGTGTTGATCTCGTGCGCGACGCCGGCCGAGAGCAGGCCGATCGAGGCCAGCTTCTCCGAGGTCAGCAGCTGCTGCTGGAGGCGGATCTTGTCGGTGATGTCCTCGAAGACGATGATCGTCCCGTAGGGCTGAAGGGCGTTGTCCAGGAGGGGCGTCCGGGCGATGTCGAAGACCTTCTTGCCGCCGGCCGTTTCCAGGGTGATCTCGCTCAGGAGGCGGAAGTCCGCCTGGCCCTCCTCCGGGAAGAGCGCCGCGAAGGGCGACGGCCCGAGGACGTCCTGAAGCGTGCGGCCGAGGGCGGCCTCCTTGCGGATGCCGATATGGTCCTCGAGGACCCTGTTCCAGCCGATGACGAGGCCGGCCTCGTCGATGACCGAGACGCCCACCGTCAGGCTCTCGATGATGTTCTCGCTGTAGTCCTTGAGCCGCTGCATCTCCAGGGCCCGGACCGATTCGCGCCCGTAGAGGTCGGCGTTCTCCAGGGCCAGAGCGGCCGGCCCGGAGATCGTCGTCAGAAGCTCCCAGTCCTCCCGCGAGAAGAAGGAGCCGTCCTGTTTTTTTCCCATGACCAGGCAGCCGACGACCTTGTCCTCGACCCGGAGCGGCAGGACGTGGTAATAGCCGGCGGCCGAGAGCTTCTCCATGGCCGCCCGCGCCGGCTCCGATTCGGAAGCCGAGATGAACCCGAGCCAGTCCCGGTCCCGGAGCGCCCCGGCCAGCCAGTCATCCACGACGATCCGCCCGGCCGGGACGGCCTCTTCGCCCCGGGTCTTGAGGACTTTAAACGCGTGCCGGTCGTTCTCGTCGGCCAGGAACAGGGCCAGCTGCTTCAGATTGAGCGCGTTGGCGATGGCTTCGAGCAGCGATTGGGCGAGCCTCCCCAGGTCCCGCTCGCGGTTCAGGTCGCGGGTGATCGAGAGCAGGGTCTTGCGGTACTCGTAGCTCCTTTTATAGATGGCCCGGTCGAGAAGGGTCTGGAACATCCGTTTGAGAGGCGTGAACAGGGTCGCCCCCAGGACGATGGCCAGGGCGCCGAAGACGATGGCGTTGAGCCTGTTCTCGGAGAAGAGACGGGTCCGGGAGCTGACGAAGAAATAGAGCGAGGCGATGACGAAGAAGGAGAAAGTCAGAGTGGCCGCCTTCTTGAGGAAGACCTCGATATCGACCAGGCGGTAGCGCGAGATGGAATAGGAGAAGACGAGTGGAATGAGGGCCATAAGCAGGACCGTCAGCTCGGCCCCCGTGGACGGCCGGCCGCCGGCGAGGAAAGGGACGATGTAGAAGACCGTCGCGGGGAGGACGCCGAACCCCAGCCCGTAGACGATGATGCGGAGCTGCTTCTTCAGCAGGATGTTCGGGGCCCGCCGAGTGCTGTGGATCAGGATGGCCAGCGTGATCAGGGCGAACACGGCGAAGTGAAGGAGCTCGAGATGTTCGAGGCCGTCCTGCGTCCGGACCGCGGCCGCCTCGCTCAGCGGACTGGGGAAGGGGAGGTGCATCCGGACGCGGGTCGCGAGGAGGACCGCCGCCGGCGCATAGAGGCCCAGACGGAAGCTGGGGTGCCTCTTGAGAAAGCGCTTGCGCAGCGGGAAGATCATGAAAAAATGCAGGAGGAGGGGCGGGAAGGCCAGAAAGCCGATCTTGTCCAGTCCGTAGAAGACCATGTCGACGGCCGTCATCTCGCCGGTCGGCGAGAAGATCATGAACCCGGCGAAGGTCAAGGCCAGGAGATAGAAGAAGACGTAGGGCAGGGACATCACGCCCCGCGAATTGAAATAGACGATGAGGGCGATGGCCAGGGTCATGAGGCCGACAAGGACGAGATAATAATAGATCGGGTTGGGCGCCTTCCTCTGGGGATAGAAGGTCGGGTAGATCTGCATGCCCTCTTTGTTGATCTCGTAGGTCACGCTCTGGTCGGTGGCCGCGGCTTCCCAGAGGCTTTTGAGGACGTCGCTCTTGGTCCTTACGGGGACCTTGTTTATCGCGGTGAGAACGTCTCCGTTGCGAATGCCGGCCCGCAAGAAAGCCTCGCTGACGGGATCGACGCGGACGGCCCGCAGCCCGTTCTCGACGACCTTCCAGGTCACGCCGTCCGTGACGTCCCGCCAATGGGCCTTGCGGACGACGTTCATCGTCCCCAGGGTCAGGACGGCGACGAGAGGAACGATGATGAAGATGAGCGATTTCTTCATCGGTATCCAAAAAATTGAATCCGTATCATAAAAAAAATTACCTAATCGAGGACGTGTCTGGAGCAGGCGCGGATGGCCCAGGCCACGGGGCCTTGGCCCAGCATCCGCCGGGCGGCGGGGTCGTCCTTGAGCCCCAAGGGGTGCGTGCTTCGGGACAGGAACCCGCTCATGTAGTCATAGCTCGGCTTCCGGACTTCCCGGGGAGGCGGCTCCTGGGTCGTCGCCTGCGGGCCGGGGCTCCCGGCTTGAGGGCCGAGGAGAAGGGAGAATGCGATCGCTGCGAGGCCGCCCGAAAAGACCCTCTTGGCTTTGATCACAGCCCCTATAGTTAACCCTTATCCCCCGGTTTGTCAATACAGCACGCAGCTCCGCTTTTCGGGATCGTCAGCCTGGCGTGCAGTCCCGAGCTTCGAGGGGCAGCCACGCAGCTCCGCATCGTCAGCCTGGCGTGCAGTCCCGAGCTTCGAGGGGCAGCCACGCAGCTCCGCTTTTCGGGATCGTCAGCCTGGCGTGCAGTCCCGAGCTTCGAGGGGCAGCCCCCGGACTGAATGCTCGCGCGGACTGCAGGCGGGGACGGATTGACAATAATTGCGCCCTGGAATAGATTAAGAAAGCCATCATATAGCGGAAATTTGCCAGAATGCCGTATTATCTTTGCCGGATAGCCGGCGAGGACGGACGTGTCGAAAGTCGATCCGTGCTCGCTACCGCCGCCCAGGAATGCCGCCGGACTTTCGAAGCCCAGGGCCTGCTCGTGCTCTCGGTCCGCCGAGATTGGAACAAGCTCGGCAACCTCGGCCTCGGCCGCAAGGTCAAGGAGAGGGATGTCATCCTGTTCAACCAGGAGCTCGTCGCCATGATCAAGGCGGGCTATCCCATCCTCAAGAGCCTCGAGTCCATCTCCGGGCGGATCAAGAACGTCCACCTCAGGGAGATCCTCATCGACGTCGCCGGGGAGGTCAAGAAGGGCAAGGCCCTGTCCGAGGCGTTCCTGCCCTACGAGAAGATCTTCACGCCCATCTATACGGCCAGCCTGATGGCCGGCGAAAAGGGAGGCAGTCTGCCGGCCTCGATCGGCCGATATATCCAGTACGCCAAGATGGTCAACCAGACCCGGTCGCGGATCAAATCGGCCATGACGTACCCGACCGTCCTCATCGTCTTTTCCTTCATCCTCATGGGCATCCTGATGAACTTCGTCATTCCCCGGTTCGCCGATTTCTACAAGAGCTACCAGGCCGAGCTGCCCGGGATCACCAAGTTCATCATGGCCCTCGCCACGATCCTGAGCCGGCACTGGTACGTGATGGCCGCCGCGGTCGTCGCGGCCGTCATCGCCTTCTTCAGGCTGCGGCGCCGGCCGGATATCCGCTACCAGATCGATCGGCTCAAGCTCCGCGTGCCCCTCGGACGGACGATCTGGCGCGAATCCGGCATCAGCCTCTTCAGCCGGACCCTCGGTCTGCTCCTCGAGGCGGGCATCTCGCTCCTGGCGGCGATCGGGATCGCCATACAGGCCGTGCCCAACGCCTGGATCGTCCGGCACATGGAGGAGGTTCCCGACCGCATCCGGAACGGCGAGGGGCTGTCCGACTCCCTGGCCCAATCGGGGACCTTTCCCCCCTTGGCCCTGGACATGGTCCGCATCGGCGAGAACTCGGCCAACCTCCAGGGCATGCTCGGCGACATGGCCGACTTCTACGATGAGCGCGTTCGTGGTAAAATCGACACGTTGGTCACGCTGGTCGAACCCGTGGTCATCATCGTGATGGGACTCGTGGTGGCGTCGATGCTTCTGGCGGTGTACATTCCGATCTTCAATATCATCCGCGTCGCCCGGTGAGCGGGCGGGAAGGCGAGGACCTTGAGCAAGGATAGGACCGACGGCGGAGGAGAACGGGACGTCAGGGCCCTGGCCGAGCGCTATCGAGTCCCCTACATCGACCTCGGAGACCAGCACCTGGACCGGAACCTCATCCAATCCATCCCCGTCGAGTTCATCCACCGGCTCTCCTTCGTCCCGCTCGGCGAGGAGAACGGGGTCATGAAGATCGCCGTCGCCGACCCGTCCGACATCTCGTCGATCGACGCCATCGAGTCCTTCCTCGGCAAGAAGGTCAAGGTCTTCGCGGCCTCGAAAAGGGGAATCCTCGAGGCCTTGCGCAAAAGCGAGACGGCCATGCAGGTCCTGCGCGACGCGACGGAGGGGTTCGTCACCCAGGTCGTCGAGCGCGACAGCGGCGAGGAAGAGGACGTCATCTCCATCGAGAAGCTCGCCGACCAGGACGGGTCGATCATCAAGCTCGTCAACACGATCATCTTCACCGCCGTCCAGAAACGGGCGTCCGATATCCACATCGAGTCTAAGGAAGAGGACCTCAAGATCAAGTTCCGCATCGACGGCGTCCTCGGCGAAGCCATGGAGGCTATCGACAAGAAGTTCCAGTCGCCGATCGTCTCCCGCATCAAGGTCATGTCCGACCTCGACATCGCCGAGCGCCGCGTCCCCCAGGACGGCCGCTTCCGGCTCAAGATCAAGGACAAGACCATCGACTTCCGGGTCTCGATCATGCCCTGCATCTACGGCGAGGACGCGGTCATCCGCATCCTGGACAAGGAGATGATCACCCAGGCCATCCGCGAGCTGCGCCTCGACGTCCTGGGCTTCTCCGACGAGATCCTGAAAAAGTTCCGCAAGTACATCGCCCAACCGTACGGCATGGTCCTGGTCACCGGGCCGACGGGCAGCGGCAAGACGACGTCCCTCTATGCCGCCGTGACCGAGATCAGGTCGCCCGAGGACAAGATCATCACCATCGAGGACCCAGTCGAGTATCAGGTCGACGGTATCACCCAGATCCCGGTCAACGAGAAGAAAGGCCTGACCTTCGCCAGGGGACTGCGGTCCATCCTCCGCCACGATCCGGACAAGATCATGGTCGGCGAGATCAGGGACCCGGAGACGGCCCAGATCGCCATCCAGTCCGCCCTGACAGGGCACCTCGTCTTCACGACCGTCCACGCCAATAACGTCTTCGACGTCATCGGCCGGTTCCTGCACATGCAGGTCGACCCCTACAGCTTCATCTCGGCCCTCAACTGCATTCTGGCCCAGCGCCTGGTCCGGCTCCTCTGCCCCGTCTGCAAGACGCCCGTCCGCTACAGCGCCGGCCAGCTCGCCGAATCCGGTCTCGACCCGGCCCGCCACGCGGAGACGGTCTTCTACGAGCCGAAGGGCTGCTCCGAATGCAACTTCTCCGGATATCAAGGACGGACGGCCATCGCCGAGCTCCTCGAGCTCTCGGACCCCATCAGGGAGCTCATCCTCGAGAAGCGCCCTCTGTCCGAGGTCAAGAAACGGGCCAAGGCGGAGGGCATGGTGTTCCTGCGGGAAGTGGGCATGGATAAGGTCCTGGCCGGCCTGACCGGCATCAAGGACCTGAACAAAGTGACCTTTGTGGAGTGATCGCGTGAAACCCGGAGACCGGCTCAGAAAGCGTTTCACCGAACGCCTCCTGACCGATTCCGTCTTCCAGATCGCTCCCAGCCAGCTGAGCGGCATCCGCGTCAGCCGGAGCGAAGGGTCGATCAAGGGCGGCTTCGTCCAGCCCTTCGCCGGGCGCCCGGTCGTGCCGTCGTTCGACCGGCCCAACATCACCGACGCCGCCGCCCTCGATGAGGCCATCGAACAGGGAAAGAGGAACCTTCGCCTGACCTCCGGGTCGGCCGCCCTCCTCATCCCCGAGTCCTCCGTGCGCGTCTTCGTCATGAGCGTCGACTCCTTCCCCGCGTCAGGCAAGGAGCGGGACGTTTTCATCCGCTGGCGCATCGGCAAGCAGATGCCCCTCATCCCCGAGGATGCCAGGATCGACTATGCCGTGACGCCCGGCAAGGGGGCTCGCAAGGTCATCGTGGCCATGGCCCGCCAGGTGGTCATCTGGGAATACGAAGCGGCCTTCGAAAAGGCCGGCCTGAAGCCCGTCGTGGTGACGGCGCCTTCGCTGGCGCTGGTCAACTTGGTCCGCCGCGACGGCCGGGCGAGCGGCGTCCTTCTCAATATCGAGGACGAGACGCTGACGGTCCTCGCGCTGGCCGATCCCGGCTGGTCCCTCTACCGGCAGAAGGACATCGGCCTCCCCGGCAGGGCCGCCGCCAACGAGCGCGGCGACAACATCGTCCGTGAAGCCGAGAACACGATCCGCTTCCTCGAGGACAGGGACAAGACCCGGGTCGAGGGACTGTGGCTGCGCTGCGCCGCCGCCGCGGAGTTCGCGGATATCATGGCCCGGCTGAGAGAGAAGATCTCCCTGCCCATCGAACCTGTCGACTACGTGGCTCCCGAAGCCTGGACGGATTCCCACAAGGCCGTCCTCGCGCCTCTCATCGGTCAGGTGCTCGGATGAACGGCCCTGCGCTCAACCTGAATCTGGCCACGCGGCCCCTCCGCAACCGCAGGCTCTATCTGGCCGTCTCGCGGGCGCTCGTCGCGCTGTTCTTTGTTTTGGCCGCCCTGGCCGCGTTTGCGGTCCTCAAGTACGGCGGCGAAGCGTCGCGGATCCGGGCGGCGATGAGCGAGACGACCCGGGTCCAGGCCCAGACTGTGCGCGAGGAGAAACGCCTGACGGCCGACATCGACAGAGAAGAGAAGCTCAGTCGCGGCCGGGTGGATCTGGTCAACAGCATCATCCTGAGGAAGACGTTCTCCTGGACCGGCTTGCTTTCGGACCTCGAGAAGTCCCTCCCGGACCCGAGCTACATCTCGGCGCTCACCCCGAGCTTCACTCCGGAGGGCGCGGTCGCCCTCGAGATGAGAGTGACTTCGCGCAGCCTGGACGACCTCATGGCCTTCATCACCGCTCTGACCGCCAACGGCTTCAAGAGCATCCAGGTCGGCGGAGAGCAGCGCAGCGACGACGGCCGGCTTATCTCGGAGATCTCGACAACCTATGAACGCCCTCATTGACCTTCTCAACGACAAGGAGCGCCGGACTCTCGGCCGTCTTGGCCTGGCCGCGCTCCTCGCCCTGGTCGTCTGCCTGGTCCTGTTCGCCCGGTTCCGCGGCGGCCTCGAAAAGGACCGGACGGCGTCGTTCCGCCTCCACGAGGCCACACAGAAGGACGTCCAGGCGCGGGACAAGGCCAAGGCCGAATGGCAGCGCTGGGAAGACGCGGGACGGGACATGGCCGAACTCCGCGCGGGCTATTTCTACGAGGAGGGGTCCGGGGCCCCGACCCTGCGCCAGGACCTCCAGCAGATCTTCGCCCTGGCCGGGACGACCATCACCGACCTCGACTACGGCTATTCCGATATGGAGAAGGAGAAGGTCCGCAAGACGGTCGTCAGCTTCGCCTACACGGGCACTTACGCGGGGCTGAAGAGGCTCCTGGCCGTTCTCGAGGACTTCCCGAAGTTCCTGGTCATCGAGAAGATCGAATTCCCCCGGACGGGCTCGGGAGGCGAGCGGTTGAACGCCAAGCTGACACTGGCGGGGTACTATGGCATCTAGAGCAATGAGAACGGCCGCGGCCTTCTTGGCCTTCGCCGCGGCCCTGACGATCTGCGCGGCCCAGGAAGGCGCGGCCGGCAAGCCGCTGGTCCGCAAGGACCTCCTCGTGTTCGGCAAGGGTGAGGTCGCCATGCCCCTCCGCGACATCTTCCGGCCCAAGGCGGCCGGGGCCGCGACGGCCGTCGGCCGGCCGGCCGGAACCGCGGTCAGGCCGGCGACGGGGGCCATATCTCCCGAAGGGACGCCGTCCTTCAACCTGAACATCAGCTATATCGGCTCGGTCAAGTCCGGCGGCCAGACGATCGCACTCGTCCTCCGCGGCGGCCAGACCCTGTCGGTGAAAGAGGGCGAAATGGTCGCCCCGGGATATAAGGTCATCAGCCTGACCGCCGAGGCCATCGTCGTCCAAGGCCCCAATGGCGAGACCAAATCGTTCCCCAGACAAGGAGACCGGCCATGAAGAGAACCGCCCTGATCCTGATCCTGGTCTTTGCCGGCGCGGGCTGCGTGACGCTCAGCCCGGACTACCGGCAGGGCGTCAAGTCCGAGATGAACCAGAACTATGAAGAGGCCGTGAGGCAGTACCAAAAGGCCGCTCTGGAACATCCGAACGAGCCGACCTACCGCATGGCCCTGGTGCGGGCCCGGACCATGGCCTGCCTCTTCTATCTCCACGAGGCCCGGACCCTGGTCGCCCAGAACAAAAGAAAAGAGGCCGAGCTCAGCTACCGGAAATGCCTCATGTTCGACCCCCAGAACGTCATGGCGGCCACCGAGCTCAAGGCCCTCCTCGCTCCGCCCGTGAAAGCGGCCAAGAACGGGGACAAGCTCGAGGGCCCTGTCCGTCTCAAGGACACCGGAAAGCCGCTCGACCTGAGCTTCCGCAACGAAGTTTCCCTGAAGTCGATCTTCCAGACGCTCGGCCGATTCGCCGGCGTGAACTTCCTCTACGACGACACCTTCCGGGACACGAACCTGGCCATCGACCTGACCGGCAAGGACCTTCAACAGGCCATCAACTTCCTCTGCGTGGCCAGCAAGAACTTCTCCCGGGTCATCGACGAGCGGACCGTCATCATCGTGCCCGACAACGTCCAGAAGCGGATGCAGTACGAGCTCAACGCCATCAAGACCTTCTACCTCTCCAACATCGACGTCAGCGACGTCCAGATGCGCCTGACCCAGATGGTCAAGACGATGTACAAGGTCCCGTCGATCCAGGTCGACAAGAACCTCAACTCCGTCACCATCCGGGACACGCCGCAGGCCGTGGCCCTGGCCGAAAAGCTCCTCCGCCTCTGGGACAAGCCCAAGGGCGAGGTGCTCATCGAGATCGAGATCATGGAGGTCAGCCGGCTCCGGGAGAAGAACCTCGGCATCGACCTCAGTAACGGGGCCCTGGGGATGGCTTTCGTCCCCGGCAACATCGACGCAGACGGCTTCTTCCCGATCAAAGGGGTCGATTTCGGCGACCTGGCCAACTACCAGATGACCATTCCCACGGCCCTGGCCACGATCCTGTCCGTCGACTCCGACACGAAGATCATCGCCCAGCCCAAGATCCGCGGCCTGGCCGGGGAGAAGATCGAGTACATCGTCGGCCAGAAGGTGCCTATCGTCAATTCGCAGTTCGCGGCCGTCGCCGCGGGCGGTCTCAACACCCAGCCCATCGTCAACTATACCCTGCAGGACATCGGCATCACGATCAAGATGACGCCGCGCGTCCACCTCGAGGGCGAGGTGACATTGGAGATCGAGCTCACCGTCTCTTCGATCGCCGGCACCGGGACCGCCGACATCCCGATCATCGCCAACCGCGAGATCAAGAACACCGTCCGGCTCAAGGACGGCGAGACGAACCTCCTGGCGGGACTCCTCCGCGACGAGGAGCGCATGTCCGCCGGCGGCATCACCGGGCTCAAGGACATCCCGCTCATTGGGTACCTGTTCTCCTCGAACAAGAAGACCATCGACCAGTCCGATGTCGTCTTGACCATCACGCCCCACATCATCCGGGCGATCGACATCAGCGAGGACGACCTCAAGCCGCTCTGGGTCGATCCCGACAACCTGTCCGGCGTGACCGGCGCGGGAGCGGCTTCGTCCGCCGCCCGCGGCGCCGCGACCGCGGCGGACCAGGCCGCGCTGGCTGAGGAAGAGCCGGCCGAGCCCGAACCGACCGGGGCGAGCGGCGTCTACCTCTCGCCGGCCAGCTTCGAGGCCCCCCGGGACCGCGAATTCCGGATGAACGTCGAGCTTTCGACCGACCAGGAGGTCGGCAACGCCTCGCTCGTTCTGACCTTCGATCCCCAGATCCTCAAGCTCAAGGACGTCCTCGAAGGGAGCGGGCTGCGTCAGCTCGGCCAGAAGGTGCCCTTCATCAAGAGCTTCAGCGGCGGGACCTGCACCATCGGCTTCTCCAGCCCGCCGAGCGGCCCCGGCTTCAAGGGACGCGGGATCCTGGCCGTCCTTGTCTTCACCTCCGTCGGCCCGGGCCAGGCGTCCGTGGCTTTTTCCAGCGCGACCGCCGGAAGCCCGATGGGGCAAGCCGTCGTCCTGGAGACGGGTGAGGCCTCGGTCAGCATCCGCTAGAGGCCCGATGGTCCTTGTCCTTTCCGGGCCCGTTCACGCGGGCAAGACGACCTTCCTCGAACGGGCCCTGCCCGTCTGGGCGGCGCGGGGCCTCGGCTGCGCCGGGTTCCTCAGCCTCTCCGTGACCGACGAGGCCGGCGGGACCGGCTACGACCTCTTCGAGATCGCGACCGGCCGGCGTCAGCCGTATCTCCGGAGGCACGGCGGGCCCGAGGCGGAGCGGACAGGTCCCTACGTCTTCGTTCCGGAAGCGCTCGAGCGGGCCCGGGCGATCATCCGCGAGGCCGGGCCTCCCGGGCTCCTCGTCGTCGACGAGGTCGGACCGCTCGAGCTTCGCGGCGGCGGCCTCTGGCCGGCCCTCCGGGGCGCGCTCGAAGCGCCGGGGCCGACGCTCCTCTGCGTCGTCCGCGAGGACATCCTCGAGGAGTTCGCCGCCCGCCTCGCGCCGCTCGTCCCCGTCGTATTCGACGTCGGCCGCGCGGACGCGCGCGCCCTTCTCGAGGAACGCCTCTTCGAAACGGAGCCGGCCCCATGACGGTCCAAACGAAGTTCTTCGCCTACTTCCGCGACCTCTTCGGCGGCCGCGAACGGAGCGTCGACGTCAGCGACGGCGCGACGGTCGGCGAAGCGCTGGCCGTCTTGTGCGACACGCCCGAGCGCCTGGCCGAGGTCTTTGTTTGCGGCGAGCTCAAGCCCCACCTCGTCGTCATGCTCAACGGCGTCCCTATTCAATCGCTCAAAGGCCTGTCCACGCCGCTCTCGCCCGGCGACACCCTGGCCGTCTTCCCCATCATGGGCGGGGGGTAAGCCTCGGGGTTGTCTTCGCTCGCTGCGGTGATTTTTCACGCCGGTCCGTTCGCCGGACTCGGCGCCAAAACAACTCGCTCGGCGTGCGCTACGCCTCGCTCAAACACGTTTTGGCGGTTTCCACTGAAACTGCCCTCGTCCGTCTTCTGACCGGCTAAATCACCGCAATGCTCGCTCAGACAACGCCCTCGGCTCCTGTTTCGGCGGCCGTCTCGCGATCTCGCTCGACACTCTATCCGATCGGCGGCCAGGACAATAGCGCAGGGGGGATGCCCGGAGGCGAAGGGCGGTGACGCAACGGCGTGGGGGGCCTAGCACGGAGCGGACTCTTGGGCGCGGAGGACCGGATGCGCAGCGGAGCGACTCGGAGCTGCGTATCCGGGAAATATCTGAAAAGAAGAAGGACACTTGTTCAAGATACTTACCAGGATTGTGGCTTCGAGCACTCAGCCACAATCCTGTTGGTCGCTTCGAAGACTTCGCTTCCCGCCGGCCGAGGGAGGAACGGCCCTGAAGCCGACGGAGAGGCCCGCCCCCAGCCGAGAAGTCCCTACAGCGAACGAGGCTGATCCCCCGGGCGGTTCCTTGCCGGTGCTCTGAACTTCTGATATCTTAGGCGCTGAGCATGTCCGACTTTCCCATTTCCGGATACCATGGCCGCGTTCTCGTCGCCGACCTCACCCGGGGCGAGGTCCGCACCGTCCCTCTCGATCCGGACACCGCCCTGGCCTATCTCGGCGGCCGCGGCCTGGCGACCCGGCTCCTCTACGACGCGATCGACCCGGCGTGCGATCCGCTCGGCCCGGACAACGCCTTCGTCATCGCCTCGTCGCCGCTCGTCGGCGCCAACGCTCCGACCGCGGGCCGGGGCCACATGGTCTTCAAATCGCCGCTGACGGGCGTCATCGGGACGTCCAACTCCGGCGGGACCTGGGGCGCCGCGTTCAAGTCGGCCGGCTATGACGCCATCGTCGTCAAGGGCGCCGCCGCGTCCCCGGTGATGATCGATCTTGCCCCCGGACGGGCCGAGATCCTGCCGGCGGACGGGGTCTGGGGCCGGACGACCCATGAGACCAACGACGCCCTGGCTGCGGCCTCGGAGCCGGGACATCCCGTCCGCGTCCTGTGCATCGGGCCCGCCGGCGAGAACCTGGTCCGCTTCGCCGCGGTCGCCAACGACCGGAACCGCGTCTACGGCCGCTGCGGTCCGGGCGCCGTCTGGGGCAGCAAGAAGCTCAAGGCCATCCGCGTCCAGGGGCGCGTGAAGATCTCCATCGCCGATCCTGAGAGATACCGGTCCGGCCTCGACCAGGCCGTCTACCTCATGAAGCAGGCGCCGGTCACCAAGAGGCTCATGCGCGACCTCGGCACGGCCGGTCTCGTCGAGCTGATCAACCTCATCTCCATGCTGCCCCACAAGAATTTCCAGGATTGCCTGCACCGCGAGGAGGACGTCGAGCGCATCTCGGGGGAGACCCTGGCCAAGACCCTCCTCGAAAAGGCGGGCTCCTGCTATCTCTGCCCGATCGGCTGTCAGCGGCACACCCGGGTCGCCGGGCGCGACGGAGGGGAGGAGCGCGGCGAGGGCCCGGAGTACGAGACCATGGTCCTCATGGGCCCGCTCTGCGGCATCTACGACATGGCCGCCATCACCCGGGCCAACTATCGCGCCAACGAGCAGGGCCTGGACACGATGAGCTACGGCGGCACGCTCGCCTGCGCCATGGAGCTTGCGGAACGGGGGCTCATCGGCCGCGAGGAGGCCGGCGGCCTCGACCTTTCCTTCGGCGGGGCCGAGGCCCTCGAAGCCCTGGTCGGGATGACGGCCCGGCGCGAAGGCCTTGGCGCCTCCCTCGCCGAGGGGGCTTACCGCCTGGCTGCCGGCCGCGGCCGCCCGGAATTCGCCATGACCGTGAAGAAGCTCGAGATCCCGGCTTACGATCCGCGGGCCTCCCTCACCCAGGCGCTCGGCTACATGACCTCGCCCTCGGGGGCCTGCCACCTTCGAGGCGGCTATGCCGTTTCCCTGGCCTTCTTCGGCGGGGCCAGGGAGATCCCCCGCTTCAGCCTGCTCCAATCCCCGATCGCCATCCGCAACATGCAGAACACCGGCATTCTCCAGGACAGCCTCGGCGTCTGCCGCTTCACCGGCTATGCGTTCGCCGCCGACCCCTGGGCGCGGATGGTCAGCGGCGTCACCGGCCGCGACTTCTCCGTTGCTCGGCTCGAGGAGATCGAGAACCGGGTGGCCACGCTCGAGCGGCTGTTCAACGTCGAGGCCGGAGCCACCGCCGCGGACGACGCCCTGCCGGCCCGATTCGCCGACGTCCCGGTCGTCGTCGAGGGCAAGGAGCGCCGGGTCAGCCGCGAGGACCAGGAGCGCATGAAGAGGGATTATTACGCGGTCAGGGGCTGGGACGCGGAGGGCCGGCCCACGCAGGAGCTTCTCCGCGCCCTGCGGATCGAGGGGAGGCGGCCGTGAGCGGACCCCGGTGGCATGCGACCGATGAGCTCTTCCGCGAATTCCGGGCCCTCGGCCGGGCCTCTCTCCTCAATGACATCCAGGACAGCCACAGCGGGAACATGGCCCTTCGCCGGACGAACGAGCGCGGCGAGGACGAGATCGTCATCACGGCCACGGGGTCCCAGAAAGGCGACCTCGAGCCGAGCCAGATCTGCTTCCTCTCGGCCACGGAGACGGATTTCGGCTATTACAAGGCCTCTTCCGAGACCGACATCCATGCCCGGATCCTCGCCCTGCCCGGCGTCCGGGCCTCGATGCACGCCCATCTCAAGGACCTCATCCTGGCGACGCTCGACGACGCGCCCAAGCCGTCCCAGCCTCCGGACTTCGTCCCGGTCGACCCGCTCGCCCGCCACCACCTCGGCCCGGCCATCCCGGTCGACTGGTTCGCCGTGCCCAGCGGCTCGCCCGAGCTGGCCCGCGTCATTCCCGAGCGGCTGGCCGCCCACCCGCTGACCATCATCTTCGGCCACGGGGCCATGGCCAAGGGCCGGAGCCTCCGCGAAGCGTTCTTCAGGCTTTGCGTGGGGAACTACGCCGGGGCGGTCGTCCGCGGGATGGAGAAGCTCCGCGTCGACGTCCGCGCCGTCCGCGCCGCGATCGAGGCCGATCCGGCGCGCGCCTTTGCCGGTCCTCCTCCCGCTTACGAGGTCGACGGAGACGAGCGCTCGGACTTCCGGGACGAGGAGGAGATCCTGCGGGAATTCGTCAAGGCCGGCCACCGCATCTTCGAGTCGCGCCTGTCGCCCTTCCATACGGGCTCGATGTCGGTCCGCGGCGTCTCGGCCATGCTCTATGCGCCCAAGGCCTCGATGCCGCGCGACGTGGGCGGGCCCCTTCTGAGAGTCCCTCTGGCCGCCGGCCAGGCCGACGATGCGGAGACGGCCCTGCACAAGGCGATCTACGCAGGAAGCGATTTCCAGTCGGTCATGCACTGCCACGTTCCCGAGGCCGAGGCTTCGGCCCACTTCGTCTATCCTGGCGAAGACGCGCCGGCCGACCGCATCATTCCCATCGACGCCGAGGGCACGTTTCTCTACCTCGTCATCCCCATCCTGCCTCCCCAAGTCGCCGCCCCGGAGCTCATCCGCGCCCTCCATGAATACAAGGTCGCCGTGGTCAGGGGCGGGGGAGTCTGGGCCGTCGGGGCGCAGTCGCTGTCCGAGGTTCTCCATCACCCGTCGTCGCTCCGCGAGATCTGCGTCTACAGGATCGGCGCGGTCGAGCGCGGGCTCGACCTCAGGCGGATGGAGCCCGCGAAGGCCAGGCGTTGGTGACGGCCGCGCCGCCCGGCGACGCCCTCACCCCTCCCCCCCTTTGGGGGTGATGAGCCACCCCATGAAATCACCCTCAAAGGGTATTGTCCGCCCGTAGCGATGGGATATTCTGTTCGGGAGATCGCACAGGACCGGACATCAGGATGAGCCACACCGCATTAGACGACCCGAACCTCCCCGGGGGCATCGGGCCACGCCGCCTCCGCACCAAGATGCTTCTCCTGTTCGGCGTGCTGATGGCCGGATATGTCGGCCTGGCTCATATCCTCCTCGGCCGGTCCACGACCCTTCTCGTCCTGAGCGGCACGTTTTTTGTGCTCGGCGTGATGTGCGTCATTCTCCTCAGCGGCATGATCACGCGCCCCCTTGTCCAGCTGACGAGGACCGCCGAGCGGCTGGCCGGCGGCGACTTCAAACAGCGGGCCCGCGTGTTCTCCCGCGACGAAGCCGGACTCCTGGCCCGGACGTTCAACGGCATGCTCGACGGTCTGGAGAAGTCTTTCCGCGACCTCGAAAGCCGCAACCGCACCCTTATCGAGGAGGCCTCGAAGCGCGCCGCGCAGTCGGACAAGGACGCCGTCGAGCGCCTCCGCATCGAGAGGGAGCTGCGGCTGGCCCGGGTCGAGATCGACCATCTCGTCGACAAGCGGACCGAGGAGCTGGCCCGGGCCAACGACGAGCTCCACGGCAAGGTCCTCGAAACGCGCCGCTCGGAGGATTACCTCCAGAGCACGCTCGACCGCCTGGAACGGTCGCTGGAGGGGACCTTCAGGGCCATGGCCATGACCCTCGAGCTGAGGGACCCGTACATGGCCGGGCACCAGAACCGCGTCTCCAGCCTGGCCGTGGCCATCGCCCAGGAGATGAACCTTCCCGGGGAGACGATCGAGGGGATCCGCTTCGCCGGCATCATCCACGACATCGGCAAGATCAGCGCCCCCGCCGAGATCATGACCAAGCCCTGCCGCCTGACAAAGTCGGAATTTCAGTTGATCAAGGACCACCCCCGGGTCGGCTACGAGATGGTCAGGGACATCGCCTTTCCCTGGCCGGTGGCCCACATCATCCTCCAGCACCACGAGAGGCTCGACGGGTCAGGCTATCCCGAGGGACTGGTCGGCGACGCCATCCTGCAGGAAGCCCGGATCCTGGCCGTGGCCGACGTCGTCGAAGCCGTCTGCTCGCTCAGGCCGTACCGTCCCGCCCTCGGGATCGAGAAGGCCCTCGAGGAGATCCGCAAGGGCCGAGGCATCCGCTACGACACGCGCGTCGTCGACGCCTGCGTCAAGCTCTTCCGCGAGGGCCGCTTCACCTTCCGTAAAGAGACCGAAGCCCCCATCTTCCAATAGGCCCCGCCGGGCTGAGCTGCGTTGACTTGGGGGGTCGATTCCGTTAGAATTTCTGGACCCTGGCGGCGTAGCTCAGTTGGTCAGAGCATGCGGCTCATATCCGCAGTGTCGGGGGTTCAAATCCCTCCGCCGCCATTTCTTCAGGCCCTCGCCCCATGATCCGAACGGGATGATGACAGCCATGAAGCCCACGGACCGCGTTTTCGCCGCCTTCAGGACGACCGCCGTCGACCGCGGTCTCCTCGTCCCCGGCGACCGAGTCCTCGCGGCCCTGTCCGGGGGGCCCGATTCCGTCGGCCTGGTCGCGCTGCTCCTGAAGCTCCGCGAGGAGATGCCTCTGGAGATCCGCCTGGCCCACTTCAATCACCGCCTTCGGGACGAGGCGGGGGAGGACGCGCGCTTCGTCCGCGGACTCGCCCGGCTCTGGGTCCTCCCGCTGGACGTGGGATCCGCCGACGTCCGGTCGTTCGCCTCCCGAAGGAAGCTCAACCTCGAAGAGGCCGGGCGCGATCTGCGCTACGGCTTCCTCCGGCGGGCCGCGGCGGCGGCCGGGGCGACCAAGATCGCGACCGGCCACACGATGACCGACCAGGCGGAGACCGTGCTCATGCGGCTGATGAGAGGCGCGGGCCTCGCCGGGCTGGCCGGCATCGCTCCCGTTGTCGCCGGCCCGCCCTGCCCGGTCGTCCGGCCGCTCCTGGAAGTCTCCGGCCCGGACCTCCGGGCCTGGCTCGGCGCCCAAGGCCTGCCCTTCCGGGAGGACGCCTCGAACCGCGACCTGCGATACCTCCGCAACCGCATTCGGGCCGAGCTCCTGCCCGAGCTGGCCCTTCGTTACGAGCCGCAGATCGTCGCCCACCTGGCGCGGCTGGCCGGCATCGTGCGCGAGGACGACGAGCTGCTTCACGGTTTCGTCCGCGAGCTCGCCGACGAGTTCATCCTTCGCGCCGGGCCGGACGTCCTCCTGGACCTGAAGACCCTGCCCATTGTCTTCCCGGCCCTGGCCCGCCGCGTCGCCAGGGAATTCCTCCGCGAGATCGCGGGCAGCCTCCGGGACATCTCCTACGATGACGTGGCCTCCCTGCTCGCGCTCGGCGAAGGCAAGGAGCTGACGCTCCGCAAAGGGCTCGTCCTGCGGCGTGAAGCCGGCCGAGTCGGCCGCAAGAAGCGGGCGGCGCCCGCCAAGCCCTACGAGACGAGCTGGGACGGCCGCTCGGTCCTGACCCTCGCCGCCGCGGGGCTGACGTTCGAGGGGAGGCGGCGGAAGGCGATCGCGTCGGGTCGGTCGTTCAAGGCCGATGACCGGGCCGGCGTCGACCTCGATGCCGCCACTCTCGTCTTTCCGCTGACCGTCAGGAGCCGCATGCCGGGCGATCTCTACAGGCCGCTCGGCGCCCCCGGCCGGAAGAAGCTCAAGGAGATCCTCAGAGCCAAGGGCATCCCGGCCGGCGCCCGCGCCCGTCTTCCCGTCGTCCTCTCCGAGGGCGAGATCGTCTGGGTCCCCGGGCTCCCGGCGAGCGAGAAGCACAAGATCTCACCCGCCACGACATCGATCTTTTCGATCAGGGTCGGAAGAGTCGAAGTCCAAAAGCCCTCGCCCCGCCTCGCCAAGACCTAGCGCCTGTACAGGCTCAGGTAGGCCCGGACGATCCTCTCTCCCCAGAGCATGGCCACGAAGGCCGCCGGGGCGATGAACGTCCCGAAGGGCAGGGCGAACTGGACGTCCTTGCCCTTGCGCGCGATGAGGTAGATCCCGAAGAGGGCCCCGGTGAACGACGCCAGGATGAGGACCAGGAGCGTCCGCGCCGGCCCGAGATAGGCCCCGACCATGAGCATCATGGTGACGTCGCCCATGCCCAAGCCCTCCTTTTTGCGGATGAGCCTGTAGGCGCCGTAGACCAGGAGCAGGAACCCGGCTCCCCCGACGGCCCCGAGGAGGGCGCCGCGGAAGTTCAGGTCGTCGCGGAAGAACGAGTAGGCCAGCGCAAGCGCGAGCCCGGGCATGGTGACGGCGTCGGGCAGGATCTGATGATGGGCGTCGATGAAGCCGAGCACGATGAGGGCGCTCGTGAACAGGCAGCCGGCGATGACCTCGAGACCGATCGTCCGGCCGGCGTTGAGATAGACGAGGACAAAGCCGGCCGCGGTCAGCGCCTCGACGGCCGGGTAGACCGGCGAGATCTTCCGGCCGCACCTGCGGCACTTGCCGCGAAGGATGAGGTAGGAGAGGAGCGGGATATTGTCGTAGGGCTTGATGCGGGCCCCGCAGCCGGGGCAGGCGGACGGCGGCCGCGACAGGTTGAGGCCCCGCGGCAGGCGGTAGATGACGACATTGAAGAAGCTGCCGAAGACGAGGCCGGCCGCGGCGACATAAAGGAGCGTCAGCGTTTCCATGGGCTGACCGCCGTCTTCACCTTGCCCGTCGCCGGGTCGTAGAGGTAATCCTTTCCGTCGAGGTCCTTCGGGATTGCGCCGAGAATACCCGCGCGCACCAGGGCGTCAAGGTCGGCCGGCAGACGGCCGAAGCGGTCGCGATATTTGGCCGCCGCGTCCTCGAGCGCGGTCTGGTCGATGGTCGCCTTGACATTGTAGAGGTGGTTCGAGGCGATCTCCTTCGTCCGCTCGTCGGGGGCCCTCTTGTAGATGTCGAGCCACGTCTCCCAGGAGGTCTTGAGGTCGCCCTTCTTGAAGATGGCGTTGGCCCTGAGCCTCTCGACGAAATCGGGCGCGCCGGGGATCCTCATGCACTGCTCGAAGTATTTCTCGGCCAGGGGATAGTCCTTGAGGGTCATCAGGGCGATATGCCCGGCGTCGAAGGGGTAGACCCACTGGTCGGGATTGTTGGCCGCGCCGCGGTCGAGGATGGCGAACGCGGATCGAATGAGAGCGCTCCGGGCCGGGCCTTCGACGCTGCGCGCCTCCTGGACGGCGATCATGGACCCGACCTCGTACGGGTCCTGGTAGCGCGGGTCGAGCTCGTTGATGATGGCGAAGATGTGGTCGAGGTGTTCGAACCGGTCGTCGATCGTCGGTGTCGAGTAGTACTGGATGGACCAAAGGTAGATAACGTCGGCGGCCAGGGCCCGGTAGCCGAAGGAGGCATACTTCAGGAATTTTCCGGATGGGATATAGATGATGGACGACCCGGGGACCTTTTTCCGGACGACCCTGTCCGTGGCGGCCTTGAGGACGGCGACGGCGGAGGCGGACGCCAGCAGGAAGAGGACGAGGAGGACCGTCGCCGAACCTTTTTTCGCCGTCGCGCGTTCGGCTTGCCCGAAGGGTGAAAGCGGCGTTTTCATGAACGGTCAGATAAAATCCCGCCGCCGGAAGATCAGAACGGCCAGGCCGAGGATGAAGGCCGTGTAGCAGACGCCGTAGAGGAAGGACGAGAGATAGATCCCCGGAGGGATGGACAGACCGTGGACGACCTCCGTCTTGAAATTGAAGTTCTCGAGGTCCGGGAGGATCAAGTCGAGGCCCTTGACGAGGGTCTTGCCCACGCCGGGCCTAATCTTCCTGATGATGAGTTCGAGCCCCCACGAGAGGTGGCCGATGAGATAGAAGGCCAGGGCGAAGAGGGAGCTCAGGATGGGCGTCGAGAAGGACGAGAAGAGGATGGCCACGGCCGTGATGAGGACGAGCTCGAGGAAGATGTAGGCGACGGCCACGAGCAGGCCGCCCTCGATCTTGAGCGTGTGCGCGTAGACGATGGCCAGGAAGATCAGGGTCATGGCCGCGGTCATGACGAAGAGCGTCAGGACGAGGCCGAGGAACTTGCCCAGGATGAACTCGGCCCGGTGGAGCGGCTTGGCCAGCAGGGTGTAGATCGTCTTCTTGTCGATCTCCTTGTAGACGAGACCCGTGCCGATGAGGATGGCCATGAGGACGCCGAAGAGCGAGATCGACGCCAGGCCGACGTCCTTGATGATCTTGACCCTGTCGCCCACGGTCAGGATGGCCAGGACCCGGGAGGCGACGATGCCGAGGGCGGCGAAGAAGAAGAGCAGGTAGAGGATGCGGTCGCGCTTGGCTTCCTTGAAGGTGATCCCGGCGATGGCTACGATCTTCATGTCCGCGTCACCGTGTCGACGAAGATGTCCTCGAGCGTCTCGGTCCGCGGGCTGAGGGCGATCAGCCGGCCCTTGCGGTCATGGATGAGGTTGACGACCTCGTCGACGCAGGCCTCGTCGTAGATCTTGAGGAGGACCCGGTCGTCCCGGGCCGAGACGCTCTCGCCCAGGCCCGCGAACTCCTGCGGCGGGATGCCGGAAACGGTCACCTCGGTGAACAGGACCTTCTCCGAGACGAGATCGCGCAGGCCGCCCTCCTTGACGATGCGGCCGCCGACGATGATGGCCACGCGGTCGCAGATCATCTCGATGTCCTGCAGGATGTGCGAGGTGAAGAAGACGGTCTTGCCCTCGTCCCTGAAGCGGACGATGATGTCCCTGATCTCCTTGCGGCCGAGCGGGTCCATTCCGCCCAAGGGCTCGTCGAGGACCACGAGTTTCGGGTCGTTGACCAGGGCCTGGGCCAGTCCCGCCCGCTGGAGCATGCCCCTGGAGTATTTCCGGAGCGGCAGGTCCGCGGCCCGCTCGAGGCCGACGAGCTTGAGCAGCCGGGCGATGCGCTCGGTCCTCTCGGCGCGGCCGATCCCGAACAGGTCGGCGGTGAACGCCAGGAACTCCCGGGCCGTGAGGTAATCGTAGAAATAGGGGTTCTCCGGCAGGAAGCCGAGGGCCTGGCGGGAGCGGGGCTGGGAATGGGGCCGGCCCAGGATCTCTATCGTGCCCGAGTCGGGATGGATGAGATCGAGAAGGCACTTGATGGTCGTCGTCTTGCCGGCGCCGTTCGGGCCGAGGTAGCCGAAGGTCTCGCCTTCGCGGACGGAGAAGGTGATGCCTTTGAGGATCTCGCGGGGCTTGGGGATGAAACCGATACGGAATTTCTTCTTGAGGTTCTCGATCCGGATCGCGTCGGCCATCGCATCTATTCTATGGAACGGCGGTCCAAAGTCAACCGGCCCCAGCGCAAAGATGGGGTCGGGCCGGGCCTTCCCGGGCCGGTCGAGTTCGGGGGTAGCCTTCGGCGATGAGAAAACGCGGGTATTCTCACCGCGGCGTTCACCCCGCCCGGCGATTGACCCTCCGGGTCCCCCGTGAGATTCTGCCCTCAGTGCCAAGGTTGTGAAAAGGGAGAGGAGGATCTCTCCCCGGCCTTATTCCTGTCCCCTTCTTCCCCTTGTCCTTCTTGGGGAAGAGTCTGGATTCGGGTATAATCGGACAAACGCCATCCGAGGAGGCCGACGATGTCCGATTTCGGCGGGGCCGCGAAGCCGCTTTCCGAGAATCCCGACTACAAGATCGCCGTCCTTGGCGTTCCCTTCGACGAAAAATCGAGCTACCTCCGGGGCGCGGCCGGCGGCCCGGCGGCCGTCCGGGCCGTCTCCACCGGCAAGTGCTACTGCGGCTACACCGAGCTCGGGGTCAACCTCGAAGAGGACACCGTGCTCGTCGACCTCGGCGACGTCGACGCCTCCGGTGACCCGGATAAGACCTTCGCCCTGACGGAGAAGGCCGTGGCCGCGATCCTGGCCAAAGGCGCGACTCCGATCGTCATCGGCGGCGACCATTCCATCACCTATCCCGTGCTCAAGGCCTTCGCCCGGTCCTTCAAGCCCCTCGACATCCTCCACTTCGACGCCCACCCGGACCTCTACGAGGACCTCTACGGCGACCGCCTGTCGCACGCCTGCCCCTTCGCCCGCATCCTCGAGGACGGCCTGGCCGCGGGAGTCGTCCAGGTCGGCGTCCGGGCCATCACCGCCGCCCACCGCGCCACGGCCCTCAAGAGGGGCGTGCGCATGGTCGAAATGAAAGACATCCAGGACCCGCTCCACCTCCGTTTCGTCAACCCCGTTTACGTCTCCTTCGACCTGGACGCCCTCGACCCGGCCTTCGCCCCGGGCGTCTCCCACCACGAGCCCGGCGGGCTCACGACGCGTCAGGCCCTCCAGATCATCCAGTCGCTCAAGGGCCGGATCGTCGGCCTGGACATCGTCGAGCTCAACCCGACCCGCGACGCCGCGAGCATCACCGCCGCGGCCGCGTTCAAGATCATCAAGGAAACGGCCGGCCGGATCGCCCGTCCGGACTGAGGGAGGGACCCATGAAGCGCCTGCTCGTTATCGTCATCCTGGCCGCCGCCGTCGCCGGCTGCGCCCAGGCCCAGAAAGGACCGGCTTTCGACGCCTGGTTCGTCGACAAGACCCTGCGCGTCGATTACTTCCACACGGGAAGCGCGGCCGTCGAGACGTTCGCCCTGGACCAGGTCTACGATCAGGGGATCTGGGCCGGGAGCCGGACCCATCTCGTCGATCCTTTCGACCTCGGCCGCTACATGGTCAAGGTCTACGACGAGGCGACGGGCACGCTCATCTTCAGCAAGGGTTTCGACAGCTACTTCGGCGAATACAAGACCTCCGACCCGGGCGTCAAAGGGGTCCTCCGGACCTATCAGGAATCGGCCCTCCTGCCTTATCCGAAGAAGCCCGTCCGCTTCACGGTCGAGGCCCGGGACCGGCAGAACGTCGGGAAAACGGTCTTCAGCCAGACGATCGACCCGGCGGCCGTGACCGTCATCCGCGAACGGCTCGTCCCCGGGGTCAGAGTCGTCCAGGCGCTCAGATCCGGCGAGCCCCGCCGCAAGGTGGACGTGGCCATCATCGCCGAGGGCTACACCGCGGCGGAGGAGGCCAAATTCGAGGCCGACCTGGCCCGGTTCGTCGGCGTCTTCTTCAAGCTCGAGCCCTACAAGTCCCACAAGGACCTGTTCAATATCTCGGGCGTCTTCAAGCCCTCGGCCGAAAGCGGCTGCGACGAGCCGAGCCACGGCTCGTTCAAGGCGACCGTCCTCGGCGCGACCTTCGACTCGCTCGGCTCCGAACGCTACCTTCTGACCGAGGACAACAAGAGCCTCCGGGACATCGCCGCGCACACGCCGTACGACGCGCTTTACATCATGGTCAACCACAAGCGCTACGGCGGAGGAGGGATCTACAACCTCTACTGCACCTTCACGACCGACAACCAGTGGTACGAATACCTCTTTCTCCACGAGTTCGGCCATTCGTTCACCGGCCTGGCCGACGAGTATTACACCTCGCAGGTCGCCTACAACGAGTTCTATCCGCCCGGCGTCGAACCCGCGGAGGCGAACATCACCGCGCTGCTGGATCCGGGCAAGCTCAAGTGGAAGGCGCTGGTCAGCCCCGGTGTGGCCATCCCGACGCCCTGGGAAAAAGCGGCCTTCGACGACATGGACAACGCCTATCAGAAGATCCGCGCCGACGCGAACAACAAGATCGCGCTGATGAAGAGGCAAGGGGCCCCCGCGGCCGACGTCGCCCGCGCCGAGGAGGATTCCGAGCGGCTGTCGCGCGAGCACGCGGACAAGGTCGACGCCTTCCTAAAGGCGAGCAAGTTCCGGGGCAAGGTCGGCGTCTTCGAAGGGGCCGGGTATGCCGCCAAGGGGCTCTATCGTCCAGAGCTCGACTGCCTGATGTTCACCAAGGGCACGAAGCCGTTCTGCAAGGTCTGCGAAGCGGCCGTCCTGCGGACGATCCTGTATTACACGGACTGATCGCGGTTCGACGGAAGCCGGCCGGGAGGCCCTCCGGCGAGCCTTGGCGCCGACGGACGATTCTGCGGATCTCCTACCGTCCGATATTCTACGCACCACCTCCGGGGGGTCCCGGAGGAGAAGTGCGGGCTGTTGTCAGCAAAAGGGGGGTTGATGATGGGAACCAAAAAGGTGGGGGCTTTCTCCAGCCCGCGCAAGAAAGCCGATATCATTATAGCACTCGAAGTCATTCTGTAAAGAGTTTTCTTCCTTTTTCGGCAATTATTTTCTGCGGGCTTCAACCTATTGATTTTCCTGGCCATTCCCCTCAGAATGGAGGGACATCCGGATCCTGGAGGGAGCATGGACCAGAAGACCGACGCTAAGAAAGTCGAGATCAAGGTCGATGAAACGGTCGCGCTCGGCCAGTACGCGAGCCTGGCCGCCATCCGCCACTCGAGGGAGGAATTCCTGTTCGACTTCGCCTTCCTCTTTCCCGACGGCCCTTTCGGCAAGCTCGTCGCCCGCATCATCGTCAGCCCGGCCCACGCCAAGCGCTTCCTCGAAGCCCTGCAGGCCAACATCAAGCGATACGAGGACGCCTACGGGACGATCATCCCCGCGGACATGCCGCCTTCGGTCGACTTCATCCAGTGAGGCGTCGCCGGCTCGTCTCGAGACCGGCCTTGACATCAGGGGTGTTTTTTTGTAATAGTTGAACCAGGACAAGAGGAGAGTCATCATCTCAACGGGAACTCATTCGTTGAGTCCTCGCAGGCAAAGTCCATAATTCGTCAGGGAGGTCACAGACATGGCTTACGAATTCAAGAACTCGAAGGGCGTCAGCTACTTTCTCCACTCGAAGGACGTCCTCCTGAAGGGCGGCCGCCAGCAGACGATCTACTTCTTCGCCCGCGACGTGCGGCCGGGCGCCCTGGATGCGGTTCCCGCCGGCTACATGGTCCAAGAGACGACCAAGACCGGGATGCCCATCCTGAAGAAGAAGTAAGGGTTTTTCGACATCGGACAAGGCCGGGGGCCCCGGTTCCCGGCCCGGGCGGGGAACCACCTTCGCGGCCTTCCCCGAAGGTGGTTCCCCCCTGTTTTTTTTCGGCGCTTTCTTTGACGGTCCTCCGCCTTCTGAGTATACTGAGGCCATGAAACCCCTCGTATCCAAGATCCTGGTCACAGGTCTGGGCGCGGCGCTGGCTTTCGCCGCCTGCTCCAAGAAGCCCGCCGGGCCTTCCGGCGCCGAGACGGCCAAGGTCCTTCGCCTCGCCGTCATCCCCAAGGGCACGACCCACGAGTTCTGGAAATCGATCCACGCCGGCGCGGCTCGGGCCGCTCATGAGCTCGGGGTCGACATCTACTGGAAGGGGCCGCAGAAAGAGGACGACCGGGCCCAGCAGATCACCGTCGTCGAGGATTTTATCAGCTCCGGCGTCGACGGGATCGTGCTCGCCCCGCTTGACGACCGGGCCCTGATGCGTCCCGTCCAGGACGCCGTGCGGGAGAAGATCCCGGTCGTCATCATCGACTCCGCCCTCCAGGGGAGCGATTACATCAGCTACGTCGCCACGGATAACTACAAGGGGGGAGTCCTGGCCGCCCGGCGTCTCGGCGAGCTCCTGAACGGCAAGGGCAGGATCTTCCTCATCCGCTATCAGGAAGGCTCGGCCAGCACGGTCCAGCGCGAGGCCGGGTTCTACGACACCGTCTCCAAAGAGTTCCCCGGCATCATCCTGCTCGTCAAAGACCAGTACGCGGGAGCGACGACCGAGACGGCCTACCAGCTGGCCGAGAACCTGATCAGCCGCTTTCCCGACGTCGAGGGCGTGTTCGCCCCGAACGAATCGAGCACCTTCGGGACGCTCCGGGCCCTCCAGGAATCCCGCCTGGCCGGCAAGGTCGTCTTTGTCGGATTCGACAGCTCGCCCAAGCTCGTCCAGGGCCTGCGGGACGGCGACATCCAGGGACTCGTCATCCAGAACCCGGACAAGATGGGCTATCTCGGCGTCAAGACCATGGTCGCCCACCTCCGCGGCCAGCCGGTCGAGAAGCTCATCGACACCGGCGTTGTCCTGGCCACCAAGGACAACATGGATTCTCCCGAGATCAAGGCCCTCCTTTCGCCCGACCTCTCCGTGATCAAGGACTGATGAGAGACGTCGCCGCCGCGACGCCGGTCCTCCGCATGACCGGGGTCAGCAAGAGCTTCGGCGCGACCCGGGCCCTCGACGACGTCAGCTTTATGCTCGCCCGCGGCCGTGTCCATGCCCTGATCGGCGAGAACGGCGCCGGCAAGAGCACGATGATGAAAGTGCTGAGCGGCGCGATCGTGCCGGACGCCGGCACGATGGAGATCGACGGCCGGCCCTACGCCCCGTCCGGGCCCGGCGACGGCCTGCGCTGCGGCGTCTCGATGATCTACCAGGAGCTCAACCTGGCCCCGCACCTCACGGTCGAGGAGAACATCATGCTCGGCCGCGAGGCCCATACCGCGGGCTGGCTCGACCGCAAGGCCATGACACGGAAGGTCCGCGAGGCCCTCGAGCTCGTCCGCCACCCCGAGATCTCGCCGGAGGTCCCGGTGGGGCGGCTCAGCGTCGGGGCCAAGCAGCTCGTCGAGATCGCCCGGGCCTTGACGAACCGCTCCCGCATCCTGGTCATGGACGAGCCGACGAGCTCGCTGACCCAGGAGGACAGCCAGCGGCTGTTCGAGATCATCCGCGGGCTCAAGGGCCAGGACGTCAGCATCATCTATATCAGCCATTTCCTCGAGGAGATCCAGCGCGTCGCCGATTCCTACACCGTCCTACGTGACGGCCGGAGCGTCGGCTCGGGGACGATGGAGGGGACTTCGCTCGAGGAGATCATCCAGCTCATGGTCGGCCAGAAGTTCACCCAGCTCTTCCCCCGGGTCGAACACTCCGTCGGCGAGCCGGTCCTGTCCCTGGACCGACTGAAGGGCGCGAGGATGACGGCGCCGGTCAGCCTGACGCTGTCGAAGGGCGAGATCCTCGGCGTCGCCGGGCTCGTCGGCTCCGGGCGGACGGAGGTGCTGCGGACGCTCTTCGGGCTCGACGCGGTCGAAGGCGGGACCGTCGTCGTGTCCGGCGCCGCGCTGGCCGGCCGCCGGCCCTGGACCCGGATCCGCCACGGCCTCGGGCTCCTCAGCGAGGACCGGCAGGGCGAGGGCCTGGCCCTGTCGCTGTCCGTGGCCGACAACGTCACCCTGAGCGACCTCTATCCCTACCGGCGCCGCGGCCTCCTCAGCCTCGCCCGGCAGCGCCGGGCCGTCGCGGACCTGATCGCCACGCTGAAGATCAAAACCAAGGGCCCCGATCAGGCGATCCGCGACCTCTCGGGGGGGAACCAGCAGAAGGCGGCCCTGGCCCGGCTCCTGCACCAGAAGGCCTCCGTCCTTCTTCTCGACGAGCCGACGCGCGGCATCGACGTCGTCAGCAAAAGCCAGATCTACGAGTGGATCGGCGGGCTGGCCCGCGAAGGGAAGGCGGTCCTCTTCGTCAGCTCCTATCTCCCCGAGCTGATGGGGATCTGCGACCGGATCGTCGTCTTCCACCGGGGGACCATCGTCGAATCCCGGCCGACGTCCGGTTGGGACGCCGCCGGGCTGATGGCCGCCGCCACGGTGGGCCGGACATCCCGGGACCGGCCGATGGAACAAAGGAACGCGGAATGAGCCGTCAACGTCGATCCGGCGTCAGCCGGGCCCTCAACCTCTTCGGCCCGTTTATCGGGCTCCTGCTCGTCATCGCCCTGTTCGCCCTGATCCCTGAAGTCCAGGGCCGTTTCCTGAGGGCGGCGAATTTCAAGAGCGTGGCCACGCAGTCGGTCATCGTCGCCCTGGGCGCTCTCGGCATGACGCTCGTCATCATCAGCGGCGGCATCGACCTCTCTGCGGCTTCGAACATCGCTCTGGCGAGCGTCATCACCGCCTACGCCGTCAACGCCGGCGCCGCCCCCGTCGTCGCGGTCCTTCTCGGCGTCCTCACCGGGGGGCTCGTCGGGCTGGCCAACGGGGGGCTGGTCACCCGGCTGCGGCTTGTTCCGTTCATCGTGACCATGGGCATGATGGGCATCGCCCGGGGCGCGGCCAAGTGGATCGCGGGCAATCAGAAGATCGACGCGCCCATGACCTGGGTCAATGACCTCATGGCCAAGAGCCCCCGTCCCTCGTGGCTTCTCCTGGCGCCCGGGATCTGGATCGTCATCCTCTTCGCCGTGGCCATGGCCGTCCTCCTGAAATACACAGTCTTCGGGCGTCATATCTTCGCCGTCGGCTCGAACGAGGCGACGGCCCGGCTGTGCGGCATCCGGACGAATCAGGTCAAGGTCCTGGTCTACGCGGTCTCGGGGCTCTTCTGCGGCTTGAGCGGGGTCATGGAGTTCTCCCGGCTCACGGTCGGCGACCCGACCGTGGCCGTCGGGCTGGAGCTAGACATCATCGCCGCTGTCGTCATCGGCGGAGGCAGCCTGAACGGGGGCGAGGGCAGCATCCTCGGCACCATGGTCGGCGTCCTGATCATGTCCTTCCTTCGCAACGGCTGCACGATGATGGGCTGGCCGAACTACATCCAGGAGATCATCATCGGGGCCATCATCATCATTGCCGTTGCGATCGACCGCCTTCGACACCGAACCACCTAGAGGCGGCGAAGGTCTTCTCCCGCTCGTCGCCCAAGGGAAACGACCTCAGGAGGGCGATCATGACAGAGCAGAATTGTCACCACTTTCCGCCCGCCGGCAAAAAGGTGTCCTCTCCAAAGGACGGCCCGCGTTCTTCTCCCTGGGGAAAAGCCTGGCACGATAGTTGCTTTGGATAGGGCCGGAAGGAGAAAGACGATGAACAAGAAAATGATCAAGGCGACGCTTCTGGCGATCGCATTCATCGTTTCGATCCCCTTGGGCCTCGCCGCTCAGGACGAGGGGTATTATCCCTACAGCTTTGCCCGTTTGAGCTACGTCAACGGCTCGGTCAGTATCCAGCGGACATCGGACCTGGGCTATGAGAAGGGAGAGGTCAACCTCGCCCTCGTCCAGGGAGATAAGATCGGGACCGAGAGCGGCCAGGCCGAGATCCATTTCGGCAAGCGCAACTATCTCCGTCTCGGCGATAATACCAAGGTCGAATTCGCCATCCTGCCCACGCAAGGCGATGAGCGCATCAATATCCATCTTACGGAAGGCAGCGCCTATTTCCGGGTGAGCGTTCTCTCCGCGGAAAAGGGCATCGAGATCCATACCCCCGACGCATCGTTCTATGTTCTCGAAGAGGGCCTCTACCGGTTCGATGTCCAGCCCGAGGGGCAAACCCGGGCCTTCGTCCGTGAAGGCAGTCTCGAGGCCGCGGCCGAAGAAGGCTCTGTCCTCGTCCGGGCCCAGGACACGGTGACGGCCGCCGACGGCCGGCTCCTTGGTCAGCCCGAGTACGGCAATTCCCCCAACGATGCTTTCGACGATTGGAACGGCAGCCGCGACACCCAGCTCTCGGTGCGGAGCGGACGGCAGAATCTTCCCACGGACATCGGGGAGTACGAAGAAGAGCTCGACCAGAACGGCCAATGGGTCTACGAACGGCCTTATGGCAACGTCTGGGTGCCGAACGTGTCCAACTATAACGATTGGCAGCCTTATTCCAATGGCCGCTGGCTCTGGTACCCGACCATCGGCTGGAACTGGATCTCCTCCGAATCCTGGGGCTGGCCGGTCTATCACTACGGCCGCTGGAACTGGCGCTTCGGCCTGGGCTGGTACTGGATCCCCCAGTCCCATTGGGGCCCGGCCTGGGTGTCCTGGTGGTCCGACCGCGACTACGTCGGCTGGTGCCCGCTCACCTGGTACAACCGGCCCGGCTACCTCTTCAACAACCGCTTCTACGATCGCTATGACGACCGCTTTTTCTCGGCCCACAACCGGGCCATGACCGTCGTCAGGCGCGACCACCTGCAGTCCTATGACGTCGGCCGCCACCGCGTCGGCTCGGCCGACCTCGACCGCATCGGCCGGGTCGAGCTCAGAGGCCAGCAGCCCTCGATCCGCCCGGCCATCGACAACGGCCGGCCCCAGGCCATCGCGGCCCGGCGCGCCCTGGCGGACCGTCCCGGCAGCCGGAACCAGGTCAAGACGCTCGCGCCTTCACGGTCCCTGTCCTCCTCCCGGCTGAGACAGGGGGGCGCGGACTCGGCGATCCGGTCGAGAGACCGGGGCGCTTCCCAAGTCGAAGGGCGCGGGAACGCCGTCTCGCGGCCGTCCATCCGCGACAATGCGGCGGGCAGCCGGTCGATCCGATCCTACCCCAGCCAGCAGAACTCCTCCGGCCGCAGCCAGAGCGGCGTCGTCGAACGCCGCGGCAGCTCGGTCGCCTCGCCCGACCGCAGCCGCGATACCGGGAGCCGGACGGGCGACGCCCGCGTCTCCCGTTCCCAGGGTCAGGATCCGGGCGCGCCCCGGTCCTCGACCGTCCGGGAGCCCCAGAGGGCGCGGACGTCCGGAAACGGATCGGGAAGCTCCGTCACCCGGCGCGGCGAATCTGTCAAGAGCTACCCTTCGACCACCCCGCGGGGCTCGGACAATTCCACTTCCGGGAGGTCTCAAAGTCGCACCTACTCCTCCCGCTCCTCAGTCTCGCGTCCGTCATCGCGGGTGAGCGCGCCGTCGGCTTCCTCAGCGCGCTCATCGTCCTCGATCTCCCGGCCGTCCTCGTCCGGACGGTCGAGCTCCCCGTCGTACTCCAGCCCCGGCTCCTCCCGGGCCCCGTCGGCTGCGGCGCCCCGGAGCTCGTATTCCTCGCCGTCCCGCTCGAGCTCTTCCTCGTCCTCGCGCGCGCGCAGTTCCTATTCATCGCCGTCCAGGTCGAGCGGTTCCTCGAACCGGTCATACGCCGCGCCGAGGTCGTCGAGCTCATCCGCCGGCCGCTCCTATAGCTCTCCCAGGTCGAGCGGCTCTTCTTCCGGGCGCTCGTACAGCGCGCCCCGGTCCAGCGGCTCCTCTTCCGGGCGCTCGTCCGGCTCCGTAAAGTCAGGCCGGTCGTCGTCCTCCGGCCGGTCGGGCTCTTCGGGCCGTTCGAGCTCCTCATCTTCCAAGTCCTCGGGTTCGTCCTCGAGATCGGGCAGCGCCAGAAGGAAGTAGGCGGCGGGGGTCAGCCCGCCCAAAGGCCTTCCGCCGGGCCCATTTTTTTCTTTACTTTTGGGGACCGCAATGGTATAAACTACTCCTCGTTCGGGGAGGATATTCCCGGCGCGCGCTCGACGCATGGAGGTAGTTCCGATGACTTGCACCAAGAAGACCGGTATCCTGATCTTGAGCCTGGCCGTCCTGGCCGCTTTCGCCGGCACCGTGGCCTGTCAGAAGAAGGCCGAGACGCCGGCCGCCCAGGCCGTCAAATCCGTCACCGAGTTCGATGGGACCGTCCGCGCGGCCCTCGGCCGCTATATGTATCTCTCGACCGCTCAGGGCTTCGATATCGTTCTCCCCGGCTTCGACGCTGCGACCCTCCTGGGCAAAACGGTCAAGGTCAAGGGCAACCTGCTCGTCGACCATCCGCCGGTCTTTCTCGCCGACAGCGTCGAGACCGGTCCCGGCCAGGCGGTCTACACGCGCACCCAGGATTTCCAGGCCGAGGACTTCATCGAGATGAAAGCCCGGGAAGCCGTGCCCGCCCTGGCGATCACCGGCGTCACCAAGCCAGAGGAGTGGGAAGGCAAGGGAGAAGGCAAGGTCTACGGCACGCTCCAGAAGGGCGACGTGAATGATATCGTCCTCACCGACGATAAGGGCAAAGAGATGGCCAAGATCGTCGTCGACTCCATCAGCACCTATTCCAGCTATTACATCCAGAAGCTCAGGCTGTTCGACAAGTTCTGGTTCTATCTTAAGATCAAGGACAGCGTCGACGCCAAGCTCAGGCCCCGGACCAAGGAGATCTTCCACGCCGACGTCTTCGGCGCCGGCCTTTACTGATCGGCCCGCAGCTCTGATTGACCCGGACGGCCCCGACGGGCCGTCCTTTTTTTTATTCCAGGAAGGACGAGAGCGAAGCGAGGCCCGTTTGGACCGGGCTCGAGAGCTCGAGAGTCAGGACCCTTCGCCCCTTCTCGGCCAGCGCCAGAGCGTCGCCCCGCGCTTGGGCCCGGAACAGGGCCCCGAAATCCGGCGCCGGCCGGACGACTCCCTTGATCTCCGGGATCGCGAGCTCCGGAAGGTCGGCCGCCGCGAGAATCACGAAGAGTCCCAGGTTCCCGTCGCCTTTGTGGAGCTGTCCGGTCGAATGGAGATAGCGCGGCCCGAACCCGACCGTGACGGGGAGACCGGTCTGGAACCGAAGTCCGGCCGCCAGCCCCGACAGCATCTCCTCGACCGCCCCGCTCCTCGGCAGAAAGGCCAGGAGGGCGATATAGTCTCCCTCGCGGCGGCCGGCAAGGAAATGTGTCAAGACGGTTCGCGGGCTTTCGGCGGAGCCCGGCGGGGCGATGCTCAGGCCGCCCGTGAAGGGAGGCCGCTCATTCTCCCCCGGGGCGGCGCCTCTCGCGGCCGCGGCGGAGGCCAGGACCTCGCGGGTCCTCTTCTTGGCCGATTCGACGTCCGGCTGATCGAAAGCGTTGATCTTCATGATATGGGCGGCGGCGGCCGTGGCGAACTCCCACAAAAAGAAGTGCCCGGCCAGATCGTACGGACCGTCGAGCTCGAGGCGGACGAGAGGCGAACCGGGCCCCTCGGACGCGCTGACGCCCGCTCCCGGCCCCGCCGCTTCCGGGAATACGATCTCGACGAACAGACGGTCCGCGCCGTAGCTTCCCGCGGGCCCCGGCCTGTCTTCGATGACGGGGACAATGCCCCGGCCCTCTTTTCCCGTGCTCTCGGCGATGAGCTGTTCGAGCCAGTCCGCCAGCGGCCGGAGCCGCCGCGGCAGAAGCAAGGTCAGCTTGTCCAGGCCCTGATTGGCCGCCGTGCCTAGCACCGCGCCCAGAAGGGCCCCGGGGTTCTCCCGGACGCGTTCGAGGCGGCACGCGTCCGCCATGGCCCGGGCCGGGGCCAGGAGGCGGTGGAGGTCGATGCCGCGGAGCACGGCGGGCACCAGGCCGAACGCCGACAGGGCGGAGAACCGTCCGCCGATATCCGGCTGGCCCTGAAAAACGCGGCGGAACCGGCGCTCGCGGGCCAGAGTCTCGAGAGGTGTTCCCGGGTCGGTGATGGCGATAAACCGGCCCCCGGCGTGGCCCGGACCGAGGGCCATGCGGGCCCGGTCGTAAAATAATGAGAACAAGGCGAGCATTTCGCCGGTCGTCCCCGACTTCGAGGAGACAATGAACAGGGTATCGCCGACGGGGAACCTCCCTGCCGCCGAGGCCACCGTCTCAGGTTCGGTCGTGTCGAGGACCTCGAGGTCCAGGAAGTCCGGCCGGCCTTCGAACAGGCGGGCATAGACCTCGGGCGCCAGGCTCGAGCCGCCCATGCCCAGGACGACCGCCCGGGTCAATCCCATGCCGCGGACCGAGGCGGCGAACGCCTCGAGGTCCGGAATGTCTTTTTCGGCCGCCGCGGGCGACGCCAGCCAACCCAGGCGGTTCGTGATCTCCTGGTCCGCAGGCTTCCAGACGGTCCAGTCGTGTTCCCAGATGCGGCGGACGACCGCATCCTCTTCGAGGCGGCGGATGCTTCGGGCGAGCTCAGGCTCCAAGCGCTCGGAATGGACCATGCGGATGTCGCGGTTCTGTGGCGTCATAGGCGGACCTCTTTCCGGAGATCCAGATTATATCAGCACTGCGGGAACGTCACTAAGCCGCTTGATTATTTTCTCAGGATTCCGGAAGATAGGGGCCTCGAATGACCATATCCCAGCGAACCCGGAGGCCCCGCCCATGACGAACGCCATGACCGCCCCGCCCCACGGCTTCTTCCATCCGACCAGACCCATCTATCGGTTCACCAACCTGCTCTTCATCGCGTCCCTGACATTCGGCAGCTACTTCGCCTACGACATCATCGGGGCCATCGCCCCCTCCCTCATCAAGGGGCTCAACGCGAGCCGGGCCACGGTCGGGGCGTTCAACACGATGTACAGCATCGCTGCGATCCTCGTGCTCCTCTTCGCCGGCGTTCTGATCGACCGGCTGGGGACCCGCAAGGCCAGCATCATCTTCTCGGTCCTCGTCTTTGCCGGTGCAGTCATCGTCTGGCAGGCCAAGTCCATCCCCCTGATGTTCGTCGGCCGGTTCATCTTCGGGGCCGGCTCCGAGCCCCTGGTCGTCGCCCAGAGCGCCATGTTGGCCCGCTGGTTCAAGAACAAGGAGCTCGCGCTGTCGTTCGGCGTCGCTCTGACCGTGAGCCGCCTCGGGTCCCTCTTCGCTCTCAACAACGGCGAGCTCATCACGAAATATTTCGGCAGCTACCGCAATGCCCTTCTGGCGGCGGGCGGTGCTTGCGCCTTGTCCCTGCTCGGGAACCTCTGCTACATCGTCATGGACAAGCGCGGTGAGAAGGCCCTCAACCTCCGGAACGAGAGCGCCGGCGACAAGATCGTTTTCAAGGACATCATGGAGTTCAAGCCGACGTTCTGGTACGTGACCTTCCTCTGCCTGACCTTCTACGCGGCCGTGTTCCCGTTCCAGAGCCTGTCCACGGACTTCTTCCACACGAAGTGGGGCATCGCCCTGAGCGCGCCGTCTTCGGGCAGCTTCCTGGCCCAGGTTTTCAACAACTTCCTCCACATCGGCAGCACGGCCGGCGGCATCACCAGCATCATCATCTTCGCTTCGATGATCCTGGCCCCCTTCGCCGGGCGGCTGGTGGACCGGGTCGGGAAGAGGACGACGTTCATGGTCGCCGGGGCCTTGCTCCTCATCCCCTGCCACCTGGCCATGGGCTTGACCAGGATCTACCCCGTCTACCCGATGATTCTGCTCGGCTTTTCCTTCGTCCTCGTCCCGGCGGCCCTGTGGCCGTCCGTGCCGCTCATCGTCAAGCCGAAGTGCGTCGGGACCGCGTTCGGGCTGATGACGGCCATCCAGAACGTCGGCTTGGGGCTCTTCCCGCTGCTGAACGGGCTGCTGCGCGACAGGACGGGCGACTATGTCGCGAGCGAGATCATGTTCGCCAGCCTGGGCATCGTCGGCTTCATCTTCGCCATGCTTCTCAAGCGGGCCGACCGGCGCGAAGGGCACGTGCTGGACGCGGGGCCGAAGCCATGAAGAGATTCGGGCAGATCATCGGGCTCAAGCCGGACAAAGTCGAGGACTACAAGGCCTATCACGCCAGGGTCTGGCCCGAGGTCCTGGAGACGATCCGCAAGTGCCACATCCGGAACTACACGATCTTCCTCCGGAAGGGCCTGCTCTTCGCCTATTTCGAATATCACGGCGCCGATTACGCCGCCGACATGGCCCGGATGGCCGCCGACCCCAAGACCCAGGAGTGGTGGAAGATCATGATGCCGCTGCAGGACCCCCTCCCGGACCGGCCCGAGGGCGAGTGGTGGGCGCCGATGGAAGAAGTCTTTCACACGGATTGAGCCGGGAAGACGGCCATGGTGCGCTCCCCCGACTGCCTGGCGAAGCTCGAGCGGATGAACCGGTCGCTTCGCCATCGTGAGCCGGACAGGGTGCCGGTCAGCGACTTTTTCTGGGGCAGCTTCCTCGAGCGCTGGCGCAAGGAGCTGGGCCTCGCCCCGGGCACGGACATCTACAAATATTACGATCTTGATTGGACCGTCACCGTGCCGAACATGGACCCTCGCATCCGGGCGTTCGAGACGCTCGAGGAGACCACCGATCATGTGACCGTCCGGACGGGATTCGGGGCCGTGATCCGAAAGAACTTCGCCGACCCGATGCCGGCCTTCCTGAAGTTCGACACGGACACGATCGAAAAGATGAAGGCCTTCCGGTTCGACGATCCATGGGACGACCGTCGCTACGCCCGCGCGGGCGACAACCAGATCGCCGGCGTGGGCGACGGCTTCGCCCGCAATTCCCCGCCCTGGGTCGAGACGGTGCGGTCACTCCACCCGGACATCCCCGTCTACGGCAGCGTTTGCGAAGCCCAAGAAATGCTCTGGCGCATGATCGGGCTCGAGAACGTCATGCTCTGGATCGGGCTCTACCCCGACGAGGTCGGCCGCTTTGTCGAGAGGCTCGGCGAGTTCGTCCTGGGGATCGCCCAGGCCCAGATCCGGGCCGCCGGCGGCCTGCTTGACGGCATGGTCATCTGGGGGGACGTCGCCTACCGCAAGGCGCTCTTCTTCTCGCCGGCCTATTGGCGCAGGCACTTCAAGCCTGTCGTCAAGGCCCTCGTCGGCGAATGCCACGCCCACGGACTGCCGGTGATCTATCACGGCTGCGGCAACGTTCGCCAGATCTTCGCCGATTTCATCGAGATCGGCGTCGACGCCTATAACCCCCTCGAGGCCAAAGCCGGGCTCGACGTCGTCGATCTGAGGCGGCAATTCGGCCATGGCATCGCCTTCTGCGGCAACATGGACGTCATGACCTGGGCCCAAGGGACCGAGGAGGAGCTCCGGCGCGTCGTCCTCACCAAGCTGAACGCGGCCAAGGGCGGGGGCTTCATCTTTCAGTCCGACCACTCGGTGCCCGGCAACATCTCCGCCAGGAGCTATGAGTACGTTGTCAACCTCGTCCGGGAACACGGCAGGTACCCTCTCCGGCTGGGGGAGTATGACCTGCCGGATGTCGTCTAGGGCTTCTTGGCGAGCTCGGCTTTGCTCTTGCGCCTCATGTCCGCGGCCTGAGCGCGCTTGTAGGTCTGGATGTCCACGAAGCGTCCCTTGCTATCGCGCACGGCATAGAGCTTGGTCCCCTTGGAGCTGCGGTGGGTCGTCCGTTTCATCGGCATAGGTCCTCCCTCATACGAATTAATGAATGGATGGAAAAATCTCTTCTCAATCGTCGTCCCCACAGGAGGCTTTCAGCCGGCCTGCCCGAAAGCACCTGACGGGACCACGATAGACCTCTGTCCTCGGGATGTCAACCGGGCTTGGGCCGAGTTTGCCCCGGCCCCGCGTTTCTGCTATAAAGGCCCCTCATCCTGAGCGACCAAAGGAGGCCTGAGGACTCGTGATCAGCGCCATCATCTCCGACCTCGGCCGCGTCGTCCTCTGGTTCGACAACGACGTCTTCCTGCGCAAGCTGGCCGAGACGTCGGGGAAGTCCATGGCCGAGGTCAAGGACGCCGTCCACGGCGACCTCGAGCTCCTCCGCCGCTTCGACGGAGGAGCGGTCACGCCGACCGGCTTCCACGCCCGGGTCATGGAGATCGTCGGCGCCGATATGGGATACAACGAATTCTACGAGATCTACGACGACATTTTCACCCCGAACCCCGCCGCCATCGGGGTCCTCGAACAGGTCAAGGCGGCCGGCTACAAGCTGCTCCTGCTTTCGAACACGGATCCCGAACGCTTCGGCTTCGTGCGGCGCCGCTTCCCCGTGATCGCCCTTTTCGACCGCTTCGTCCTGTCCTACGATCTCAAGCTGCTCAAGCCCGACCCGGCGATCTATCTGGCCGCGGCCCGGGCGGCGGGGCGCAAGCCCCGCGAGTGCGTCTTCATCGACGACATGGAGGAGAACGTCAGGGGAGCGATCGGGGCGGGCTTGGCCGGTATTCACTACCGGCCGGAGACCGACTTGGCGGGGGAGCTCAGGAAGATAGGATTGAAGTTCTAGCCGAGGATCTGGACCCAGGCCTGACGCGCGCGCGGGCCGTCGAACTCGCAGAAGTAGATCGCCTGCCACGTGCCGAGCCGGAGCGTCCCGCCCTCGACGATGAGCGTCGCCGAGGACCCGACGAGCGAGGCCTTCACGTGGGCCGGGCCGTTCCCCTCCGCGTGGGCGAAATCGAGGTTGTCGGGAACGACCCGGCGCAGCGCCATGACGATGTCGGCCCGCACATCGGGGTCGGCGTTCTCGTTGACGGTGACGCCGGCGGTCGTGTGCGGGACGGTGATGACGCAGATCCCGTTCTTGACGCCCGACGCCGCCACGATCGTCTCGACGTCGGCCGTGATGTCGACGAAACCTTCCTGCGCCCGGGTCCGGATCTCGATCGTATTCATTGCCGCCTCAGTAACTTAAAAAAATCCCGGAAAAGCCCTTGACAAGGCATTTTGCGGGGTGTACATTCTCATCGGAAAATACAACATTTAGTATTTTCCATGCAAGAGCTCCACAAGATATGGGATAAAGGGCCGAAGGCATTTTGCTATTGCCATGGTTTCGGGAAGGGTTCATTTTATCACGTTGCCGGTAGAAAGCCCAGGCTTTTGAGCCGGTCGGACGGATCGGAAGACTCAGGGGAGTAGGAGGAGGCGCCCGATGGTCAGCACGGTCGGCAGGATCAAGAAACGGGACGGAACGGTCGCGGATTTCAACCAGGACAAGATCACCAACGCCATCCACAAGGCCATGGAGTCGGAGGGCGTCAAGGACATGTCCATCGCCAAGACCGCGTCCGACATCGTCTGCTTCATGATCGAGGAGAAGTTCGGCGGCTACACCATCCCGTCCGTCGAGCAGATCCAGGACGTCGTCGAGATGGTCCTCATGAAACAGGGCTACCACGACGTGGCCAAGTCCTACATCCTCTACCGCGAGAAGCACAAGGGCATCCGCGAGGCCAAGAGGATCGGCATCAACCTTGAACGGCTGGTCAAGGACTACCTCAGCAACGCCGACTGGAAGGTCCGCGAGAACTCCAACGAGGGCGTCCAGAGCTTCTCCGGCCTCAACGCCCGCGTCTCCGGCGAGGTCCTGTCGAACTTCGCCCTCAACCAGATCTACACCGAGCGGGCCAAGAAGGCCCACGAAGAGGGCGAGTTCCACATCCATGACCTGAGCTACCCGATCGTCGGCTATTGCGCCGGGTGGTCCCTCGAGAACCTCATCCGCAAGGGCTTCGGCCACGTCCCCAACCAGGTCCACTCCAATCCGGCCAAGCACCTCGACACGCTGACCCTTCACATGGTCAACTATATCGGCACCATGCAGGCCGAGTTCGCCGGCGCCCAGGCCTTCTCCAGCGTCGACACCCTCCTCGCCCCGTTCGTGCGCCACGACCACCTCTCCTACGAGGCCGTCAAGCAGGACATGCAGAAGCTCATCTTCGGGCTCAACGTGCCCTGCCGCTGGGGCTGGCAGACGCCTTTCTCCAACCTGACCTTCGACTGGACGATCCCCGAGGACATGAAGAACAAGCACGCCGTCGTCGGCGGCGAGGAGCTCGACACGTGCTACGGCGACTATCAGCAGGAGGTCGATTGGATCAACAAGGCTTTCCTCGAGATCATGATCGAAGGCGACCTCAAGGGCCGGGTCTTCACCTTCCCCATCCCGACCTATAACCTCAGCCGCGACTTCGACTGGGATTCGCCCAAGGCCAAGCTCCTCTTCGACGCCACGGCCAAGTACGGCATCCCGTACTTCCAGAACTACATCGGCACGAACATGAACCCGGGCGACATCCGGGCCATGTGCTGCCGGCTCAACCTCGACCAGCGCGAGCTCATGCGCCGGCCGGGGAGCATGTGGGGGCCCGGCGACTCCACCGGCTCCATCGGCGTCGTCACGCTCAACCTCAACCGGGCCGCCTTCGAGGCCTCGTCGAAGGAGGATTTCTTCGCCAAGCTCAAGGAGCTCATGACCGTCGCCAAGGGCACGCTCGAGACCAAGCGCGAGATCGTCAACAACATGCTGTCCAAGGGCATGATGCCCTACACCCAGGTCTACCTCGGCCATTTCGAAAATCATTTCTCGACGATCGGCGTCTGCGGCATGCACGAGGCCTGCATGAACTTCCTCAAGAAGGGCATCGGCACGCCCGAGGGCCGCGAATTCTCCGTCGAGACCCTCGAGTTCATGCGCGGCGTCCTGCGGGAGTTCCAGGAGGAAACGGGCCACCTCTACAACCTCGAGGCCACGCCGGCGGAATCCACGGCCTACCGGCTGGCCCGGCTGGACCGCCAGAAATACCCGCGGATCTACACCTCCGGCACGGAGAAGAACCCCTATCTCACCAACTCCACTCAGCTCAACGTCGACGCCACCCGTGACGTCTTCGAGGCCATCCAGCACCAGGGCGAGATCCAGCCCCTCTACACGGGCGGGACGATCTTCCACGCCTTCCTGCCCGAGGCCATCGACGGCGAGACCTGCAAGAAGCTCGTCCGGCGGATCGCCCAGACGAAGCTGCCGTATTTCTCCATCACGCCGACGTTCAGCGTCTGCATGAGCCACGGCTACATCCGCGGCCGGCACTTCCAATGCCCGGACTGCGGCGACGAGACCGAGGTCTACAGCCGCATCGTCGGCTACATGCGGCCCATCCGGACCTGGAACGACGGCAAGCAGCAGGAGTTCAAGGACCGGGCGACCTACGACAAGATCGGCTGAACCCGGGCCCACTTTTGACGAGGCGGTGAATCTATGGATTATTTGCTTTTCTCCTATCCCAACTGCTGCAAGTGCGAGGCCTTGAAGAAGAAGCTGGCGGAGACCGGCACGCCCTACACGGAATACGGACTGACCCAGCCCCCGGGCAAGGCCAAGATCCGCGAGTTCATCAACGTCATCAAGCGCGACGACAAGGGCGCCATCATCCTGCCGACCCTCGTCGCCCACACCCAGGGCATCGTCCGGGCCGTCCTCAACTCGGCCGAGGAGTTCGACGGGTGGTCGAAATCAAGGGGATAGAGAAGTTCTCGAGCCGCGACTTCCCCGGCCACATCTCGTCGACCGTCTTTGTCGGCGGCTGTACCTTCCGCTGCCCGTATTGCCATAACGCCGACCTGGTCCTGCGGCCGGAGACGATCCCGAGCCTGGCCGCCGATTACTTCCTGTCCTATCTCGACGGCCGCCAAGGATGGCTCGAGGGCATCTGCTTCACCGGCGGGGAGCCGCTGCTTCACGAGGACATCGAGGACCTCATCCGCGTCGTCAGGGAGAGGGACCTTCTCGTCAAGCTCGATACGAACGGCTCGTTCCCGGACCGCCTCGAAGCCATGTTGGCGCTCGGCCTCGTCGACTGGGTGGCCATGGACGTCAAGGCGCCGCTCGAGCGCTACCGCGAGGTGACCCGGTCGACGATCGACGTGGAGAAGATCGTCCGCAGCGCCGACCTCCTCCGCGCTTCGGGCGTCAAGCACACTTTCCGGACGACCGTCGTCCCGGGACTCGTCGACAAGGGCGACGTGACCAGGATCGGGGAATGGCTGGCCGGCGCCGAACACTACGTCATCCAGCAGTTCGTTCCTCAAACGACGATCGACCCCGCTTTTCTCGAGGTCAAGCCGTACGGGCGGGCCGAGCTCGAGGAGATCGTCGCCGCGGCCAAGCCGTACTTCGCCGAAGTCCGCCTCGAGGGTCCGGCGTGACGGGGACCGCCCTGAACTCGAAGGGTCGGCCGTCCAGTTCAGGGCCGTCCCTCTCGTCTTTGCGAAAGGTGACGCCATGATGCTCAAGGTCAAGCGGATCCATTCCGAGGCCAAGCTTCCGGTCTACGGCCACCCCGGCGACGCCGGCCTGGACCTTTTCTCCGTGGCCGACCGCGACCTCGCGCCGGGCGAGGTCTTCGCCGTGCCGACGGGCCTCCAGATCGCCGTCCCCGCCGGCCACGTCGGCCTCGTCTGGGACAAGAGCGGCGTCTCGCTCAAGGCCGTCCATCGGCTGGCGGGCGTCATCGACGCCGGCTACCGGGGCGAGGTCCAGGTCGTCCTGATCAATCTCGGCGCCGCGCCGTTCGCCGTCAAGAGGGGGATGAAGATCGCCCAGCTGCTCGTTCAGCCCGTCGCCGCCGTCGAAGTCATCGAGTCCGAGGCGCTTGACGACACGTCGCGCGGCCAGGGCGGCTTCGGCTCGACCGGCCTCTATTAGGCCGTCCCGGACCGTCACCGCCCATCGACCCCTCGCCCGGCGGTTCCCCCGGCCCGGCCGTTGTGCTAAGATGTCCCGGACGATTTCCGAGGACCACGCCCATGAGACGCAGCCTGCTTATCCTGACCGTCGGCGCCACGCTCCTGCCGGCCATCCTCGGCTCGGTCCCGGCCTCGGCCCAGAGCGCTTCGGCCTCGCGGCTCAAGCTCATCTTCGTCGAGCGCTTCCGCTTCGAGGCCTGGGACAACGCCGTCAATCTCGACGACGCGGCCAATGATTCGTTCGCCTACACGCGCAACCGGACGACCCTCGGCCTGAGCTGGAGCGCCGCGAAGAACCTCGAGGTCCTGGGCAAGGTCACAAACGAGTTCCGGGTCTACCTCGCGCCCAAAGACAGGGCCTTCAACTGGCACGAGGTCTTCGTCGACAACCTCTATGTCAAGTGGACGATCCCGGGACGCGTGCCTTTCATCGTCACGGCCGGGCGCCAGGACCTCAACTTCGGCGAGGGTTTCGTCATCGCCGACGGCACGCCGGGCGACGGTTCGCGATCCTATTACTTCAACGCCCTGCGCCTCGACGCCGATATCGCCAAAGGCCACCGGCTGACCGCGTTCGCCCACACCCAGAAGACGACCGACCGCTTCCTGCCCGTGATCAACGCGCGGCCGCAGGCCCTGGCCGAACAGGCCGAGAAAGCCGTGGCCCTCTATTACGCCGGCGCCTTCGGCAAGGCCAAGGTCGACGCCTACGCCGTCAGCAAGACCACCGACGCGAACCCGGCCTGGCCCATCCCGACGCGGACCGACACCTTCGGGGCCCGCGCGGCGGCCCCGCTGGCCAAGCCCCTGGCCTTGACCGCCGAAGCCGCGGTCCAGACCGGCAGGTACGGCGAGGCCGGCCGCTCGGCCTACGGCGCCATCGTTCATCTCGACTACGATCTTGCCGGGACCCTGCCGCTCCTCAAGGGCTTCGTCCTCGGCGGCATCCTCCTCAGCGGCGACGATCCCGCGACGGCCCGGATGGAAGGCTGGGACCCCATCTTCAGCCGCTGGCCGAAATGGAGCGAGAGCTATATCTACACCTTCACCCGGGAAAGCCGTCAATCCTATTGGAGCAATCTGTCGTCGCTCTACGCCCAGCTGGCCTTTGATTTCGGAGCCCGCTCCGACGGCCACATCATGGTCATGCCCATGGGCGCCGGTCGCGCTCAGCCGGGGGTGTTCCCCGGAGGAACGGGGCGCGACCGCGGCACTCTGGTCCGGGGGCGCCTGAACTACAAGATCAGCAAGTTCCTGACCGGCCGTCTCATCTGGGAGCACTTCGACCCCGGGGGTTTTTATTTCCCCGGGGCCTCGAGCTACAACTGGATCCAGTTCGAACTCATTTTTCGCTATTAAGAAGCCATCCCCCTGTCACGGGAGGACACTCTCTCCGGCTTTGCTCGGGGGAGATGTCCTTTAAAGAGCGGGCTTTTCCGTCTAAGAAATCAGGCTCAGCAATGGGGTAGACCCGAAGGACACGAGCATCCCGATCGTCCCGGCTTCGGCCGGCGCCATGCCGGCAAGAGACAGGCCAAGGCAGGTCGCGAGACCGAGAATGGCGGATGAGATCGCGCCGAATTTCGTCGCCTGCCGGCTGATGAGGCCCCAGACGAACGGCCCGAGGAAAAACGACCCGATGGCCCCCCACGAGACGGAGAGGATGGCGACGATGGTC
>CAVSAI010000042.1:0-100981 GCA_963725825.1 Candidatus Aminicenantota bacterium
CCAGCCGGTCCCGCAAATAGTCGAATCCCGCCTCCTTGGCCGTGGCGTACGTGACGTCGGAGGCATAGGCCGCCTTCTTCGCGGGCTTGTCCAGGCTCTCTTGGACGGCGCCGACCGAAAGTCCGAGAAGCCGGTAAACCGGTCCCATCCAGGCCGCGTCGCGGCGGGCCAGGTAGTCGTTGAAGGTCAGGATATGGACGGGCCTGCCGGAAAGGGCGAAGTGCGCGGCGGCAAAGACGGCCGCGAGTGTCTTCCCTTCCCCGGTGGGCAGCTCGGCGATCTTCCCGTCGGCCATGGCCAGGCCGGCGACGATCTGAACGTCGTGAGCGTCGAGGCCGGTCGCGCGGCGGGCGGCCTCGAAGACGAGGGCGAAGGCTTCGATGAGCGGGCTCCGGCCATCATGAGCCGTCAGTCTCGCGGCCGCAGCCGCAAGCCTCCGGCGAAGAGCGACGGCCAGCCGGCCGATCTCCGGCTCGGACGCCCGGGCCAGCCCCTCGCTTTCATGGCGCGTCCGGATCTGTTGGACGGTCCTCGCGTAGGCGGCCAGGTCTTTTTCGACGGGGTGGCCGCGGAACCGGTTGAAGACCGTCTCGAGCCTTGTCGAAATGGCCGTGCGCCGGTGCGCCGGCTTTCGGATCTTCCCGGCCCGGCCGGCGTCATCATCTTGGGTCATAGTGGTCCTCCTCTGTGCTCTCGGGATCTCTCGACGGGACTGGTATTGAGAGAGGAGGTCAGCGAGGCGGGCCTCTGAGGAGGCGCGGGCCGGAGATGCGGGCGATGACGACCGGAACCGGACAAGGCTCTCCGCGGGGCCGGATCGCGAGGAGGATGGCAAAAATGAAGCCGCTGAGGACGAAGGGCAGGGGCAGAAAGAGAACCGTCAGGATCAGGAATGGAACGGCGAACCGGGTGATCATCGTCTCTCGCCCTTGGAGCCTATTCTAGGCCGCGTTCGTTGTCCCGTCAATAGGAAAGGAGCCAAACCCCAAGACTCGGCACCTGATTTCTATTGAATTCCCGGCCCGTTTTTCCCATAATAGTGCGGCATTGAATACGCCGCGCTCGTTCCGCCTCGCTGACCCGCCGCCGCAGGAGCAACCCTTCGTTGGCTGAGTTCCTCGAATTCCGGGGCGTCTCCAAGCGGTTCGGAACCATCCAGGCCGTCGCCGATGTCTCCCTCGAGATCAAGAAGGGCGAGTTCTTCTCGCTTCTCGGCCCGAGCGGCTGCGGCAAGACGACCATGCTGCGCCTGGCGGCCGGGTTCGAGGACCCCGACGCCGGCCGCGTCTTCCTCGACGGCCGGGACATCACCGGCCTCCCCCCGAACAAGCGCAAGGTCAACACCATCTTTCAGAGCTACGCCCTGTTCCCCCACATGACCGTCCGCGACAACATCGCCTTCGGCCTGGCCATCGCCAAGCGCCCGAAGGCTCAGATCCGGACGGAGGTTGAGCGCATGCTCGAGCTCATCCGCATGGCCGACCAGGCCGACAAGAAGCCCGGCCAGCTCTCCGGCGGGCAGAAGCAGCGGGTCGCCGTGGCCCGGGCCCTGGTCAACAAGCCCGACGTGCTGCTCCTGGACGAGCCCCTGGCCGCGCTCGACCTCAAGCTCCGGCAGAAGATGCTCATCGAGCTCGACCTCATCCACGACGAGGTCGGCATCACCTTCCTCTATGTCACTCACGACCAGGCCGAGGCCATGAGCCTGAGCGACCGGATCGCCGTCATGAACGGCGGCCGCATCGAGCAGGTCGGGGCACCGGCCGAGATCTACGAATCGCCCCGGACGAGCTTCGTCGCCGCCTTCATCGGCGACACGAACTTCCTCGAAGGGCGCGTCCACGACTGCCTCGACCGCGACTACTGCCGGCTGGCCATCGCCGGGTTGCCGGAGATCCTCTGCTTCAACGACAAGGTCCTCCAGCCCGGGCAGCCGATCTATCTCAGCATCCGCCCGGAGAAGATCCACATCTCCCACGACCGGCCCGAGGAGAAGTCCCAGCGGAACTATCTTCCGGGCGTCATCGAGGACGTCATCTATCTCGGCTCGAACACCAAGTACTGGGTCCGCGCCGGAGGCTACCGGATCCAGGTCCTCCGGCAGCACGACCGCTATTTCCTCGACGAGAAGCCCATCCGCTGGAAGGACGAGTGCTGGATCTGGTGGCACGCCGACGACGGCTTCATGCTCGACCACTTCCGCAAGGCCGACGAAGGACTGCTGGCCGTCCCGCCTCAGAGCGTCGGCGAGCCGATCAACGACAAATAAGATAAGAAGGGGTCAAACCTACGCGATGCCAAAAAAACGTCCCGCGGAATCAACAAGCGTGACAAAACTGGCATCGCGTAGGTTTGACCCCAATGAATGGCTGGTCAGCCTGCCGACCCTCGTCTGGCTGAGCCTCTTCGTCGTCATCCCCACCCTGCTCGTGTTCGTCATCGCTTTCCGGCCGGCCAACCCCTACGGCGGCATCGGCCGGGGCTGGACCCTGGACACGATCCGCGCCCTGGCCACGCCGAGCTACCTGCTGATCGCCTGGCGGACGCTCTGGATCAGTCTGCTGACGACCGCCATCTGCCTTCTCCTGGCCCTGCCCGCCGGCTATACCATCGCCCGCGCGCCCGAGCGCTGGCGGAACCGCCTGCTGTTGCTCGTCATCATCCCCTTCTGGACGAGCTTCCTCGTCCGCGTCTTCGCCTGGAGGTCCCTCCTTCACCCGGAAGGCCCGCTGAAGAAAGCCCTCGAGGCGCTCGGGCTCGTCGGGCCGGAAGCCACCCTTCTCTACCATCCGGCGGCCGTCGTCCTGGTCATGGTCTACACGTTCCTGCCGTTCACCATCCTGCCCATCTACGCCGCCGCGGAGAAGTTCGATTTCCGGCTGGTCGAGGCCGCCCGCGACCTCGGCGCGCGCCCGTTCCAGTCCTTCCGCAAGGTCTTCCTGCCCGGCATCCGGCGCGGGCTCGTGACCGCGGTCCTTGTCGTCTTTATCCCCGCCCTGGGCTCTTATATCATCCCGGATCTCGTCGGCGGCCCGTCCGGGGAGATGATCGGCAACAAGATCGCCCAAAGGGTCTTCTCCGACCGCAATCTGCCCCACGCCAGCGCTCTTTCGGCCGTCCTCGTCCTGGCCGTGCTGGCCCCGCTCATCGCCATCCTCGTCCTGCAGCGCAAGGGCAAGAAATCCGACATCGTCATGGGGGAGGCGCCGTGAAGAGAAGCCGCTTCCCGATCGTCACGACGATGGTGGTCATGGCCTTTCTCTACCTGCCGATCCTCATTCTCATCCTCAACTCCTTCAACCCGGCCCGCTTCTCCAGCCGCTGGGAGGGGTTCTCTCTCGTCTGGTACGCCAGGCTCTTCGAGTCGCCCGAGATCTGGCAGGCGGTCAAGAACACGCTCATCATCGCCTTCTCGGTCACGGCGGTCTCGGTCGTCCTGGGCACGTCCGCGGCCTACGCCCTGCACCGCTTCGGCGCGAGCCGGCTCCAGCGCGTCCACTTCACCCTGATCTATCAGCCGCTCGTCGTCCCCGAGATCCTGATGGGCATCAGCCTGCTCATGGCCTTCGTGGCCGTCGGCGTCCCGCTCGGCCTGTTCACGATCTTCCTGGCCCACGTCACCTTCTGCGTCAGCTACGTCGCCATGACCGTGCTCGGCCGGCTTCAGGACTTCGATTTCTCGGTCATCGAGGCGGCCCGCGACCTCGGCGCGAGCTCCTGGCAGAGCACGCGCAAGATCCTCCTGCCGATGCTCATGCCGGGGATCGTCGCCGGGGCGCTGCTCGCCTTCACGCTCTCGGTCGATGACTTCGTCATCACCTTCTTCGTCGCCGGGCCCGGCTCGACGACCCTGCCCCTGCGGATCTACAGCATGATCAAGTACGGCGCTCCGCCGATGATCAACGCCCTTTCGACCCTTCTGCTCGTGGTCACCCTGACCGCCGTTCTCGTAAGCCAGCGCCTGGCCAACCGCCGCACCGGATAAACAGAAACGTCCCCATTTTTTCACTTCGTCATGTCGCCGCGTCGGACATGCCGCGAGCCCTCAGGTTGAAATGGCGGGCGAACTGGACTATAACGGGCCTTCGAGCAAGGCTCATGAGAAACCGGCGCGGCGGCAAATCAACCAGGATTCCGGCCCTCGCCGTCCTCGCCGCCGGCCTGGCCGCGATGTCCATCGCCTTCGCCGCCTGCGGCAAGGCCCGGCCCGTTCTCTGCGTCTATACCTGGTCGGACTACATCAAGCCCGATCTCGTTCGCCGGTTCGAGCGGGAGCAGGACTGCCGCGTCGTCCTGGACACGTTCGAATCGAACGAGGCCATGTACGCCAAGCTCCGGGCCGGCGCGACCGGCTACGACCTGCTGACCCCATCAAGCTATATGGTCAGCCTCATGCACGCCCAGGGTCTCGTCCGGCGGCTCGACCGCGCGCTCCTGCCCAACATCGTCCACGTCGACCCCGACTATCTGGCCATGGCCATCGACAAGACCATGGACCACTCCGTGCCCTACATGATCACCAACACCGGTATCGCCTACCTCGAGGGCCGGGTCAAGGACGTCGTCCCCTCGTGGCGGATGTTCGGCCGGGTCGACCTTCGGGGCCGGATGACCATGTTCAACGACATGCGGGAGACGATCGGCGCCGCCCTCAAATATCTCGGCTACAGCATCAATTCGACGAGCGAAGCCGATCTCGCCGAGGCGGAGACGCTCCTCCTCGAGTGGAAGAAGAACCTGGCCAAGTTCGACAACGAGCAGTACAAGATCGGCCTGGCCTCGGGCGAGTTCCTGCTCGTCCACGCCTGGAGCGGCGACATCTTCCAGGTGCGCAAAGAAAACCCCGACGTCCGCTTCTTCATCCCCGAGGAGGGCACGGTCATCTCCTGCGACGACCTGGTCATCCCGGCCGGCGCCCGCGAGGCGGCCCTGGCCCACGCCTTCATCAATTTTCTCCTGGACCCGCCGGTGGCGGCCGAGAACACCGCTTCGATCTATTACCTGTGCCCGAACAAGGATTCGTATCCGCTCCTGCCGGCAGAGATCCGCGACAACCCGGGCATCTTCCTGGCGCCGGGAATCCGGGCGAAGAGCGAGATGATCGCCGACATCGGCGCGGCCAACGCGCTTTACATCAGGGTCTGGGACCGGCTCAAGGCCTCCCGCTAATCCCCTATTTCATTTGAGCGCGGCGGATGATGACGGGCTCGAGCGGCTTGTGCATGGCCATCTTCTTGTCCGGCCCCTCCCATTTCTCCTCGACCGGAACGGCGGCGATCCGCTGGAGGACGTCGAACCCCTCGGTGAGCTGACCGAAGACCGTGTACCGGCCGTCGAGATGGGGCCTGGGCGCGACGCAGATGTAGATCTCGGAGTCGCCGCTCCACTCGTCGCCCGTCCGGCCAAGCCCCAGCATCCCAACCAGGTGAGGCCGGGTGTTGAACTCGGGAGGAAGCGGCGGCGCGCCGCCGCCGCCGGCCTGGATGACGTGACCTCGGACGACCCGGTAGAAATCCTTGCCGTTATAGAAGCCCTTGTCGACGAGCGCTCGGAATTGAGCCACGGTCCTGGGGGCGTCGGCCTCGAAGAGCTCGAAGGCCATCGTCCCGAGGGAGGTCTCCATGACGCAGACGACAGGGGTCCGGCGCTCCGTCCCGTGGCCGCGGCGGGGCTGAAGGCCGGCCGGATCGAGGACCACGTGGCGTACGCGCCGCCGCTTCCAGGTGTAGGTGATGTGCACGAGCCCGTCCTGGGCCTGGATGACGGCCGGATAGGAGAATTCCGCCCCTTTTTCTTCGTCCAGGGTCAGAACCCTCGTCCAATTCCGTCCGTCATCCGATACGGCGACCGCGAGAATGCCTCGTCCCTCGGTGACGGGATTGTAGACGAGGATCTGCCGGCCGTCCCTAAGCGTCACGGCGTCGATGCCGGAATTCGGATTGGGGAAGGTGATCGGCGCGGGCGCGGTCCAGATCGCGCCGCCATCGACACTCCGGCTCTCATAGATCCGGCCGCCGTCGCTCCTCATCAGGGCGATGACCGTGCCGTCCGCGCACTTCAGGAGCGCGGGCTGGATGAGCCCCGGGGTCTTGCCGTCGTTGATCGGCGCCGTTCCGGTCCAAGTCGCGCCCCTGTCCTTCGTCGTCTCGAAATGGACGCGCCAGCCCTCACCTTCCGTTGAGCTGCCGCAGACAATGGTCCCGTCGGCCATCTCGATCGGGTGGTTCTTGACCGGCCCGATGATCCCGTCCGGCAACGGCTCCGGACCGCTCCATGTCCGGCCGTCGTCGGAAGACCGGGTCACCATCCCGCGCCAGCTGGAGGGAGAAGCCCCGGCCTTGTAGAAAAGGAGAAGAGGACCGCCGGTCGGACGGAAAAGCACGGGGTTCCAGCAGGGCTCGCCGGCGCCATTCGCCGCTCGGCCCTTGGCCACCTCCGCGGGCTGCGTCCAGCGCCCGCCCTCGCGCCGGGAGAGCCAGATGCCGGCGTCGGCCGCCCCCTCGGCGCTCCCGCCGAACCATGCGACGGCCAATCCCGACCCGGTGTCCACGATGGTCGAGGCGTGGCACTGGGCAAAGGGCGCCTGGGTGAAGATGTCCTCACTGAGAACGGCGCCGATGATCGGCTCCTCGGACGCCGGCGTGGCGGCCCGCGCCGCGAGATAGTTGCCCGCGCCGACGACGACCGTCGACAGGATGAGCACGACGATGCCGCTCACGACGAGCCGGCGCGTCGGCTTGCCCGTGGCCCGCCACTCGTGGAAATAGATCCCCCACAAGCTGCTGAAGGTGATGATGAAGGCCATGTGGATCGTCCAGCTCGAGAAGTCGTATCTCCCCATCTTCGTCGTGCCCATGCCGTAGAAGAAGAACTGAAAATACCACGTCGTCCCGGCCAGGGCCGACCAGATATAGTTGGAGAGAAGCGACGCGGGCGCGGGATCCGGGGCCGGCCCGGCCGGCTTGACCCGCAGATAGTCGCGCCCGGACTTGTTGCGGACGCTCAGGGCCGCGCACCAGATGAAGTTCGTCGTGAAGCCGCCGAGCAGGGCGACGATCATCACCGGAAAATTCTGGAAGAGGGGCCTGGCCCCGCTCCGAACGGCCGCCTCGGCGATGGGCTTGCCCGCGGCGAAGGCGAAGGCCATGCACGAGCTCATGATCCCGGCGAACACGGCCACCCAGGCGCCCTTGACGAAGCTGAACTCGGCGATGGAGGCTTTCTTTTCGGCGTCCGAGAGCTCCTTCTCCTTCCTCATCCCGGCCCGCCCGCACATGGCGATGCCGGTGAGGCAGACGACGATCCCGAGGATGACAATGCGGCCCGAGGTGGTCGCGACGAGCCCGGCGATGCGTCCCTCGAAAACGGGCGGGACGAGCGTCCCGAACACGGCGCAGAAGCCGAGGGACAGGGCCATGCCGAGGGACAGCCCGAGATAGCGCATGCTCAAGCCGAAGGTCAGGCCGCCGATGCCCCACATCACGCCGAACAGGTAAGTCCAGAGCAGGGTCTTCGACGAGGCGGACCTGAGCACGCCGACGAGATCGGGGCAGGTCAAAAGGCCCACGATCCAGGGCACGATGATCCAGCTGAAGAAGCCTCCCACGAGCCAATAGGTCTCCCACGCCCAGCCGCGGACGTTCTTGTAGGGGATGTAGAAGCTCCCCGCGGCAAATCCGCCGAGGGCGTGGAGAAGCACGCCGAGAAAGGGATTGGGATTCATCGCGCCTCCATGAGTTTCGGACTATAGCGCCGGCCCCCCCGCGAAGTCAACCGGAAGCGGCCTTGACGGCCGCAGACCCGGGGACTACGATGGAACCGGACAAGCCGGCGGGGCCGGCGGTCCTCCGGGACGTGAAGGGGGGCGAATCGTGAGAGGGATCACCAGAGGAAAGGGCTTCTTCGCTTTCGCGGCGGCGCTGGCCGTGGCGGCCGCCTGTTCCGGCCAAGCGCCGCGGGCCGATGCCAGCCTTGTCCGGCAGGCCCGGGACCTCTTCGGCGCGCTGCCCGAGGTCATGGCCTCGACGGACAATCCCGTCACCCCGGCGAAGGTCATGCTCGGCAAGACGCTCTTCTGGGAAAGCCGGATCTCCGTCGACGGAACGGTCAGCTGCTCCCGCTGCCATCCCCTCGGTCTGTACGCGGCCGACGGCCTGCCGAAATCCGTCGGGAACCGCTGCCGAGCCAACCCCCGCAACGCCCCGACCATTCTCAACGCCTCGGCCCAGATCGCGGCCCACTGGATCGGGAATCGGCTGAATGTCGAGGATCAGGCCAAGCAAGCGCTCGTCGGCCCTCCCAGCTTCGGGATGCCGTCCTATGAAGCGGCGGAGGCCCGGCTCAGGGCCATCCCCGGCTATGAGCCGTTGTTCCGGAGGGCGTTTCCCGGCGAGCCCGCGCCGGTGACCGCGGGGAATTTCGCCCTGGCCGTCGGGGCCTTCGAGAGAACGCTCGTGACACCGGCGCCCTTCGACGCCTTCCTCGACGGGGGCCAGCCGGGTCTCGACGACGTCCAGAAAGCCGGCTTGAAGGACTTTATCGAGACCGGATGCGCGAACTGTCATTCCGGAGCTTACTTCGGGGGCCAGAGCTACCGGAAATTCGGCATCGTCGAACCCTACTGGAAGCGGACCATCAGCCCGGAGATCGACGAGGGCCGTTACGCCGTGACCAACAACGAGGCCGACAGATATGTGTTCAAGGTGCCCGTTCTCCGAAACGTCGAGATGACCTCGCCCTATTTCCATGACGGCTCCGTCGGCCGCCTGAACGATGCCGTCTGGGTCATGGGCAAGGTCCAGCTGGGGATCGATCTCGCCGAGGCGCGGGTCAGTGGGCTGGCCGCCTTCCTGCGTGCGCTGACCGGCAGGATCCCGGCGGCCGCGCTCGGGGTCCCCGTCCTTCCGGCGTCTGAAGCCACCGGCGCGCCGGACCCGCGCCGCGGCCCTGAATGATCCGGACGGGCGGCCGAAGCTTCCGGACGACATCCGCGCTTTCACCCGGATGAACCAGGACGCGCCGCAGCTCGTCCCATTGCCTTGACCGCTTCTCCCTTTTTGGCTAGCATAGCCGCGAAAGGCGGCCCCATGCTGAAGAAACACCCCCGCGCCCTGGCCTTCATCTTCTTCACCGAGATGTGGGAGCGGGTCGGTTTCTACACGCTCATGGCCATCCTCGTCCTGTACATGGACAAGGTCCTGGGCTGGTCGGACGCCCGCAAGGGCGACTCCTACGGGATCTTCCTGGCCCTGTGCTATTTTGTGCCGCTTCTCGGGGGCTGGCTGGGGGACAAGATCATCGGCCAGATCCGGACGGTCCGGGCCGGGGCCTTTCTCATGGCCCTCGGCTACGTCGGCCTGGCCGTGTCCGGGCCGGGCCGCGTCGTCCCGTTCTACCTCGGACTTCTGCTCATCGGCCTGGGCACGGGCATCTTCAAGGTCAACATGGCCGTCCTCGTCGGCAATCTCTACGCCGGCCGGCCTCAGCTCAAGGACGCCGGGTACAACATCTTCTACATGGGCGTCAATCTGGGGGCCATGGTCGCGCCGCTCGTGGCCACGGTCAACAATGCCGTCTTCCACAGCTACAATCTGTCGTTCTGGGTCGCGGCCGTGGGCATGGTCTTCGCCCTGATCATCTTCCGGGCCGGCGAGGCGGAGCTCCGGCCCTTCGACTGCAAGCTCGGGACGGGCGGGACGGCCGCGCCGGCGGCCGGAGGAGAAGCCGCGACCGCGCCCGTCTGCCCGGCCGTGGACAAGCGCGAGGAGCGCCAGCGCATCGCGACGCTGGTCATCCTTTTCCTGATCGTCATCTTCTTCTGGGTCGCGTTCTACCAGAACTTCTTCGGCCTGACGCTCTTCGCCGAGCGGTCGACCATCGTCCTGACATGGCTCCGACCCGAGACCTACCAATTCTTCGAGCCCTTCTTCATCCTGGCCCTGACCCCGCTCCTGCTGGCCCTTTTCAGCCGCCTGAACCGGCGCGCCAAGGAGCCCTCGACGCCCGTCAAGATCCTGTTCGGCATGCTGATCATGAGCCTGGCCATGATCGTCATGGTCTGCGCTTCGCTCGCCGGCGGGAACCGGGACCAGACCGTCATGTCGCCGGCCTGGCTCGTCGGGACCTACTTCCTCGTCACCCTGGCCGAGATCCTCATCTCGCCCATGGGCCAGTCGTTCGTCTCCAAGGTCGCCCCGCCGCGGATCGCCGGGCTGATGATGGGCGGCTGGTTCGCGGCCACGGCCGCCGGGAGCTATGGCAGCGGGCTCCTCGGAAAATCCTACGGCCGCCTGCCCCACGACCAGTTCTTCCTCTTCCTCGCGGCGCTCATGCTCCTGGCCGCGGTCCTGGTCGCGATCTTCCTCAAGAAGCTCAGGCGCTTCGCCACTTGATGACCGGAGGACACGCATGACCCTCATCCGGGAAAAAATCAAACAGGCCGCCGGCCTCCTCAAGGAGTTCGGCGTGGACTGCTGGATCACGTTCACCCGCGAGAGCGAGATCTGCGGCGACCCGACCCTCGTCTTTCTCGCCCCCGGGCCGGTCACCTGGCACTCGGCCTTCATCGTCTGCGCCGACGGGCGGACAAGAGCCATTGTCGGTCTCTATGACCAAAAGGGCATCGAGGAGACGGGCGCCTACGACAAGGTCGTGGGATACGTCACCGGGGTCAAGGAGCCCCTCCTCGAATTCCTGAAGGACGCGGACCCGCGGACGATCGCCGTCAATTACTCCCAGGCGAGCGAGATCTGCGACGGCCTGACCCACGGCATGTATCTGACGCTCCGCGAATTTCTCGCGGAGGCGGGGCTGGCCGATCGTCTCGTGTCGGCCGAGAAGATCGTTTCGGCCCTCCGCGAGCGGAAATCCGCCGCCGAGATCGGCTGGATGAAGCAGGCGGTCCGGGCGACCGAGGACATCTTCGACCTCGTCGGCCGGTTCATCGCTCCGGGCCGGACCGAGAGTGAGATCGCGGCTTTCATCCTGGCCGAGGCCGAGCGCCGCAAGCTCCCGACGGCCTGGGGCCGGGCGACCTGCCCGGCCGTCTTCACCGGCCCCGACACGGCCCAGGCCCACTATTCGCCGACCGGCCGGACCGTCGAGCCCGGCCACGTCCTCAACATGGACTTCGGCGTCAAGGTCGAGGGCTACTGCTCGGACATGCAGAGGACCTTCTATATCCTCGCGCCCGGAGAAACGCGCCCGCCCGACGACGTCATGAAGGGCTTCGGGACGATCGTCCGGACGGTCGAGGCCTCGAAGGCGGCCATGATGCCGGGGGTCGAAGGCCGCGCGATCGACGCCGTCGCCCGCGCCATCATCGTCGAGGCCGGCTACGCCGAATTCCCGCACGCCCTCGGCCACCAGGTCGGACGATTCGCCCACGACGGGACGGCCCTTCTCGGGCCCGCCTGGGAAAAGTACGCCCAAAAGCCCTTCCAGAGGCTCGAGGAGGGCATGGTCTTCACGATCGAGCCGCGACTGACCGTCCCCGGCCGAGGCGTCGTCACGATCGAGGAGATGGTCGTCATGACCAAGGACGGCGCCGACTGGCTCGGCCGCCCGCAAAAGGACATCGTCCTCGTCGGCTGAGCGAAAGGGGACCCAAGCGTGGTGACGGGCTGAAGTCATGAGAGAGAAGGCCCCGGGACTTCGAAAGCTGGCCAGGGTCATCCTGCCCGCCGCGGCCCTCGTCTTTGTCGTTTCGTTCTTCATGCGCAACCGTCTCCCCGACAAGAGTCTCGTCCTCGAGCCGCTGCTCCAGGATCCGGTCCAGACGGAAGACGGCCTGCCCGAGCCGTTCGAGGTCACGCGCAAGAACGTGACCTATGCCGTCACCCCGCTCTTCGGCTACGAGCTTTGGGGAATGATCGTCTCCTACCATCACTCCGCCTCGTTCATCGACATCTCCCACAAGCAATGGAACGACTTCCTCAACACCAAGGACATCTGCGTCATCTGGGGCAGGAACGCCGGGAGCGGCGTCTACTCGCGGATGACGTTCAGGAACCGGGATTTCACCTGCTTCTATCGTTACCCGGACCAGGAGACGGGCGAGCTCTTCACCGAGAGCTGCCTGTCCAATAACCACCTCCTGCCGGCCGACGCGCTCGTCGCCGACGCGGTCCTCAAGGCGCGCAAGGGCGACCAGGTCCGCCTCAAAGGCTGGCTGGTCTCCTACGGCATCAAGGGGGCCCCGTATTCGCGCCGCTCGAGCACGGTCCGCAACGATCGCGGCAACGGCGCCTGCGAAGTCGTCTACGTCACCGAGTTCGAGGTGCTGCGCGAAGCCAACGCCGCCTGGCGGACGCTCCACAAGCTCTCCCTAGCCCTGGCCGTCTTGTCCCTGGCCGCGCTGATCTTCGTTTGACGCTGACCGGCAGATTGGTCTAGATTGCCGTTGATGTCTACCCGGCGATCTCAGGAGCCACGGCCCGCAGGGTCAGCCGGCTTTCCAAAGGCGGCAGCAAGCCTCGTTTGGACGCTTATGTTCGCTGCCGCTTGCGCAACGACGCCGTCCAGCCAGTCTTTCCAGCCTTCCGTTCAGGTCAGTCCCTGCAGTCGATCGTTCGTCTTCGTCGACCACGGCCGTCTTGCGTCCAGGATCGAGATCCCCGAGGGCGCCGGGGACATCGAGCGGCGGGCCGCCGAGATCCTGCGGGACTCCATCTTCAAGATGAGCGGCGTCGATCTGCCCATTCTCGAGGCCCGTGAGCCCGGCAGGCCCGGCGTCGCCGCCATCGGCTTTCCTCCGCGCGATCTGCCCCCGATCATCAGCTCCTCACTCGCCTCTCTCCGTCCGGACGGCTTCGTCGTGGCCACCTCGACCGGGAACCTCTACGTCACGGGCGGCGGAGGAAAGGGCGTCGTTTACGGCGTCGTCCACCTGCTCGAAAAATATTTCGGCTGCCGGAAATTCAGCCCGACGGCCGAGGTCTTCCCGCGCCGCGACGACCTCGCTCTCGGCTGCCTCTTCGAGGTCGAGAATCCCGTGAACGAGGTCCGCATCGTCAACGGGGACTTCGCTCTCGACGCCGACTATCTCGACTGGATGCGCCTCCACACCGCGTCGGACCTTTACGGGGCGGGCTATTAAGTCCACACGCTCCAGCGGCTTGTCCCCTGGCAGACCTATTTCGCGGACCATCCCGAATACTTCGCCCTGATGAACGGGAAGCGGATCATCGACCAGCCCTGCCTCTCGCGGCCCGAGGTCTTCAACATCGCCGTGGCCCGTCTCCGCGAGGACATGGCCGCCCAACCTGAAAAGACGATCTGGTCGGTCAGCCAGAACGACAACTTCTCGTACTGCCAGTGTCCCGACTGCCTAAAGATCATCGAGGAGGAGGGCTCACCGGCGGGCCCCCTCCTCCGCTTCGTCAACCACATCGCCGCCCTCTTCCCCGACAAGACGATCTCGACCCTGGCCTCTCAGTACTCGCGCCCGGCGCCCCGGCTGACCCGGCCGGCCCCGAACGTCGAGATCATGCTCTGCGCGATCGAGCTCAACCGCAGCCTGCCGATCGCGGACGATCCCTCGAGCGCTTCGTTCGTCCGCGACATCGAGGACTGGAGCCGGATCTGCGGGCACCTCTATCTCTGGGACTACACGGTCAATTTTTCGCATTTCGTCTCGCCGTTCCCAAACCTCCACGTCCTCCTGCCCAATATCCGTTTCTTCACGGAGCACGGCGTCCGCCGTCACTTCCAGCAGACCAATACGAGCCCGGGGCACGAATCGAGCGAGCTCAAGGGCTATCTCCTGGCCAAGCTCCTCTGGGACCCTGACAGGGACGTCGATGAGGTGATGGCTGATTTCCTCGGGGGCTACTACGGCCCGGCCGGACTGTTTGTCCGCCAGTACCTCGACGCCTTGCGCGGGGCGCTCGAGCGCTCCGGCGCGCGCCTCGACATCTACGAACCGCCGGCCGTCCACGCCGCGGACCATCTGTCCGCCGCCGATGTCGCCCTCTACGACAAGCTCTTCGACCGGGCCGAGGCCGCCGTGGCCCGCGACCCCGAACGCCTGACGCGCGTCGAGACCGCCCGCCTCCCTTTGATGTACGCAAAGATCGAGATCGGCAAGGACGACATGTTCGGCCCGCGTGGCTTCTATGAGGAGAAGGCCGGCCGCTTCGTTCCCAAGACGGCCATGATCCGGCTCGTCGACGAGTTCGCCGCCCGATGCCGGGCCGGAAACGTCCTGACGCTCAACGAGTCGGGCCTGACGCCCGAGGCCTACAACGAAGGCGTCAGGCGCTTCATCGACGTCCAGGTCGAAGGCAATCTGGCCTTCCGCAAGTCGGTCGCAACCGATCCCCCTCCCTCATCAAAATACGCCAAGGGTGACCTGGCCGTGCTGACGAACGGCGTCCGCGGCGCGAGCGATTTCAAGGTCCACTGGCTCGGCTGGGAGGGCGTCGATCTGGTGCTGACGCTCGACCTCGGCCGCCCAGTGGCCGCCCGCGAGATCGCCTTGAGCACGCTCTCCGACCAGCACAGCTGGATCCTCCACCCGGATCGCCTGCGGTGTTCGATATCGGCCGACGGCGCGTCGTACCGGGACCTGGGCGCCAGGTCCGCAAGCGGCGATCACCGAAACGAGGAGCCGATCCGGACCCATCTCTGGGAAAGCGCCCCGGCCGGCCCCGGCGCTCCTGCTGCGATCCGCTTCGTCCGTTTCCGCATCCAGGGGACCAAACGCCTCCCCGCCTGGCACCCCTGGGCCGGCGGCCTGTCCTGGGTTTTCGTCGATGAGATCGTCGTCCGCTGAACTTGCCGCAACGAGCCTTGCAGCCTGGAGGGCTGCAGGGACAGCCCCCCCGGGGGCTCCCCTCGGTCGCCAGAGGTGCCTATGGGGGGCCCGCCTGTTGGACAGGGGGGAAACGGACCTACCTGGGGGAAGCAGGCCCCGGCGGTATGCAACTTTTGCCCCGGAAAGGGAGTTTGGTATAATAGATAGATAGGACGACTAAACTGCAGATGAAAGATATACTGAGTAACCTGTTCTCCCCTGGGACCCCAGGTCGGAGGCGGTTCCTCGCCCTGGGGGCGGCTGCCCTGGCCCTACCGTTCGCCTCGCGGCTTTCGGCTTTTGCCTCCCCGGAGCCTCTTCCCCCGGACCGAGAGCTTTCGTTCTTTAACACGCACTCCGGCGAATCCGCAGATATCGAGTATTGCCGGAGCGGTTGCCTCATCCCCGAATCTCTCCAGAAGGTCAACCACATTCTCCGCGATCCCATGAACGGCGAGACCAAAGACATCGATGTCGGCCTGCTCGACCTCCTCGTCCGCCTGGGGCGGGCGATCCCGACGGAGGGGCCCTTCCACGTTATTTCCGGATATCGTTCCAAGAGCACGAACGACTACCTGCGAAGGACCGGCGGAGGCGGGGTCGCCGCCCACAGCCTTCACCTCGTCGGGAAGGCGATCGACATCCGCGTCCCGGGCGTCGCTCTCCGCGACCTTTATCGAAAAGCGGTCGCGCTTAAGGGCGGAGGGGTCGGCATCTACCCGGGGCAGGATTTCGTCCACGTCGACGTCGGCCGCGTCCGGACCTGGTAGTCCCTAGCGGACCGCCACCGCGGCGCGTTCTTCCAAGGCCCTGACGAGGGCTACATCCCGCAGATAGATGTCCTGCCGGAATTGGACCCGCCCGTCCGCGCCCAGCCACGCCGTCCAGTAGAGGATGTGGACCGGGAGCGGCTTCCGAAGAGGAATAACCTTCGTCTCTCCCGAAGCGATGATGTCCAGGATCTTCTCCTTGGTCCAGGACGGGTCATCGCGCAGAGCGTAGAGGGCCAAGTCGAGAGGCTTCTCGATCCGGATGCAACCCGAGCTGAAATCACGGACCGCCCGGTTGAAGAGCCAGCGCTCGGGCGTATCGTGCATATACACGTCGAACTTGTTCGGGAACAGGAACAGGATCCGGCCCAGCGCGTTCTGCGGACCGGGGTCCTGGCGGAACTTAAAGGACAGGCTGTCCGCCTTGATCTGCGTCCAGTCGACGGCCTCACCGTCGATCTCCCGGGCGCCGTCCGACCAGTTCTCGAAGACCCGGAAGCCCTTCTTTATGAGATAGGACGGGTCCTTTTTAAGCTTGGGCAGGATGTCCTCACGGGCGAGCTTGGGCGGCACGTTCCAGGCCGGGTTAAGGGTGATCGTCGAGATCTTGCCGCTGAAGTCGGGCGTCTGCCGGTAGGCCCGGCCGACGATGGCCGGCATGAACAGGACCGCCTGTCCCGCCTCGAAGACGCCGACCCGGTAGCCGGCGACGTTGACCATGATGAATCGATCGCCCAGTTCCTCGGTGATCCAGCGCCATCGCTCGAGGTTGGCCCGGAGCTGCTTCAGCCGCTCCGCCGCGGAGATGTTCAAGGCGGCGGCCGTCGCAGAGCCGACGGCGCCGTCGGGCTCGAGGCCATGCCGGTCTTGGAACTGCTTGAGACCGGCCTCGAGGGCGCCATCGAAAAGCTCCGGATCGAGCGCCGGCTCCGCGGAGAGGTCGCCCATCGTCGCCAGGATCTGCCGCAGGACCGTCACGCGGGCGTCCCGGTCGCCCTTGACGAGCTTCGGGCCCGGCGGGAATCCGGGCCAGCCGCCCGCGGCGGCGAGGGCGGCGTACTCGACATGCGCTTTCCGGATCCCCCGGTAAAAGGAGTTGGCCGGCCGGAGCGAGTCGAGCGCGGCGGGGACATCTCCCGCCGCCAGGCCCTTTTCTAAAGCCGCCGCCAAGTCCCCGACGCGCCCCTTGATGGACCATTCAGACTGGATGGTCTCCGGGTTGACCTGGCCATGAACGAGGTGCGAGCCGCAGAGGAGGAACCCGTCCGTCAGGAGCATCTCCAGATCGGCCAGGTCCTCGGGCCGGACGTCGCGAAGGCCCTTCTTGCGAGCGGCGTCGATCCCGGCGATCAGGGATTCGAGCGCGGCCAGGTGATAATTCTCCGGGTTGAGGCCGTCCTGGTCGACTTGGTGCAGGGCGGCGATGAAAGCGCGGGCATTGCCCAGGGCGAGGCGGTCGTCGATCCAGCCCGGCTGACAATCCCGCTTCCGGTAGAAGCCGGGAAGGACGTCGGAGCCGCAGACGCGGTCGCGCCGGCAAAAGACGGGCCCCTCCGTTCCTTCGGTCCCGACCCGCTCGATCAGAACGGCCCGGGCCAGCTCGGCCGGGTTCGGGGCCGCGGCCGGCGGCCGGGAGCGGCAGGCCGAGGTCCCGGCGATAGCAGCAACAAGTACGGCGGCCGCGGCGCGGACCGTGCGATTTCGAGTTCTCATCATGACCACCTGGCTTCCCATATTACCCGGAGCGGCGCGAAATTTCCACTTGCGGTGCCGTCGGGGCACTTGACGAACCGGTCCGGCTTCCGTATGTTGGTTGAATCCGGGGTGAAGGAGAGCGAGGCCATGAGCACGGAACTCAGGAAATCCGGCATCGAGATCATCGGCGATGTCGGCTGGGGAACTCATTTTTGCCAATTCTACCGAACGGCCCAGGATCTCCTGGACATCCTCGTCCCCTATTTCATGGCCGGGTTGCAGAACAACGAGTTCTGCATGTGGATCACCTCGGAGCCCTTGGGCTGCGAGGCCGCGCGGCAGGCCCTGGCCGAGGCCCTGCCCGATCTCGAACGCTATGTCGAGAAAGGTCAGATCGAGATCCTGCCTCACACGGACTGGTATCTCCGGGGCGGGACGTTCGACTCCCCGCGTGTCCTCGGCGATTGGGTCAGCAAGCTCGAAACGGCCCGGGCCAACGGATTCGACGGCCTGCGGCTGTCGGGGAATACCTTCTGGCTCGAGAAGAAGGACTGGCAGGCCTTCACCGACTACGAGGCCGCGGTCGACAGCGTGATCGGCCGGTATCGCATGCTGGCCGTCTGCACGTATTCCCTCGACTGCTGCGCGGCGAACGAGGTCCTGGACGTCGTACGCAACCATCGCTTCGCCCTCGTCCGCCGGGAAGCCCAGTGGGAGCTCGTCGCGAGCACGGTCAGCAGGCTGGCCGGTGAGGCCCTGCGGGAAAGCGAAGAAAAGTATCGCCGCCTCTTCAAGAACATGGCCGAGGGGTTCGCCCTGTACGAGCTCATCGACGACGAACAGGGACAGCCCGTCGACTGGCGCGTCCTCGAGGTCAACGACGCGTATACGCGTCATACGGGCGTTTCCCGGGAGCGGATCGTCGACCGGCGCATCAGCGAGGTCTTTCCCGTGGCCCTCTCGGATTACCTTCCGCTCTTCGCCAAGGTCGTGGCCACGCAGATCCCCCTCGATTTCGAGACCTACGCCAGGGCTATCGGCCGGTATCAGCACATCGTCACCTTCCCGGCGGGAGAGAACCGCTTCGCCAACATCGTCGAGGACATCACCGACCGCCGGCAGGCCGAGGAGGCCCTCCGCGCGAGCAAGGAGCGCTATCAGGCCCTGTTCAACAACATGACCGAAGGGTTCGCCCTCCACGAGATCGTCACCGACGAGGCCGGGCGGCCCATCGACTATCGCTTCCTCGATATCAATCCGGCCTTCGAGGGGCTGACCGGCCTGCGACGCGCGGATGTCCTCGGCCGGCCGGTGACGGAGGTCCTGACCGACATCGAACCCTTCTGGATCGAGACCTACGGCCGCGTCGCCCTGACCGGCGAGCCGGCGAAGTTCGAGCGGTACTATGCGGCGCCGATCAACCGCTGGTTCGAGGTCCACGCCTACCGCACGTCTCCCCTCCAGTTCGCCGTCGTCTTCATGGACATCACCCGGCGCAAGAGGACCGAGGAGGCCCTTCGCGAGAGCGAGAAGAGGTACGAGAGGTCCCAGGAGATCGCTCACCTCGGAAGCTGGGAGCTCGATGTGGCGGCCGGGCAGCTGACATGGTCGGACGAGGTCTACCGGATCTTCGGGTTCAAGCCCCAGGAATTCGTCCCGACGTACGAAGGCTTCCTGACGGCGGTGCACCCGGACGACCGCGACGCGGTCGATGCCGCCTACAGGAGCTCTCTGCGCGAAGGACGCGACAGCTACGAGATCGAGCACCGGATCGTCCGCCGGGATTCCGGCGAGGTGCGGATCGTCCACGAGAAATGCGGGCACGTCCGGGACGCTTCCGGCCAGGTCGTCCGCTCCGTCGGGATGGTCCACGACCTTACGGAGCGCAAACGCGCCGAGTCCCTGCGCCAGGCCCTGGCCGAGCAGGAGCGGCTCCGGCTGGGAGCCGCCGTCGAGCAGGCCTCGGACGCGGTGGTCATGGTCGATCTGGACGGCCGGATCCAGTACGTCAACGCCTCCTTCAAAGCCATCAACCGGCTCCGGGACACCGACGCCCTCGGTCAGGATTATGTCGATCTCGTGGGCGGCGTGCCTGATGCCGACGACGTCCGCGGGGCCGTGACCCAGGGGAAGCTCTGGCATGGACATATGACCCGATCGCGGTCCGGGGAGCGGGCGATCGAGCTCGAAGTGACGATCTCCCCAGCCAAAGATCCGGCCGGCGCCCTTCTCGGAGGTCTTATCACGGAACGGGACGTCACCGCGGAAACGATCCTCCGCCAGGAGGTCCACCGGGCCCAGAAGATGGAAGCTCTCGGGACGCTCGCCGGCGGCATTACGCACGACTTCAACAACATTCTCGGCGCCATCACCATCAACACGGAGCTGGCCATGCTCGATCTGGACGAGAAGGACCCGGCCCGCGAGTCCCTGCCTCTCATCCTCAAGGCGGCCCACCGCGGCCGGGACTTGGTCAAGCAGATCGTCACGTTCAGCCGCCAGCGAGAACGGGAGAGGCAGCCGGTCCAGATCGCCCCCACGATCAAAGAAGGCCTGAAGCTTCTGCGCTCGACCTTTCCCGAGACGGTGGAGGTCCACGAATCGATCGGGGCGGAATCGGAGATGGTCCTCGGCGACCCGGCGCAGATCCACCAGATCCTCTCAAATCTCTGCCAAAACGCCGCTCTGGCCCTGTGCGGTAATCGGGGTCTGATCGACGTCAAGCTGGAAGCTATTCAAGTCGACGCGGCCTTGGCGGCCCGTCACCCGGACCTCAAGCCCGGGGCCTACGTCCGGCTCACCGTTGCCGATTCCGGATGCGGCATGTCGCGGGAGACGCTGGAACGCATTTTCGAACCGTTCTTCACCACCCGGAGCCAGGGGGAGGGCAGCGGACTCGGCCTCTCGGTGGTGCACGGCATCGTCAAGAGCTACGGGGGGACGGTCACGGCCTACAGCGAAGTGGGCAAGGGCAGCACGTTCAGCGTTTACCTGCCCTGCTTCCTGAAGAAGGGCCAGCTGCGCGAACCGGCCGCTCCGAGGATCGAAACCGGCAGCGAGCGGATCCTTCTCGTCGACGACGATCAGGCCCAGCTCAAAGGCCTGGCCCGGATGCTCGAGCGGTTCGGTTATAAGGTGACAGCCAGGAGCTCCGGGCGGACGGCTGCCACGGCGTTCAAGAAAGATCCGAGCGCCTTCGATCTGATCGTCACCGACCAGACCATGCCCCGGATGTCGGGGATCGAGCTGGCCCGGAGCCTGGTCAAAGTCCGGCCGGACATCCCGGTCATCCTCTGCACGGGTTTCAGCGAGAAGGTCAATGGCGAGAACGTCGGCCATGACGGGATCCGGGCGTTCATCATGAAGCCCTTCACGGCCCAGGAGATCGCCGGGCTCATCCGCAAGGTCCTGGCGGGCCGGGGCGTCAATCGCGAGGGGGATTAGCCCCGGCGTCAGGCGACGTAGGGGATCGTTTGCGGCCCCTCGGGCATGACGCAGATCGAAGCGCCGCGGCCGTAGGTCCCGAGGAGGTCCGCGATCGTCTCTTCGATGCGGCGGCAGGGCCGGAGCAGGGCGGAGCGGATCTGGTCGTCGGTCAGACCGTCGGACCTGACAAAAACGTCGGCTTTGGCCTGAACGAGCGCCTGGACATGGGCCTGCCACTGGTCCTGCTCGAGAAATCCCGGCGCCGTGATCTTGGCGAGAAGCTCGCGCGGATCGCGCGACTCGCGCAGGATCTTGCCGTAGAGCCCGTGGTCCGGGATGCCGTCGGAGCAACGCGTGGCGATGATGATGGCTCCGCCCGGCCGAACGATCTGTTCCGCGGCCCGCATGCCTTTGACCGACTGGTAGAGGTTGATGTCGAGCGGGTAGCCGGAATTCGTCGTGACGACGATGTCGAAGGGCCGGTTGACGGGGACCATGGCCGAGCGCTTGACGAACGCGCAGCCGGTGGCGTGGGCCCGGTCGAGGTCGCCGGCGAAAACGCCGGTCACCGTTTTGTCGCGGTTGAGCGTCACGTTGAAGAGGAACAGGCGCCCGGCCTGCCCGGCGACCTCGCGCACTTCTTCCCAGATGGGATTCCCGTGGTTGACGCCCCAGATGGCCTTCGGGTGCCCGACCATGCCGGCGTCGTGGTTGCCAAGGACGGTACGCTGCCCGGCCATGCCGGGCATGATGGCCTTCCCGCCGCCGGAGAACCCGGCGAAGAGATGGGGCTCGATAAAGCCGGTCAGGATCTTCAGGTCGCAGCGCATCAGCTCGGCATTGAGCCAGGTTTCGTGGCCCTTCGAAGTCAGGCCGACGCGGACCTGGGTCGTCGGTTCGAAGGTGTCGTTCTGCACGATCCGGCGGTTCTCGAAGATGACGTCGCCCAGCATCGTCCGGAGCTCGACGTCGGTGTTGGGCCTGTGCGTGCCCAAGGCGTTGAAGAGCGTCACCTCGAGGCCGGGGATAGTATCCAGCACTTCGAGCACGGCCGCGAGCAGCAGCGGGTTCGGCGCGGGCCGGGTGATGTCGCTGAAGACGACACCGACGCGCATCCCCGGATGGACGAGCGCTCGCAGGGGCGGCGAGCCGATCGGCGCCTCGAGGGCCGCCCGAACGGCGGCCGCCGGATCGGCGAGGGCCGGAACGAACGTGGGCGCGACGGCCGAGACGTCGAGGGCATCGTCGAGCTCGAGCGGCAGGCCCGTTTTCCCGTAAGCCAGCTTAATCCGCATGTCGGTACTATTTTACACGAAGCCGGTAGAGCCCGGCCCCGTGATACGCCACGACAGGCGCGAACTCGCCGGCGACGACCCCGACGGGCTTGCCGGTCCAGACGTCGGTAATGACGGCGGACCGGGTGATCCCGAGGTCGGCCAGCCGGACCGGAACGGCGATCCCGGGCTCGATCCCCTTCCCCTCCTTGTCGCGCGTGTTGAACACGGCCAGGTACGTGTCCCCGTTCGCCGGATGGTCGGCAGCCCAGGCCGCCAGCCCATTGGCGTGAAAGAGCGGACGGTTGTTGCGGCCCTTCTGGTTGAGGGCCAGCACCTCGGCGTTGGTGAGGAGCGAGAGCGTCCAGGCATCGCTGGCCGGCAGATGTCCGCCGATCATGAGCGGCGATCGGGCGACGGCCCAGAGCGTCATGACCGTCCGCTGCTCGTCATGGCTCAGGAAATTGGCCACGTTCTCCCGACCGCCGTGCGAGACCATCTCGAAATAGCCCGGGTTCATGGTGACGTTCTTGGACCAGCCCGCCGGAAGAGCCCGCAGGCGGCCGAGCGGCAGCATGTCCGGGTCGGGCCAGTGGCCGGGCCCGGCGTACGGGGCCCAATCGTGGAGCCGCCGGAAGGCCGGCAGGACCTGGTCCCAGTAATCCCACAAGTCGCCGAGCAGGCGCCAGGAATTGGCGTTTTTGACGAGCGCATCGGCCCGGTCGAGGGGCATCGGCCCGTAGGACAGGCTCAGCACGATCGGCCGGCCGGTTTTATCGATGGCCCGGCGCAGCATGGCGATCTCCTCGCCGCGATAACAGAGATCGTCGGCCTTGACGAAATCGACGCCCCACGCGGCCAGCTGCCGGAACAGGGAATCGTACCATTCCTGGGCGCCGGGCTTGGCGACGTCAACGCCCCATTGGTCTTCGCTCCAGTCGCAGAAATCGACCTTGTCGGCGATGTCCGCGGCCCGGAACGGCGTGCCATCGATGGGCGTGTTCCTCTCGACGGCCAGACGCGGGATGCCGCGGACGATGTGGACCCCGAACTTCAGTCCTTTCCGGTGGATATAGTCGGCCAGCGGCTTGAAGCCGCGGCCGTCGGACGAAGATGGAAACCTCGACGCGGCAGGGACGAAGCGGCCGAAGGCGTCCACCTCGGACTTCGAGTGGACCGGGTAGTCCGGCCCCAGCCTCTGCGGCTCCGACCATTCGATGTCGACGACGACATAACGCCAGCCGAACTTGGCCAGCCGCGCGGCCATGAAATCGGCGTTGGCCTTGACCTCGTCTTCGGTCACCGCCTGGCCGAAGGAATCCCAGCTGTTCCAGCCGAGAGGCGGAGTCAGGGCCCAGGCGTGGAACGGTTCGGTGACGGCGCCGGTCTTCCCGCTTCCCGTCGGGCGGTCCTTGCCGGCGACCTTCCGGATGAGCGCCGCTTCTGCCTCCCGATAGGGGGCGCCGTCCGGCCGAATGAGGTCATGGAACCAGACGGGCGGCTCCGGGCCGCCCTCCTTCGAACCCCACGGGAAGATCGTCTGTGTCTTGCCGCTGACGAAGCCCCAGCTCATCGCCCCGACGTCCTCGGACTTGAAGAGCGGAAGGATGTCTTCGATCCGGCTCCCGGCCGTCCGGGCCATGTATTCCGTGCAGATGAGCGGACGTTCGTACGCCCTAAGAGAGGCGACCCGCTTCTCGGCGTCCGCCCGCTTCTGGTAGGAATGGAAGGAGATGATGTCGGAATGTTCGGCCTGGAACCGGTTGAGCTCGGCCAGCTCTTTCGATTCGTCCCAGATGCCGGCCGTCAGGGGCTGGGTCGGCGCGGCCGATCTGGCCCAGGCGAAAACCTTTTCGAGAAGAGGGAGCGACTTCGATCCGTAGTCCGAGTTGCCCGGCTCGTTGTAAAGGTCCCAGGCGAGGACGCGGCGGTCGCCGCGGAAGAACCCGACGACGCCGCGCGTGTAGGATTCGAGGATGCCCCAACGGCCCGGGCTTTCGAGCAGGGCCGGGCCGGGACATTGGACCCAGCCCGAATTGTGGACGCCCGGACGGGGCGCCGGCTGAGGGCCGAGGCTGAACTCGGGATTCCAGCAGTCGTCGAAGAGCACGAACATCGTTCCGATGTGATGGCGGTCTGCGATGTCCAAGTACTGTTGCAGGCGCCTCAGGAAGCCGCCGGGATCCTGCTCCCAGAGAAGATAATGGAGGAAGACCCGGACGGCGTCGAAGCCGAGGTCCTCGGCCCAGCCGAGCTCCTCGTCGATGATCGCGGGATCGAAGGTCGATTCCTGCCACATCTCCAGAGTATTGATGGCCGTCCGCGGGATGTAGTTGCAGCCGAGCAACCAGGGTTCGGCCGTGGCCCAGGCCCGCGCTTTCTCGCCGGTCCATCGCTTGGAGGGGCCATTCGCGTCCTGCCCGGCGAGCGCTGGCGCAAAAAGGACCAGCAAAGACAAGACAACGACCCGGATCTGCCGGCGCCAGCCATGAAATGGAATCATGCTTTCTCCTCGATCTCCCCGACCTGTCAACGCCGGACCGGCGTGGTGACCGTCACGTGATCGCCGGCCCGGAGCCCCGATTCTATCACCCACGATATCGGCCGGCCAGACTCGTCCCTTCCATGAAGGGCTCGTTGAGCGACGCCGTCGACGATCAACTCGTCCCAGACGCCGTCGAAGGCCGCCTTCCAGGAGATCATCCCGCCCGAGCGAACGGCGAGCGACGTTCGACCCCGTCCGACATGACGGATGTCGATGACGGCGTCATGGATGGGAACCTGGCGGAGTTCGGCCCAATCGGTTTTCGGCGACAGCCGTGAGCGCGAGCTGAAGGCCCCGATATCGGCCTCGGGTTCGAGGCCCATGAGCCCCGTTGCGACCGCCCCGATGAGGGCGAACGGGACCTCGGGGTACTCGCGGCGTTTCTTGGCCGGGTCCGCCAGGGCGAGGATCTCGGCATAGGCCGCCTCCTCATGGCCGTATCGATAAAAGACCTCGGGCAAGTAGGATTCGACCTCGATGCCCTCCGGTTTCCTGTCCAGGATGCTCCGGAGCGTGGCCTCGCGCCGCGGCCCCGCGGGGAGGAGGCCGAAGTAGAGCGGAAAGACTCCGCTCCAGAACTGGTCTTCGAAGGCCGGCCGACCGCCGGCGAGGGCGAAATCGGCATATTGCCGGCGCGACTCGTTCCACCACTCGGCGTCAAAGCGGATCCGCAGCGCGGCCGCGCGCTCGTGAAGCACCGAGGCCTTCCCCAGATCGCCTTTCCACGACATCATCTGCGCGTAGGAATCAAGGGCCCTCGCCATCACGGCGACCAGATCGGCCCCGAAGATTGTCCTATCCGAGAACGGCCCCTCGTCGTATCCGCCGAGCCCGCGGTTACCGTACTCTGGGTGGTGTTCCGGGATGCCGTCCCCGTCCTTGTCCCAGGCCTTGATATACTCGTCGACCGTCAGACGATAGAAATCGAGGAAGGCCGGGTCCTCGATGTAGGCTTTGTCCCCCGTCCAGAGGTACTGGCGCCAACAGGCGTCAAGGACGTCGAAGTTGGCCGGCAGGTTGTACCAGAAGTCCCCATCGTTTTTATAATCGACCGGGGCCGGCCGGTCCCACTTGTCGATCTCCCAGTACGAGCAGAAATCTCTCGAAGGGGAAATCCCCCGGGCGAACTTGCCCAACATGTTGCGGTTGAACGCGGCCAGCCCGAGGACGTGGGCGCCGTTGGCCTGGTGGGAGACATCGCGCATGCAGAAGGCGAAGCGCGACGGCAGCGCGGCCTCGTACCAGTCGCCGACGGGATCGTCGCAGGCTGCCCCCGGGAAGACGTAGTCGAGCGCCTGGTCCTTGGCCCAGGCGAATGCGGCGGCGAGCTTCGCGTCCGTCGTCTCGAGCTCGAGCGGGCTCTGCACGCGATTCGCGGGCCTAAACCCGCTCGGCGGGCCGAGCTCGAGCGGGAAGGCCGCGTCGCGGTCACAGACGAGCCGGCCGTCACGCAGCTCGAGCCTGGCCACCTGGAGTGAAGACCGGTGCTTCCCCGGCTCCGTGTGCGCCTGGGGACCGAAGGGATGGGTGAAATAGAAAAGATAAGCCTCGGGGCCCTGGACGACGACCTCGCCGTGGCGGCCGATATCGGCGTCATCAGGGCGCTTTCCCGGAACGCCGAGGATGGTCCCCGGCTGCTCGATCCAGCTTTCGAGGTCGCTCGAGCGCAGGACGCCCATCCCCTTCCAGCGATCGACGAGCATCCAATAAGAGCCGCGCCACCAAAAAACGGCCGGGCCTTCCTGGGCCGCGCTCGTGACCTCGGGCCCGACGACATTCCATCGGAACAGGTCCTCGCTGTCGGCCGCAAAGATATGAGAGCCGTGGGCCTCGTCCTTGTACCACATCCGCCAGCCGCCGGACGGCTTGCCGTACACGAAGGCGTCGATGACGTTTCCCGAGCTCAGCGGAACGATCGCTTCGAATTTCCAGTTCTCGAGGTCCCGGCTGGTGTAATGGACGATGTGACGGTCGCCGCTCCAGTCGGCCGGGACTCCCCGAATATAGGCGACGAAGAGGTGATAGGTCCGGCCGTGCTCAACGAGGCAGGGAGCCCAAAAGGTGTTGCGCCCGGCCTCGAACTCGAGGCCCTTGGCGATGCCGCGATAGCTCCAGGTCAGGCCGCCGTCCGCCGACGAGGCGATGCCGATGTCCGTGCCGTGGCACCAGCGGACGCCGTCCTGGGCGTCGGGCGCGCTGGCCCGGCGGTTCGTGGTGAAGACCCACCAGGCCCGCTCCTGGTCGTTCCAGATCAGGGAGGGATCCGCCGCGCCGTCGAAAACGGGATCGCGATACAGGGGGGCTGGGGCGGTCCGGCCTTTTCCGATCCGGTGACCCGCATCGGCGCAGGCGGCGACGAAGAGGCAGGCCCAGGCTAGGGTGACGATCAGGATCCTTCTGCCCGCGCCTTTCCTCATCGCGCCTCTATTATGAGAACTGGTCCCAATCAATCCTTGTTGAAGACGGCCCAGTTGGGATTCTGGCGGAGCGTTTCCAGCCGGAAGGCGGTCGGCCAGGCGACGAGCCACTGGCTGACGGCGAACGGCTGGAGCCAGCGCGTGTGCAGGAAGCCTTCGTCCTGGCTGCCATAGGGCCTTTTCTTGCCCATGACGACGAGGTCGCCGCCCGAGATGCCGATGGTGCCGTTGGCCCAGGCCGCGACGGCCCGTTCGCGCCAGACCGGCTTGCCGGTGAGCTGGGCCAGCTTGATCCAGTCGTTGACGATGATCAGGGCATAGGGGTCCTGGTGATGGTGCTGGGTCGAAACGGCCGTGCCGCCGTAGGTGTCGTAGCCGAGCTCGCGCAGGACCGTCCCCTCGGCGAGGGCGACGCTATAATGCCACTGCCATGTGGCCAGGTAATAGGACACGTCCTCGGCCCACTTGAGGTATTGGGCTTTGCCGGTGACGTCGTGGAGCTCGAGGGCGGCCTTGAGGAGCGGCGTCGCCGACTCCTTGTCGATGCAGGCGGTGTCGAGCGCGCCAGCCGTGGTGAAGCCGTTCCGGATGAACTCGTTGATGTAGAAGGCGTAGGCCCTCTCGGCCCCCTCGAGATAGGCGGCCTTGTGGGTGGCCCGGAAGGCCGTGACGAGGGGCGCGATGAGAAAGGCGCCGATCGTTCCCTCGGGATCGATGGCCTTGCCCTCGTTCGTCCAGCTTTTGCCGATGCGTCCGTCGGCCCTCATGGCCTTCAAGGCGAAGTCGCAGACCCCGAGGGCCGCCGCCCTGTACTCGGGCTTCGCGAGGCCGCAGCGCGCGGCCAGGTCGAAGGCTTCAAAGTAGCCCTGGGTGGCCTGGCCGAGATTGCAGGCGTCCTGGACCTCGGCCTTGGGGTCCTCGAGCCCGATGATGTAATCGTAATGACAGCGGAAGAGGCCGTTCTTCAGACGGGCGTTCTTGAGCCAGGTGTCGAGGCACTGGATGCCCTTATCGAGCGAGCGCCGCTCATTCGAGAGAAGGTAGTCGTGAAGCATCGAGTTGGCCAGGGAGACGTTCTGGCCGGCCCAGCCGATCTCGTACTTCCACGACTGCCGCTGGACCCAGCCCTGCTCCTGCGGGTCCCAGCGGAGCCCGATCGAGAATCCCTTGAAGCCCTTCTCCTCGGCCCAGAGGCTGTCGGCGGCGTACTGGGCGCCGAGCTCCCAGAGCTCCTCGGGCTCGAAGCGGGGCTTCACCGGCCGGGCGTTGAGGGACCAGGCGGCGTCGACCAGGGCGTGCCAGCCGTGCCGGGGCGTCGCGACGGCGCCGACCACGATCCAGGCCTTGAGCACGATCGTCTGCCCGCGGGACACCCGCAGGTCTCCGCGGTAGGCGTCGCTGTAGGTGTCGCGCATGGCATAGACCTGGGGCGTCTCCTCTTCGGGCCAGATGAGACGGTGGACGGTCTTATCCGGGCGCGGCTCTAGCGAACAGGAAAAGCCGCCGAGGAGCTGCCCGGGCGCGCTGAAGAGGCCGACCGACCAGGCCTCCGATTCCGAATAGGTCGCGCCGGGGATCGAGGAGCGATGATAGGCGAACGTCCAGGCTCTTCCGTCCTTGACGAAGCCCTTGGGCTCGAGCCCGGTGCCCCAGGCGTTGCCGTCGTACATCACGGCCGGGATGAGGCTGTAGCGCGAGGCGTAGAGGGCCTCGAGCTCCATCGTCAATCGCGCCGGCCGGACGTAGTCCTGACCGTCGTAACGGAAGGTCCGGGTCCATTCGAAGAGGCCGGGGCGGACCTCCCGGACGGCATCCTCCGCGGTGAAATCCTTTTCGGCGAACGGGACGAGTGACGCCACGGGCCGGCCGCCGGCGTAGAGCGTCGTGGACGACGCCTCCCGGCGGAGCTCGATCCGGGCCTGGGCCGCGCTGAAGGCAACGGCCGGTACGATGAGGGAGACGACGAGAAGGGTCATTCGCTTGGTCATGCGGGGCGTTCCTCGGTCGGAAGAATCGGAGTCACGGTCTTCACGGGTTATACCAGAGGCCTGCCGAAAAGACAAGCCGCCGCGGGCCTTCGGAGCGGCGCGGGTTCTTTTTGAAAAGAGCCCGGCGATGCGCTATGATGTCCTTATCCCCTTTCCGCGGAAGGAGGCCCGAAAATGCCCGTCTCCTATAAAGACCTCGGACTGTCCAACACGCGCGATCCGTTCCGGCGCGCCTTTGCCGGACGATACGCGATCCCGGCCTACAACTTCAACAACATGGAGCAGCTCCAGGCCATCATCACGGCCTGCGTCGAAACGCGCTCGCCGGTCATCCTGCAGGTCTCGAGCGGCGCCCGGCGATACGCCAATCAGACCCTCCTCCGCTACATGGCCGAAGGCGCCGTCCGCATGGCCCGGGAGATGGAGAAGGCCAAGGGCGCCGAGCCGCCGATCCCCATCACCCTCCACCTCGACCACGGCGACACGTTCGAGCTGGCCAAGTCCTGCATCGACCTCGGCTTCTCGTCGGTCATGATCGACGGCTCGCACCTCCCCTTCGACGAAAACATCGCCTTGACCCGCGAGGTCGTCGACTACGCCCGGGCCCGCGACGTCTCGGTCGAGGGCGAGCTCGGCCGGCTGGCCGGGATCGAGGACGAAGTCCAGGCCGGGCAGTCGACCTACACCGACCCCGACCAGGTCGTCGAATTCGTCAAGCGGACGACCGTCGACTCGCTGGCCATCTCCATCGGGACCTCCCACGGCGCCTACAAGTTTAAGCCGGAGCAGTGCACCCGCGACGAGCGCGGCATCCTCGTCCCGCCGCCCCTGCGGTTCGATATCCTGACCGCGATCGAGAAGCAGATCCCCGGCTTCCCCATCGTCCTCCACGGCGCGTCGTCGGTCATCCAGGACGCGGTGGCCATGATCAACAAGTACGGCGGCCGGATGAAGGACGCCATCGGCGTCCCCGAGGACCAGCTGCGGCAGGCCGCCCGTTCGGCCGTCTGCAAGATCAACATCGACACCGACGGCCGGATGGTCCTGACGGCCACGATCCGCCAGGTCTTCGCCGATGAGCCCGGCGAATTCGACCCGCGCAAGTATCTCGGCCCGGCCCGCACGGCGCTCATCGAGATGTACAAGAGGAAGAACCGCGAGGTCCTCGGCTCGGCCGGCCGCTACGGACAGGAATTCTGAGGCCTCCGGCTACTTGCCGCCGGGGCGGAAGACGCTCCGGACCCTTTCCCTGAGGCGGACGATCCCGTCCGGGATCTTGGCCTTAGCCATCCCGCGGGCGATCCCCGACATGCCCAGCGGGACTTTGCCCGGGTCGGTATAGACATGATAGACGACGATCAATCCCCCCTCCTCGAAGCCGCGGACGAGCCAGTAGCCCGATGTGTCGACGATCGTCTGGCTCGGCTTGAGCTCCGGCCAGTCGACTTTCTCCCAGAGGAGCTCGAATCCGCCGGCGCCGCGGGCGGCCGTATATCGCAGGCGGTATCTCTTCTTGATCCCGAGCGGCAGATGGAGCGTCGTCTCGACGACCGAACAGGGTTCGGCTCGCTCACACAGAGTGACGGCCGAGACGTTGGGCATGAACTCCGGGTAGTGTTCGAAATCCGTCAGGACGAACGCGGCTTCGTCGAGTGAGCCCTGGACCAGGCCAAGGGCCTCGTAAGTCCGGCCGCTGCGGCCTTCCTCGGGGATCTCCCGAAGGACGATCTTCCCCTTGATGAGGAGGGAACGCTCCTCCGCCGTGAGGCTCAGATCGCGGGCCGTGTCGGGACGGGCGCGGGCCGCCGCGTGGACCGGCGTGCCGGCGAGAGCGAGGAGGAAGGACGCCGCGGAAAAGATCATCGCCAAGACTGCGATCATGCTCACCCCGTTCCATTCTCCCCCTTCGGAGAGGAAATTGCAACGGGATATCCAGCGACCCCCGACTTGCGTATAATGAAGGAAACTGGAGGTGCCGCATGAGAGATCACGTCAAGGTCATCGGGATCCTGTGGGTCGTCTTCGGCGCGTTCTGCCTCGGCCTGGCCTTTTTCGCCCTTCTCTTCTTCTTCGGCGTGGCTCAGATCCCCGACGTCGAGGACGTCAGCCCCGGCATCCTGCGCCTCATTGGCATCATCGCCAGCTCGTTCCTGGGGCTCATCGCCTTTCCTCAGATCATCGGGGGGCTGGGCCTCGTCCGGCACAAGGAATGGGCCCGGATCATCGTCCTGGTCCTCTCGTTCCTGAGCCTCGTCCACGTCCCCTTCGGGACGGCGCTCGGCATCTACTCGATGATCATCCTGTTCAACCCCGAGACGGTCCGGCTGTTCCAGGGCGCGGCCCCGGCGCCTTCCTCGCCGCCGAAATAGCTGACGAAGATCCGGCTTATTTCTTGATCGAAGGGTCCGGCTTGATCCCGAGCTTCTTGTAGAGGTCCCGCCGCCCTTCCTTGTCCCCCTCCATGATCTTGAGGGCGTATCGGGCCACGGCTTCGGCCCGGGCCCGAGGCACGACCACGACGCCGTCCCCGTCGGCCACGATGACATCGCCGGGGACGACGAGGACGCCGCCGCAGACGATCGGCCGGTTGATGGACTCGAGCTCGTTCCTCCCCGGCCGGATGCCGCGGCCGGCGCGCTTCAGGTAGAGCGGGACCTTCTCAGTGATGATCTCATCCGTGTCCCGGGCCGTGCCGCTCGTGACGACGCCGGCGCAGCCGAGACGCTTCCACTCGAGGATGTTGTAGGACCCGATCGAGCCGACATCGGCCGCCGGGGCGTCCTCGATGACCAGGGCCGTGCCCGGCCGGATGATCGGGGTGAACGATTCCGGCGAGAGCTTGTCGTACCAGTCTCCGGCCCAGGCGTCGTAGGCCTCGACGCCGAGAACGCCGGCCGTCGGCCTCTGGGTCGGCACGTAGCGGGCCGTGACGGCGACGCCGACAAGACGATGCGAGAAGTTGGCGGTGTCGCGCCAGAGCGCGTGGATCTCCGGGTCCATGGTGCCGGTGTCCATGAGCCCGACCGCATCCATGCCGTCGACGACATCGGAGACCCTCAAGCCCTTGAAGAGGGCCAGGACGGCCTTGTCTTCGGCCTCCGAGTGGCGCGGCGTGGCGATGGCATTCCAGCCGGCCCGGAGCGATTCGGCATCCGGCGCCTTGGGGGCCTGGGCGGCGGCCGGGAGCGACAGGGACAGGACGAGCAGGCAAAGGACGATGATCACGAGAACCCTCCTCACGACGATCCGGTCCCGCTCGGCGCGGGCCAGAGAATCCTAGATGATGAGCTTGCCCAATCCGACGAGGAAGAGCAGCGCCCCGAGCGCGAGAACGTACTTGTAGGGGATGGCCAAGCCATCCTTGACGTGGACGACCCAGACGTCCCGGTCATAGCTCGCCCCCGTCTCGCCGCGGTATTTCTCTTTGATCTTCTCGACGACCTTCTGGACGGTATCGAGCTTGGCTTGATGCTCGGCGACGGCGGCGCGGATCTCCTGTTGCTCGGCGGATGTCAAGGTCCGCTCGAAGACCTTGTCCTGGGTCGAGAACCTCACGGCCCCATCCACCTGGATGAAAAAGACGACGAGCGGGAGGCCCACGGCGAGGAGCATCAAGGCGAGCCCCTGGCCGCGCCCGGCCTTCCGCGGGCGGCGGACCTTATCGGGCGCGAACCGGGCGTCCCATTCGTCGCGCCTGGCGTCTTTTCTTGACATGGATGGCCTCCTTCATGGGTTTTGTCGGAGCTCGGCGGGCGGGCTCAAAATAACCTTTTACCGGGGGGAAGTCAACGCCGTAAGGATTCCTATGGGACAGGATTTTCCTGTAATGGGAGCGTGATGCGTCTGCGAAGGATGATCTTTCTTCCACAGGCGGAGATTTCCCCCAGGAGGATATCTCCGACCTGGATGGGACTTGGCACGTTTATTGATGTCCATTTGGAAATCGAAGGGTGGCTTGTACGCCCCCGTGGAGAAGATATGGACATGCGAATAAGTCCGGAGGCGGGAAAGCCGGCCGATCCCTCGCGCCTGGTCGACCCGGAAGGTCTCGTCAAGGCTTATTTCGAAAGAGTCCCCGACCCGTCAGTCCTGGAGCAGCGGGTTGTTTTCGGAACGTCGGGGCACCGCGGTTCGCCTCTGCGGACGAGCTTCAATGAAACTCATATCCTGGCCATCTCCCAGTCCATCTGCCTGTATCGAAAGGGACGGTCGATCGACGGCCCGCTCTTTCTCGGATTGGACACGCACGCCGTTTCCGAACCCGCCTTCCAGAGCGCCCTCGAGGTGCTGGCCGCGAACGGCGTCGAGGTCATGCTGGCCGAGAGCGAGAAGTTCACGCCGACGCCGGCCGTCTCTCATGCCATCCTGACCTACAACCGCGGCCGCCGCACGGGGCTCGCCGACGGCATCGTGATCACGCCCTCCCACAATCCGCCCGAGGACGGCGGCTTCAAGTACGATCCGCCGGAGGGCGGCCCGGCCGAGACCGCCGTCACGGACCGGATCGAGCGCGAAGCCAACCGCTATCTCGAGAGCGGCCTCAAGGGCGTGGCCAGAATGCCTTTTGACCGCGCCCTCAAGGCGCCGACGACCCGCGGGCACGATTTTCTCCGGGCTTATGTCGAAGACCTCGGCCAGGTGATCGACATGGACGTCATCCGGGCCTCGGGCATCAGCCTGGGCGTCGATCCTCTCGGCGGCGCGTCCGTCCACTACTGGGACCGGATCGCGGAGCGCTTTGGTCTCAAGCTCAGCGTGGTCAATGACGTCGTGGACCCGACGTTCCGCTTCATGACCGTGGATTGGGACGGCCGCATCCGCATGGACCCGTCATCGCCGTATGCGATGCGGAGGCTGATCGGCCTGAAGGACCGCTTCGACGTGGCCGTCGCCTGCGACACCGACGCCGACCGCCACGGGATCGTGACCAGGAGCGCCGGCCTCCTTCCTCCCAACCACTACCTGTCGGCGGCCGTCGAGTATCTCTTCCGCCACCGCCCGGGGTGGCGTCCCGACGCCGCGGTGGGAAAGACCGTGGTGAGCAGCCGGATGATCGACCTGGTGGCGGCGCGTCTCGGCCGGCGGCTCTTCGAGGTGCCGGTCGGGTTCAAATGGTTCGTCGAAGGGCTCCTCGACGGGTCGCTGGGTTTCGCCGGCGAGGAAAGCGCGGGGGCGTCCTTCATCCGGCGGAACGGGACCGTGTGGACGACGGACAAGGACGGCATCGCCCCGGCCCTTCTGGCCGCGGAGATCACCGGCCGGCTCGGCCGCGACCCGGGCGAAGTCTACCAGGGGCTCACCCGCGAGCTCGGCGGGCCGGTCTACGACCGCATCGACGCCCCGGCCACGCCGGAGCAGAAAAAGGCCCTGACCGCACTCTCCCCCGAAGAGGTCCGGTCGACCGATCTCGCCGGGGAGAAGATCTCGGCCGTGCTGACGAGGGCCCCGGGGAACGGCGCCCCGATCGGCGGGATCAAGGTGATCGCCCCCAACGGCTGGTTCGCCGCCAGGCCGTCGGGGACGGAGAGCATCTACAAGATCTATGCCGAGAGCTTCCTCGGTGAAGACCATCTCCGCCGGATCATCAGCGAGGCCCAGGCGATCGTCGACGAGACCCTGAAGGGCGGCGGCCCCGACCGGCCGGGAACCAAAGGAGTCGGATCATGAAGAAAACGCGGCGCGTCGGCAGCCCGATCTATTCGTTCTTTCCCGACGACATCGAGGGGTTCGACAAGCTGGCCGAGCTGGCCCTCGACATGCGCTGGTCCTGGAATCACTCGGCCGACGAGATCTGGAAGACGCTCGACCCGGGGCTCTGGGAGCGGACCAACAGCCCCTGGGTCGTCCTGCAGACGGTGTCGCGGAACCGGCTTCGCCGGGCCATGGCCGACCCCGCCTTTCACAAGACGGTCGCCGGCCTGCTGCGCGCCAAGCGCCGCGAGGCGGGCTCGCCGGCCTGGTTCCAGAGGAACCATGCCCGCTCCGCGCTCACGTCCGTCGCCTATTTCAGCATGGAGTTCATGCTCAGCGAGGCCCTGCCGATCTATTCCGGGGGATTGGGCAACGTGGCCGGAGATCAGCTCAAGACCGCGGGCGAGCTCGGCTTGCCGGTCGTCGGAGTCGGGCTTCTCTACCAGCAGGGCTATTTTCGCCAGGTCATCGACAAAACGGGGTCTCAGCAGGCCTATTTCCCCTACAACGACCCCGGACAGCTGCCGGTGACGCCCGTGCGCGAGGCGAACGGGGAATGGCTCCGGCTGGATCTGGCGATCCCCGGATATGAGGTCTGGCTGCGCGTCTGGCAGGTCCAGGTCGGCCGGGTCAAGCTCTTTCTTCTCGACAGCAACGACCCGGCCAATCCTCCGCCGTTCCGGGGGATCACGAGCGAGCTCTATGGCGGCGGGCCCGAGCTGCGGTTGAACCAGGAACTGGTCCTCGGGATCGGAGGCTGGCGCCTCCTCGCCGCCCTGGGCATCAAGCCGGAGGTCTGCCACCTGAACGAGGGCCACGCCGCTTTCGCCGCCCTCGATCGCGCCCGTGAATTCATGGAAGAGACGGGGCGCCCCTTCGAGGCGGCCCTGGCGACGACGCGGGCCGGAAACCTCTTCACCACCCACACGCCGGTGGCCGCCGGGTTCGACCGCTTCGCCCCGGCCCTCATCGAACAGTACCTCGGCCGCTATGCCCAGGACGTTCTCGGCATTTCGGTCGGCGATCTTCTCGCCCTGGGCCGGACGAATGCCGATGCCGCGAGCGAGCCCTTCAACATGGCCTACCTGGCCGTCCGCGGCAGCGGCGCGGTCAACGGCGTCAGCCGGCTCCACGGCGAGGTCAGCCGGCGCATCTTCCGCGTCATCTTCCCGCGCTGGCCGGAGACCGATGTCCCCATCGGATATGTGACCAACGGCGTCCACATGGCCACCTGGCATTCGCCCGAGGCCGACGAGCTGTGGACGAAAACGTCCTCGAAGAAGCGCTGGCTCGATCAGACGGAGATGCTCGAATCCCAGATGGCCCAGGTGCCCGACGCCGACCTGTGGCGGCTCCGCGCGGAATGCCGGCAGCATCTCGTCGGGTACGTCCGGGAAAAGCTCTCGCGCCAGTACGAGATGTCCGGAGGAGCGCCTCAGGACGTCGAGCAGGCCAGGACGGCCTTCAATCCTGACGCCCTGACGCTGGGTTTCGCCCGCCGCTTCGCGGCCTACAAAAGGCCGAACCTGCTCCTTCATGATCCCGGGCGGCTCGTCGGTCTCCTCCGCGACGCCGATCACCCGGTCCAGCTCATCATCGCCGGCAAGGCCCACCCGGCCGACCTCGAGGGACAAGCCATGATCCGGGAGTGGTCGGACTTCATTCGGGAGAACAAGGTCCAGAGCCACGTGGTCTTTCTGAGCGATTACGACATGCTCCTGACGGGACGGCTGGTTCAGGGCGTGGACGTCTGGATCAACACGCCGCGGCGGCCGTGGGAGGCCTGCGGGACGAGCGGCATGAAGGTGCTCGTGAACGGGGGCCTCAACCTCTCGGAGCTCGACGGCTGGTGGGCCGAGGCCTACGCGCCGGATCTGGGCTGGGCGCTCGGGGACGGCGGGGAGCACGACGAAGACCCGGCCTGGGATGCCGCCGAGGCCGAAGCCCTCTATACCCTCCTCGAAAAGGACGTCATCCCCGAGTTCTACGACCGCGACCCGTCCGGGATACCGCTCCGATGGGTGGCCCGGGTCCGCAACAGCATGGCCCGGCTGACCCCCCGGTTTTCCGCCAACCGATCGGTCCGGGAGTACACCGAAGACTATTATCTTCCGGCCGCCGCAGCCTTCCGGAAGCGCGCCGCGCGCAAAGGGGCGCAAGGGTCGAAGATCGCGGACCAGCGGCGTGCGCTGGACCTGAAGCTGGGGGAACGTCCGGATCGGGGACGTCCAGGTGACGGAGGACGGGGGAATGCGCGTTTTCGAGGCCCGGGTCCATTGCGGCAGCCTCGACCCCGAATGGCTTTCCGTCGAGGTCTTCGCCGACGGGACCGGCGGCGGGGAACCTCTAAGGGAAAAAATGGAGCGCGGCCGGCCCCTCGAGGCCGAAAACGGCTTCTCCTACAGCGCCCGCGTCGCCGCGACACGCCCCGCGTCCGATTTCACGGTCAGGGTCGTGCCCCGCCTGCCGGGAGTCAAGGTGCCGCTCGAGTACGGGCACATCCTCTGGCAGCGGTGACGGATCCGGCGGCTTCGCGCTTTACTTCCATCCCTTGGCGACGACGTCCCGGCAGCGCGAGTAGGGGAACTTCTTGACCAGGTCCGGGAGCGGGAGAGCGTAATCGTCCGCCCGCATGAAGTGCATGAGGGTGACCGCGGCCCAATAATCGCCGTAATAGTCCGTCCCTTTGAGCTGGACGGGCACGCCCTTCGCGTTCACCCGGTGGCAGGCGGCGCAGGAGACCGGGCCGGCGTATTGGCCGTCGGGGCTGAACTGCAGGGCCTGCTCGTGGGAGGTCACGTCGACCGTATCTTCCGGACCCTCGTATCTCACGGGGTAGGACCCGTGGATCGACTCGTGGCACGACTGGCAGGCGAGGTTGGCGTGGGCCTTGGAGAACCGGTATAGCGCATACTTGTTCGGCTGGTCGATGGGGAAGTAGCCCCCTCCCCCGCTCTCCACAAAAGGCGCGAGATGGCAGTTCGCGCAATGCGGCTCGGCGGCGGCCAGCCACCAGTCGCTGCCGCCCGAGGCGCCCTCGTACGGGACCGGATCGCCTGACGCGGCGTTCCAGGCTAGCAGGCTCAGGTTTCCCTTGGCGTCCTTGGAGGCTTTGACCAGCGTCGCGCCCTTGTGGCCGGCGTAGAACGCGGTCAAGGGTTCCCCTGCGGCCCCCGCGCAGGGATCGGCGAAGCCCGTCGCGAACGTCCCGGCATTCCCCGCGGCGACGGCCTTGATGACGTCCCGGATGGGCTTGTTCCTGAGTGTCTGTCCGACCTGGCCGACGACGTCGTTGAGATCGTCCGAGGCGTAGAGGGCCTGGGTCAGGGCATTGTGACAGTTGGTGCACATCAGGCCGCGGAGGCCCTGGATCTTGGCACCGTTCTCGTCCCGCGTGCTGACGTTCTCGAAATACCACTTCCCGATGTCGTTCAGGAAGAACGGCGGCTCGACGTGGGGATTGGCCATGGCGTCGCGTCTCAGGTAGCAGCCGCCGCCGGCCGACCTCTGGTCGGTCTCCGAGAACCGGGGGCGCCCATTGCCGTCGATGACCTGGAGGGTGTTCACGTCCAGGTCGTTGCGGTCCGGGTTCTGCCAGTGCGACGGATGGCAGGCCTGGCAGTTCTGGGTCCGGCCGGCCTTGTCCGGCATCGGGATCGAACGGGCATGGACGGCGTGGACAACCTCCGAGAGCGCCGGGGCCTTGACGGGCTTATATCCGCTGACCATGGGGCGCGGCGTCTGGAGATTGCCGGACACGTTGTCCCCGTGGCAGTCGGCGCAGAAGACGGTGCCGACCTCGCCGAGCCGGTTCGACGAGGCGTCCTTGCGGTAATCGCGCAGGAAGTCCGTTTTCACGCGGGCGTCGTGAAGCTCCAGGATGTTGATCGGGGCCGTCGACATCCGGGCCATGAACTCCGTGACGTCGGGATAGTTGTCCTTCCAGTAGGCGTATTCGAGGTCAAAGACCTTGAGCCCTTCCTTGCGGGAGAGCTCGGCGGCGACGCCCTGGCCCGAATGGCAGGCGAAGCAGTTGGGCACGTCCGCAGGGTCCGTCCCGAAGAATTCGACGGGTTTCCCGGCGGCCGTGATCGGCGCTCCCTTCTCGTCCTCCAGCCGCACCGTGGCGTACTGAAAGGGCTGGAAGTCGCGGGGGCCGATCGTCCGGATCGTCCCCATGCGGCGGCTGTCATTGAAGGCGGTCAGCGGCAGCCCGAGCGCGTCCCAGACGTAGGAGGCCGTCAGGGTCAGGGCGATATTCTTCACGGCCGGGATGAGCGTGTCGGTGAAAACGATATTGCCGCCGCGCGGGCCGGAGTAATCCATGGTCCCGCCGGCAATGGATTTGCCGCTCGGGCCAGCGTCGATCTGCACGGGGATGTCGAGGCCGACCCGGAGCCGTTTCTCCGCCGCCCAGTCGGGGGGCAGCGTGCCCGCGAGGTCTTTGTAGATGAAGAGGTGGGTCCAAACGTAGTTGGCGATGTTCTCGTTCGGATCGTCGGCCCGGCCGTTGCCGTTGACGTCCTTCAGGGCCCCCCAATACTTCATCTTGTTGCCTTCGCTGTAGCTGTTGTCCCGGATCCAGTACCGGAGCCGGACCTTGTCCGCGGGGGACAGGAGCTCCGGCAGCCCGCCGTTCTCGGCTGCCCTGACCGCCTGGGCCTGGACGGAGTTGTACGGCGGGATGATGCAGCAGTAGGACATGTCGAAGCCGACACAATGCATGCCCAGCTCGTAGTTGATGAAGATATTAAAAGGGTTCTTGGGGTCGAAGAGCTTCTCCGCGGCGCCCGACGGGCCGGCTTCCTTCAGGCCGGCCAGCGTGAACCGGGGATTCTTGTCATATTCGGCGGCCGGCCCCCGGCCGGCGGTCGAGACAAAGAAAAGGATCGACGCGGTCGACAACGCCACAGCCGGCCATCTGAGCTTGATCATGGCACACCCCTCTCTCGCCGGCCCCGGCCCCGGCCTCGCGTTCGGGTCACGGAGCGAGCACGCCGACGAGCTTCATAGTGTCGAGGTGGTCCGGGCCGTGCGGCGCCGCGTCCATCTCGGCGGTCAGGTCGCCGCCGGCCCGGTGCTCGCCGAGGTGGTCCCCGTCGGTCCAGTAGCTGCTTTCCGTGACGTCGTACACTTTGCCTTTATAGGCGACGTAGGCGCGGTTGCCCCCCCGCCCGCTGTAATCCGCCAGCTCCTCAAGAGTGAATTCTTCGAGTTCGGCCAAATGCGCCGCCTTTCACTTGGACCAGGTGACGAGATAGTCGCTGGCCTTGACCTTCGTGTGGCAGTCGATGCAGGACTGGACTTTGCCGGAGGCCATCGGCTCGCCCTTCGGCCCGTATTCCGCCCAGAACCAGTCGCCGGCCGCGGGATCGTACCCCTTGACCTTGTACATCGGCGTGAGAGCCACCAGTGTCTTCTTGTCCTGGGCATAGTTCTCCTTGACGATGATCGCGCCGTCGGGCATGGTCTTCATCTTCTTCTGGATGGCTTCGAGCGCGGCCTTGTTGACGTAGATCTTCAGAAAAGCGCCGTGAGGGCTTAGGCCCGGATGCATCGCCTCATGACCGGGCCAGAGAGCCCATTTCAAATAGGGATCGGTCTTGGTGATGTAGTTCCAGAACTCGGTCGCGTCCGGCTTCGGCATCATCTGGCCGGCGACGGACATGACGACGACGACGAAAAACGCGGCAATGACGAGACTCCTCCACAATTTGACCTGTCTCACAGATGCACCTCCCTCATGGATCGGAAACTTCCGCTTGAATGCTTGCAAGATATGGGCCATTCCCGAAGGGCCGGCCGTCGATTGGCACGTTATTTGCGGCCAGTCTGATATGGAAGTTCGCCAGACCGAGATATGGACTGTCGGCCATTCGACCCGGGAGGCGGAGGAGTTCCTGGCCCTCCTCCGCGAGCACGGGATCGCCATCCTCGCGGACGTACGGCGCTTCCCAGGATCGCAGCGGTTTCCCCAGTTCAACGAGGAAAACCTCCGCCGGACCCTGGACGCGGCCGGGATCCGCTATGTCCACTTGGCCGAGCTCGGCGGGAGGCGGCCGGTCCGGCCCGACTCGCGCAATCTCGCCTGGCGCAACGCCTCGTTCCGCGGCTATGCCGATTACATGGAGACGCCGGCCTTCCTCGGCGGCATCGGCCGTCTCCTGGAGTTGGCCCGGTCCGGCCGGACGGCGATAATGTGCGCCGAGGCCGTCTGGTGGCGGTGCCACCGGTCCCTGATCGCCGATCACCTCAAGTCGATCGGCATCCGCGTCGTCCATATCCTCGGCCCGGGCAGCGTTCAGGACCACCCCTACACTCCGGCGGCGCGGCTCGTCGACGGACGGCTCAGCTATGAAAGGGAGGCAGGCGAGGCCAGCTTGCATTTTAAGGAGGACACACCGGTGACCAGATTCAAAGTCGGCGATCATGTCGAGTGGAACTCGGAGGCCGGGCGGGTCCGGGGGACGATCACCAGGAAGGTCACCGCCCCCATGGAGTTCAAGGGGTATACGGTTCATGCCTCGAAGGAGGACCCCCAGTATCTGATCAAGAGCGACAAGACCGAACACCTGGCCATGCACAGGGGGTCGGCCCTCACAAAGGTCGCGAAAGAGCTCTAGGCGAGTCCTACCCCATAGGACAGCCGCCCGGTTTTCCCGTCTTGCGGGACTCGCCGGCCCGGAACTGCATGGAGTTTGGGGCGTTACGGCCCCATTTTGGTGGCACCGTTCTTGCTTAATTAGGGCGAGAGTAGAGTTTTAGCCAGAAGAGATCAAGATCAGGCCTGGATCGCGTTCTAGCCGGACGGGAAATGGGGTCGAGGCGGGAACGAACGGGGAATTGAAGGAGGGGCGAATGAAAATGAAAGCTTGGCTCGTACTGCTTCTCTCTATCGGCGTCATCGCTCCCGACGAGGCCCGAGCCGTGCTCGAATATCTCCGGACGACCGCGAAATAGGACCGGGCGGAGGCGAGAGTCATGGAAATCCAACTCGTTCCGGAGACGGCTTCCGGCGTCAAAAGCCGGCGCCGGTTCCTCGAGCTTTTCATCGGGGTCTTCACCTCGCTCATCGGGATCGCCATGGCCATCCCTTTTATGGGAGCCGTCATCGGCGGCTCGTCCCGGGCCGGCAAGCGCCAATTCTCCAAGGTGGCGCGGGTCGACTCGCTTCCGGCCGGCCGGCCCGTCGATATCGCCTACGAGGAGATGAGTTCCGACGCCTATATCCGGCGGATGACCGGCCGCCGCATCTGGGCCGTCAAGCGCTCGGACTCGGACGTCGTCGTCTTCTCGCCGATCTGCCCCCACCTCGGCTGCCGCTACGACTGGGACGCGGCGGATTCACTGTTCAAGTGTCCCTGCCACGCGAGCGTTTTCACCGTCGACGGACGCGTCGTCTCCGGCCCGGCGCCGCGCCCCCTGGACACCCTGCCGGCCGAGATCAGGCAGGGGGTCCTGTACGTCGAATGGGAGCGGTTCCAGGTCGGGATCCCTCAGAAGAGGACGGTCTAGGAGGCCGAGATGACGCAAGGTCACGCAAAATGGATCGACGACCGCTGGCCCGTCTCCCGGGTCGTCCGCGCGATCTTCGTCGAGGACATCCCGGGAGGGGGGTCCTATTGGTACTCCTTCGGCAGCAGCGCCCTGTTCGTGTTCATCCTCCAGGCCGTCACGGGGATCTGCGAGCTGTTTTTTTACGTCCCGACCGTCGATCACGCCTACATCAGCCTGGGCTTCCTCCGGACGGAGGTGCCGTTCGGCTGGCTCATCCACAACCTGCACTATTGGGGCGCGACGGCCATGGTCGTCCTCGTCCTCATCCACATGACGCGGGTGTATCTCTGGGGCGCCTACAAGAGCCCGCGGCAGCTGACCTGGCTGCTGGGCGCCGGCCTTTTTCTCCTGACGCTGGGCATGATGTTCACGGGCTCGCCCCTGCCCTGGGACGAAAAGGGGTACTGGGCCACCGAGGTCGGGACGAGCATCGCCGGGACGATGCCGCTCGTCGGCGACTTCGCGAAACGCCTGCTCCGGGGCGGCGAGACGATGGGCCAGCTCACCCTGTCCCGCTTCTTCGTCTTCCACGTCGCGCTGCTGGCCGGACTCCTGGCGACGTTCATCCTCGTTCACCTCGTCGCGTTCCGGCGCGGCGGGGGGAGCGTGGGCCCGTGGTCGGAATCGAAGAAAGCGCGGACCGGCCCGTTCTGGCCGGACCAGGTCCGGAAGGACCTCGTCACCGCCGGCCTCGTCTTCGTCGCCCTCGTCGCCCTGGCGGCGTTCGTCCCTCCGGCCTTCACCGGCGCCGCGGACCCGATGGACGCCCTCTTCACTCCGAAGCCCGAATGGCCGTTCCTCTCTCTCTATCAGGCGCTGAAGCTCTTCCCGGGTTCTCTCGAGGTCATCGGGACCGTGGCGGTCCCGCTGGCCTTCGTCCTGTTGATGCTGGCCGTGCCTTTCATCGACCGGAGACGGGAACGGAACCCGGCCCGGCGGCCGGTCGCCTTGGGGCTCTACGCCGCCGTGCTTGCCGCGGCCGTCATCCTGAGCCTCATCGGCAGCGCCAGCAAGCCCGGGACCGGAGCGCCGCAGGCGCCGGCCGCCGGCGCCGTTCCGGCCGCAGCCGAGGGGGCTGCTGCCGCGGGAGCGGCCGGAGAAGGCCCGGCGCTCTATGCGCGGCTCGGCTGCTCGGCCTGCCACAGCATCAATGGGTCCGGCGGCAAGATCGGCCCGGACCTGGCGGGGGAACGAACGAAAAACCGGTCCCCGGACTGGCTCAAAGAGCAGATCAGGGCGCCGCGCGCGCACGATCCGGCCGCCTCGATGCCGGCCTTTGACAAGCTGACGCCGCCCGAAGCCGATGCCTTGGCCGCTTATCTGCTGAGCCTGACCCCGGAAGGAGGCCCGGCGGCTGAACCCTCAGGGATATCGTCCGCGCCTCCCATCGGGGAAGCTCGCCCTGCGGCAAGCCCCCGGCCCGCAGATCGGGAGACGCTGGCGCCCCAGCTCATCGGCGATCCCCGGCACGGCGGCCTGCTCTTCGCCCAGAACTGCCAGTCCTGCCATGGGGCCCGGGGCCGGGGCGGCGTTGCCAATCCGGGCTCCGACGACGGAACGGTTCCCCCGCTCAATCCCATCGACCCCGAACTCGTCGACCCGGACCCGGACGTTTTCGCATCGAAGATCGACCCGTTCCCCCAGCACGGCTCGACCCCGGCGGGGCCCAAACCGGCCCTCGCCATGCCGGCCTTCGGCGACTCCGGGGCCTTGACGCAGCAGCAGATCTCGAACCTCGAGGCCTACGTCCTGGGGCTGAACGGCGTCCGAAGGGACAAGATCATGCGGGCGGGGGTCTCGCCGGGCCTGTTCTTGATCCTCGTCGCCGCGGCCTTTGCGGCTTCGGGGCTGGGCCTGGGAGGCGTCCGCATTTGGCTCAAGCGCCGGGACAAGGTCCGGCGATGAAGGCGACGAGGAGGATGACATGAAGATCGGGTTCGTCGGTCTCGGCAAGATGGGGGCGAACATGACCGAGCGCCTGCTCGCCCGCGGCCACTCCGTCGTGGCCTTCGACGTCAACCCCGCGGCCGTCGCGGCCGCGGGGCGGCAGGGCGCGGAGACGGCGGCGTCTCTCCGCGAGCTCGCATCCAAGCTCGACCCGCCCCGGGCCGTCTGGATCATGGTGCCGGCCGGCAAGCCGACCGAGGAGACCGTCTGGTCGCTCGCCGGCGTCCTCGCCGCCGGGGACGTGGTCATCGACGGCGGCAATTCCCATTACACCGATTCGGTCCGCCGGGCCCGGGCCCTCAAGGACCTCGGGCTGACGTTCGTCGACTGTGGCACGAGCGGCGGCATCTGGGGGCTCAAGATCGGCTATTGCCTGATGATCGGCGGCGACAAGCCCGCGTTCGAGCGCCTCGAGCCGGTCTTCGCCGCCCTCGCGCCTCCGGACGGATACGCCCATCTCGGCCCGAGCGGCGCCGGGCACTTCGTCAAGATGGTCCACAACGGCATCGAGTACGGCCTGCTCCAGGCCTACGCCGAAGGCTTCGAGCTCCTGGAGTCCAAGACCGAATACGGCTTCGACCCGGCGGCCATCGCCCGGCTTTGGAACCGGGGGAGCGTCGTCCGCTCCTGGCTTCTGGAGCTGGCCGAGACCGCCTTGGGCCGGAGCCCGCACCTCCGGGACATCAAGGGCTTCGTGGCCGATTCCGGCGAGGGCCGCTGGACGGTCCAGGAAGCCATCGACAGGGCCGTGCCCGTCCCGGCGATGAGCCTGGCCCTCTTCGCCCGCTTCCGCTCCCGCGAGGAGGAATCGTTCGGCGCGAAGTTCATCGCCGCCCTGCGGAACGAATTCGGCGGACACGAAGTCGAGAAAGAATAAGGACAGGAGGGGCACGATGGGACACCAGGCCATTCACGATCTCGACGCCTTCGGCCAGAGCGTCTGGCTCGACAACATCGGCCGGTCCATGATCAGGACGGGCCGGCTGCGGTCCTTGATCGACCTCGGCTTGAGAGGCATGACGTCCAATCCCACGATCTTCGACAAGGCCATCGCTTCGGGGCCCGACTACGACGACCAGATCCGAAGCCTGAGGCGCGGCGGAGCCTCGGCCTTCGAGATCTACGACGAGCTGACCACGACCGACATCAGGGACGCCGCGGACGTCTTCAGGCCGGTCCACGACCGGACCGGAGGACTCGACGGCTACGTCAGTCTGGAGATCAACCCCAAGCTGGCCGACGACGCCGCCGGGACGATCGTCGAGGGGATGCGCCTCTTCCGGAAAGTCGGCCGGCCCAACGTGATGTTCAAGGTGCCGGCGACCGAGGCCGGGTTCGAGGCCATCGAGGAGCTGACGGCCGCGGGCGTCAACGTCAACACCACCCTGATCTTCTCGACCCGGCAGTACCGCGCGACGGCCCTGGCCTACCTGCGGGGCGTCAAGCGGCTCGCCGACCGGCACGACGACGTGGCCAGGATCCGCTCCGTGGCCAGCGTCTTCGTCAGCCGGATCGACACGGCCGTCGACGCGCTTCTCGAGGCCCTCGCCGCCCGCGAGTCCGACGCGGGACGGAAGGACCGGGCGGGCTCGCTCAAGGGCAGGGTCGCGGTCGCCAACTCCCATCTCTGCTACGCCGATTTCCGGAGGATCTTCGCGGCGGAGGAATTCCGCGGGCTCGGCGCGAAAGGCGCGAACGTCCAGCGGCCGCTCTGGGGCTCCACGAGCGCCAAAAACCCCGCGTACAGCGACATCAAGTACGTCGAGGAGCTCATCGCCAGGGACACGGTCAACACCATGCCGGAGACGACGTTCTCCGCGTTCCTCGACCACGGCCGCGTGGCCGAGGCCTTGACGCCCGACGCGTCCAAGTCCGAGGCGATCCTGGCGGAGTTGCGGACGCTGGGCATCTCGATCGACGACGTCTGTGACCGGCTCCTCGAGGACGGCGTCCGGGCGTTCGACCGCTCGCTCGACGACCTCCTGCAGACCATCGAAAAAAAGGCGGGACACTTATGAAACCCCCTGGTCCCGCCGACGCCTGCCTGTCGCCGGCCGGCGAGTCCCTGGTGGGCCCCTTCGTCATGGTCATCTTCGGCGGCACGGGCGACCTGACCGCGAGGAAGCTGATCCCGGCCCTCTTTGCCCTGCAGGAAGACAGGAGCTTGGCCGGCTCCTCGTCCGTCCTGGCCGTCGGGAGGCGTCCCTATACCGACGAATCCTACCGGAAGATCGTCCTTTCGGCGGTGCGGGAGAATCTCCGCCAAGGGTCCCGGCCGGAGCGTGCGGCCGCCTTCGCCCGCCGCTTTCGTTACCTTCGCGGGGACCTGGGGGACGACGGCTTCTACACGGCGCTCCGGGCGCGAATGGAATCGCTCTCTCCGTCCGGAAGAGCGGAGGACGTCAACCTCATTTTTTATCTGGCCGTTCCGCCCCAGCTCGTCCCCGTCATCGTCGCGGGGCTCGACAAGATCGGGTTCTGCCGGTCCCTGCCGCAGGCCAAGCTGATCGTCGAAAAGCCGTTCGGCCGGGACCTCCGTTCCGCCGAAGCGCTCAACCGGCAGATCCTGGCCGCCTTCGACGAGAAGCAGGTCTTCCGCATCGACCACTACCTGGCCAAGGAGACCGTCCAGAACATCCTCTTTTTCCGCTTCGGCAACGCCCTTTTCGAACCGGTCTGGAACGCGCGCTTCATCGACCACGTCCAGATCACGGTGGCCGAGGACATCGGCATCGAGCACCGGGGCGCCTTCTACGAGCAGGTCGGCGTCATCCGCGACATCGTCCAGAACCATCTCATGCAGGTCCTGGCCATGGTGGCCATGGAGCCGCCGGCCGGGTTCGACGCCGATCTCGTCCGCGACGAGAGGAACAAGGTCTTCCGCAGCATCCGCCGCATGGACGGCCGCGACGCCAAATCCATGACCGTCCTGGGTCAGTACGGTCCGGGCCGGGTCGCGGGCCGGAAGGTCCGCGGCTACAGGGCCGAAGCGCGCGTCTCGCCGGCGTCGCGGGTGGCCACGTTCTTCGCCGGGCGGTTTCACATCGACAACTGGCGCTGGGCGGGCGTTCCCTTCTACCTGCGGACGGGAAAAAGGCTGCCGCGACGGGAAAGCGAGATCTATATCGAATTCAAGAAGCTGCCCCTGCGGCTGTTCGGGAAGGCCTGCGGGCTCATGGAGCCGAACGGTCTCGTCCTGAGCATCCAGCCCCGGGAGAGGATCAGCCTCGTCCTGACCGTCAAGCATCCCGGGATGGGCAGCGAGCCGGCCACGGCGCGCATGGTCTTCGACTACGCCGAAAGCTTCCGGGTCAGGGAGCGCCCCGTCTACGAGCGCGTCCTGTTCGATTGCATCCGGGGAGACCTGACGCTCTTTCCCCGGCAGGACGCGGAGGATGCGACCTGGGCCGTCATCGACCCCGTGATCGAGTACTGGGAGCGGCATCCCCCGGCCGGTCTGCCCAACTACACGGCCGGCTCGTGGGGGCCGAAGGAAGCGTTCGAGCTCATGGCCCGGGAGGGCCGCACATGGAGGTTCTCCGGTGAATAAGCCACCCGACCGAAGAGTCAGCGTCTTTCCGAACAAGCGGACGATGGACGGCGTCATGCTCGAGGAGTGGAGCGCCGTCAGCCAGGCGGCGGTCCTGCGGTCGGGCCGGTTCGTGGCCGCTCTTTCGGGGGGCCGGACGCCCGTATCGTTCTACGAGCGCCTGGCCGGGTCCGGCCGAGACCTGCCCTGGGACAGGACGCACATCTTCCAGTCCGACGAACGCCTCGTCCCGGCGGACGATCCGGCGAGCAACCTCCGGATGATCGAGGCCAAGCTCCTGCGTCATGTGCCCATCCCCGCGGAAAACGTCCACGCGGTGACGGTCGGAAAGGATCCCCGGGCGGCGGCGGACGAGCTACGACCGGGACCTGCGCGCCTTCTTCGGACTGAAGGAGTGGGACCTGCCCCGCTTCGACTTGATCCTGCTCGGGCTCGGCGAGGACGGCCACACCGCATCGCTCTTTCCCGGGGCCGAGGGCCTGTGGGAGGGGCGCCGGCTGGCCGTGCCCGCGCTCCGGCCGGCGCCCGACCATGATCGCGTCTCGCTGTCCCTGCTCACGATCAACGCCGCCCACGTCGTCGTCTTTCTCGTCACCGGCGAGGACAAGGCCTCGGCGCTCAAAGCGGTCCTCGAGGGGCCCTCGGAGGGCCTGCCCGCGGCCATGGTCAGGCCCCGGGAGGGACGGAGCGTCTTTCTCGCCGACAAAGGCGCGGCCAAACTTCTGGCAGCGCCTCCGCGCATGGACATGATCTGAACATGAGCGGACTCCTCTGGCCCCTCGTCGTCTACGCCGCGGCCGTCCTCGTCGTCGCGGCCGGGATGATCGGGATCTCCTACGTCCTGGGCCAGAGGCACCGGGAACGGGCGACCGTGGAGCCTTATGAATCCGGGGTCCCGGCGACCGCGTCGGCCCGGCTCAGATTTTCCCCGCGCTATTACGTCGTGGCCATGCTGTTCGTCGTCTTCGACGTCGAAACGGTCTTCATCATCGTCTGGGCCGTTTCGCTCCGCGAAACGGGCTGGCCCGGGTTCCTGGCCGCGCTCGCCTTTCTGGCCGTCCTTCTGGCCGTCCTCGTCTACGAGGGCCGGGCCGGGGCCTTCGATTTCGCGCTCAAAGGCAAGGACGTCCTGCGCGAGATGCGGAAACGGGACGGGGCCGGGGGAGCGCCATGACCGGGGGCGCGAGCCGCGGCCGCCCCGCGGCGCCGACGCTCGAGGAGACCGCCCGGCAGAGCGTCCTCCTCGGACGGCTCCAGGAGCTCGTCGCGTGGGGCCGGAAGAATTCCCTTTGGCCCTTCAATTTCGGCCTGTCCTGCTGCTACGTCGAGATGGCCACGAGCCTCACCAGCCGCTACGACATCGCCCGCTTCGGCTCCGAGGTCATCCGGGGCACGCCGCGGGAGGCCGACGTCATGATCATCGCCGGGACCGTGTTCATCAAGATGGTTCCCGTCATCAAGCGGCTCTACGCCCAGATGATGGAGCCGCGCTGGGTCATCTCGATGGGCTCGTGCGCGAATTCGGGCGGCATGTACGACATCTACAGCGTCGTCCAGGGCGTCGACCGGTTCCTGCCCGTCGACGTCTATGTGCCGGGCTGCCCGCCGCGGCCGGAGGCCTTCATGGAGGGCTTGCTCATGCTCCGCGACTCCGTCGGCCGGGAGAAGAGGCCGCTGAGCTGGGTGGCCGGCTCCCAGGATGTTACCAGGCCGCCACGGCCTTCGCTGAGGGACGAGAAATCCGCCGAGCGGAAGAAGCGGGGATCGTTCCCCTCTCCCGATGGCATCTGACCATGGAGAAGCCGTGAGCGCGCGAGAGCCAGACGCCGGGCCGGCCGGCGTCGTCGACGAGCTCAAGGCCGGGTTCGGCGGGATCCCGATCGCGGAGCAGGCCACGCGGGACGCCTTCCCCACCCTTTGGGTGCCGAAAGACCGGCTCCTCGACGTCCTGGCGCATCTCAAGTCGGGAGCGGCCCGTCCGTATCGCATGCTCTACGACCTCACGGCGATCGACGAGCGCGAACGGGAACACCGCGAGGGACAGCCCGGCTCGGACTTCACCGTCGTCTATCACCTGCTGTCCTTCGACAGGAACGACGACATCCGGGTGAAGGTCGCTTTGAAGGAGGGCGACCTCGCCCTGCCCAGCGCGACCGGCCTCTGGCCCTCGGCCAACTGGTACGAGCGCGAGATCTACGACATGTTCGGCCTCACCTTCGACGGGCACCCGCATCTCGAGCGCCTGCTGATGCCCGACGGCTGGACGGGCCACCCGCTCCGGAAGGACCATCCGGCCCGGGCCACGGACATGCCGCCCTTCGAGATCCCCGAAGACAAGCTGGAGGAGGACGAGAAGGCCCTCAAGTTCCATCCGGAGCGCTGGGGCCTGCCGCGCCGGAGCGGGCGCAGCGACTACATGTTCCTCAACGTCGGACCGCAGCACCCGGGCACGCACGGCATCCTGAGGGTCGTCCTCGAGCTCGACGGCGAGGACATCGTCAACGCCGTCTGCGACATCGGCTTTCACCACCGCGGGGCCGAAAAGATGGGCGAGCGTCAGAGCTGGCACACGTTCATCCCCTACACGGACCGGGTCGAATACCTGGGCGGCGTCATGAACAACCTGGCTTACGTCCTGGCGGTCGAGAAGCTGGCCGGGATCGACGTGCCGGAGAGGGCCCAGGTGGCCCGGGTCATGCTCTGCGAGCTCTTCCGCATCTCCAGCCACCTCGTCTGGTACGGCACCTTCGCCCAGGACCTGGGGCAGCTTTCGCCCGTCTTCTACATGTTCACCGACAGGGAAAAGGTCCTGGACATCGTGGCCGCGATCTGCGGAGCGCGCATGCATCCCAACTGGTTCCGGATCGGCGGCCTGGCCCAGGACCTGCCCCGGGACTGGGACAAGCCGGTCCGGGAGTTCCTGCGGACGTTCCCGCGCCGGCTCAAGGAGTACGATTCCCTGGTCATGAAGAACCGCATCTTCAAGGCCCGCACGGCCGGCATCGGCGCCTATACCCTCGACGAGGCGGTCGAATGGGGCGTCACCGGGCCGGGGCTCAGGGCCTGCGGCCTCGAATGGGACTTCCGCAAGAAGCGGCCCTACTCCGGCTACGACCGGTTCGACTTCGACATCCCGACCGGCCGGAACGGCGACTGCTACGACCGGGCCCTGGTGCGCGTCGCCGAGATCCGCCAGAGCCTGCGGATCATCGACCAGTGCGTCGAGAACATGCCCGCCGGGGACTACAAGTCGCGGCATCCGCTGGCGACGCCCCCGCTCAAGGACCGCACGCTGACCGATATCGAGACCCTGATCGGGCATTTTCTGGGCGTCGGCTGGGGCCCGGTCATCCCGCCGGGGGAAGCCTTCCACGGGATCGAGGCGACCAAGGGCGGAAACGGCTACTACCTGGTCAGCGACGGCGGGGTCCTGCCGTACCGGCTTCGCATCCGGACACCCTCGTTCGCGCACATCCAGATGGTCCCGACGATCAGCCGCGGGCACACCATCCCCGACCTGACGGCCATCCTGGGCAGCGTCGACTATGTCCTCTCGGATGTGGACAGATGAAAGACGGAGGCAAGGCGTGATCACCGAAGACGACCGCCGGGAGATCGAGGCCGCCGCGGCCCGTGTCCCGGTGCGCCGGGCGGCCGCGGTCGAGGCGCTCCAGGTCATCCAGAAAAGGAACGGCTGGGTCTCGGACGAGGACCTCCGGGCCGCGGCCGGGCTCGTCGGCATGACGGTGACCGAGCTCGACGGCCTGGCGTCGTTCTATTCCATGATCTTCCGCAAGCCGGTCGGCCGGCATGTCATCCTTTTCTGCGACAGCATCTGCTGCTGGATCCAGGGATATGAGAAGATCGTCGACCGCGTGTGCTCGCGGCTCGGGATCCGCCCGGGGGAGACGGACCGGGAAGGGCGGTTCACGCTCCTCCCCTCGCCCTGCCTCGGGGCCTGCGACCAGGCCCCGGCGATGATGATCGACGGCGACCTTTACGGCGACCTGACCCCCGAAGGGATCGAGGCCATCCTCGAAAGATATAGATAGGTTCGGAAGATGGAACGCCCTCTGACCCAGAACATCAGGCCCGGCGAGGAGCCTCTGGACCTCAAGGGCTACGAAGCAGCCGGGGGCTATCGGGCCGCGCGCAAGGCGCTCCTGTCGATGGGGCCGCAGGACGTGACCGCGCTGGTCAAGGCTTCGGGTCTCCGGGGAAGGGGCGGCGCGGGATTCCCGACCGGGCAGAAATGGGGATTCGTGCCCATGGGGCCCGACGCCCCGCGGCCCAAGTATCTCTGCTGCAACGCCGACGAGATGGAGCCCGGGACGTTCAAGGACCGCATGCTCATGGAAGGCGACCCGCACCAGCTCGTCGAGGCGCTGATCCTGACCGCCTATGCGATCCAGGCCGAGATCTGCTACGTCTTCGTGAGATGGGCCTACGCGAAGTCGGCCCGGGCCCTCGAAAAGGCCGTCGGCGAGGCGACCCAGGCCGGCCTCGTCGGCCGGAACATCCTCGGCACCGGGTTCAACCTCGATATCCGCGTCCATTCGAGCGCGGGCCGCTACATTTGCGGCGAGGAAACCGGCCTTCTCAACGCCCTCGAGGGGCGCCGCGCCTCACCCCGGTCCAAGCCACCCTTTCCGCTCGTCAGCGGGCTCTTCGGCAAGCCCACGCTCATCGACAACGTCGAAACCCTCTGCTCGGTCCCCCACATCGTCAACAACGGGGCCGACTGGTTCCGCAAGCTGAGCCTGACCGGCGAGGGCGGGACCAAGATCTACGGCATGAGCGGCCGGGTCAAGCGTCCCGGCGCCTGGGAGCTGCCGCTGGGGACGAGGCTCCGCGAGATCCTGGAGGTCCACGCCGGAGGGATGAAGGACGGCTACGCGTTCCGGGCGCTCCTTCCGGGCGGCGCCTCCACGGATTTCCAGGTCGCGCTCGACGTCGACCTCGACTTCACCCACGAGCCCCAGGTCGGAAGCCGGCTGGGCACCGGGACGTCCATCGTCCTCGACGACCGCACCTGCCCGGTGGCCTTCGTCCTCAACATCGAGCGCTTCATGGCCCGCGAATCGTGCGGCTGGTGCACGCCGTGCTGGAGCGGCCTGGCTTGGATCGTCAAGACCCTCGAGGCCATCGAGCAGGGCCAAGGAAGGCCGGAGGACCTTGAGATCCTCGACAGGCATGTCCGCGACCTTGCCCCGGGCCACACGTTCTGCGCCCTCGCCCCCGGGGCCGTCGAGCCGCTGGGGAGCGCCCTGAGACTGTTCCGGGAGGATTTCGAGCGGCACATCAGGGAGGGACGGTGCCCGTGGAAGTAGGCCGGGTGACGATCTTCGTCGACGGCCGGCCGTTCGAGGCGGCGGCGGGGACGAACCTGCTCGAGGCCTGCCTGTCGCTCGGCTTCGACATCCCCTATTTCTGCTGGCACCCGGCCCTCGGTTCGGCCGGGGCCTGCCGCCTGTGCGCCGTCAAGAAATTCGCGAACGAAAAAGACGTCGCAGGGCAGGCTGGTCATGTCGTGCATGGAGCCGGTCGTCGACGGCCTGCGCATCTCGATCGACGACCCGCAGGCCCGCGAGTTCCGGGCCGGCGTCCTCGAATGGCTCATGGCCAGCCATCCGCACGACTGCCCGGTGTGCGACGAAGGCGGCGAGTGCCACCTCCAGGACATGACCGTCATGACCGGTCACGTCTACCGGCGCTACCGCTTCAAGAAGCGGACCCACCGGAGCCAGGACCTGGGACCGTTCGTCAACCACGAGATGAACCGCTGCATCCAGTGCTATCGCTGCGTCCGTTTCTACAGGGACTACGCCGGGGGCGGCGATCTGGCCGAGTTCGCCTCGCGCGACCGGCTCTTCTACGGCCGCCACGAGGACGGCGTCCTCGAAAGCCCCTTCAGCGGCAACCTGGTCGAGGTCTGCCCGACCGGCGTCTTCACGGACAAGACCTTCAAGCGTCATTTCACGCGCAAATGGGACCTCGCGACCGCGCCCTCGGTCTGCGTCCACTGCAGCCTCGGCTGCAACACCATCCCGGGCGAGCGGTACGGGATGCTGCGCCGCATCCGCAACCGCTACAACGGCCAGGTCAACGGCGACTTCCTCTGCGACCGCGGCCGCTTCGGCTACGAGTTCGTCAACGACGCGAAGAGGATCCGGACGGCCCGGCTGGCCGGCCAGGGCTCGACGGACGGCAGTGACGAAACGCGCCGGCTCCTCCTCCGCCGGGTGGCCGGCGCCGTGGCCGGACCAAATCCGGCGATCGGCATCGGCTCGCCCCGGGCCTCGCTCGAAGCCAACTTCGCTCTCCGCCAGCTTGTCGGGGCCGGACCGGTTCTACGCCGGCGTCGCGGACAACGAATGGCGTCTGACGGAGCTCGGCGCTGAAGATCCTGCGCGACGGCCCGGCCCGGCCGGCCTCGCTCGCGGACGCTCGGCTCTCGGACGCCGTCCTCGTCCTCGGCGAGGATGTGACGAATACCGCGCCTCTTCTCGACTCTGGCTCTGAGGCAGGCGGCCCGGCGCGGGGCCGTCGAAGCCGCGGTCAAGGCCGGGATCCCCGGTTGGCACGCCTTGGCCGTCGCGGACGTTGTCCAGGATGCCAGGGGCCCTGTTTTCGTCGCCGCCACGCACCGGACCGCGCTCTCGGCCTTCGCCGAAGAGCTCCTCCTGACCCCAGACGAGACCGCGCGCCTCGGGTTCGCGGTCGCCCGGCACATCACGGGACGAGCCCGCTCCCGATGACCTGCCGCCCGAGCTCGAATCGGCGGCCGGGACGGATCGCCCGGGCGCTCGAGGCGGTCGGCCCGGCCTCTCGTCGTCGCCGGGGTCTGCGGCGGAGCCCCTTCCGTCCTCAGGGCCGCGGCCGCTGTCGCCAGGGCGCTGTCTAACGGCAAAGGAGAGCCGGGCTGTGTCTCGTATTCCCGGAGTCGAACTCCGTCGGCCTGGCCCTGCTCCGCCCCGGCGGCCTCAAAGACGGGATGGACCTGGTCACGAGCGGAAAGGCCGGAGCGGCCGTCATCCTGGAGAACGACCTCTATCGCAGGCTGCCTGCGAGGGCCGCGGACGAGTTCTTCGACAAGTGCCCGAGCGTCATCCTCCTCGATCATCTCGATCACGGGACGGCCGGACGGGCCGGCATCGTCGTCCCGGCCGCGACCTTCGCCGAGTCCGAGGGCACGCTCGTCAACAACGAGGGCCGGGCCCAGCGCTTCTTCAAGGTCTCGCCGCCGCCGCACGGCGTGCGGGAGAGCTGGCGCTGGCTCTGCGATTTCGCCAGGGCCGCGGGACGCCGGGACGCCGCGGGACTCCGGAATCTCGACGACCTCGTCCAAGCCATCGCGGCCGAATTCCCGGACCTCGCCGGGATCCGCGAGGCCGCGCCTCCGGCGGGCTTCCGCATCCATGGCTCGAAGGTCCCGAGGGAGCCGCAGCGGGCGAGCGGACGGACCTCGATCCACGCCGCGGCGGACGTCAGGGAGGGCGGGCCCGCACTCGACCTCGATTCCCCCCTGGCTTTTTCCATGGAAGGCGCGTCCGGGATCCCGCCGTCCCCGCTCATCCCCCGGTTCTGGAGGCCGGGCTGGAATTCGGTCCAGTCGGTCAACAAATACCAGGCCGGGACCGGAGGCCCTCTGCGGGACGGAGACCCTGGACGGAGGCTCATCGAACCCCCGGGATCGGCTTCTCCCGGATCCGCCGTGGACGGGCCTCGGGCGGAGACGGCGGGGGCAGGCGAAGGCCTCCTTTTCGTCCCGGTCTACCAGATCTTCGGCTCGGAGGAGCTGAGCGCCCGGGCCCCGGCCGTCGCCTCGCTCGCCCCGGAGCCGGTTCTCCTCCTCCATCCCGACGACGCCGTCGCGCGCGGGATCGGGCCCGGCGACCGGGTCGAGCTCGAGGTCGGCGGCGAGACGCTGTCGCTCCCGGTGAAGATAACAGCCGAGATGTGCCGCGGCGCGGCCGGCCTCCCCGCGGTGCCGTCCGGCGGCCTCGGCCTCGATCTTCCGGCCCGCGGCAAGATCCGGACGGTGAGGAAGCCATGAGCCTCACCTTGAAGATGGTCCTGATCGTCGCCGGCGTTTTGGCCTTCGCGCTCGGATCGGCCTCGGGTCTCGTCTGGCTGGAGCGCCGGCTGCTCGGGGTCTGGCAGGAACGGTACGGCCCCAACCGTGTCGGCCCCTTCGGCATCCTCCAGGTCCTGGCCGACATGATCAAGCTCTTCCTGAAGGAGGACTGGGTCCCGCCGTTCGCGGACAAGCCGGTCTTCATCCTGGCGCCGGGGATCATCATGGCCGCGGTCCTGATGTCGTTCGCCGTCATCCCCTTCGCCCCGGGCCTCTTCGTCGCGGATCTCAACATCGGGCTGCTCTTCTTCCTGGGCATGTCGTCGCTCGCGGTCTACGGCGTCATCCTCGGCGCCTGGGCCTCGAACAACAAGTACGCGCTCCTCGGGGGCCTGCGGGCCGCGGCCCAGATGATGAGCTACGAGGTCTTCATGGGCCTCTCGCTCATGGGCGTCGTGATGCTCGCGGGCTCGTTCAGCCTGCGCGACATCGTCCTGGCCCAGCGGAAGACTTGGTTCGTGCTGCCGCAGTTCGCCGGGTTCGCCGTCTTCCTCGTCGCCGGCGCGGCCGAGATGCGCCGCCTGCCGTTCGACCTGCCCGAGGCCGAGAACGAGCTCGTGGCCGGGTACCACTCCGAATACTCGGGCATGAAGTTCGGCATGTTCTACGTCGGCGAGTATCTCGGCCTGACCCTCGTCTCGGCCCTGATCGCGACCCTGTTCTTCGGCGGCTGGCTCGGCCCGGCGTTCCTGCCGCCGTGGGTCTGGTTCTTCCTGAAGACCGGCGTCCTCATCGCCTTCTTCATCCTCGTGCGCGGCTCGCTGCCGCGGCTCCGCTACGACCAGCTCATGGCCTTCGGCTGGAAGGTCCTCCTGCCGCTCGCCGTCCTGAACCTGCTCGTGACGGCGGCGGTCGTGCTCCTCGCCGGCAACAGGGCGGGTCCGTGAGGTCATAACATGTTCAGCATCCTGCGCAGCATCGGCCTGACCTTCCGCCATCTCTTCCGGAAGAAGGTCACGGTCCGCTACCCCGAAGAAAGGGTCGCGCTCCCGGCCCGCTGGAGGGGCCGCATCATCCTCAGCCGCGACCCCGACGGCGGCGAGAGGTGCGTCGCCTGCTATCTCTGCGCCGTCGCCTGCCCCGTGGGCTGCATCGCCCTCCAGGCCGCCGAGGACGCGAACGGCCGGCGCTACCCGGCCTTTTTCCGGATCAACTTCTCCCGCTGCATCTTCTGCGGCCTCTGCGAGGACGCCTGCCCGACCTGCGCCATCCAGCTCGTCCCGGATTCCGAGATGTCCGAGTACGACCGGCAGAACATGGTCTACGAAAAGGAGCATCTCCTGGTCGACGGCCAGGGCAAGTACCCGGGCTACGATTTCTACAAGGTCGCGGGCGTGACCGTCCCCGGCAAGAAAAAGGAAGGTCAAGGGGACGAGGAGCCGCCGGTCGACCTGAGGAGCCTGCTGCCATGATGTTCTATGCCGCGGCGGCCGTCGCCGTCATCGCGACGGTCCTGGTCATTACCCGGACGAACGCGGTCCACGCGCTGCTCTATCTCGTGGTCTCGTTCCTCGCGGCCGCGGTCATGTTCTTCACGCTGGGCGCGCCGCTCGCCGCGGCCCTCGAAGTGATCATCTATGCCGGGGCCGTTGTCGTCCTCTTCGTCTTCGTGGTCATGATGTTCAATCTCCAGGCGGAGAGGCCGCGGTCGAGCCCGTGGACGAGCCTGCGGACGTGGGCCGGCCCGGCCGCCCTGTCGCTCGTCCTTCTCGGCGAGCTCCTCATCGTCATCGCCGCGCGAGGAACGCACGGCCTCGGCTCCGGCGCCGTCCCGCCCAAGGCCGTGGGGATCTCGCTCTTCAGCACTTACGTCCTGGGCGTCGAGCTGGCCGCCATGCTCCTGCTGGCCGCCGTCGTCGGGGCCTTTCACCTGGGGAGCCGACAGGAGACGTCCCATCACCGCTTCTTCAAGGAGACGCCGAAATGAGCGCCGTTTCCTTCGAGGCCGTGCTGGCCGTCGCCGGGATCCTCTTCGCCCTCGGCCTGGCCGGGCTACTGGCCCGCCGCAACCTCCTGTTCGTCCTGATGTCGCTCGAGATCATGGTCAACGCGGCCGGGCTCGCTTTCATCGCGGCCGGGGCGCGGTGGGGCCAGCCGGACGGGCAGGTCGTTTTCCTCTTCATCCTGGCCGTGGCCGCGGCCGAGGTCTCGGTGGGTCTGGCCCTGGTCCGTCAGGTCCGCCGCCACTTCAAGTCGCTCGATTCCGACGCCGCGGGGACGATGAAAGGCTGACATGGCGACGCTCCTCTGGCTCATCCCCGTGCTGCCGCTCCTGGGCTTTCTCGTCCTGGGCGTCTTCGGCCGGACCATGCCGAGAAGGCTCACGGCTGTCGTCGGAGTCGGTCTCGTCGGGATCTCGGCCGCGCTGACGATCGTTCTGGCGGTCCGGTTCGCCGCCTCTCCCCCGCCGGGAGACGCCTTGACGACCACGTACTGGACCTGGTTCGAAGTCGGGGGCTTGAGGCCGGGGATCTCACTCCGCCTGGACGCCTTGTCTCTCGTCTTCTCGCTCGTCGTGACCTTCGTCGGATTTCTCATCCACCTCTACTCGGCCGGCTTCATGTCGGACGACGAGGGCTACAGCCGGTTCTTCGCCTATATGAATCTCTTCGTCGGGTCCATGCTGGTTCTCGTTCTCGCCTCGAACCTGCTCGTCCTTTATCTCGGGTGGGAGGGGGTCGGGCTCTGCAGCTATCTTCTGATCGGGTTCTGGTACAGGGACCCGAAGAACGTGCGCGCGGCGGCCAAGGCCTTCATCATCACGAGGGTGGGCGACACGGCCCTGGCTGTGGGCCTCTTGCTGATCTTCACAAGGCTCGGGACGCTCGAGATCCAGGAGGTCGCGACCCAGGCCGCGGCGCAGTGGCCGGCCGGGTCGGCCCTGGCCGTCGCCGCCGCGGCCCTCGTCCTCGGCGGAGCCGTGGGCAAGTCCGCGCAGCTGCCGCTCCAGACCTGGCTCCCCGACGCGATGGCCGGCCCGACGCCGGTGAGCGCCCTCATCCACGCCGCGACCATGGTCACGGCCGGGGTCTATCTCATCGCCCGGACGCACGTCCTGTTCGAGCTCGCTCCGCCGGTCCGGCTGGCCGTGGGTGTCATCGGGGCCGCGACCCTGCTCATCGCCGCTGCGAGCGCCCTGGTCCAGGTCGACATCAAAAGGATCCTGGCCTATTCGACCATGAGCCAGGTCGGCACCATGTTCCTGGCCCTCGGGGCCGGAGCGTGGTCGGCCGCGGTCTTCCACTTCGTCACCCACGCGTTCTTCAAGGCCTTGCTCTTCCTCGGCGCGGGCGTCATCATCCTCGGGCTCAAAGAGGAGCACGATATCTTCAAGATGGGAGGGATGCGGAAGCAGCTTCCGCTCGTCTTCTGGACCTTTCTCGCCGGGGCCGCTTCTCTCGCCGCCCTGCCGCTTGTCACGGCGGGATTCTACAGCAAGGAGTGGATCCTGTCGTCGGTCTGGTCGAGCGGGGGCGCAGGGGCCTGGCTTTGGGCGGCGGGGCTCGTGGGCGCGTTCCTCACCGTCCTCTACACGTTCCGCGTCGTCTTTGTCGTCTTCTTCGGACCGGAAAGTACGCGCATCCGCCGCGGCCCGGGCCTCGGCATGAAGCTTCCTCTTGTCGTTTTGGCCGTCTTCTCCATCGTCGCGGGCTTTCTCGAGACGCCGCGCGTTCTGGGGAACCTGCCGTTCTTTTCGAATTTCCTCCGGCCGGTCCTTGGAGGTCGGGGGCCGATGCCCAAGAGCCCGAGCGAGGACGCCATCCTCGTCCTCGTGTCCTCGGCCGTCGCGCTGGCAGGGCTCTTCCTGGCGTATGCGCTCTACGGAAGAAAGGACGCCGCGACCCGGCGCGCGGCGGGCGCAGCGCCGGCCCGGGGGATCGGCCGCTTCCTCTTTGCGGGCTGGGGCTTCGACCGGCTCTATGACCGGGCCCTGGTCCGGCCGCTGGCCTGGCTGGCCCGGGTCAACAAGAACGACGCGGTCGATCTGCCGTTCCGCGGCTTGGCCGGAGCGGTCGGGGGCGCCAACGCGGTCCTGGTCAAAACGCAGACCGGGCGTCTCCGCTGGTACGCGGCCGCCGTGGCGCTCGGCGCGGTCATCGTTCTCGCGGTGGCGGTGTTCCTGTGATGCTCTTCTGGATGCTGGCGATACTGGTCGCGGGCGGGATCCTGGCCTGGGCCGCGGGGCGGTTCGATGATCGCCTGTCCCGCTGGATCGCCGTCTGCGCCCTCGGCGCGGACCTCGTTCTCGTCGCCGCCGTATGGATGGGCCATTATCGAGCCGTCTCACTCCTCGAGTCCGGGTCGTGGCTGATCGAGCTTCGCCGGGATTGGATCCCCAGCCTCGGGGCCAGCTTCCACCTGGCCATGGACGGGTTGAGCCTCGTCCTCGTGGCCTTGACGATCTTCCTGGGCCTCGTCGCCGTCGTCGCCTCCTGGACGGAGGTCCGGACGCGGGTCGGCTTCTTCCACTTCAACCTCCTCTGGGTGCTGGCGGGCATCGCCGGGGTCTTCCTGGCCGCCGATCTCTTTCTCTTCTACTTCTTCTGGGAGCTGATGCTCGTGCCGATGTATTTCCTGATCGGCATCTGGGGGCACGAGAGGCGCGTTCCCGCGGCCTTCAAGTTCTTCCTTTTCACCCAGGCCGGCGGACTGGCCATGCTCCTGTCGATCCTGGCCCTCTATTTTGTCCACGGCCGGGCCACGGGCGTCTACACGTTTGAACATGCCGCGCTCGCGGGCACTCCGCTGGGGGCGGCGGCCCCCTGGGTCATGCTGGGCTTCCTCCTGGCGTTCCTGGTCAAAGCGCCGGGTGTCCCGCTGCATACGTGGCTGCCTGACGCTCATGCCCAGGCGCCGACGGCGGGCAGCGTCATCCTGGCCGGGCTCCTCCTCAAGACGGGGGCCTATGGACTGATCAGGTTCGTCCTGCCTTTGTCGCCGTCGACCCTGCGCTCGTTCGCCCCCTTCGGCATGGCCATCGGAGTGGCGGGGATCCTCTACGGGGCCAAGCTGGCCTTCGCCCAATCCGACCTCAAGAGGATGGTCGCCTACACGAGCGTCAGCCACATGGGCTTCGTCCTGCTCGGGATCTTCTCTCTCGACGGGACGGCCCTCCAGGGCGTCGTGCTCTTGATCGTTTGCCACGGCATCAGCACCGGGGGATTGTTCATCCTGGCCGGCGCGGTCCAGGAACGCCTGCGGACGCGCGAGCTCGGACTTATGGGGGGGCTTTGGGGCGAGGCGCCCCGCATGGGTGCGGCGGCGCTCGTCTTTACCATGGCGTCGCTCGGGCTTCCGGGCCTGGGCAACTTCGCGGCCGAATTCCTCATCCTTTTCGGGACCTTCAAGGCCGCGCCGGCGTTTGCCGTCGCGGCCTCGCTCGGCCTGATCGCTTCGACGATCTACGCCTTGAGTCTTTTCCAGCGGATATTCCATGGACCGAAGTCCGCCGAAGCGCCTTTTCGGGACCTCGGCCCGCGGGAGATCGGCGTCCTCGCGGCGCTGGCCTTGGTCATCGTCTGGCTCGGTCTCTATCCTCAGCCCGTTCTCGACACGTCGCGGGCGGCGGTCGCCGGCATCCTGAGCGCGGCCGAGCCGGGCCGGACCCCGGGGATCGCAACCTCGCCCCCGGCTTCTCCCGCGGCCGGCGCGAGCGCGTCGCCGCACGTTACCGGTGAACCGGCGGGCCAAACCGGAGCAGGAAAAGGAGACCAGCGGTGAGCTCCACCGATCTCCTGGCCTTGTCCCCGCTCTGGATCTCTGCCGCCGCCGCGGTCATTCTCCTTCTTCTGATCGCCGCCAAAAGGCGATTCTCCGTGGCCGCCGGGTTCTCGCTGGCGGCGTCCGCGGCGGGACTGGCCGCCGTCTTCGGCAGCGCCCGCCTGGCGCCGAGGACCGTGACCCCGCTCTTTGTCATCGACGGTTACGCCCTCTTTTTCACAGGGCTCTTCTTCGCCGCGGGATTCATCATCTTTTTGCTGGCCTGGAGCTACTTCCGTCCGTCGGCGACGCGCCGGGAGGAGTTCTTTCTCGCGGGGTTCGTCGCCCTGCTCGGCGCATCGGCGCTTGCGGCGAGCGTCCATTTCGTGTCCTTCTTCCTCGGCCTCGAGATCCTGAGCGTCTCCCTGTATGTCCTCATCTCCTTCCCGCTCGAGCGCAGAGAAGCGATCGAAGCCGGCATCAAATATCTCGTCCTGGCGTCGTCATCCGCGGCGTTCCTCCTTTTCGGCGCGGCCCTCGTCTACGGGGAGACGGGGGGGCTGGATTTCGCGACGTGGGCGGCCCGCGCGGCCGCGGGCGCCGTCGACAGGCCCCTCTTCGTTCTCGGCGTCTCGCTCATGATCGTGGGCATCGGCTTCAAGCTGGCCGTCGTCCCCTTCCACATGTGGACGCCCGACGTCTATCAGGGCGCCCCGGCGCCGGCCTCGGCCCTGGTCGCCACGATCTCCAAGGGAGGCATGCTGGCGTTCCTCTTCCGCTTCTTCTGGACGATCGACATCCGCCGCTTCCCGTCGCTCCTGCTCGTCTTCGCCCTCGTCGCCGGCGCGTCCATGGTCGCCGGGAACCTTCTCGCCCTGCGGCAGAACCGCGTCAAGCGGATCCTGGCCTACTCGTCGATCTCGCATCTCGGCTATCTGCTGGTCGCGTTCCTGGCCAATGGCGCGGCCGGGCTCGAGGCCGCGGCCTTTTACCTCGTCGCCTACGTCATCACCATGACCGCGGCCTTCGGCGCCGTGGCCCTGCTCAGCCCCGAGGAGGCCGACGCGGACGCGTTGGACGATTTCCGGGGTCTGTTCTGGCGCCGGCCGGCGGTGGCCGCGGTCCTGACCCTGGCCCTGCTCTCGCTCGCCGGGATCCCCCTGACCGCCGGCTTCCTGGGGAAATTCTACGTGGTCGCGGCGGGAGTCGGCTCCTCCCTATGGGCGCTGGTGATCGTCCTCGTCGCGACGAGCGTCGTCGGACTTTATTACTATTTGAGGGTGCTCGTCGTCATGTACGCCCGGCCCCTCGAGCCTCGCGCCGAGGCCGCGCGCCTCTCGCCCGCGGGGAGATCCTCTCTCGCCGGAGGGATCGGCCTGGCCGTCCTGGCTCTGCTCCTGCTCGGGCTCGGCATCTTCCCCTCCGGGATGATCGAGATGATCAAAACGACTGTGTTGACGCTCGCCGGTGTCGTCCATCCGCCGGGAGTCTGAGGAGGCCGGTCATGAAGAAGCAGAAGGTCACGACGCTGTTCCTGGATATCGGGGGGGTCTTGCTCACGAACGGCTGGGACCATGGCTCCCGGGTCGCGGCCGCCGAAAAGTTCGGTCTGCCCGTCGAGGAGATGGACCGGCGGCACGCCCAGACGTTCGGGACGTACGAAGAGGGCAAGATCACCCTCGAGGAGTATCTCGACCGGTCCGTCTTCTTCAAGGAACGGCCTTTCACCCACGACGATTTCAAGGCCTTCATGTTCGCCAGGTCACAGCCCTACCCCGAGATGCTGGAGTTGGTCCGGGAGCTCAAGAAGCGTTACCGGCTGAGAACCGTGGCCGTCAGCAACGAGGGCCGCGAGCTCACCGTCTATCGCAACGAGAAGTTCGGCCTGCCCGGCCTGATCGATTTCTTTGTCTCCTCGTGCTTCATCCGCATGAGGAAGCCGGACGCGGACATCTACCGACTGGCCCTCGACCTGGCCCAAGTCCGAACGTCCGAGGTGGTCTACGTCGAGAACACCGAGATGTTCGTCGACGTGGCCCGGGGGCTCGGCATCCCCACGATCTTCCACCAGGGATTGGAGGGCACCGTCGAGGCCTTCCGCGGTCTCGGGCTGTCCTTGGATTAGGCGGGGGTTCGAGGGCAAATGCTGGACAAATGGACCGATCCCGTATACACCTATATATGGTGAACAACGGCCAGCCATTCCTCGTCGCCCAAGTCACTCCCTATCCTCCGCAGCGCAACGGGATCGGCGACTGCACCTATGATCTTTGCCAGGCCATCCGGCAGACGCGCGCGGGCGTTTCGACGCTGGCGCTGGCCTGTCGCGTGCCCGGCGCCCCGGAGAGAGGGCCCGGCGTCCGGCGCTGCTGGGACCCCCGGTCGGATTGGCCGCCCGAGCTTCTCCGGGCCGTGGACGAGGCCGCTCCCCAGGTCGTCCATGTCCAGCACGGCCTGTACATGGGCCACGGGCGCCGTGTGGCCCGGTTCCTCGAAGGGCTGAGGTCGCGGCGGATCCCCGTCGCGGTCACTCTTCACGGCGTGTGGCCCACGGCTTTCATGCGCCGCTGGCCCCCCGCCTTTCACAGGACCCTGGCCGAATTCGCCGACAGCATCATCATCCATCAGCGCGCCGGGGCGCTGAGCGTGCTCCTCGAACACGGCGTTCCGGCGGAGCGCATCACGGTCATCCCCCTGGGAACGCCCGACCCGTCGGCAATCGATCCCGCCGGGGCCCGGGAGAAGCTCGACCTGACCCGAAAGCCGATCGTGCTGTTCGCCGGAAACGTCTTCCGCCGAAAGGGGCTTCACGCGGCCGTCCGGGCCTTCAAGAGCGTCGCCCGGGAGGTCCCGGACGCCTGTCTTCTCGTCGTGGGCCGCGAGCGATCGGCCCATCCCGGCGACTGGCTTTACCGCGTCCGGCTTCGGGGGCTCATGCGCCGCGGCCGGCGGGCGGGATGGATCGACTTCCGGCCGGGCCACGCGCCCGAGGAAGACCTGTCCCTCTCTATCGGGACCGCCGACCTGGTCGTCATGCCCTACCTGAGGTCTTACGGCTCGTCGAGCGCCATCTTTCACCGCGCCCTGGCGGCCGGCCGACCCGTTCTGTGCTCGGACGTGCCGACGTTCGCCGAGGCCAGCGACGCCTGGGGGCCGGACCTTCGCGAGATGATCGTGCCCCCGGGGGACGTCGAGGCCTGGGCCCGGGCCATGACCCTCGTTCTGACCCGACCCGACCTACGGGAGCGCGCGGCCCGGGCGTCCTTCGAGCTGGGGCTCGCGAGCCGTTGGCCGTCCGTGGCCGAAGAGCACATCCGGATGTACCGGACTCTGATCGGAAATCCCGTGCGGAATGGAGAGCGGCTATGACCCCAAAAGACGTCCGGCCCCTGCGCGTCATCAACAGCGTCGCCCCCATCCGCATCTGCGACAACGGCGGCTGGACCGACACCTGGTTCGCCGGCACCGGACGCATCTTCAATATCGCCGTCTACCCCTACGCGGAGGTCCAGATCGCGGCCTACCCGCTCGGAAGCCGGAAGGACCGGATCGTGATCAACGCCGAGAATTTTGGCGACCGCTATGCCCTGCGTCGCGGCCGGAAGTCCTGGGACCGGCACCCGCTCCTCGAAGCCGCCGTCGAGTTCATGAACGTTCCCCGCAACCTGGCGCTCGAGATGACGATCTTCTCGGAAGCCCCGAGCGGCGCGTCGACCGGCACCTCGGCCGCCGTGACGGTGGCCCTGATCGCCGCCCTCGACGGCCTCACCCCGGGCCGCCTGCTCGCCCACGAAGTGGCCGCCGTCGCCCACCGCATCGAAACGGAGATGCTCAAGAAGCAGAGCGGCATCCAGGACCAGCTCTGCTCGGCCTACGGAGGCATCAACTACATCGAGATGTTCAAATATCCCTACGCCGCGGTCTCGCCCGTCCCCGTGCCCAATACGATCTGGTGGGAGCTCGAGCGGCGGCTGGCGCTCGTCTATCTGGGCAGGTCCCACGATTCCTCCGAGCTCCACGAGACCGTCATCCGCGGGCTCGAGCATGCGGGCCCGTCGAGCCCGAAGCTCGACGCTCTGCGGAAAACGGCGCCCCGCTCTCGCGACGCCCTGATGTCCGGGGACTTCCAGGCCCTGGGCAGGGCCATGGCCGACAACACGGAGGCCCAGCGCCGATTGCACCCGAGGCTGGTCAGCGCCGACGCCGACAAGGTCATCCGGATCGCCAAGGCCCATGGGGCCCTGGGCTGGAAGGTCAACGGCGCCGGCGGCGAGGGCGGATCGCTCACGCTGCTGTGCGGCAGCCGGTCCGACGAGAAGCGCGCCATGATCAAGGCCATCGAGCAGACGGACCCGCTCCTCCGGAACATTCCGATCTACCTGAGCCGCCAGGGCCTGCGCGTCTGGGAAGAGCCTGTCCGGGCCTAGAACGAGAATTCGAGGCCGGCGAAAAGCCGCTTTTCGAGCGTCCCGGCGTGGACCCCGAGCAGGCGGCCGTCTCTCTGGACGCCTTCATAGGTCGCGAAGAGCTCGACCGGCACGCGGGGCACCTTCCAGCCGGCGCCGAAGAGATAGCGGAACCGGGTGTCGGAGAGGTGGGCGTTGTTGGTCACCCGGTCCTGGAACCGGTCCAGGAAGTCCGCGGACCCCCAGCCCCCGAAGCTGACCAGGGCGCGGGCCCGGAAAGCTCCCCAATCCAGTTCCGTGCTTCCCGAGAACGTGCCGCCGAACCCGTAATAGTAGCCGTAGTAAAGGACGGTCGTCTTCATGCCGAAGATCGTGTCGGAAGGGGGCGTATGGTGGACTTGAGAGTAGGCGTTCAGGGCGTACGCGTTGATCAATCCGAAATCGAAGGAGGCCGAGGCCACGGACCTGAGCTTCCAGCCCCGCCGGAAGACCGTCCAGTCGACGACGGGGCCGGCGAGGTGGACGATCGCCAGCTTGTCGGTGAAGTTCCGCGGGCTCTCGAGGTGGAGGTCGATGCCCATGTTGACCGGCACGGGGTTGAGATCGTAGTAATCGAAGGACCGCTTCTTGAAGTATTCAAAAGAGGACCCGAGCCCGACGATCAGGCTGTAGCCTTCGAGGTTGTCGTCGATCTTCTGCCGGAAAGACCCCCAGGGCACGGCCGCGGAAGAGAACCTCGTTTCGTCGGCGGTCCCGCTGCGTTCCGCGTAGTCCAGGCTCAAGGCGCTGTAGGCCGTGTCTCGGAACGTTCGCCGGACATCGCCCGCCCGGCCATATTCGGGGAGACCGATGAGCCGGGTGTGGAGCTCGAAATAGACGGCGGTCTCGGACGGACGGCCGGCCGTGGACAGGCGGCGAGCTCCGGAGACCAAGCCGAAGTCGTGCCAGCCCGGGGGCACGTAATTCCAAACCCGCGGGTCCTTGCGGTCGAGCCAATGGTTGAGCTTGAGCACGGGGTTCATGAAGCTCAGGGCCCGCCCCAGGAGGCCGGGCTGGTGGGCCAGGTAGTGCCCGACCTGGTACCAGGGCTCGCCGATCGCGAAACCCCCTAGGCCTGTCATGATCTGGTCGTTCAGCGAGATGACTTCCTTCCACTCCGAGAGCTCCCAGATCGTCGAGCCGACGACCGATATCATCCAGGAATAAAGCCATGACGCGTGGTTGGCCCGGCCGAACTGATAGTAGGTCCCGCCGGCGAGGCTGTGCGTCCAGTTGAGCCTGAAGTTGTTCGAATCGAAGCGCCAGCCGGCGAGAAACAGGACCCGGTCGATCTGGCTGTCCAAGGTCATTTTGAACTGCCAGTCCTCCGGGAAAGCGGTCTTGTACCGGACCCAATAGCTTCCGATGGAATAGGTCTGGAAACCGAACAGTTCCAGCCAGGCCCGGAGTTTCCGAGGGCGTGGCTGAAGGCTCGCGTCACGGAACGGAACGGACGCGGGCGCCTGCGCCGGGAGCCGCAGGGCCGGCGGCGCAGATCCTGGCCGATCTTCGACGGCAAGAGAGAACGGGGGGTTCAGGCGATATCCGGATCCCGAGGGCCGCGGCGCCCCGGAAACACGAGGGGTCAGGCCGAAGGATAGACACAGGACCGCCAACAGCGCGGCCGCGGCCAGTCTATTCCTGCCTGACATCCATTTTCCTTTCTCTCCCGACGAAGAACCAACCAGGGAAAACATACGTTTTTCTTGCCTCTTCGTCAATGGAAGAAGGCAAGCCTGCGCCGCGCCGCCTGGCAACTGACCCGTCGACGAATGCCTCCCGCCGGCTGGGGTCCGCTCCCTATGATATAATGACCGGGAGATCTTTCACCATGAAGAAATGGGCCGTATATTTCTTGTGCTCGATCGCCTTCGTCTGCGGCGCCGCGGCCGCCTATTTGGTCCTGCACTATCTGCCGGCCATCAGTCATGGACAGTCATATTTATCGAAGAGCTTTTCGTCCAAGGCAGAACAGACTCCGGTTTATAGCGAGGAGGCCCTCGCGCAGAAGGATCTGATCCCCTTTCCGAAGATCAGGGATCTCGATTTCAGGGCAAAATTTCTGGAGCCCGGGGCGGCCGGAGGCTCGTTGTCGCTCAGCTATATCGCGGAGCTGTCCGTGGAGAAGCTGGATAAGAAAGATCTCCCGGATAAGTTCTCCAGGAAGTTCGAAGAAGGGAGCGCCAAATGGGTTTACGTCCCGCCCGACGACGTCTTGTACGAGATATCCTTCAAGCTGGCGCTGTTGGATAAGGACGGCTTCGAGATCTTCGCCACCGATTCGCCGATAGAGACGGCCCGCTCCGGAGAGATCAACCGGATCCAGAACATCGTGGGGGACAAGATCCCTGCGGATATCGCCAAGAGGACGATGGCCGTCAAACCCGTCGTCGTACTGAAGAAGTACGTTCTGCCGCTCTATCACGAGAAAAACCCCGTCACGGGCTGAGATCGCTCGCAGACCAGGTCTCAGCGCGGACGCCTCATCCGGAGCCCGGCGCCAGGATCTCGCCGTCGGCCGGAACGCAGCGCGTTTAGACGCCCGGGTGTATGATATTTCCTGAATCTTGGAGACCCGCGTCGCGACGCTTTCGTATCCCGGGGGGCGAGTTACGCCCCGGAAGGAGATTCATTATGGGGAAACCCGGCCTGACTTTCTTCACTGTCGTTATGGCCTTGCTTCTCGCGACGGCGTGCGGCGGCCGCGTCTACCTCGTGTCGAGCCTCAGCCTCCCCCGGGCGATCGTCGTCGACGGCAATATCGACGACTGGAGCGGCGCCCTCTCTTATGTCGCAAGTGACCACCTCTTCGTCGGTTTCGTCAACGACCTTGACGATCTCTTCATCTGCATGGCCAAAGAGATGTCCGCAGGACCGGGGTCAGGCCGGATGAGCGGCTGGACCGTCTGGTTCGACCCCTCGGGAGGAAGCAAGACGACCCTGGGTATTCGGATCGTTCCGCCCGGGAGGCCTCAGGAGGAACGGCCATCGGAGGAAGGGTCTGAAGGCCAGCCGGTCGAAAAGCCGGCCGAAGACCTGGAGATCCTCGGCCCCGGCGGGAACGTCCTGCGGATCCTGTCGCCTGAGGCGGCCGCCAAAGAAGGCATGGAGTTCAGAACAGGCTTTTCGGGCGGATCGTTCGTGCTTGAACTCAGGATCCCGCTCCAGGCTTCCGAACGGCATCCCTTTGCCGTTGGGGCCGGGCCCGACGGGGTCATCGGCGTCGGGTTCTTGTCGAACCGGACCGATCAAAAAGACAGGCGGCCCGGACAGCCCGGCGGAGAGAGGGGGGGCCGAGGAGGCGTTCCCGGCGCCGGGGGCATCGGGGCCATGGGCAGCGCTTCCGGAATGAGGGGCGCCATGCCTCCGAACATGGACCCGGACATCTCAAAAGAGGTCAAGGTCTGGACGCGGGTCAGGCTCCGTCCGTCGGAACAGCCGGGACGGTCGACGGTCCTGGGTCGCGTCTCCGGATAGCGGCGGCGATCCAATTCAGAAGCGACGCCCGCTTCCTGCATGATCAAGTCAGGCGTCCTCTGCTCGCCAAGTCCAGGTCCGCGAATAAGACAAGGTTGGGGAATCAGGGTTATTTCGGTGGTGGAGCTGACCAGGATCGAACTGGCGACCTCTTGAATGCCATTCAAGCGCTCTCCCAACTGAGCTACAGCCCCACCGGGGAGGATCTCTAACTTCAACTGGCCAATTGACTCGCGGTTTGGCCGGCCGCAAAATTGACCAATTCTCGCCTGAAAAGCCCGCTGCCGGGCCTTTTAAGACTGCCGGATTATAGCAGAACCACCGGGACCTTTCAACTCCCTTCCTATCGCGCAGGCTGCCCGGCGAACTAGCTTCTTCCCTCGAGCTCCCGAGATCATAAGGCGCTCCGCGAACAGCTCGATACGTAGCCTCCCACGACCGGACCAGCCTGGCCGCGATTTGCTGGTTGACATCGTCCAAGCCCGAAAGGAACTGTTCGGCTAGGTCACATGACAGCGACGGCAAAAGCAAAGGTCCAGGTTGGAATCGTATCGAAAGCCCTCTTGTATTCAGTATAAATGCTACAGGTCCCTTTGCCGATAGCTTTAAATGTCCATACATCCTGACCGCCTGCGCCAGGATTAGGACTTATAGGGGGAACATATGCGTGGTCTGTTTGTTCAAGAACATCCGAGTTGCTTAGTTGAGCAGGGTTCGACCATGAAGCACCGGTACTCGCCGTATTAGCGAATAACTTCACGGTCAGAGTGCCCCCTGCCAACAGCCGCACGTTCCCTGAGTAGTTATGATTTCGTTGAAAATCGTCGTAATCGATCGTGACGGTAACATCCCTATTCGGAGATGTCGGGCCTGAGCAAGCCGTGCACAGTAGCGCAATAAATGGGACTGCAAAGATCAAGAAGAGATATCGTCGACTTGCCTGCCTCGCAGCCATCCAGTCATTCCAAATTTGTCCCAAGGAGGGCCTAGATGGTCAGGCTGACCACTTTCGAAAGCCCCTCATCCCGGGGATTATTCGTGATGTAAACCGTTGCTTTATACGACCCGGAAGAAATTGGCTTCTCGTCGTTTCCCATATGGGTCCATACAAATTCCCGAACCTGGGATTCGCCCGGCGCAAGTTCAATACCCCATACCATATCAAGGAAAAGGGCGTCATGAGAATATTGCCAGACAAGACGTCCACCTCTGTCCCTGACCTCGATATCAAAGAACTGGCTGTTGCGGAAACTTAGGGTTTCTGTTTTCGTCCCCGTGTTCTCTACGCCGATTCGGAAAGTCGTGCTTTCGGCCGTCTGTTGGCTTACCGTAGCAACAATGTTCAGGCCTACTCTCGGTGCGGTCACGGAACCGCAGGATAGGGTAATGAACGGGACCAACAAGACCAGAAAGAACAGAAGTCGCAGAATTGATCTTCTTCATAGCCGCGCCTCCTTTTTCGAAAACCCTAATCCCCTTGACCGAACACGCCCTCATACCTCTGTCTTCAATCCCCACTTAACAAAATAGTTCAGCATAAACCATGCCAAATCCATCCTTCTTTAACTCATTTATTATAGTTATTTTAGGCGTTCGATGAAGATCCGTTCATGTACCTTTTTTTGGATTATCCAACAAAATGCGTCCAATTTTTTGGACAATTCTTAGGTCGAGTTATCCTGTTCCTACTTTTCGACTGTACTCGTAGAAGCGACGCCGCGGTCGACGTCCAAAAGGAATAGGCGGTCCTTGTGAATCCAGATCATGTCGACAAAATGTCAGTGGGATTTCCTCCAAGAGAACGCCGTCCGGCCCGAACACCTCGAGCTTGAACATGTCCGTCGCCATAGGTTCGTATTGCCGCCTATCATAGCCCATGGTGTCACCCATGTATCTGAACGAAAGCAATCTGTTCCGTCAAGACCTTCGATTGACCCTCGAACCGCCGTGTGATAATTAGGAGGAACCGATCCCTTAGGAGGTTCCTCATGACTCCGTCTCCCGATTCCAGGTCTAGAATCTGCGCGAGCGTCGGCCTTGCGGCCCTCGCCGTCATCTCGATCTTGGCCATGGCCCCCGCGGTCCGATCGGCCGAGATCGCAGGGCCGGCCGCTCCGACGTCATTGCGCTGCGAGTACCTCGTCAACCCCATGGGCATCGACATGGCGAAGCCGCGCTTCTTCTGGGTCGCCGCTCACTCGGAGCGGGGCCAGGTCCAGTCGGCCTATCAGGTCATCGTCTCGACCGACCCCCAGGCCGACGCGCGGGAGACGTCTGGGACAGCGGAAAGGTCGCTTCCTCCAAATCGACGCAGCTCCCCTTCGCCGGGAAGGCCCTCGAGAGCGGCAAGTCCTATTTCTGGAAAGTCCGCGCCTGGGACCGGGACGGCCGGGAGAGCGCCTGGAGCGCCATAGCCCGCTTCGACACGGGGCTCCTCGACATGAGCGACTGGAAAGGCGTCTGGATCGGCAAGAGGAACCAGCTCCGCAAGGAGTTCAGTCTCAACGGCCGGGTCAAGCGGGCCCGGGCCTACATCGCCGGGCTCGGATACTACGAGCTTCGCTTGAACGGCCGCAAGGCGGGGAATCACGTACTCGACCCGGGCTGGACGACCTACGACAAGCGCGTCCTCTACGCGACTTACGACGTGACCTCCTCCCTTCGCGAAGGCGCCAACGCCGTCGCCGTGACCCTCGGCAACGGCTGGTACAAGTCGCGGGCCCTCCTCTTCCAGCTCAATATCGAGCTCGAGGACGGGACGGCCGTGAGCGTCGTCAGCGACACGTCGTGGAAGGCCGGGGACGGCCCCGATCTTCGAGGACAGCATCTATGACGGCGAATCCTATGACGCCCGCCGCGAGACGCCCGGCTGGGAACGGCCGGGGTTCGACGACAAGGACTGGCCCGCCGCCGAGGCCGTCAAGGGCCCGACGGGCGTCCTTTCGGCCCAGCTCATGCCGGCGATCCAGGTCGTCGACACCATCGTGCCGCTCGAGATGGCGAGTCCCCTGCCCGGCGTCTACGTCTTCGACATGGGCCAGAACTTCAGCGGCTGGGCCCGCCTGCGCGTCGAGGGACCGCGCGGCACGGACGTCAGGCTCCGCTTCGCCGAGCTCCTCTATGAGAACGGCACGCTCAACCAGGAAAACCTGCGCGCGGCCCAAGCCGAGGACCACTACATCCTCAAGGGCGAGGGCGAGGAGTCGTGGGAGCCGCGCTTCACTTATCACGGCTTCCGCTACGTCGAGGTCTCGGGGTTCCCGGGAACGCCCCAGCTCGACAGCCTCCGCGGCCGGGTCGTCCACTCCGCTGTTGAGCCCGTCGGCAGCTTCGCCGCATCCAAAGACGTCCTCAACGGCCTCCAGCGCATCGTCACCTGGGGCCAGAAGACTAACCTGCACAGCATCCCGACCGACTGCGACCAGCGCGACGAGCGCATGGGTTGGATGGGCGACACCCAGGGCACGGCCGAGGAAGCCATCATGAACTTCGACATGGCCGCCTTCTACACGAACTTCGTCCGCGACATCCGCGACGTCCAGGACGACAAAGGCCGGATCACGGACACAGTGCCGTTCATCTGGGGGTCGCGGCCGGCCGACCCGGCCTGGGGCACGGCCTATCCCCTGATCTGCTGGTACATGTATCAGTACTACGGCGACACGCGCGTCCTCGAGGAGCACTACGACGGGCTCAAGAAATATGTCGACTTCCTGAAGAGCACGGCCGAGGGCGGCGTCCTCAAGTGGAGCTCCTATGGGGACTGGGTGGCCGTCGAGAAGTGCCCGGGCTCGATCGTCTCGTCCTTCTATTATTATTACGACGTCAAGGTCCTCGCCGACGCGGCGCGCGTCATCGGAAAAACGCAGGACGCGGCCCTCTACGACAAGCTGGCCGCCGACATCCGAACGGCCTTCAACGGGGAATTTTACGATCCCAAGACCGGCAACTACGCCGACGGCACCCAGACGGCCAACACCCTGGCCCTGTTCCTCGATCTTCCGACCGAAAAGCAGGGCGGCGCCTGGGGCCGCCTCTTCGACGACATCGTCTACAAGCACAACTCGCACCTGACCACGGGCATCATCGGCACCAAGTACATCATGGAGCTCCTGACCCGGAGCGGCGCGTCCGACCTGGCCTACGACATCGCCGTCAAGACCGATTACCCGAGCTGGGGCTACATGATCGCCAATGGCGCGACGACCCTCTGGGAGCTGTGGCAGAGGCGCGAGGGGCCGTCGATGAACTCGCACAACCACCCCATGTTCGGCAGCGTCGGCTCCTGGCTCTACAAGGCCTTGGCCGGGATCAACCTGGCGCCGGGGACGGCGGGATTCGAGAGGATCCTCATCGCGCCGCAGATGGTGCGGGACCTGACCCACGCCTCGGGCTCGACGCGGACCGTGCGGGGCGAGGTCGCCTGCGCGTGGTCGCGGACGGAGCTCGCCGTCCGCGTCGAGGTCACGATCCCCTTCGGCTCGGAAGCCGAGGTCGTCATCCCCAAGCTCGGGATCCGCAACATCAGGATCAGCGAGGGCGGCCAGCCGGTCTGGGCGGGGGACAAATACGTCGGCGGAGCGGCCGGTGTCGCCGGAGCGGTCGACAAGGACGGCGCGATCCGCATTCAGACCGGGGGCGGCCGATATGTCTTTTTATTGGAGGGAATCTAGATGAAGTTCCAGGAGCTGATCACGAAGCGCTACAGCGTCCGGGCCTATAAGCCGGACCCCGTCGAGGACGACAAGCTCGCCCGGGTGCTCGAAGCGGCCCGCATCGCCCCCACGGCGGCGAACCGCCAGGCTTTCCGGATCATTGTCATCCGGACCCAAGACCACAAATCGGAGCTGCGGCGCATCTACGGCCGCGACTGGTTCGTCCAGGCCCCGCTCGTCCTGTGCGTCTGCGCCGTCCCTTCCGAGGCCTGGGTCCGGAAGGCCGACGGCTGGAACGCCGCCGAGGTCGACGCGACGATCGCCATGAGCCACATCGTCCTCGCGGCCGCCGCAGAGGGGCTGGGCACGTGCTGGATCGCCGCCTTCGATCCCGCCGCGGCCCGTGAGGTCCTCGGGATCCCGCTTGAGGTCATCCCCTCGGCCTTCACACCGCTCGGCTACGCGGCCGACGCCCCCTTGCCCAAGAAGCGCCTGCGGCTCGACGAGGTCGTCCGCCACGACCGTTGGTAAGGGCTGGCCCGTCAGGTCCGGAACATCCCGGCGCCGGATTGCGTTTCCCCAGATGAGACCTCGACTATCCTGAGCTCGAACGGAGAAAAGATGATCCAGAAGCGATTGAGCCTCCTAGCCCTGTCGGCCCTCCTTTACGTGATCCCGGCCTCGGCGCAGATGACGCCCTGGCTGCAATGGACGTTCCTGCCCCAGGCCCGGATGGACGAGATCGTCGGCGAAGCGTCCGGCGAGACGGCCGTGAACCACGTCATGGCCATGTGCGGCTTTCCCCGCAACCGCCCGTCGTCCGAATACGCCGGGACCCTGGCCGAGGCCCAGTACGTCCTCGACCGGCTCAAGGACTACGGGCTGGCCGACTCGGCCATCGTCCGATTTCCGGGCGGCGAGACCTGGGACGGGATCAAGGGCGAGCTCTGGGAGGTCAAGCCCGGCCGGGACAAGATCGCCTCCTATACCGACCTGACGGCCATGCTGGCCTCCGGCAGCACCTCGGCCGACGTCACCGCCGAGCTCGTCTGGGTCGAGGAGGGCGAACCGAAAGACTTCGACGGGCTCGATGTCAAGGACAAGGTCCTGCTCACTTCGGGATCCGCCGGCGCCGTCCATAATCTCGGCTGTCTCAAGCACGGCGCGGCCGGGGTCGTTTCTTTCGCCTCCCCGAGGCCGCTCTTCGATCCGCTGATCATCCCTTGGGGCGGGCTCTACGCCCGCGGTTCCGCGGCCAAGTTCGCCTTCCAGGTGCCGCCGCGCGAGGGCGTCATCATCCGCGACCGGCTGAAACGGGGCGAGAAGATCACCGTCCACGCCGTCGTCGAAGCGAAGACCGAGAAGAGCGAGCTCCAGGACGTCGTCGCCGCGATCCCCGGCACGGACGCCGAGGCGGAGGAGGTCATCCTCACCGCGCACCTCTTCGAAGGCTATGCCATGTTCGGGGCCAACGACAACTCGTCCGGCTCGGCGGCCATCCTCGAGGCCGCGCGCACGCTCCAGACCCTCGTCGCGCAGGGGCTCCTGCCCCGGCCGAAACGGACCATCCGCTTCCTCTGGGTGCCCGAGTTCTCGGGGACCATTCCCTACGTCAAGGCGGAAGCGGCGAGGACGGCCCGGACGCTCTGCGACATCAACCTGGACATGGTCGGCGACCGGTTGTCGCGCAGCCTGGCCTTTTTCACGGTCATGCGGACGACCTACGGCAATCCCCACTACGTGAACGACGTCGTCGAGAACTATTACCGCTATGTCGGCGAGGCCACCCGCTCTTACGTCACGAACAGCATGGACGAGGCCATGAACCGGAGGATCGTCGCCCCGACCGGGAGCGAGGAGCCGATGTACTACTATGTCGGCACCCACTTCGGCGCCTCCGATCACGAGGTCTTCAACGATTGGGCGATCGGCGTCCCCGGGGTCGTGCTGAACACCTGGCCCGACAAGTGGTATCACACCTCGGAGGACCGGCCCGACAAGCTCGATCCGACCCAGATGAAGAGGGCCGCGATCATCGCCGCCGCCTCGGCCTATACGATCGCCGCGGCCGACGACGCGATGGCCGGGCGCATCGCCTCCGAGATCGTCTCGAACGCCTCGGCCAGGATCGGTCACCAGCTGGCCCGCGGGCTCGAGGAGATGTCCCGGGCGGACTCCGCCGCTTTCACGGCCGCGTTCAAGCGCGCCCGCGGCTACATCGAGGCCTCGGCCCGGAACGAGCGGGCCACACTCGACTCGGTCGCCGAGCTGGCCGCGGACAAGGCCGGGTTCGGCCGCTACCTGACCGAGCTCAAGGCCTCGGTGTCGGGATTCGAGGGGGCCCACCTGCGGACGATCGACCAAACCATGCGCCGGCAGGCGGCGTCGCTCCGGCTGAAGCCAGTCGAGCTGCGTCTGACCGAAGCCGAGCGAAGGGCGGCGGCCCTTGTCCCCAAGCCGCTCGCCAAGATCAGGGCGAATGGCTTCCAGGGATACCAGGCCGCCATCCAGGAGGCGAGGAAGGCCGGCGGCGGAGCGCCCGCCGCGCCCGGCCGGCCCACAGCAAGGAACACCGCGGAGATCCAGCTTCTTTGCGACGGAAAGACGTCCGCCCTGGACATCAAGAAGATGCTCGACACCCAGTTCCGCGAGGAGACGCCCCTCGAGGCCGTCGTCGCCCACCTCGAGCTTCTCAGGAAGGCGGGCCTCGTCGCCTTCTGAGCAGGGCCGGGCGCAGCCCGGAAAGAATTTTCGAATATTTCGGCAAAACACTTGACTCTGACGTTACGTCATAGTGCACAATGGATGCGTGGACAAGGTCATGAAGAACGGCTATCTCATCAGGGAGTTCGCCAAGCTGACGCGGGTGACGGTCCGCGCGCTCCACTACTACGACCAGATCGGGCTGCTCAAGCCGAGCTTCGAGCGGCCGAACGGCTATCGGGTCTACACCGATGCCGACCTGCTCAAGCTCCAGCAGATCGTCACGCTGAAGTTCATGGGCTTCTCTCTCGTCGAGATCCGCCGCCTTCTCGACAGCAAGGGCTACGAGGCCGTGAAGTCCCTCAAGGTCCAGGCTGAAGCGGTCAAGGACGAGATCGCCCGGCTGCGCGAGGCCTCGCGGGCCATCGAACAGGTCCTCATCCGCCTCGAGAAGGACGGCCGCATCCACAAGGAAAAACTCATCAGGATCATGGAGGTCATTCAAATGGGCGAAGACGTCAAGAAAGGCTGGCACGAGAAGTTCTTCTCCGAGGCGGACCTCAAGAAGTTCGCCGAGGTCGGCAAGAACTACTCGCCGGAAGCGATGGCCGCCTACCAGAACAATTGGGCGGCGCTCATCGACGAGGTCAAGAAGAACATCATGCTCGATCCCGCGAGCGAGAAGGCCCAGGACCTGGGCCGGCGATGGACGACGCTTTTCAACGAGGCGTACGGCGGCCAGCCGGAGCTCAAGACCAAGATCGCCCAGGCCTACAGCGCCGGCGCGATCCCGAAGGAGCACAACATGATCGCCCCGGAGGTCTGGGAGTTCATCAAGAAGGTCCACGCGGCCGCCAAGAAGAAGTGCTGACCGGCCGCTTTACTTTGCCCTGCCAGTGCCTTATCATGGACTCCCGCGGTCATTTGCGGGCATCCGTCGACCCAGGGTCGATATCTCGGATCGGGGAGGAATAACCATGAAGAAGTCCCAATTATCGCTGGCAAGGCTCGCGCGGCTGACATTGGCCGCGGGCGCCGCGGCCGTCCTGATCTTGACGGTGTACGCCGCGCCTGCGCCTGAAGGTTCGGCGGCCCGGCCGCAGGCGCGATCACGGCGGCTCCGGCCTCGGCCGTCCTCGAGTACAAGATGCCGGCCGGCCGCCTGCTGACCTATCAGATCAAGTCCGAAGACGCCCAGGTCATGGACGTCCAGGGCCAATCGATGGACACGCAGACGACCGAACACGAGCACGATCACTTTCAAGGGGAAAGGCCTCAAGGAAAAGAACTTGCTCCTGGGCGTGACGATCGACGACATCGCCACGACCGTGACCAGCAGCGCCCAGGGCGACATGTCCCCGAATATGAGCGCGGTCAAGGGAAAGTCCTTCGACATGGTCCTGTCCCCTCTCGGATCGGAAGTGGACGTCTCCGGGGCCGAGGCCATCACCTACGATATCGCCACCGAAACCCGCAATCTCTCCTCCGCTTTCAAGACGTTCTTCCCCGACACGCCGGGAAAGCCGGTCAAGGTCGGGGACACCTGGCCTTCGACCGACGCGGTCGAAGAAAAAACGGGCTCGATGAACATCCGCATCGACCTTCAGAACGCCAACACCGTCGAGGGCTTCGAAACGGTCGACGGGATGGAGTGCGCCCGGATCTCCACCCAGGCCACCGGGACCATCACCGGCACCGGCAACCAGGGGGGCGCGGACCTGACCTTCTCGGGGACGAGCAAGGGCAAGACCGTCTGGTACTTCGCGGTCAAGGAAGGGGCCTACGTCAAGGGGACGTCCGAGTCCACGACGCAGATGTCCGTCGACGTCGCGGCCGCGGGCATGACCATCCCGGTGACCCAGACGAGCAAGAGCGAGGTCAAGCTGACGAGCCGCTAAGAGGCCGGGGAGAGGCCATGGCGGCTGCCAAGCCCAAGCGGATCGAGGATCTCCGGAAGACAGACGACCTCCTCGTCGTCACCGGCGCCGGCGGCTTCATCGCCGGGTCGCTCGTCCGCTATTTTCTCGACAAGGGCTTCACCAACATCCGGGCGGTCGACAAGAAGCCGCTCGAGGCGTGGTACCGGAAGACGCCCGGGGTCGAGAACCTGGTCCTGGACGTCAGCTTCCGCGACAATTGCGCCAAGGCCTGCGACGGGGCGGTCGAGGTCTACAATCTGGCCGCCGACATGGGCGGCATGGGTTTCATCGAGCGCTACCGGATCGAATGCCTGCGGAGCGTTCTCATCAACACCCACATGATCGAGGCCGCCCAGAGGGCCGGGGCGGACCGCTACTTCTTCTCCTCCTCGGCCTGCGCCTACAACGTCGATCTCCAGAAGGACACCCGATCGGCGGCCCTCAAGGAATCCGACGCCTACCCGGCCAACGCGGAGCGCGGCTACGGCTGGGAGAAGCTCTTCTCCGAGATCGTCTGCCAGGAATACTGGGCGGAGCGCGGCCTCAAGACGGCCATCGCCCGCTTCCACAACGTCTACGGCCCCTTCGGCACCTGGGACGGCGGCCGCGAGAAAGCCCCGGCGGCCCTGTCACGCAAGGTCATCGAAGCGAAGGACAACGGCACCTATGCCGTCGAGATCTGGGGCGACGGCACGCGGACGCGCAGCTTCATGTGGATCGGGGACTGCGTCGAGGGCATCGACATGATCATGCACTGCGACGAGCTTGTGGCGACGCCCATCAACTTGGGCTCCCGCGAGCTCGTCTCGGTCAACGAGCTCCTCGGGACGATCGAGGACATCGCCGGATTCAAGGTCGCGCGCCGCTACGATCTCGACGCCCCGAAAGGGGTCGGCGGCCGCAACTCGGATAACACGATGATTCGGAACATTCTCGGCTGGGAGCCGTCGACGCCGCTCCGCGCGGGCCTGGCCAAGACCTACGCCTGGATCGAGGAGCAATACGCCCTGCGGAAGGCCGGGAACAAGGTCGTCCTCTGAGCTTGGAGGGGCCCATGACATCCAAAGACGCCGCCCGGGCGCGGGCCGCCGCCGCGGCCCTGCTCAAAAAGGCCCGCATCGCCGTCACCCGGGACGAGCTCGAGATCATGGAGGTCGCCGACCTGGGCCTCGGCGATATCAAGCGCGTGGGGCTCGAGCTCATCGTCTACGAGAACAACGACCGCTACTGCGCCAAGGAGCTCGTCCTTCTTCCCCGCCAGATCTGCCCCGAGCACCGGCACCCGCGCGTCAACGGCCGGAATCCGGGCAAGAAGGAGACGTTCCGGTGCCGCTACGGAGAGGTCTACCTCTACGTCGCCGGCGAGCGCACGCCCCGGCCGATGGCCCGCGTGCCGCGCAGATACAGGCCGTTCCTGACCGTCTGGCACGAGATCGTGCTCGGGCCCGGAGACCAGTACACGCTGCCGCCGAACTCGCTCCACTGGTTCCAGGCCGGCGACAAGGGGGCCGTCGTCTCGGAGTTCTCGTCGACGAGCGCGGACGCGAGCGATGTCTTCTCCGACCCCCGGGTCCGCCGGGTCGGGAGCTAGAAGGCGGCGCGCCTCGTGATCGAGATCGGCGTTCCGGTCGAGGAGCTGGCCGCGCGCCGCGAGCGGGTCGAAAAGACCCGGCGCTTCGAGCGTCCCGATCGCGTCGCCGTCATCCCCGCCGTCGCCCATCGCTACCTCGTTCCCAAGATGGGGGTTCGCTTCCGCGATTATTACGGCGACCCGGAGACGATGCTCCGGACGCAGATCCTGGCCCAGAAGTGGCTTCTCGAGAATGTCCGGACCGATGCGTATTCGATCACGGGGCCTTGGGTCGGCGCCTGGACCGATTTCCAGAACTCCTTCGAATCCGGCAGCCTCGGCGTCGACATCGTCTTCCCCGACGACGATATCCCCTGGATCGGCCGCGGCTGGGTGGCCGACGACGCGGACCTCCGGCGTCTCGAGGCCATGGACTTCATCCACGGGGAGATCAACGCGAGGCAGATCGCCTACCGCGGCGCGATGATGAGCGTGGCCGCGAAGTACCCCGTCCGCTTCCTCGGCGGCCCGGTCTTCTACCCCGGCGCGAACCCGGCCCTGACCCACACGTCCGACGGTCCGTTCGGAGTCGCCGGCGACCTCATGGGCAAGACGGAGATCTTCATCGCCGCCAAGGAGCGGCCGGATTTCGTCCGGGAGCTCCTCCGCATCGTCACCGACAAGCTCATCGAGTACCTCGATTTCTGCTGGGCGGAGGAGGGGCTCCCCTCGCCCAAGGACTTCGCCTGGACGGACGACCTGGCCGTCTCGCTCTCGGCCGCGACCTTCCGCGAGGTCGTGCTGCCGTCGGAGCGGCGGCTGCGCTTCCACTTCGACGGCCGGGCGAGCCTCCACATGTGCGGGAAGAGCGACCACCTGCTCGAGATCTTCCGCGACGACCTGGCCATCCACGAGCTCCAGGGCTTCGGCTACGAGGTCGACCTCGACCGGATCGGCGAGGCCCTGGGCGGACGGGTCGTTCTCATCGGCAACGTCAACCCGATGCTCATCCGCGCCGGGACCCCGGACGAGGTCCGCGCCGCGACTCGGCGGGTCATCGAGAAGCTCGGGCCGCGCGGCGGGCTCATCGTCCAGGACGGCAACAACATCCCGCCGGGATCGCCGCTCGCCAACATCAACGCCATGATGGAGGCGGCCGAAGCGTGGGGCCGGGCGTGAGCGCGCGCGACTTCCTGACCCGGCTCTGGGCGCTCGGGAACGACGACCGCCCGGGATATCTCGTCGGATATGCGGGGCCGCGGGTCAAGGGGGGCGCGCCCATCCGCAGCGCCCTCTTCTCGACCGAAGGAAAAGACACGGTCAAGGCCCGGCTTCTCGATCCCGGCAAATTCCTCGAAGCCCAGCTCGAAGAGATCGCGGGCCAGTCGAAGCTCCGCGGCGACCTCGTCCCGGCGCTCTGCCCGACGCTCGGCGTCATCGCCGTTCCGTCGGCCTTCGGCGCCGAGGTCGTCTGGTGGGAGAACGACTTCCCGGCGGTCCGGCCGCTCATCGGGGACCGTCCGGACAGGGTCCGGGAGCTCGCGAGGCCGAAGGTGACCGACGGCGAGCTCGGCCGCATCCTCGCCTACACGCGGGTTTTTCTCGAGCGGACCAAGGGCGAGATGCCGATCCGGCTCGGCGACATCCAGGGACCTCTCGACAACGCCGCTCTCATCTTCGGGCATACGGCCTTCCTCGAGGCCCTGATCACCGCGCCGCGGGAGGTTCACCGGCTGCTCGACCTGATCACCGACCTCATGATCGAATTCGCCGAGGCCCAGCGGGGCCTCGTCCACGCCTCCGGCGCCGAGTTCGTCCCGAGCGCCTTCCAGCCCTGGCTGCCGGACGGCCGGGGCATCTCGGTCGCCAACGACGTGGCCGTGATGCTTTCGCCGGCCCTCCACGACGAATTCGGCGTTCCCTATCTCAACCGGCTTTCGGACGCGTTCGGCGGGATCACCATCCACTCCTGCGGCGACTGGACGCACCTCTTCCCCAGTCTGGAGAAGATCCGCGGCCTGAAGGGGATCGAATTCGGCGGGAGCGAGGCCGCTTACGACAAGGTCCTGGCCCGCTTCGGCGGACGGATGGTCCTGGCCTGCCGGGTCGGGCTCAACCGCGATATCCGATTCGACGGCATGGCCGATTTCGTCAAACGGGTGATCGCCGCGGCGCCCACGCCCCGCGGGCTCTTCCTTCATATCGATATCACCAACGGCCTCGTCGGGGAGGACTGGCCTGAGACGGACCTCGACGAGATCTACGCTCTTCTCGACGCGGGCAACCCGGCTTGGCCCGGGCAGGCCGCGGGGAAGATCGACGGATGAGCGGCGTGAAAACAGCTCTCGAAGCCGTCGCCTCGGTCGCCGCCTGGAAGATCGACGCGTCCGATCTCGAGCTTCGGCTCCGGACGAGCGGGGGCAGATCGGCCCGGATCTCGGCCCGGGCGGTTTCGCGCGAGACCTGGAAGATCACGGTCGCGCCTCCCGGGTCTCCGGCACCCCGGCCGACGCCCATGATCGTGCCGGTCAAGGCCGGGCCGGTCAGGCTCAGGGCTAAGCAAATAGGAGACGGGCTTCTCGTCACCGGCCCCGCGCTCGCTCTCGAGATCCGATTCAACCCGTTCGGCTGGCGGTTCGTCGACCGTGACGGGCACATCGTGCTCTCGGACAACCCCGGCGACGTCGACGGCTTGGGGCGCCCGTCCGTCCCGGCCCTGGGTTTCTGGGCCATTCAGGGCGGCATCAGATCGGTCAGGGCATCGTTCCATCTCCGTCCGGGCGAGCGGATCTATGGCCTGGGCGAAAAGTTCTCCCGGCTCGACAAGGCCGGCCAAGCGCCTGTCACCTGGATCGACGACGCGCTCGGCTCGACGAGCGAGCGCTCCCACAAGAGCGTTCCCTTTCTTTGGACGAGCCGCGGCTTCGGCCTCTTCGTCGACTCGGGCGCCCGGATCTCCTGGGACCTCGGCGCGGCGTCTCTCCAGTCGTGGTCGTTCGAGGCGGAAGCGCCGTCCCTCGAAATGTACGTCTTTCACGGCCCGCGGCCGGACAAGATCCTGGCGGCGTACACGGCGCTCACGGGGCGGGCCCCGGCCGTGCCGGCATGGTCCTTCGGCTTGTGGCTGTCCTCGGGGGGGACCTATCGGGACCAGGCTTCGATCGAGGCCCTGCTCGATGGCCTGGAGAGGCATCGCTTTCCCGCGGACGTCATCCATATCGACCCCTGGTGGATGCGCTGGCGGAAGTACTGCGATTTCGAATGGGACCGCCGGGCCTTCCCGGACCCGGAGGGGCTCATCCGGCGCATCCATGGGCTCGGCCTCAAGCTCTGTCTCTGGGAACATCCTTACGTTTCGGTCGAGAGCGGGCTTTTCGAATTCGGAAAAGACAAGGGCTATTTCGCCCTGAAGCCCGGCGGCGGGGTCTATATCATCGACTACGGGCTTTCGCTCGCGCCTCGTCCGGACGGCCGGGTCCGTATGGCCCGGAAGGCCGAGACCTGGAACGCGCCGGTGGCCATCGTCGATCTGACGAACCCCGGCGCCCGGGCCTGGTTCAAGGACCTCCACCGTCCGATCCTGCGCGCGGGGGTCGATGTCTTCAAGACCGATTTCGGCGAGGACATCCCGGCGGACGCACTCTTCTTCGACGGCCGGACGGGGGCGGAGATCCACAACCTGTATCCCCTTCTCTACAACGCCGCGGTCTTTGAGGTCACCGCCGAGGAGAAGGGCCGCGGCCTGGTCTGGAGCCGGTCCGGGACGGCGGGAAGCCAGAGGTTCCCTGTCTGCTGGTCGGGCGACCCGGCTTCGGATTGGGACAGCCTGGCCGCGACGGTCCGCGGCGGGCTCTCGGCCGGCATGTCCGGGCTCGCCCTGTGGAGCCACGACATCGGCGGCTACCGGGGGACTCCCGGCCCCGAGCTCTACGTCCGTTGGGCCCAGTTCGGGCTCTTCTCGTCCCACAGCCGCATGCACGGCGACTCGCCGCGCGAGCCGTGGCTCTTCGGAGACGCGGCTTTGGCCGTCGTCAGGAAATTCGCGGGATTGAGATACAGGCTCTTTCCCTATATCAGGAGCACGGCTCTCGAAGCCGGCAAAACGGGTCTCCCGGTGTTGCGCGCCCTGCCGCTGGCTTTTCCGGACGATCCGAACGTCGCGGCCTGGGACCACGAGTACATGTTCGGACCGTCGCTGCTCGCCGCGCCGGTCATCCGCGGGATCGAGGAACTCGGGCCCGGAAGCGGCCGCGGGACGCCGCGGATGCCCGTCTATCTCCCCGCGGGAGATTGGGTGGATTTTTGGACGGGACGGACCCACCGGGGTCCGGGGGTCATCGACGCGTCGGCCCGGCTCGATATCATGCCTCTGTTCGTCAGGGCGGGAGCGATCATTCCGATGATGCCGAAGGCCAGGCGGATCCCCGGGGGAGTCATCGACCCGCTCGAGATCGAGCTCTACCCCGCTCCGGCCGGAGAATCGGGCTATGACCTCCTCGAGGAGGAGGGCCGGACGTCGTTCCGGCTCGAACGAGCCGGGGATCGTTGCCTCTTCGAATGGGCCGGTCCGGTCCGGAGGACCCATGTCATCCGAATGGGCCGCGGCGGGAAGGCCGGTCCCCGGTCAGGGGCCATCGTGCGCTTCCGTCTTGACGGCGGCCGACGGGGCAGAGAGCCACTGTCGCCGCTGATAATAAAGAAGGCCTCGAGCCAGTCTCTTTCGATAGAACTCATCGGGCTCAAACGGTAGTCTGCCTTCGAGACTGAGCTTCTCACGGAGGTCCCTGAAACCGTTGCTCAGGGTGATGCCCCGGCAGACGAGAGAGCGGTCGAGGTCGTAGTAGATCTGCGTCTCCGTCGTCACGGCGGTGATGCCGTCGCCGTCGCCGTGGATCCAAAAGTAATTGACGGGGTCGGCGAAGCTGCTCATGGCCCTGTAAACGTCGCTCTTGGGGAAAAGAATGTAGGCGGACTGTCCGCCTTCGCCGAGATCGGGGGTTTGGAAGGCCTCGTTCTTCTGAGGGGAAGACCCGCGGAGCTGGCCGGGTTTGAAGATGGCCACGCATCCGCGGAGATATTCGTTGTTGACTCCGGACAGAACGAGCTCCTTTTGCCCGTCGCCGTCGACGTCGCCGGCTGAGCCGTCCATGAGGTAGCCGGCGTTCCAATACTCACCCTCGGTCTTGCCGGCAGGATCCAGCAGGACGGCCTGACATGGCCAACTCGGCTTTTGGAAGGAGAGCACGAGGATCTCGAGCGTGCGGTCGCCGTCGTAGTCATCGACGTTGAAACCGAAGATCCGGTATTCCCTGCGGAATGGCTGCCCGCCGAAGACGAGCGCTCGCCCGGTCTTGAAGCGCCAGCGTTCCTTGCCGCGGTCGTCGAAGCAGAAGAGCATGTCCATGCGGGTCTCGGACGTCGTCTGGGTCGAGAAGAGGACCTCGCGGCGGGAATCCCCGTCGATGTCGCGGATCATGATTTGCGGCCAGATGGGCACATAGACCGTCGATAGCGTCTTCTCCTGGAAGTGGGTTCGATAACGGTCCTCCCCCACGAGATCGGCGATCTTGGTATCGAAGGACCAGAGCTCCCGGCCATGACCGTCAACGACGACGAGCTCGGAACCGCGGATGCGGAAATCCGCGGGGCCGGACGGCCGGAGGAAGAAAAAATAGACCGCGGCGGCAACGATGCCGAGGGCGAAGAGGAGCGGCAGCGGCTGGAAGAGAAGCCGGGGAAGTCCCTTCCGTTCGGCGCGGGGGCGTTCGCCGGCAGACCGCTCGGCCATCCAATCGTCGATCTCGTCCTTGTAGGCGAAGACCTTGGCCTTGGAATCGCGCTCCAGCCGGTGGATCGGGAGGTCGTAGCGCTTCTCCCAGCGGACGCAGGTCCGGACGTCCCGGTCGAGATAGGCGGCGATCTCCTTCCAGGAGGTCAGGATGTTCTCTTTCCTGCTGTCCGTGCTCATGTGAATGACCTGGTTCCGGGCGCTGACCCGTCCAGCGCGGCCTCGGCCATGGCGGCGACATTGCGCGGCGGGACGTCGGGCAGGATGGCCTCGTGGCTGGGGCTGACGATGAGATGGGGCCCGAGAACGGCCTTGACCCGCCGGACCTCGGCTTTGACCTCCTCGGGCGTGCCGAGGGGAAGGACGCGCTGGGTGTCGACCCCGCCGAGGAAGGCGATCTTGCCGCCGAAATCCCGAGCCAGCGTATCGGCGTCCATGTTGGCGGCCTTGGCCTGGAGCGGGTGGAGGCAGTTGACGCCCGAGGCGATGAGCTTGGGGATGACCCGGTGGATCGAGCCGCAGGAGTGGAGCACGACCTGGTGGCCGCGCCGGTGGGCCTGGCCGGTGAACTTCCGGAACCAGGGCAGGATGAACCGGTCGAAGAGCGCCGGGCTGATCATCAGGTCGAGCTGGGTGCCGAAGTCGTTGCCGAAGAAAAGGGCGTCGATGCGGTCCCCGGCGGCATCGAAGAAGCGCTCGTTGGCTTTATGATAGAAGCCGCAGACCCGGTCGGTGGCCGCTTCGACGACCTCGGGATGGGTCCGCATCTTGACGAAATAGGCCTCCATGCCGAAGAAGTCCATGAGATCGTGGAAGAACGGCGTCCAGAACCCGGAGGCGCGATAGTGAGGGCCGGCCGCGTCGAGGGCCCGGAGCGTCTCGGAGAAATCGAGGCTGGCCGGGTCGGGCCAGTCGAAGCGGTCGAGCTCGGCCGGCGTCCTCGACGTCGGCGAGCGGGCCGGCCTGGCCGTGGCTCGCCTTGCCGGCGGCCCAGTTCCAGCTGAAGATCCCCTTCGATGCCGGGGTCGGGAACGTCGTCTCGGCGAAGCTCGGCGAGATCCAACGATAATCGTCGCCGAGCTTGCTGCGGAGCTCTTCCTCGGTCCTCGTCCCGAAGTAGCGATGGAGGCCGGGCCAGCTGTCGGGGTGAGGGTTGCCGAGCCAAAGCCCGCAGCGCCGGGCCGGCTTGAGGCCGATGATGGCCTTGAGGGTCTCGCGGCTGGTCAATTCACTTCCGGCATTCGTCGATGAGCGATCGGACATCGCGCTTCTCCTCGGGGGTGATGGAGCCGCCCTTGAGAACAAGATATTTCCGGAAAAATCCCAGGGCCCGGGCCTTGTCCCCGGTCTCGAGGAGGGCCAGGCCGAGATTGTAGACGGGCAGGTCGTAATTCGGATCGAGCGCGACGGCTCTCTCCCAGCTGGCGATGGCCTTGGGCGTGTCCCCGGCGAGCTTCCAGGCCCCGCCGAGGCCGTTGTGGACCGAGGCGAGCGACGGATCGGCGGCCAGCGCCGCTTCGAAGAAGGGGAAGGACCGCTTGACCAGATCGGCCTTTCGGGTCTTCAGTCCCCAGGCGACAAAGAAGTTGCCGGCATTGCCGTTGATGATCGCGTCGCCGGGGGCGAGGCTGAGGGCCTTGCGGAAGTCCTCGTCGGCCTTCTCGAACTCGCCCGTTTTCCAATAGGCCTCGGCGAGCGAATCCCAGACTTTCGGGTCCTGGTCGAAGAGGGCGACGGCACGGCCGAGGACATCGATGCCGCGGGCGAAGTCGCCGTATTCGACCAGGGCGATTCCGTAGGCGGAGACCATGGTGAAGTCGCCGGGATTGGCCAGCGCCCCCTGCTCGAGCACCTGAACATGGGCCTCTTTCCGGCCCAGGGAATAATGGAGCTCGGCCAGCTGGGCATAGGCCCGGGTGAGACCGGGACGGGACCGGATGGTGTCTTCGAGGAGGCGGACGCTCTCGTCGGGCTTGCCCTCTCTTGCGAGCTCCGCCGCTTGGACGAGCTGCTGCTCGAGCGGCAGGAGCGTCTTGAGGTCGTCCGCCGCGCCGTAGGCCTTCTTGGCGGGCACCGGGGGGCCGGAGGCATAGCCGAGGCTCCGAAGGCGCTCGGAGGTCTCGCGGTCGGTCAGCCGCGGGGCCAGCGCGCCGGACGGCCGGGTCTCGCCGGCGATCGTCTTCTCCAGAATTTTCTTATAGGGAGCCAGATCCGTCGTCGAGGCCAGGTTCTTCGATTCGCCGAAGTCCGCATCGAGATCGTAGAGCTCGGGGATCGGGGTATCCATGAACTTCATGGGGCCGGCGACGACCCCACGCAAGGGCGCGGCCCCGCGATGGTAAAAGCCCTCGAGCGCTTCGAAATAGACGGGCCGGGCCCTTTGCGACCGGCCTTCGAGGAGCGGACGGAAGGAACGGCCCGGCAGGGCCGCGGGATCCCGGAGCCCGAGCAGGTCGCAAACCGTCGGGAAGATATCCTCGTGGCTGACGACCTCCTTGACGCGGCCGGCCTTGAGCCCCGGAGCCGAGACGATGAGCGGCACCCAAAGCGTCGAGTTGTAGGCGAAGTAGCTGTGGGTCATCTCACCGTGCTCGCCCAGCGACTCGCCGTGGTCGGCGGTCAGGACGACGAGGGTCCGGCCCGTCTCGCCGCGGGCGTCGATCGCGGCGAAGAGCCTGCCCAGGGTGTCGTCGACGTAGGCCACTTCGCCGGAATAGGGGTCCTGGGCGAAGCGGGTCGCGTAGGGCTCGGGCGGCGCGTAGGGCGCGTGCGGGTCGAAGAGGTGGACCCAGAGGAACCATCGGCCGTTCCGGGCGGCCAGCCAGTCCAGCGCGGCGGCCATGGTCTTTTCGGCCGGCCGCTCGGGAAAGTCGAGCGCCGCCGCGGCCCGGGCCGGATACTTGTCGTCATAAACGTCGAAGCCCTCGTCGAGGCCGAAGCGCGCGTCGAGCGGAAAGGCGCTGACGAACGCTCCCGTGTCATAGCCGGCGGCTTTGAGCGTCCCGGGCAGGCTGGGGACGCCGCGCGGCACGACGCGCATGCCGTTGTCGTCGGCGCCGTGGGCGGGCGGGGCCGCGCCGAGGAGGATGCTCGCGTGGGACGGGAGCGTCAGCGGCGCGTGGGCGAAGGCCCGCTCGAAAAGAACGCCCCGGGCGGCCAGTCCGTCGATCTGCGGCGTCTGAAGATATTTCGGGCTGTAGCAGCTGAGCCGGTCCGGGCGCAGGGTGTCGATCGTCACCAGGAGGACGTTGAGGTCCTTGGGCCGGGTCGGGGCTTTGCAGGCGGAGGGGAGCGCCGCCGCGGCGAGAAGAAGGACGGCGAGAGGCCGCGAGTTCGTTGGCATGGCGCGCTAAACCTCTCCAATTATTAGAGGAATCCGGAAGCCGGGTCAAGTGCCGCCCCCTTTTCAAATCCGAGATTATCAGTATGATGGGCCGAGGAGAGAGAACGCATGCGAAACCATCCCAAAATATCGGCGCTCGTCGTTGCCGGGTTCACGTTGAGTGTCTTCGCGGCAGGGCGCCTATCCTCGGCGCAAGGCGCGGCGGCTGCGAAGCCGGTCTACCTCTATAAAACAACCTTCGTGCGGGCGGCGCCGGGGAGGCTTCTCGACCTCATCGAGCTTTATAAAGGACGGATGGCGGTCATCGAAGCGGGGGGAGACGTGCGTCCGTTCTGGTGGCGCCATACCCAGGGGGACCAGTGGGACCTCATGCTCCTGACGCCGATGGGAAGCTACACCGAGTACTACGCCGAGGCGCGCGTGGCGCGGCGCGAGAAGGCCGCCGCATCGTCCGGCTTGTCGCAGCCGGACTTCGCCCGCAAGCTCGACGCTTGCTCATCCTGGAGGGAAGACGTCTTCGTCTATGGGCCGTCGCTCGAATTCGTCAGGAAGGAATTCGAGGGGACGGGCTACTACCACATCGAGATCTTCGTCTCTCTCCCCGGAAAGCAGGACGATCTCTACAAGGAGCGGGAGATGGAGGACGTCTACGCGGTCGAGTCGGGGCGGCCCTACAACATGATCTTCGTCCGCGATCAGGGCGCCTCGTGGGACATTTACACGCTCGGCTGCTACCGCGATCTCCAGCACTGGGCCTCGCCGAGCAGCTTGACCAAGGAGCAGCGGGAGGCGGCGGCCCGGAAGGCCGGGTTCAAGAGCGCCGACGACATCGGACCCTATATGAGGACGCTCATCGACATGCACCGCGACACGATGGGTGTCGCGATCAAATAGGAGGCAGATCCTCTTCGACCAGGCGAACGGCTCGCCAGGTGCCGTCCTTTTCGAGGCGCAGGGTCTTGATCTCGAACGGGGCGAAGGCGACGGGGACACGGATTTTGCCTCCCTGGCCCAGACCGGGAACGGCGATAGCGAGATCCGCCTTTGTTTTCTTTCCGACGGCTTCCTGCAGTCTGATGACCAGGGCTTCGCCGTCCCAGGACCTCTTGCAGGCGAGCATTCGAACGTTGGACGGCTTGAGCGAGACCAATGGCTCCGTGGGTGCGGCCTGCTTCGCGTCATAGGGCAGGTGGGCATAGGCCTCGGGAGGGGCGGCCAGATAGTCGGCCAGGCCCGGCATCATCGACGCGACTCGAGCCGGGGCTCCGGCTGTGACAAGGAGACGGAACTCGTGGACGCCGATGTCCGCGAATTTCCAGGAACGGGGACAACTGCCGGAGGTTTGCAGGCCCGGGCTGAACGGACGGGAGCGCTCGGGGTGGTCGAGGTCAAAGCCCTGCTCGTGGCAATAGGCCGAGCTTCGGAGCACGGACAGGCGGATCTCGCCGTCCTTGAAATCCAAGCCAGGCTGGCCGCCCGAGGCGACGCCGATCGCCGCGGGCCTGCCGGCTGATCGTCCCCCGACGACGAGCCATCGGCCGTGGACGTGCTCCTCCCCGTCCGCGGGGCGATGGATCGCCCCGCCGGGAACCTCGGCGAGAAGCGTCGGGGAAGAGAGGGCCGTCGGGACGCCGAGCTTCAGCCGGCGCCGCTCCTCGTTCCAGGTGACCCGGAAACGGAATTCGAGAACGGGCCAGGAGGGATAGGAAACGGTGTCCATGACGACCCGGCTCTTACGGTACGAAAAGATCGAGCGCGTCATCGTCCGGACGGGGCCCCTCTCGATGACGAAAGGCCGGCACGACGGCCTGAAGCGACCGACGATCTTCCGGTAGCCCTCGCGTCCTGTCCCCCACGAATCCGCCGTATCCTCGATGACAAGCGGTTCAAAGAGAGGCCCGGCGAGTGGACGGCTGAAACCGGCCGGCTTGAGCGAGGCGACGAGCCCTGACTTGGGGTCGATGCGATGGGCGAGCGGAGAGATCACGGAGACGCGCACTTTCGGGACATGTTCCCCTATTTCAGGTCTCTTTTCTTCGGGGATCTCGAATGCCTTGAGATAGTAGCGCGAGACGCCCACGCCCGGCAGGTCGTCGACGAAGCTGATCCGCCGGCGCCAGTTGTTGAACGGCAGCAGAGACTCGGGTTGTTCCTCCTGGCAGACGACCTCGCCGCTGTCGGCCCGAAAGAGACGCATCTGCCACTTCCCTTTCCAGAACGGCCGGTGATCGGCCATGCACTCGAACTCGACTGGGACGCGACGAAGTGACGGGTTGGAGTTGAAGACCGTGACAGGGAGCGATGGGCTGTTGCGGCTGCCGCGATTGAGAGCGGCGAGGGCCTGGAGGGCGGCCGCTCGGGCAATGTCCTCGGCCCGGCCGTACTGGCCGAGGGCATCGCGCTCGGCAGGCTCGACGCAGGAACCCGTCAAGATATCGTGAAAATCGTTGAATATGTGCAGCTTCCAGGCCTCGGCGAGATCGGGACCAGGGACCGCGTCGGGAGCGAGCCAAGAGGCCGAGGCCGCCGCCGCCTCGGCTTGGACGAGGTTCCCCAGACTGGCGACCGCCCGGCGCTTGAGGCGTGAGAGCGAAGTGTAGCAGCCTGTAAACGTGCGTTGGAGATCACCCTCATGGACCGGGGCCATGGCCGCGGCTTCCTTGACCGCGTCGTAGAACCGGTCGGGCGTGCTGTGGATGATGCGGACGCGCGATTCGCGGGCGATAAAGGCGCCGATCGTCTCGAGGTCGCGTCGCGTCGCCCCGCCCCCATGGTTGCCGAGTCCCCAGAAGACGGGCACGTCACGGCCGAGCCGCAGCGAGAGCTCGACTCCGGCGCGGAGACGGTCTTCGATATTGTCGTGCTCGGTGTGGTAGAGCCCGACGGCGATGCGGTAGGCGGGGATGGTCGTGCCGTCGACGCCGCGCCAGCGGTAGAGGTCGGCCGGAAGCGTGAGCTCGCCGGCCTGGGGGCGCATGTGGACGTACATCTCATAGCCCGCGAGACGCAGGATCTGCGGCAGCCCGCCGCTGTGGCCGAACGAATCGAAGTTGTAGGCGACACGGGGCGCGGCGTCGAAGCGGTCGCGGAAGTAGCGGCGGCCTTCGGCGATCGTCCGGACGAGCGACTCCGTCCCCGGCAGATTGAGGTCGGGCTGGATATACCAGCCGCCCGAAACGGCCCAGCGGCCCGTCTGGACAAGCCGGCGGATGTCGTCGAAGAGGGCCGGGTCGAGCCGCTCGGCCCACTGGTAAAGGACGGCCTCGTTGTGGCAGAAAACGAGCGAAGGGTGCTCATCGAGGATGTCGACGGCGTTCCGGAACGTCGCCAGCGCCTCCGACGCCCCCTCGTCCCACCGCCACTGCCAGACCGGGTCAAGGTGGGCGTTGCAGATCAGGTGTACTGAAATCGGCATTTAGATCTCATCTTTGCTCGGCAGGTTCTTGTACCAAGTGAAGTACAGGACGACGGCGATCGCGGCCGCCGCGCCGGCCCAGATCCCGAGATGCTTCCAGTTCCGCATGAACAGGTAGAAGGGCAGGATGGCCAGCGAGAACTGGAATCCGGCGGTGATGAAGCCGTTGAGAATGTCGATCTTCGGCATCTTGTCCTTGGCCGGCACGAGCCCCCGCCTGACGCACTCCCGCCGGACCGGTCCCCAGAACCCGAACGGGCGGACCTTGGCGTAGAACTTGACCAGGACCTCCATGTCCGCGGGTTTCGTCAGGGCCGCCACGACGAGCGTCGTCACGAGCCCGAGCCCCACGTCGATGGCCAGCGAGGCCGAAGCGTGCAGGCCCTTGACGAAGACGAGCCGGAGCGAGATCAGCACGGCCGAGAGGCCCATGCTCCAGACGAAGGCCTTGGCCCCGAACCGCCAGTAGTGCCACCTCAAGGTCGCCGGCACGAGGATGACCGTGACGACGACGAAGACCATCATCTCCCAGGCCGTGACGATGTTCGTGAAGGAGAGCGAGAAGACGAACCCGATGAGGACGGCCGCGACCGACGCGATCTGCCCCAGCCGGACGAGCTTCTTCTGGCTCAGGTCCTTGGCGACGTAGCGCTTGACGAAATCGTTGATGACGACGGAGCTGGTGACGTTGATCATGGCGCTGATCGTCGACATCAGCGCCGCCAGCAGCACGGCCATGAACAGGCCGCGCAGCCCGACCGGCATCTTCAGCAGCACGAGGGGCATGATCTTCTCGGCGTCGAACCCCGCCTGGTTCCCCAGGTAGAAGATCCCGAGGACCATGAAGGAGACGCCGAGGACCCAGCGCAGGTTGTAGCCGACCGTCCACATCCCCGCGGCCAGCTGGGCGTCGCGCGGCGACTTCGTCGTCAGGAAGAACTGGAAGTCCCAGACGTTCGGCCCGGCCAGGATGCGGAAGATCATCCAGAAAAAGCCCGCCGCCATGAGCGGCCCGAACATCCCGAAGTGCTGATAGGCCGGCGGCGTCTCCGCCGCGAACCCCGACCAGAGATGCCACGTCGGCGCCAGCGAGAACCAGGCCGGGTCCTTGTGGATGAAGGTCGTCGCGGCGGGCTTGGCGAAGACCATGACGCCCATGATGACCGCCCCGACGCCGATGAGGAGCGTTTGGAAGATATCCGTGAGGATGACGCCGAAGAACCCGCCCAAGGTCACGTAGATCCCGACGACGGCCAGGACGATGAGCGTCGCCTCCCAGCGCGGCAGGGGCAGGAACTCCTCGACGAACTTGCCCGTGCCGACGCTGATGAACATCAGGTTGCAGATCATCAGCACGAGCAGGAAGATCGCCGCCGCGAGCCGGGCGGCCTCGGCGTCCTTCCCCGACCCGAAGCGCGTCTCGTTCCACTCGGCGAAGGTCATGACCCCGGACCGGCGGATGTACTTGGCCTGAAAGGCCATGTAGAAGCAGATGATGAACCAGCCCCAGAAGATGTGCGTCGCCCACATCGACTTGAGGCCCAGGTAGAAGATGAGCCCGATCATGGACATCGTCCCGCCGATGTCGATGTAGCTCGAGCAGCCCGAGAGGCCGAGCATCCACCAGGGCACGTTGCGGTCGGCCAGGTAGAAGGAGTCGAGCTTCTTCGTCGCCCGCTTCCGGAGGACCACGCCGATCATGGCCACGGCGACAAGGTAGACGGCGATGATGACGAGATCGATGGGGTGGAGGTTCATGCCTCTTTCTATACCACCCCCCGCGAACGACCGTCAATTCCCCTCTGTCATTCCGGGGCGAATCGTGCTAAAATAATTGTTCAAAAGGACGGAGAATTATGCCTCAGACGAAAAATAAACCGATGCGAAGCCTTCTTTTCTGGATCGCGGCCGGGATCATCATCATCTTCGCCGTGATGTACATCCAAGCCCCGGCCATGGCCAAGAAGGAAGTCACCTTCTCCCAGTTCATGACCGAGGTCGAGCAAAGCAAGGTCGAAGAGGTCACCATCCAGGACAACGACGTCCGCGGCAAGTTCACGGACGGACAGACGTTCAAGACCGTCCTTCCCGCCGGCTACACCGATCTCATCAAGATCCTCCGCGACAACAAGGTCAACATCGTCGTCAAGGACACCTCCCGGAGCCCGATCTTCACCATCCTGATGAGCTGGTTCCCCATCCTCCTGCTCATCCTCTTCTGGGTCTTCTTCATGCGCCAGATGCAGTCCGGCGGCAACAAGGCCATGGCCTTCGGCAAGAGCCGGGCCAAGCTCTTCTCCGCCCAGCAGAAGAAGGTGACGTTCAAGGACGTCGCCGGGGTCGAGGAGGCCGAATACGAGCTCGGCGAGATCATCGAGTTCCTCAGGGAGCCGCGGAAGTTCCAGCGCCTCGGCGGCCGCATCCCCAAAGGCGTGCTCCTCGTCGGCGCGCCGGGCACGGGCAAGACGCTCCTCGCCCGGGCCGTGGCCGGCGAAGCCGACGTGCCCTTCTTCTCCATCAGCGGCTCGGACTTCGTCGAGATGTTCGTCGGCGTCGGCGCCTCGCGCGTCCGCGACCTCTTCGACCAGGGCAAGAAGCACGCCCCCTGCCTCATCTTCATCGACGAGATCGACGCCGTCGGACGCCAGCGCGGGGCCGGCCTCGGCGGCGGGCACGACGAGCGCGAGCAGACGCTCAATCAGCTCCTCGTCGAGATGGACGGCTTCGACTCGAACGAGGGCATCATCCTCATCGCCGCGACGAACCGGCCCGACATCCTCGACAGCGCCCTCCTCCGGCCCGGCCGCTTCGACCGCCGGATCATCGTCAACATGCCCGACGTCAAGGGCCGCGAGGAGATCCTCGGCGTCCACGTCCGCAAGGTCCCCCTGGCCGGCGACGTCGATCTCAAGGTCATGGCCCGCTCGACGCCCGGCTTCAGCGGGGCCGACTTGGCCAACCTCGTCAACGAGGCCGCCCTGTTCGGGGCGCGCATGGGCGAGGACAGCGTGACGATGAAGGACCTCGAATCGGCCAAGGACAAGGTCCTCATGGGCGTCGAGCGCAAGAGCATGATCATCAGCGACGAGGAAAAGAGGAACACGGCCTTCCACGAGGCGGGCCACGCCCTCACCGCCGCGCTCATCCCCGAGGCCGACCCCATCCACAAGGTCACGATCATCCCGCGGGGCCTGGCCCTGGGCCTGACCCAGCAGCTGCCCCTCGACGACCGCTACACCTACACGAAAGATTACCTCGAAGCCCAGCTGTCCGTGCTCATGGCCGGCCGCGTGGCCGAGATGCTGTTCCTCAACAGGACGACGACGGGCGCGGCCAACGACTTCGAGAAGTCGACCGAGATCGCCCGCAAGATGGTCTGCCAGTGGGGCATGTCGGACCTGGGGCCGCTGACCTACGGCGAGCGCGACGACCTGATCTTCCTCGGACGCGACCTGGCGGTGAACAAGAACTACAGCGAGAGGACCTCCGAGCGCATCGACGACGAGGTCAAGAAGATCGTCACGCGCAGCCTGAACCGCACCCAGGTGCTGCTCGAAGCCAACCGGGACAAGCTTGTCAAGATCGCCGAGATGCTCCTCGAGAAGGAGTCCCTGAGCTCCGACGAGATCAACGCCATCGCCGGGATCGACAAGAAAGAGGCCCCGGCGCAAGGAACGGCCTTCGCCCCCGCGGCCGGCACGCCCGAGGGGCCGCGCGGGCAAGGCTGAGACCCGACCGGGCGAGGACCATGAGCAGAGAAACGCGCACCCTGGAGATCAGGGGGCGGCGTTTCGCCCTCGGCCCGAGGACCTGGCTCATGGGCGTCGTCAACGTCACCCCCGATTCCTTCTCGGACGGAGGGACGTATTTCGACGCCGCCAGGGCGGTCGACCGCGGCCTCGAGCTCGCCTCCGAGGGCGCGGACATCATCGACGTCGGCGGGGAAAGCACCCGCCCCGGCTCGCGCCCCGTCCCCGAAGCCGAGGAGATCCGCCGCGTCGTCCCCGTCATCGAGGCCCTTCGTCAAAGGACGCCGGCGCTCCTCTCCGTCGACACGACCAAGTCCGCGGTGGCCCGGGCCGCCCTCGACGCGGGAGCCGACATCGTCAACGACACCAGCGCCTTCCGCTTCGACCCGGCCATGCCCGGAGTGGTGGCCCGCACCGGGGCCGGCGTCGTCCTGATGCACATGCGGGGAACGCCGTTGACGATGCAGCGATCCCCCCGCTACGACGACCTCATCGGCGAGATCAGCGATTTCCTGGCCGAACGGATCCGTGTCGCCGGGGCCGCGGGCATCCCCGGTGAGCGCATCATCGTCGATCCCGGCATCGGCTTCGGCAAATCGTTCGGCCACAATCTCGAGATCCTGCGCCGCCAGGGATCGTTCCACGGGCTCGGCCGGCCTCTGCTTCTCGGCTTCTCGCGGAAGGCGTTCCTGGGGAAGATCCTCGGACTGCCGCCGGAGGAGAGACTCGAGGCGACGATCGCGGCCGCGGTCCTGTCGGTCGAGCGCGGCGCCCACATCCTGAGGGTCCACGACGTCGGGCCGGTCGCCCGGGCCGTCCGCTCGACCGAGGCGATCCTGGGACCCGGCGACGTCGACGCCCTCGCCGCCGCGGGCGAGGACGGGAAGGCCGGCCATGTTCGCTGACGTCTGGACGACCGTCCGGGGGATCACCGTCCTCGACGTCCTCGACATCCTGCTCATCGCCTTCATGATCTATTACGTCCTCCTGCTCATCCGGGACACCAAGGCCTACCAGGCCGCCGTGGGGCTGGCCCTCATCGGCGCCCTCTACCTGCTGACGGTGTGGGGCCGCCTCAGCGTCTCCAACCGCATCATCCGCTCCTTCGTCAACTACCTGATCATCGCCGTCATCGTCTTGTTCCAGGCCGAGATCCGGAGGTTCCTGACCGAGATCGGCTCGCGGACCTTCCGCAAGCCCTTCGCCCTCCGCTCCTTCCAGGAGAAGATCGACGACCTGTTCCAGGCCATCGACTTCCTGTCCCAGAAGAAGATCGGGGCCCTGATCGCCATCGAGAAGGAGATCTCCCTCTCGGGCTACGCCGATCGCGGGGCCGAGGTCGACGCGGTCCTGTCCAAGAACCTCCTCGTCTCGATCTTCTTCCCCCACTCGCCCCTCCATGACGGGGCCGTGATCATCAAGGGCGACAAGATCCTGGCCGCGGCCTGCCTCCTGCCGCTGCCGGCCTCCCATCGGCTGAAGAGCCCGTTCCAGACAAGGACCCGCCACCTGGCCGCCATCGGCCTTTCCGAGGAGACCGACGCCGCGGTCATCGTCGTCTCCGAAGAGACCGGGACGGTTTCGCTGGCCATCAAGGGCCAGCTCGAGCGCTTCGGCGACAAGGACGCCATGGAGAAACGCCTGCTCGGCTACCTGAGAGACACATGAGACGCTCGTTCGCCCACTGGATCACCCGTGACTGGAAGCTGAAGCTCGTCTCGCTCGGCCTGGCCCTCGGGTTGTGGCTCCTGCTCGTCCCGTCGGAGAAGGTCTCGTCGGAAAAATCCCTGACCATCCCGCTCGAGACCCGCAACGTTCCCGCGGGCCTGGAGATCGTCCAACGGCCGGCGCCGACGATCGACGTCACGCTCCGGGCGCCCAAGCGCATGATCGGCGAGATCGGGCCGTCGAGTCTCGTAGCCAGTCTCGACCTCGAACGGGCCACCGTCCTCCAGCAGGAGTACGCCCTCAACGCGTCGATGATCGCCCTGCCGCCGGGCGCCGAGGTGGTCAAGATCTCGCCGTCCAGGGTCACGATCAAGCTGGAGCGGACGGTCGAGGCCGTGCTCGATGTCCACGCGACGGTCCGCGGCAAGCCCGCGGCGGGCTTCCAGGTCGCGCGGATCGAGGTCGAGCCGGCCAACGTCGCCGTTCAGGGGCCCGAAAGCCGGGTCAAGGCCAGCGACACCGCGGTGACGGCGCCGGTCGTCATCTCGGGGCTCGCCCAATCGACCATCTTCGACGCCGATATCATTCTCCCTCGGCCGGAGCTCCGGTTCGTCTCGTCCCAGACGAGCGCCCGGATCACGGTCGTCATCGAGGCGGAAGAAACGGCGCCCCCGGCGAAACCCAAAAAGAAGAGGTCCTGACGCCATGAAGAAGAGGCTCTTCGGGACCGATGGAGTCCGGGGCGTCGCCGGGCGCTATCCGCTCGACCCGCCGACGATCTCGCGGCTCGGGCAAGCCCTAGTCGGGCTGCTCGTATCGAAGGGGCTGGGAACGCGGCTCCTCATCGGCCGGGACACGCGGGAATCGGGTTCGTGGATGGAGCGGGCGCTCGCCCGCGGCGTGCGCGTCGCCGGCGGCGAAGCCGTGTCGGCCGGCGTCATCCCCACTTCGGCCGTCTCGTACCTGACGAAGACGCACGGCTTTTCGGCCGGCGCCGTCATCTCGGCCTCCCACAATCCGTTCGAGGACAACGGCATCAAGGTCTTCTCCCCTCTGGGCGTAAAGATCCCCGACGAATGGGAGCTCGAGATCGAAGCGGACGTCCTCGAAGGGCGCGGCCGGCTCCCCGGCCACGAGACGGACGTCGAGGTCGATCGCGCGCTGGCCGGCGACTACTTCGATTACCTGACCGGCCGGGTCCGGCTCGGGGCCGGAGCGGCGGGACTCAAGGTCGTCGTCGACTGCGCCAACGGGGCCAGCTCCGTCCTGGCGCCGCGGCTGCTCGGTTCCCTCGGATTCGATGTCGAGGCGATCAATGCCTCGCCCGACGGGCGCAATATCAACGCCGGCTGCGGCTCGCTCCATCCCGAGGGCCTGGCCGCCCGGGTCCGGGCGGCGGGCGCGGCGATCGGCATCGCCTACGACGGGGACGCCGATCGCGCCCTCTGGGTGGACGCGGACGGACGCGTCCTCAGCGGCGACCACACGCTCTTCGTCCAGGCCCTGCACATGAAGGAGACGCGCCGGCTGCGGAGGAACGAGGTCGTGGCGACGAGCATGAGCAACATGGGCCTCGAGCGGGCCTTCGAGGAGCGCGGCATCGAGCTCGTGCGGGCCAAGGTCGGCGACAAGTACGTCCACGAGGAGATGGTGGCGCGGGGCGCCAACCTCGGCGGCGAGCAGTCCGGCCACACGATCTTCATCGACGACCTGCCGACGGGCGACGGCCTCTTGACCTCGCTGCGGATGCTCGAGGTCATGGTCGAGCGGAACGCGGCGCTGGCGGCCCTCGTCCAGGGAATGACCGAGTTCCCCCAGACGCTCGTCAACGTCAGGGTCCGGAGGAAGCCCGACTTCTCGGAGCTCCCGGAGGTCATGGCCGCGGTCGAGGTCGTGCGCAGCCACGTCGGCCGGGACGGCCGCATCGACCTCCGCTATTCGGGGACGGAGCCGCTGGCCCGGATCATGGTCGAGGCCCGCGACCGGGCCACCGTCGATTCCTGCGCGACGCTGGTCGCCGAGGCCGTCCGCCGGCGCATCGGGGAGAAATGACATGAGGCTCGCCGTCAACATCGACCACTTCGCGACCCTGCGGGAGGCCCGCAAAGCCGATGAGCCCGAGCCCGTGCTCGTCGCCCTGCTCGCGGAGCAGGCCGGCGCCCGCGGCATCGTCTGCCATATCCGGCACGACCGGCGGCACATCAAGGAGCGGGACCTGCGGCTCCTGAGGGGCGCCGTCAAGACCAAGCTCAACGTGGAGATGGCCGCGACGGACGAGATGAAGAGGGTCGCGCTCGAGATCCGGCCCGACGTCGTTTCGCTCGTTCCCGAACGGCCGGAGGAGCTGACGACCGAGGGGGGACTGAGGGTCTCGGCGAACCGGAAGTCCCTGGCTCCCCACGTCAAGGCGCTGGGGAAGGCGGGCATCCGGACGAGCATCTTCATCGACACGAATCTCGACGAGATCAAGGCGGCGCGGGAGATCGGGGTCGACCTCGTCGAGATCAACACCGGCCCGTACGCCGACCTCAAGGAAGGGCCCGCGCGGGATAAGGCCCTCGAGGCCGTCAGGAAGGCGGCCGCGTTCGGTCGCAAGATCGGGCTCGAGGTCCACGGCGGTCACGGTCTCGATTACCGGAACGTCGGTCCCATCGTCGCCATCCCGGAGATCGTCGAGCTCAGCATCGGCTTCGCCATCGTCGCCCGGGCGGCCGTCGTCGGCATCGAGCGTGCGGTCCTGGACATGCTCGCGCTGCTT
>CAVSAI010000043.1:0-102500 GCA_963725825.1 Candidatus Aminicenantota bacterium
CACGGTTTTAGTCGCTCGACGGCGGGGTTGAACGGACAACCTTCCCCCTATTTCCTGACGGCCTTCTGGATGAGCTTGAGGGCGTAATTGACCCGCTCCGAGACCCGGCGCGGCGAAATGCCCAGGGTCCGGGCCACTTCCTCGCGGGACATCTCTTTGTAATAGTAGAGGTACAGGACGTCCCGGAACTTCGGCTTGAGCCCGCCGACGACCTGCTCGACCTGACGGGCCCGCTCGCGGCGCTCCATCTCGACGTGGGGGTCGGGGAAGGCCGGCGGCTCGGGGGCGTGCTTGAGGACGCGCGTCTTCTGGCGGATGTAGTCGATGATCCGGCGGCTGGTGATGGTGTAGAGGAACGTCCCGACCGAGGAGTCGCCGCGGAACTCGCCGCTCTTGATCTTGGCCACGGCCTGGGTCAGGATCTCGTTGACGACATCCTCCCAGTCGGGGTTGGAGCTGCCGAGGGCCTTGCGGACCCGGAAGGAGATGACCGGGCGGTACTGGAGGACGGCGTTCTCGGGCGGCCCGCTCCGGTCCTCTTTGATCATCCGCGTCAATCCTCTCCGTCGCGCTCCGCCCCGGCCGCCCGGGCCCGGGCCTTGTCCTTGAAGAACTCTTTGCGGTCGACGAGGATCTCCCGGGGCTTGCTCCCTTCCCCCGGGCCGATGAGGCCCTCGGCCTCCATCTGGTCGATGATCCGGGCCGCCCGGGCGTAGCCGAGCCTGAGCCGCCGCTGGAGGTGGGAGGCCGAGGCCTGGCCGCTGTTGAGCACGGTCTCGACGGCCTTGTCGTAGAGCTCGTCCTTCTCGCCTTCGTCGTCGCCCATGGCGTGGTCGACGTCGCCCCTGACGACGTTGAGGATGCGCGTGTCGTAGGTCGGCGTGCCCTGGCTCTTGACGTGCTTGACCAGGCGCCGGACCTCGGGGATGGAGATGAACGAGCAGTGGAGCCGGACGAGCCGCGGGAAGTTGGGCGGCAGGAAGAGCATGTCGCCCATGCCCAGCAGCTTGTCGGCGCCGATCGTGTCGATGATGATGCGCGAATCGACCTTGGACGGGACGCGGAAGGCGATGCGGCAGGAGAAGTTGTTCTTGATCGTCCCGGTGATGACGTCGATCGACGGTCGCTGCGTGGCCATGACCAGGTGGATGCCGACGGCCCGGGCCAGCTGGGCCAGGCGGCCGATGAAGAACTCGACCTCCTGGGCCCCGACCATCATCAGCTCGGCCAGCTCGTCGATGATGATGACGATGTAGGGGAGCGGCTGGAGCTTCTCTTTCTCCTCGTCGGTGAGGTGGCCCTTCCGCTCGGCGAGCAGCTGCCGCATCTGGGTGTTGTACTGGTCGATGTTGCGGACCTTGACGCCCTGGAGCTTCTTGTAGCGCTCCTCCATCTTGCGGACGATGTCCATGAGGACGATGTGGGCCTTCTTCGGGTCGTTGATGACCGGGCAGAGGAGATGGGGCACGTCCTCGTAGAGCGTGAACTCGAGCCGCTTGGGGTCGATGAGGACGATCTTGACCTCTTCCGGCGTGGCCTTGTACATCAGGCTGGCGATGAGGGCGTTGAGGGCGACGCTCTTGCCCGTGCCCGTCGAGCCGGCGATGAGGAGGTGGGGCATGACGGCGAGATCGGTGACCATCACGCCGCCGTGGACGTCCTTGCCCAGCGCGAAGGTCAGCTTGGAGGGCGAGTTCTGGAACTTCTCCGACTCGATGATGTCGCGGAGCTTGATGATCTCGCGCTTGTCGTTGGGGATCTCGATGCCCAGGGACGACTTGCCCGGGATGCGCTGGATGCGGACGGATTCGGTCTCCAGCGCCAGGGCCAGGTCCTCGGTCAGGTTGGCGACCTGGGCGACCTTGATGCCCGGCGCCGGAAAATACTCGTAGGTCGTGATGATCGGGCCGGGGTGGTACTCGCGGACCTCGCCCTCGATGCCGAACTCCTTGAGCTTCTCCTCGATCCGGCGCTTCTTGTCGAAGAGCTCGTTCTGGTTGACCTTTTCGGCCGGCTTGCCGGGCTCGAGGAGCGTGAAGGGAGGATACTGATAGCTGCCCTTGCGGCCGAGGTCGGGAAGGAGGAACGGCTCGGGCTCGGGCGGCGCGACAGGCTTGGGGGGCGGAGGCTCGAACTTGGGCGGCTTGCGGGCCTCCCTTTCGAGGCGGCGCCGTTCTCGCTCGCGCTCCCGCTCGGCCTCCTTCTCGGCCTTGCGGGCGGCCCTCTCGTCCTTGGGATCGGCGACGGCGGCTTCGGCCGGCGGGGCGTATTTCTGGACGACCTTCTCCCGCATCTTGTCCTTGGCCTTGGCCTTCTGACGGTCGGTCACCCGGATGCGGACCTCCGAGGCCGTCGAATCGAGGGCCCCTTTGGCGAACCGGAGCGTCCGGGCCAGGGACCAGCGCGTCGAAAAGAGGAGGAACATGGCCAGCGCAGCGAGGAGGAAGACGAACGAGCCGAGCGTGCTGAGGTACCGCACCAGGAACGTCAGCAGGAGCCTGCCGATGATGCCGCCGGCCGGCACCGTGCTGCCCCGGAACGGAAAGGATTCGAAGATGAGGGCGAGAAGCGGGCAGACGATGATCAGGCCGAGCGTGATCGTGCCCAGCCTCTTGAGGAGGTGCGAGGAGGTGCCCCGAAGGACGGCCCGCAGGGCGGCGTAGCCCAGGACAAAAGGCAGGAAGAACGAGGCCAGCCCCAGAAACAAAAGGATGGCTTGCGAGAAATAGGCCCCGGTGCTGCCCGCGAAATTGCGGACGTGATACCCCGAGGGCGGGACGTTGTCGAACGAGGGGTCCTTGGAGTCGTAGCTGATGACGCTGATGAAGGTGAATAGGGCCAGGAAGATGAGCAGGACGCCTGTGATCTCGACGGCCAGAGCGGTCTTCTTGGCCGCGGCCTTGGCGCCCTTCCCGTTCTTGCCGCTCCCGCCCTTGGCGCTCTTCGAGCTCCGTTTTTTCACGGCCGGATTATAGCATAACCGAAAGGAGCTTTTCTTTAAAAGACAGAACGCCATCGGCGGGGTCACGGCTTAAAGCCGTGACCCCGTGCCGATGCCCCCCCGTGGCCGACTCAGTACTTGACGTTGACGACTTTATGCGTGTGGGGCCCCTTCGTCATCTGGACCAGGTACCCGTCCTCGCCCGGGATCCAGATCTCGGAGAGCGAGTAGGTGTCCCCGACCACGTCGAAGGTCAGATGAGAGTCTTCGACCGTCGTGTGGATCTCAGCGGCCATCCGGGTCAAGATCGGCACGATGGCCCCGTTGCTGCCTTGGCCCTGGACCCTGAAGGTCATGGCCTGAGCATCCCGGGTAAACTCGTATTCGCCGGGAGGAAGGATCTTGCCCTCGACCTTGAACGAGAAGTCGATCTTCGCCTTGATAATACCCCCCTGTTGCCCGTACCCGGACACCGCCGCGAGCAACGCGACCAAACCCAGCGCCAGCATAATTTTGGTTTTCATTCACGTGCCTCCTTTTTTAAGCACTGCCCCTTATTAAGCAAGAAATATGCCAGAGAGAAAGGGGGCCGATCGGCCGGGGGACAGGGGGAAGCCCTCCCTGGCGGGGCGCATACGTCCGGATTCTCTGTCTTGCCGGACAGGATTCCGGCCGCCTTCAGCTCACGCCGAGGACCTTGCCGACGGCGAACCCGATGAGGGGGGGCCGCCATGAGGCTCTTTCTCTTCAGGACGAATAATGAAGCGCCCGGAAGAGAGTGAATAGAACGTCGGCGGAAAGATCTTCGGCGCGGACGTTCCGGGAGAGCCCCAGCCCCGCATAGGCCGCTTCGAGAGCGGCCGGGGTGGCGCGGCGGGACAGGTTCTTCCAGAGCATCTTGCGCCGCTCGGCGAAGGCGGCCCTCAGGAAGGCCCGGAACGGCTCCTCGGCCGCGCCCGGATGGAGAGGGGAGGGGCGGCGCCGGAGCGTCAGGAAGGCCGATTGGACCTTGGGCGGCGGCGAGAACGAGCCCGGGGCCACGGTGAACGCGATGCGCGCCTCGAACTCGTTCTGGAGCAGGATCCCCAGAGGCGCGTAGCTCTTCGTGCCGGGCCCGGCCGTCACCCGTTCGGCGACCTCCTTCTGGAGCAGAAAGGCGCAGTCGGAAAGGAGCGCGCGGTCGTCGATGACGCGAAAGAGAAGCGGGGAGGAGATGGAATAAGGGACGTTCCCGACCAGCCGGAGCGCCGGAGCGCCGGCCTTCGCCAAGAACTCACGAAAATCGACCCTCAGGATATCGCCGTGAACGACCTCGACGTTGGCCGGCATCCTCTCGCGAAGCCCGGGGATGAGCCGCTCGTCCTTCTCGACCGCGACGACCCGCCCGGCCTTCCCGGCCAGCGCCGCGGTCAGAGCGCCCTTTCCCGCCCCGATCTCGACGATCACGTCGCCCGGCCCTGGGTCGATGGCAGCGACGATCTTATGGAGCACCCCCGGATTGATCAGGAAGTGCTGACCCAATGCCTGGCGGCGCGATCTGTACATGGCTCTCCCCACATCTTAATCCATTTCGGGCAGGGGCGAAATGGGGGGAGGGCGTGCCCCGAGGGACCAAGAAGATCCCGTCGGCCGGGCCCGGACCGGGCTGTTGTTTGACAAGGCCAGGCCATTCCCGTACCATTATTGGGCAACGCCGCTATGGCCGAGAAGAAGATCCTTGTCGTCGATTATGACGCCAAGAGTCTGGACGTCATGACCAAGCTGCTGAAAGCAAACAAATTTCGCGTCATCACCGCAACCGACGGCAAGGCCGGCTATGACGCCTTCGCGGCCGAGAAGCCCGACCTCGTCGTCCTCGAGGCCATGCTGCCCAAGATGCACGGATTCGACCTGACCCGGAAGATCTCCCAGGAGACCCAGGGCCGGGTGCCTGTCGTCCTCGTCACCGGGCTCTACAAGGGGCCCAAGTACCGGCAGGAGGCCACGAGCGGGCTCGGCGCCGCCGAATATTTCGAAAAGCCGGTCGATCCCGAGGCCTTCCTCGCCGCGATCAAGCGCCTTCTCAACGACGAGGACGATATCGACGAGGAGCTCCCCGACTCGAACGCCGTCATCGAGGCCCTGAGCCACCGCCGCGACAGCCACGGCTCCCCGCGGGGGGAGACCAAACCGGCCCACAAAGGACAACGCCCATGACCAGTCTCTGGACCCGTTGCAACAACTGCCAGCGGATCCTCTACAAGCAGGACATCCTCGACAACCTTGCCGTCTGCCCGGCCTGCAACTTCCACTTCCGGCTCTCGGCCGAGGAGCGCCTGCAGATGCTCTTCGACGAGGGGGCCTACGAGGTCCTCGACGCCAACCTCCACTCCGTCGACGCCCTGCACTTCGTCGACGTCAAGAAATACGCCGACCGGATCGTCGAGAACGAGCGCAAGACCGGCCTGGCCGAAGCCATCATCACCGCCCGCGGGGCGATCGGCGGCATCCCCGTCTACATCCTGGCCATGGAGTTCGGCTTCCTCGGCGGCAGCGTCGCCTCGGTCGTCGGCGAGAAGATCACCCGGGCCTGCGAGCGCGCCCTCGAGGACCGCCGGCCGGTCATCATCGTCTCCTGCTCCGGCGGCATGCGCATGCAGGAAGGCATGCTCTCGCTCATGCAGATGGCCAAGACGAGCGCGGCCATCGCCCGGCTCGGCGAGGCCAAGATCCCGTTCATCTCCGTCCTGGCCGATCCGACGACCGGAGGCACGACGGCGAGCTTCGCCATGCTCGGCGACATCAACGTGGCCGAGCCCCAGGCCCTGATCGGGTTCGCCGGGCCGCGGGTCATCGAGCAGACGATCAAGGAGAAGCTGCCCAAGGGCTTCCAGCGCTCCGAGTTCCTCCTCAGCCACGGCATGCTCGACGACGTCGTCGATCGCAAGGCCCTCAAGCCTTACCTCGTCCGGGCCCTGCGTCTCTTCCTCAACCGGCCTCAATGACGCCGTCCGAGTGCCGGGACTACCTCGGCCGCCTCGAGCACTTCGGCATCAAGCTCGGCCTCGAGAATATCTCCACCCTCTGCGCCGCCTTGGGCAACCCCCAGAACAACTTCCTGTCCATTCACGTGGCCGGAACGAACGGCAAGGGATCGGTCTCGGCCATGCTCGACCGGATGCTTCGGGAGCACGGACTGAAGACCGGGCTCTACACGTCGCCCCACCTCGTCCGGGTCGAAGAGCGGATAAGGGTCAACGGCGCATGCATCGGTCCGAAGCGCTTCCGCGAGCTCGTCGAGCGGCTGAGGTCCGTGATCGACCGGCTCATGTCCGAGGGGAAGCTCCTCTACCATCCGACCTACTTCGAGGTCCTGACCGCCCTCGCCTTTCTCGAGTTCGCCGAGCGCCAGGTCGACGTCGCCGTCCTCGAGGTGGGGATGGGCGGACGGTTCGACGCGACCAACGTCGTCCGTCCCCTCGTCTCGGTCATCACCACGATCGCCAAAGACCACGAGAAGCACCTCGGATCGACGCTCAGGGAGATCGCCTTCGAGAAGGCGGGCATCATCAAGCCCGGCGTTCCTGTCGTCTGCGGCGTCGGGGGAGGGGAGGCGCTCTGCGAGATCAGGCGTGTGGCCCGCGAGCGCAGCGCCCTCGTCACCGAGGTCTTCGGGCCGGGACGGGCGCTCGAGACCCAGAGGACGCGCGGCGGGTACCGGTTTGCCTATACGGGCGGAAATGGCCGCTACGCCTTCACCCTCGCCCTGGCCGGCCGCCACCAGGGGGCGAATGCGTCGATCGCCATCGCCGCCGCGGAGGTCCTGTCGCGGATCTGGCGGCCGCTCGACAAGGCCAAGGTCCTCAAGGCCGTCCGCGAAACCCGCTGGGAAGGCCGCCTCGAAACGGTCCGGCGGCGGCCGCTCGTCCTTCTCGACGGCGCCCACAACGTCGAGGGGGCAGCGGCGCTCGCCGCCCACATCGACGAGGTCATCGGCCGTCCGGTCGTCCTCGTCTTCGCCGCCATGCGGGACAAGGACCTCCGCTCGATGACCCGCTCGCTTTTCCGCGTCGCCTCCACGGTCGTCCTGACCCGCGTCCCTTATAAGCGCTCGGCGACCCCCGAGGAGCTCCTGGCCGCCGCTCCGCCCTTCAAGGGCCGAGTCCTCCTCGAGCCCGACACGCGCAAAGCTGTCGAGCTGGCCCTGGGCGAATCCCGCGGCCGCACGCCCGTCGTCATCGCCGGCTCGCTATTCCTCATCGGCGAGGTCAAGCGCCTTCGGTTGTTTGATTAGTGACAGGAAAGGCAGCACTGGGATCTGCTGATATAGGTTGAATCTAGGGCTTTTTGGCCTGCTTGATCACCAGGGGCAGCTTGCGCTGAGGGACTAGCTTCACGGCGCTTTGGCCGACCATCGCCGATGGGAAAGCGCCGTCGACCGGCCGTTTCCAGTGAATGACCAGTCCGAGGTTCTATCGGATCCCCTGCCATAGGTCATTGATAAACGTATAACCGCCGTAGGCATCGTTCCCCCAGCCCCCGAAGATCCAGAAGTTGCCGGCAGCGTCGACCCAGGACACGGCGTAAAATCTTGCCCCCGGTACGTTCTTGGGATTCGGGACGCCCATGGTCCCGTAGATTCCCGCCTGGAAGCCGAGCTCGCTGCCGGACACCCAGGTCCATTGACGGGTCGTCAGGTCGAACTTCCACAGGTCATTGAGAACGGTGTTATCGCCGGTCGAATCATACCCGGCACCGCCGAAGATCCAGAAGTTGCCATGGGGATCGCGAAAAGGAACTGCCGAGCCTCTGCCTCCCGGGACGCTCGATGGATCGGCCTGTCCTCTGGTCCCATAAACGCCCGCCTGGCCGGCGGCGTCGCTTCCGGACACCCAAGTCCATTCGCGCGTCGCTATTTCGAACCTCCAGAGGTCGTTGAAGTGGTCGAATCCGGGACCGCCGCCCCCGAAGAGCCAGAGATTCCCGCTGAGATCGAGCCAGGTGACCGCCCTGAATTTTGCTCCTGGGACATTCGCCGGACCCGCGACATTCTTTGTCCCGTAGACGCCGGGCTGGTCGATCGCGTCGCCACCCGAGATCCAGGTCCATTCGTTATTTGCCGGATTGTACTTCCAGAGATCATTAAGTATGCCGGACTTGGTGCCGTCCGAGCCAAAGCCCATCCCTCCGAAGAGCCAGAGGGTGCCGCTTTGATCCATCCAGGACATGGCCTGTCGCCTTGCCCCGGGGACATTCGAGGGATCTCCAAGGCCCTGAGTTCCATAGGTGCCGGGCTGATCGCCTGCGCTGCTGCCGGAGACCCAGGTCCAAACGTTGGAGACGGGATCGTATTTCCACAGGTCGTTGCCCATGCCCCAGCCACCCAAACCTGTAAATATACCGTATCCCCCGAACAGCCAGAGGTTCCCCGCCGGATCGAGCCATGAGGCACTGTCGTACCTTGCCCCCGGGATATTGGAAGGATTGGCCGTGCCCTCAATCCCGTAGGAAGCATGCTGGTTCTGGGCGCTTGAGCCGCTCACCCAGGTCCACAACTTGGATGCCGGATCGAACCTCCACAGATCGTTCAAGAAGCCTTCGCCAAAGGTCGAGGTCAGCCCCCGTCCCCCGAAGAGCCAGAAACTTCCGGCGGGATCGACCCAGGATACCGGCCCCTCTCTGGCCCCCGGGACGTTCGACGGGGATGGGATTCCCGGCGTTCCGTAATTGCCGAACGCATTCACACGGTCGCTGCCGGACACCCAGTTCCATTCAATGGGCGGCGGGGAGGACGAGATGACGATGGTCGAAGAACCAGACATCTCGGGCTCCTCGACCGAGGCGGCGATGATCGAAACGGTGGGCGCGGCGGGCATGCTGGACGGGGTCGCATAAAGGCCCGAGGATGAGATCGTTCCGCATCCGGCTCCCGAACAGCCCAGACTCGCGACCGACCAAATCACGCCGCTGTCGTCGGCGTTTTGGACCACGGCGGTGAACTGCACGGTCTCGCCGATGACGGCCATGGCATCCTGGGGAGAAACCGTGATGACGACGGCCGGCAGAATCGTGACGATGGCCGTGTATGACTTGGACGGGTCAGCCACGGAGGCGGCCTTGACCATCACGTTTGCCGGGCTGGGCACATTCGCGGGCGCCGTATAGAGCCCGGCGTTGCTGATCGTGCCGCAAGAGGCGCCGCTGCACCCTGCACCACTGACACTCCAGGACACTGCGATATTCTCCGAGTTGCGCACCGTTGCCGTAAACTGGATTGTTTTGTTGATATGGACTCTCACGAAATTCGGACTGATTGACAGACTGACGGGCAGGGGAGCAGAAGATGAACAGCCCCATGAGAAGAGAAGGAACCCGATGAAAAGGACCATCATTCCCGAATCGACACGCCTCTCTGAATCGGTCCCTTTTCCCATTTTCATCTTCTTCCTTTCTCCCAAAGAATCTGGCCAAATGCCGTCCGCCAATCGCCGCGCTTGCAGTGAATTAACGATAGATCATGTTCAAACAGACTGTCAATCCGAGGTGACTGTAGAAGCAACGCGAAACCTCCAGTTCCTATCCTAATTATAAAGACCGTCGATATGGACTTTTTTACCCCAATTAACGAAATATATTTTTGATGTCGAGAAGAACGGCCATCTAGCTCAACGACCATGGTTACGGTTGTAGGGGCTAGGCAGGCAAAGCCAGGAATCTTCGACTGTCGCGTTCCGGTTTATTGAACTCCGGCCGAGCGGTACCGCCGCGCGGGCAGTCCCGATTGAATTCCGCAGGATGCCTCGGCTCAGAGGCCTGCCGATTGAATTCAATCGGGATTCATGCTAGAGTTTTCTTTACTTTTCCCCCTGGGAAAGTCGCCTGATGCTAAAAATCGATGCCACCGCATTGGTCGTCTTCGCCATCGTCTGGATCCTCGTCCTCGTCCTGACCCGCATTTTCTTCAAGCCCATCCTGCGCATCCTCGACGAGCGGGCGGCCCGGATCGCCAGGGACAAGGCGGCGGAGGACGGCGCCCGGGGCGCCTCGGAGGCCGACCTGAAGCGCATCGAGGAGGGCCTCAAGGAGGCTCGGGCGGCCGCCGACGCTATCCGCAACACGGCCGAAGCCGAGGCCCTCAAAGACAAGAGCCGGCTCGTCCGCGAGGTCCAGGCCGAAGGCCGGGCCGAGGTCGAGAAGGCCAAGGCGGAGCTCCTGCGCGAGATGGAATCGCTCAAGAAGGACCTCGACAAGCGCAGCGAAGAGATCGCGGCCACGATCGAAAAAAGGATCCTCGGAGAATGAGCGCCCCTCCGTCGGCGACGCTCGACTTCCTCAGCAAGGTCGCCAACTCCCTGGTCCTTTTCGGCGGTCTGGCGTTCGTCCTGCGCAAACCGGTCAAGGCCATGCTCGCCAAGAGGACCGTCGACGTCGGCGAGTCCCTCCGGCAGGCGCAAGCGGCCCGGACCGAGGCCGAGGCCGGGTCGGAGGCGTCGAAAGCCAAGCTGGCCGGCCTCGAAGGCGAGATCCGGGCGCTCAAAGCCGAAGCCGAGGCCGAAGCCCGGCGCCAAGCCGGGCGCATCTCCCTGGCCGCAGCCGCCGAGGCCGAGCGCCTCAAGAAGCTCACCCGCCAGGAGCTCGACGAGCAGGTCCGGCGGAGCGTCGGCGACCTCAAGAGCTACGCCGCCGCCCGGGCCGCCGATATCGCCCGTGAGAGGATCCGCCGGCGCCTGACGCCGGAGACCCAGTCCTCGCTCATCGACAATTCCATCGACAGGCTGTCCAAGCTCCATGAGAAACCTGGCCCTCGTTAAGAAGTACGCCGACGGCCTGGCCCGGGCCCTCGGCGACGACCGGGAATTCGCGTCCGTCGGGGCCGAGATCCGGGCGTTCCTCGAGCTCTTTCTCTCCCGCGAAGACCTGCGGCACGCTTTGGTCAGCCCCTTCGTCAACGCCCGCAGGAAGGCCGCCATCCTCGACGAGGTCCTGCCCCTCGCGGGCATGGGCCCGAAGGCGTCCCGTTTCCTCGCGCTGCTCCTCCGCCACAAGCGGATGGGGCTCCTGCCCGAGATCGTCGAAGCGCTCCCCGAGGCCTGGAGCGAAAAGCACGGCGTCGTGACCTTTGAGGTGGCCTCGGCCGCGGCGCTCGCCGAGGATCAGATCGTCCGCCTGACCCGGACCCTCGAAGCCTCCGAGCATAAGCCCGTCCGCCTCGTCTTCAAGGCCGACCCCGGGCTCCTCGGCGGCCTGACCGTGCGCAAGGGCCACATCGTCTACGACGCCTCCGTCGAGGGCGAGCTCACCGCGCTCCAAGAGCGACTCGGACGTGAATAGAGGTTGTTATGAGCATCAAAGCCGATGAGATCACCAAGATCATCCAGCAGCAGATCGAAGGCTTCACGAAGGAGGTCGACATCCGCGAGGTCGGCACGGTCACGTCGGTCGGCGACGGCATCGCCCGGGTCTACGGCCTCGACCGGGTCATGTCCAACGAGCTCGTGGAGTTTCCCGGGGGCCTCTTCGGTCTGGCCCTGAACCTCGAGGAAGAGGACGTCGGTGTCGTCCTCCTCGGCGAGAGCCACCGGGTCCGCGAGGGGGACGTCGTCAAGAGGACGCGCCGGATCATGCAGGTCCCGGCGGGCCCGGCCTTGATCGGCCGCGTCGTCGACCCTCTCGGCCAGCCCCTGGACGGCAAGGGCCCCATCCTCTCCGACGTCTCCATGTTCATCGAGCGCCTGGCCCCCGGCGTCGTCGACCGGCAACCCGTCCGCGAGCCCCTGCAGACGGGCATCAAGGCCATCGACGCGATGATCCCCATCGGCCGCGGCCAGCGCGAGCTCATCATCGGCGACCGCCAGACCGGCAAGACCATCATCGTCATCGACACCATCCTCAACATGAAGGGTTCCGACGTCGTCTGCATCTACGTCGCCATCGGCCAGAAGAACTCCACGGTCGCCCAGATCGTCAAGACCCTCGAGGACCACGGGGCGATGGACTACACGATCGTCGTCGCCTCCTCGGCCAGCGACCCGTCCCCGCTCCAGTTCCTGGCGCCCTTTTCCGGCTGCGCCATGGGCGAGTACTTCCGCGACAACCGCCGCCACGCCCTGATCATCTACGACGACCTGTCCAAGCACGCCGCGGCCTACCGCGAGATCTCGCTCCTCCTGCGCCGGCCGCCGGGCCGCGAGGCCTACCCCGGCGACGTCTTCTACCTCCACTCGCGCCTGCTCGAGCGGGCGGCCAAGCTCAACGACGAGCTCGGCGGCGGCTCGCTCACGGCCCTGCCCATCATCGAGACCCAGGCGGGCGACGTCTCGGGCTACATCCCGACCAACGTCATCTCCATCACCGACGGCCAGATCTACCTGCAGCCGGAGCTCTTCAACGCCGGCGTCCGGCCGGCCATCAACGTCGGCATCTCCGTGTCGCGCGTCGGCGGCAACGCCCAGATCAAGGCCATGAAGCAGGTCGCCGGCAAGCTCAAGCTCGACCTGGCCCAGTACCGCGACCTCGTCACCTTCGCCCAGTTCGGGACGGAGCTCGACAAGACGAGCCAGGCCCAGCTCGACCGGGGCGAGCGGTTGACCGAGATCCTCAAGCAGGGCCAGTACTCGCCGGTGCCGGTCGAACAACAGGTCATCATCATCTACGCCGGAAACCGCGGCTACCTCGACGGCGTCCCGGTCGCCGAGGTCCGCAATTACGAGAAAAAGCTCTACGAGCACTTCGAGAGGACCCACGCCGGCATCCTGACGCAGATCCGCGAGAAGAAGCACATCGACACGGCCCTCGACGGCGAGATCAGCGCCGCCCTGAGGGCCTTCAACGAGATCTTCAAGGAGGGCCTGAAGTAGCATGCCGACCCTCATCGACCTGCGCCGGCGGATCCACAGCGTCCGCAACAGCCAGCAGATCACGCAGGCGATGAAGACCGTCTCGACGGCCAAGTTCCGCAAGGCCCAGCGGACGGTCCTGGAGGCCCGGCCCTTCTGGCATCTCTTTCCCGAGCTGATGAACCGCCTGGCCTATTGGGCCGCGGCGGGGACGCACCCGCTGCTCCTGCGCCGGGACGAAAAGAAGATCGAGGTCGTCGTCATCACCTCCGACAAGGGCCTGGCCGGCGCCTACAACTCGAACCTTTTGGCCGCGGCCGAGACGTTCCTCGCCGGGAAGGCCGCGACGGCCGCCGTCCGGCTCGTCCTCGTCGGCAAGAAGGCGGTCGGCCGTCTCCGGAAGGGGCCCTACCCCGTGGACCGGGCCTTCGCCGACCGGACCGACCGGCTGACGCGCGACGAGCTCCGGGACCTGGCCGAAGAGCTGATGCGGGCGTACGCCTTCCAGAAGATCGACGCCGTCTACATCGTCACCAACGAGTTCAAGTCCATCCTGGCGCCGCGGATCATGATCCACAAGGTCCTGCCGATCGAGCCGCTGCCGGGGCCGGAGCCCTCGGCGACGTGGCTTCCCGACTGGGACCCCGCGGCGGCGCGCCTCGCGTCCTTCATCCTGCCGCTCTACGTGGAGAGCCAGATCCACCACGCCTTCCATGAGTCCCAGGCCGCCGAGCAGGCGGCCCGGATGATGGCCATGGACAACGCCACCAAGAACGCCGAGGAGCTCGTCGAAGACCTCGTCCTCCAGCTCAACAAGATCCGCCAGGCCGGCATCACCAAGGAGCTCCTGGAGATCATGACCGCCGTCGAAGCGCTCAAACAGAAAGACTAGGAAGTGAACCCATGGATCCCAAAGACGCCAAGATCGGAACCGTCGTCCAGGTCATCGGGCCCGTCGTCGACGTCAAGTTCGAAGGCGGGTCCCTGCCCGAGATCTACACCGCCGTCCGGATCACGAGCGAGGGCTTCGACGTCGCCGAGCCGCTGGCCATCATCGTCGAGGTCGAGCAGCACATCGGCGAGGACCGGGTCCGCTGCGTCTCCATGCACCCGACCGAGGGCCTGTCGCGGGGCATGAAAGCCGAGAGCCTCGGCGGCCCGATCGAGGTCCCGGTGGGCGAAGGAACGCTCGGCCGGGTCATGAACGTCATCGGCGAGCCGGTCGACAAGATGGGCCCCATCGTCACCGCCAAGCGCTATCCCATCCACCGCGTGCCTCCCACGCTCGAGGACCAGAGCACCCGGCGCGAGATGTTCGAGACGGGCATCAAGGTCATCGATCTCATCCAGCCCTTCCTCAAGGGCGGCAAGATCGGCCTGTTCGGCGGCGCCGGCGTCGGCAAGACGGTCATCATCCAGGAGCTCATCCACAACGTCGCCCTGAAGCACGGCGGCTACTCGGTCTTCGCCGGGGTCGGCGAGCGGACGCGCGAGGGCAACGACCTCTGGATCGAGATGAAGGGCTCGGGCGTCATCGGCAAGACGGCCCTCATCTACGGCCAGATGACCGAGCCGCCGGGCGCCCGCCTCCGGGTCGGCCTGACGGCCCTGTCGGTGGCCGAGTACTTCCGCGACGAGATGGGCCAGGACATCCTCCTCTTCATCGACAACATCTTCCGCTTCACCCAGGCCGGGTCGGAGGTTTCGGCCCTGCTCGGCCGGATGCCCTCGGCCGTCGGCTACCAGCCCAATCTGGCGACCGAGCTGGGCGAGCTCGAGGAGCGGATCACCTCGACGAAGAAGGGCTCGATCACGTCGGTCCAGGCCATTTACGTCCCGGCCGACGACTTCACCGACCCGGCCCCGGCCACGACCTTCTCGCACCTGGACGCGACGACCAACCTGTCGCGGGCCCTGACCGACATCGGCATCTACCCGGCCGTCGACCCGCTGGCCTCGTTCTCCCGCATCCTCGATCCGGACATCGTCGGCGAGGAGCACTACGCCGTGGCCCGCAAGGTCAAGGAGATCCTGCAACGGTATCGCGACCTCCAGGACATCATCGCCATCCTGGGCATCGAGGAGCTTTCGGACGAGGACAAGGTCATCGTGGCCCGGGCCCGGAAGATCCAGCGCTTCCTGTCCCAGCCTTTTCACGTCGCCGAGGAGTTCACGGGGCGGCCCGGAAGATACGTCCCCGTCCAGGAGACCGTGCGCGGCTTCAAGGAGATCACCGAGGGCCTCCACGACGACAAGCCCGAGCAGGCCTTCTATATGGCGGGCGGCATCGACGACGTCGCCAAGCGGACCGAAGAGCTGAGGGCGGAATGAGCGACGGCGTCCCGGCGACGATCAACCTGAAGGTGGTCACCCCGCGGCGGCTGCTCGTCGACGCCGACGTCGAGGCCGTCTTCCTGCCGACGCTCGAGGGCCAGATCGGCGTGCTCCCCGGGCACAGGCCCCTGTTCGTGGGGATCGGCAGGGGCAAGCTCATCTATCGCGAGGCCGGCGGCGAGGAATCGTTCGCGATCCGGGGCGGCTACGCCCAGGTCCAGCCCGAGAAAGTCGTGGTCATGACCGAGGTCGGCGAGGATGAGGACTCCGGCGGCGCCGCGGCCTGACGGCGAGACCCTCGACGCGTTCTATCGAGGGCGGATCCGCATCGTTCAATCGAAAAAAGGCTACCGGTTCTCCGTCGACGCGCCGCTCCTGGCCGACTTCATCCGGACGAGGCCCGGGGACGAGGCACTCGAGATCGGAACAGGGAACGGCGTCATCTCCCTTCTCCTGAGCGTCAAGCCCTTCAAGAGGATCACCGCGGTCGAGATCCAGGAGGGACTGGCGAGATTGGCGGAGCGGAACGTCGGGCTCAACGGCCTTGGCGGCAGGATCGAGGTCGTGCGCGCGGACCTGAGGACCTACGATCCGGGACGGACGTTCGATCTCATCTTCTCCAATCCGCCGTACATCAAAGCGTCGGCCGGGTTCCTGAGCGCCTCGGCCGAGAGATCGGCGGCCAAGCACGAGCTTCATGGCGGCATCGGCGATGTCCTGGGGAAGACGGCCGAGTGGCTCGCGCCGGAGGGCCGGGCGTGCTTTGTCTATCCGGAGAAGCGGCGGGCCGACTTCATGGCGGCGGCGGGGAAGAGCGGCTTGGCGGTCAACCGGCTCAGGTTCGTCCACCCGCGGGCGGGCGAGCCGCCGAACCTGTTCCTGATCGAGTTGGGGTGCGCCGCCCGGGACAAGTCCGTTGGGGGAGCCTGGGAGCCCGAGATCATGCCCCCGCTCATTCTCTTCGGCCCCGACGGCAAATACACGGCCGAGGCCGAGACGATCTTCGCCGGCCCCTGAGCCGTCGTTATTCGACGAGCGAGCGAAACTTCCCTAAGACCTCTAGAACGACGGCTGACTGCAAAGAACAGATCTTTTCCGCACGGTGGGCCCGCCAATCGAGGCTGACGGCCTGGTCCGCCAAGATGACGCCCGCGACGGGAAGGCCGGGCGGAACGGGCACTTCGAAGGGGTATCCCGCGACGCGCGAGACCAATGGGCAGAGGATCGCCAGGCCGACCCTTGCGTTGTAGGCCTGAGGCGACAAAACGACCGCGGGGAACCGCCCGGCCCGTTTTCGTCCCGACCCGGCCGGGATCGACACCAGCACGACATCGCCGCGCTCGGGCACGTAGAAGACCTGCTTCATCGGCCGCCTCCGGCGCGCCCGTCGGCTTCGCCAGCAACGTCTTCGGGATCCGCCGCGACCTCGGACTCCCAGGCCGGGTGAAGGTTCTCGTCCGTCACGTCCGCGAGCAGGGCATCGAGGACCCAGGCGGCATCTCTATCCGGCTTGATGACCACCGCGCCGTCCTCGAGCGCTAACGTGACGGGCGAGCTGTTCTCGATGTTCAGGTCGTCGGCGAAGGACTTGGGGATGCGGACGGCCAGGCTGTTGCCCCATTTCTGGACACGAGTTTTCATTTTTGGCCAAAATGTATCTACAATGAATATACAATTATTGAGCAGGTTTGTCAAAGGCGAGAGGCTCCGAGCGGCCTAGACGGCTGAAACCGGCCGGCAACGGCGGGGTTAGACGATCCGGGGGACGGGGGGCCGGGACGGGCCGCCCGGCAAAATCGGAAATTGGTATTTGTCCCGATCTATTTGAAGGCCTTCTTGATCTCCGCGAGGCCGACGCCGAGCGTCTTGCGGGCGATCCCGTCAAGGGCCTTTTCCGGCCCCTGGAAGTGCATCGTCGTTTGGACGTGGGTCATCGTCCCGCCGGGGCCGAGGGCCGCGGCCGGCGACGACGTTTCGAGCTCGTAGAACGGCCCGAGGGGCTTGGCGCCCGGCGAAGCCGGACCGTCGTTGTAGCTGTTGACGACGTCCCCGGCGTAGGGCTTTGCCTGGATCTCCCACATCGAGTTGACGTAATCGGAGGCCCCTTCCGGCACCGTCAGGTGGACGAGCGTCAGGACCTTGTTCGCGGCGTCGTAGCTTCCGGCGAAGGGCTTCACCCGCAGGGGCGAGATGCCGATCTTGCTCCGGTACTTGCCGTCTCCGCTGAAGAAGAGGACCCCCTCGTCGGCCTTGACGACGAGCCTGTCGGCCGGGACCTTGCCGAAATAGGCGTCGTTCACCGCCGGGCCGAGCTCCGACTCGGGTCCCGCCTTGAACGGGATGACGATCGTCGTCGCCGGGGACGGATTGAACATGCCCAGGATCCAGATCGAAAGCAGGCCCGTGTCCTTGGTCCAGACGTTGACGCCGAGGTTGGTGACGGCGTTGGTGGAGGCGTAGGCGACCATCTTGACGCCCGCGGGGACGGGGACCCCGAGAGCGGCGACGTTGGCCGCCCCGAGCAAGCTGACCTCGCGGTTGACCTCGAGGTCGAACTCCGTTCCGGAGTAATTCACGAGGTGGATGACCTTGCGGAAATGGACGCGGGCCGCGTCCTGCGAGGCGATGTCGAAGGACCCCTCGTTGACGGCCGGCGGGGTGAACCAGTGGTCGAGGTCGAACGGATCGCCTTTCTTGAAGAAGATCGAGAACTGACCGCCTTCCGGGCCGAGCCAAAAGCGGTCCTCGCCGCCGAAGGCGTTGATGTGCGGGTTGTTGACGCCGGACGTGATGAGCTCCCGGTTGATCCAGCCGAAGCTCAAGCCCTCGGGCCCGGCGGCCGTGCTGGTCATGACCCGTCCCTGGAGGTCGGGATTGACGGCCACCTCGGCCTCGCCGCCGGCTCCGCTGAGCACGACGACCTTGGTGTTGGCCTTGAGGAAGGCGAGATCGTCCTTGAACAGGATGCCTTCCGGCGCCTTGGCCGGCTTGGCGCAGGCCGCCGCGACGGCCAGGATCACGACTGTCACGCCGATGCCGTATCTCATGGGAGCCTCCTTGGGTCGGGTTCTACGAGCCCTTATTATTCACAAAAAGGAGGCGGGACTCAAACAAATCGGGGACACAACGCGGTGAGCAGTTTCACCTCATGCTCGGGAGGACCTAGGGCAGCCGCCTTTGCAGTGCGACACCCGCGGGATCGTGAACCGCTTCATGGGGCGCTCCTTTCGTCGAACTCCAATAAATACTACCATTATGGTAGGGATTAGTCAAGGCCGGCATCGGCCCCGGCGGACCGCTGTCCGGCAAGGGCGGAGCGGCTATTGGCCATGGCTCTCGACGAGCTTGCCGGCGAACCAGCGCCAGATCGCCTTGTTGAACTCGACGCTCGGCGGCGTCCCCTCGAGGATGGCCAGGAAGCTCGTCGGCGTGTCGCCCGGCTTCTGGCGCTGCCGCGGTTCGGCGTCGAACAGGAGGGGATGCTCCGGGTGGAACTGGATGCCGAGCACGTTGGGGTACTTTTTGTGGCCGACGGCCTCGACGATCCGGCCGTCGCGCGAGCTGGCGATGGCCACCAGCCCCAGGCCCATCTTCTCGAGGGCCTGGTGATGCGAGCTGAGGATGCGCGGATGGTCGGACGACTTGAAACCCATGGCCTTGACGAACAGGCCGTTGTCGCCGAGCTGGAGCGAATGGAAATTGTAGCCGTAGAGCTTGTCGAGCGGGAAGAGGAGCCGGTAGGGGTTGTTGTGCCACTGCTCAGGCCCGAGGGCGATCACGTCCTCGACGGTCGTCTTGCCGTAGGTCTCGGTCCAGATGTCCTGGACGAGCGTCCCGCCGGTGCCGACGTTGAGCGTCTGGAAGCCCAGGCAGATGCCGAGGACGGGGAAGCCCGGGCGCCCCTGGAGGAGCGGCGCGAACTTCTCGTCCTGGGACCCGCCGAGCAGATGGAAGACCGCCGAGGCCTCCAGATAGTGGCGGTACGGGTCGCTGATGTCGGTCAGCAGGAGCGTCTTCTCGCCGAAGACGGAGGGCGGGATGTCGGGCCCGCCGAAGAAGATGACGCCGTCGGCCTTCTTGACGATCTGGTCGAATTCGGGCGTGCAGGCGTTGGTCTTGAAGAGGACGGGCTCGCTGATCTCGGCCTTGACGACGTGGAACTTGAACCAGTCGAGGCCGTTCTCCTGGACGTATTTGCGGCTCTCGGCGAAGTTGCCCGCCTGCCGCTCGTGATAGACGCCGACGACCGTCAGGCCCGGGATATCGATGACGCCGTTCTTGCGCAGCGTGACCAGGGCGCGGATATTGAACGTCTCGGGGTTGAAGATGACCAGGCGGACGCCTGCGCCGCGGGCCGCGACGCCGTCGAGATAGCGGTCGGGGTCCGGGGTCTGGCAGGCCAGGGGAGTCGCGGCGGCCATGGCCATGGCCCAAGCGAGAGAGAGGGCGAGAATCCTTTTCACGGTGCACCTCCGCGGGAATCCGGGCTTTTCCGGGCCATTATATGCGCATCGTCCCCGCCCCTGCAACCAGGCGCGCCCGGGGCGGCCGACGCGCATGCTATAATAGAGGATTCTCCCTCGGGGGAACCTTTCGCCGTCTTGGTTCGTCAGACATTAGGGAGGGCCGGTTCCGCCCGTCCCCATGAAAGCCGTGAAAGAACTCGTGAACATGAAGAAACGTCTTATGACCGCCGCCCTGGCCCTGGCCCTGGCGCTGGTGCCGGCCGCCTGGGCGGCCGTCAAGCCCGCCAAGACCTCCGCCGCCAGTAAAGAGCCGCTCGAGATCCCCCGCCTGAGCAAGGCCCCCAAGATCGACGGCGTTCTCGATAACCCCATCTGGGAGACCGAGGCCCTCAAGATCGAGGATTTCGTCCAGCTCTCGCCCAAGGAAAACGGCGCCCCGACGGAACGGACGGTGGCCTACCTCGGCTATGACGAGAAGAATCTCTACATCGCCTTCCGCGCCTTTGACTCCCAGGCCTCCAAGCTCCGCTGCTCGATCACCAAGCGAGACGGCTGCCTGGAGGACGACTGGATCATGATCATGCTCGACACTTTCAACGAGAAGCGCCGGGCCTTCACCTTCGGCCTCAACCCCGCCGGCGTCCAGATGGACTTCATACGGGTCGAGGAGGGCGGCAACGACAACATGGACGACAGCTGGGACACCGTCTTCTACTCCGAGGGCAAGGTCGACGCCGAAGGGTACACCGTCGAGGCGGCCATTCCCTTCAAGAGCCTGCGCTTCCCCGACCAGGACCTCAAGACCTGGAACCTCGTTCTCGCCCGCAATCTCCCCCGCACCGGGGAGATCATCATGTACCCCCAGTACTCGCGCGACATCCCGGGGCTCCTGTCCAACGGCCGCCAATTCCTCATCCAGGGCGCCGTCGAGCGCAGCAGCAACGTCGAGGTCATGCCTTTCGTGACGTCTCTTTTTCGAGGAGGGCCGAACGTCCGGCCCGACCGGCGATCCCCTCCGGCGGATGGACGTCCAGCCCGGAGCCAACTTCAAGCTCGGCCTGAGCTCGAACACGACCCTCGACGTGACGGCCAACCCGGACTTCAGCCAGATCGAGGCGGACGAGCCCCAGATCGACTACAACATCCGTTACGCCCTTCGCTACAACGAGAAGCGGCCCTTCTTCCTCGAAGGCATGGAGATCTTCAGCTCGCCCGAGATCGAGACGGTCTACACGCGCCAGATCACCGACCCGATCTTCGGCGCCAAGGCTTCCGGCAAGAGCGGCCGCTTCACCTACGGCCTGCTCTCCGCCTACGACATGCACCCCGCCGAAAGCCTCTGGGAGATCCCCACCGGCGCCCCCGCGACCGACACGCGGGCCTTTTCGAACGTCTTCCGGACTAAAGCCGATGTCGGCTCGGGGTCCTACGTCGGCTTCACCTTGACCGACAAGGAGCTCGGCGGCGGCAATTGGAGCCGCCTCGGCGGCGTCGACGGCCAGCTCCGCTTCAAGAACCGCGTCTTCTTCAGCTTCCAGGTCCTGGGCTCGAAGGCCAGCGCCGACGGCGAGCGGACGTCCTTCGCCCCGGGCCTCTACGCCGATCTCTTCTACACGACCAAGCACTGGACCTTCGGCGGCTATTACACGGCCATGCACCCCGACTTCCAGGCGTCGCTCGGCTTCGTCAACCGGACCGACTACCGCAGCGCGGGCGCGTACGCTTCGCTGCGGCTCTACCCGGACAAGAAATATCTCAACCAGGTCCAGTTCCGGATCCAGGCGGGGAAGCGGATCGGCTACGCCGACAGCCTGACCCAAGACACATGGATCCGTCCTCAGGTCCAGCTCCGCCTGACCGAGTTCAACCAGGTCTTCATCATGTACGAGGCCGGGCTCGAGCGCTTCGCCGACGTCGAGTTCAAGAAGCAGGGCTTCTCGGTCGAGTCCCAGTTCACGTTCATCAGCTGGATGCCCGTCAGCTTCTTTTTCGAGACGGGCGACAGCATCAACTACGATCCCGAGGACGCCTTTCTCGGGTACCACAACACCTACGGCGTGATGGCCACCTTCAAGCCCAGCAAGAGACTCCAGCTCGGCGTCGACCTGAACAAGGAGACCTTCTGGCGCACGGCCGGCGGCGAGCGGCTCTGGGACTACAACGTCGTCCGCCAGCGGACGACCTATCAGCTCAGCAAGACCCTCTCGTTCCGGGCCATCGTCGACTACAATTTCTTCTACAAGGAAGCCTTCGGCAGTCTCCTCGCGAGCTGGGTCCTCCGCCCGGGGACCGTCTTCTTCCTCGGCTTCGACAATAACTACCTCCGCGACGCCTACGGTCACCTCATCCGGGACAACTACAACGTCTTCATCAAGTTCTCCTACTGGTGGAGGCTCTGATCTGACTTGGCGACACGGAGCGTGAGAATCTCCGCTCTCTCCCGCCGTCCTTCTTAGTGTGAGCGACGGGCCTTTCGAATTTGACAAGAGCCTGGGTATTACTTATCGTAATACCGTGAGGTTCATCATGCCCAAAGCCAAGATCGCCATTTCCATCGCCGAGAATGTCCTCGGGGAGCTCGATCGTCTCGTCCGGAACGGCATCTTCAGCAACAGGAGTCAGGCCATCGAAGACGCCGTCACGGAGAAGCTGACCCGGTTGGACAGGGGCCGGCTGGCCGCCGAGTGCGCTAAGCTCGACCGGCCAGCCGAGAAAGAACTGGCCGAGGAAGGCCTTTTCGAGGAGGCCGCCGAATGGCCCGAATACTGAGAGGCGAGATCCGGTGGGCGAGCCTCAGCTCGTCACAAGGTCATGAGCAAAGCGGCCGGCGGCCCGTGCTGATCGTCAGTCACGACGTCTTCAACGAGCGTTCGGGGACCGTCATCGCGATGGCCATCACGAGCCGGCATCAAAGGGCTGGATTCCCGCTGACCTTGGAGATCTCCTCGAAGGGACTTCCCAAAAAGTCCTGGATCAAGATCAGTCAAGTCCGGACGTTGGCCGTGGAGCGGATCGGCAGGCTGGCAGCCGTCCTCCCCCCGGAAGAGCTCGCCCGGGCCATCGAGGGGCTAAACGAGATCATCGGGGATTAGGCCCGCGCCCGCAGCGCGTCTCGTTCCCCGGCGCTCAGTGCTTTGAGATCCAGTTCGCGATGTCGTCGATGACGTACGGCGCGACGCTGCCGTGCTTCTGCATGTATTCGAGCGGCGTGATCATCCCCTCGCCTTCGAAGAAGAGGTGGTTGAGCTTCGGATAAAGGTGGAATTCAACGTCCTTCCGCCCGCCCAGCGCCTTCTTCCAGTTCTCGAGATCTTCCGTCGTCACCTGGTAATCGCGGCCGCCCTGCAGGATCAGCATAGGCTTGGCGACCGACTTGGCCGTCTCGGGCGGGTTGTAGCCGCGGACGTCGAGCCAGTAGGCCGGCATGGCCCCCATGAGCTTCGTCGTCGAGTTCCTGTCGGCGTCCGTGAGGGCTTTGATCTTGGCGACCTCGGACTTGAGGGCCTCGAGCTTCTTCTTGTCTTCCTCCGAAACGGCGCTGCCGGCCAGCCCGTAGAGATAGGCCATTTGACGGAGGATCGTATCGTCGAGCGGCTGGGTCAGGCCGGCCATGCTGATGAATCCGGCGATCCCGAGAGGCTCGGCGGCCAGGGCGATCCTCGGCATCAGGAAGCCTCCCAAGCTGTGCCCCAGGATGAAGACCCTCCCGCGGTCTATCCCCTTTGTCTTTTCGAGGAGAGCGGCCGCGGCCAGGGCGTCGTCGATCGTCTCTTCTTTGACCGTCATCGTCGCCTCGAGCTTGGCGTCGGCCAGGATCTTGGCCTGATAGACTTTGCTGCGCTTGTCATAGCGCAGGACGGCGATGCCGCGTGACGCCAGCCCCCAGGCCAGGTCCTTGAACGGCTTGTTGGGGCCGAGCTCTTCGTCCCTCCCGTTCGGCCCGGAGCCGTGGACGAGGACCAGCGCAGGGAACGGCCCGGCGCCCTTCGGCACGGTCAGCGTCCCCGGCAGGGCCCAGTCTCCCGAGCCCACGGTGACTTCCGTCTCCTCGAACTTGGCCGGGTCGGCGTAGGCCGGGGGCTCATATTTCGCCGGTGGCGCGGTCGGCACGAAGCCGAGACCGGCGATCTTGCCGGCCTTGTCGAAGACGACGCGCGCGTCCAAGGTCGCTTTCTCGAACTCGCAGGTCACGAGGACGATTTCGTAGCCCTGGAGCTCGTCGCGCCGCGCCCCGGCTTGCTTCTTGAACGCGCCCAGCTGTGCCGGCAGCTGCTTTTTCCACATCGCCTCGAGCTTGTCCGGCCCGGAGAGCCTGAGCATGGTCGCGTCGAAATCGCGAACGGCCAATTGGAAGTCGCCCTTCTCCACGGCCGCGAGGAGCTCGCGGGCCTTGACCGTGAGGGCGTCCTCGGCGGGGACCTGGGTGGAGGAAGCGACGGCCGACAGGATAAGAAGCGAGGAGGTCAGGGATAGCAGAAACGCGTTTTTCATGCCGGCATTATAGCCTAGGGCCGGGCATTCCGGAAACCGGGGGAAGACGGGGACACGTACAAAGAGTACATGTTCCCGCGGATTGATCCAAGCCCGGCCACAAGAGCGTTTGACCGCGCCCGCCCCCGCCGCTAGAATAGCGCGGTGAGCCTCGATTTTCTCCTCCGCACCCCCGAGTTCGGCGACCTCGCCCGGGCCATCGCCTCGCCGGAGCGCCCGCTCTCCGTCCACGGCGTCATCGAGCCGGCCAAGGCCTACCTCCTGGCGTGCCTGGCGAAGACGACCGGCCGCCCGATCGTCTTCGTCCGCTCCGAATCCGCTCCGCTCGCCCAGGCCGAGCAGGATTGCCGCTTCTTCCTGCCCCGGCTGGCCCCCGGCGCCGGTCTGTCCACCCTGGCCCCGCTTTCCGAGAACCCTTACTTCGAGGTCCCGCCCTCGCTCGACGCGGCGTCATCGCGGATGAAGCTCTTCCGCCGCCTCCTCGCGACCCCGCCCGCGATCACGGTCACATCGCTCGGCGGCCTGCTCAAGCCCGTGCCTTCGCCAAGTGAAATGGCCCGCCTCTTCCTCTCCCTGGAGGTCGGCGGCGAGGCCGATCACGACGCGCTCCTCGGGACCCTGGCCCGCTACGGCTACACCCGCGAGGACCTCATCGCCTCGCCCGGCGAGTACGCCTGGCGCGGCGGTATCGTCGACGTCTTCTCGCCCTGGGAGGCCAATCCCTTCCGCATCGAGTTCGACGGCTCGCGCGTCGTTTCCCTTCGCGAGTTCGACATCTCGAACCAGCGCTCTCTCAAGCGCATCGACCGGCTGACGGTCCCGGGCCTGCGCGAGTTCCCGGCGACCCCCGAGTTCCTCGACCGCTGGAAGGCGGCCGCCCGGAAGCGCTCGCGTGGAGTCACCCGCGACCTCGACGCCAAGATCGAGGCGGTCGATCGCGGCGAATTCGGGCCGAGCTTCTCCGCGCTGGCCCTCCTCGTCGACGACGGCTTCGTTCCCGTGACCGACTACCTCACGGACCCTGTCTTCATCGTCGACAATCCCGAGGCCGTCGACTGCGAGTGGGACGACCACGTCAAGGAGCTGCGCGACCAGTACGCCGACCTCCTCGCCGACCGCGTCTTCGCCCTCGATCCCGACGCGATCTTCCCGGCCCGCCTTCTCCAACGCGTCCGCAAGGAGGCCGTCCGCCTCGAGGAGCTCGGCGCCCCGGCCCGCAAGAAGGTCCACTCGTTCGCCTTCCAGCCCGTGCCCCGGTTCGACAACAAGATCCCCTTCTTTCTCCAGTACCTGAAGAGGCTCCAGGCCGAGAGCGACCTCTGCTCGATCTATCTCCTGAATGCCGGGACCCGCCAGCGCCTGGCCACCCTGCTCCGCGAGAGCGACATCCCGATCCTCGAGACCGACTCGCCGTTCGCCGTGCCGCCCCGCAACGAGGTGGCCCTTCTCCTCGGCGCGCTCCCCGGCGGATTCAGCTACCCCAGGGAGAAGCTCAACTTCTTCTCCGAAAAGGACATCTTCACCGAGGAGAAGGTCATCGTCAGCCGGGCCTCGCGGCGCCCGTTCTTCTCCCAGTTCCAGGACCTCCAGGCGGGCGATTACGTCGTCCACACCGATTACGGCATCGGCGTCTTCCGCGGCCTGCAGCGCGTCGAAGTGGAAGGCCAGGGCCGGGAGTTCATCGAGCTCAACTATCGCGACGGCGACAAGCTGCTTGTGCCCGTCGAGGACCTCAACCTCGTCCAGAAGTTCTCCAAGCCCGGCCCCGAGCTGCCGCCGCTCGACAAGCTCGGCACCACCACCTGGGAAAAGACGCGGACCCGGGCCAAGAAGGCGGTCGAGGCCGTGGCCAAGGAGCTCGTCGATCTCTACGCCACGCGCCGGGCCGTCAAGGGCCACGCCTTCGCCTCCAACGGGCAGTGGGACGAGGAGTTCGGCAAGACCTTCGAGTACGAGGAGACCGAAGACCAGCTGCGCTCGATCCGCGAGATCCGCGAGGACATGGAGCGCGACACCGCGATGGACCGCCTCCTCTGCGGCGACGTCGGCTACGGCAAGACCGAGGTGGCCATGCGGGCGGCCTTCAAGGCGGTCATGGACGGCAAGCAGGTGGCCGTCCTCTGCCCGACGACCGTCCTGGCCAGCCAGCACCTCAAGACGTTCCGCGGCCGGATGGTCCTTTTCCCCGTCCGGATCGAGGCCCTGACCCGGCTCCAATCGCCGCGAGAGCAGAAGGCCGTCGTCGAGGACTGCCGCAGGGGCTTCGTCGACATCCTCATCGGCACGCACCGGCTTCTCTCCAAGGACGTCGGCTTCAAGGACCTCGGCCTGCTCGTCGTCGACGAAGAGCAGCGCTTCGGGGTCGGCCACAAGGAGAAGATCAAGCAGTACAAGGCCACGATCGACGTCCTGACCCTGACCGCGACGCCCATCCCGCGGACGCTGAACATGTCGCTCTCGGGCCTGCGCGACATCAGCCTGATCGAGACCCCGCCGCGCGACCGGCTGGCCGTCCACACGGTCGTGACCCCCTTCAACGCCAAGCTCATCGCCGCGGCCATCCGCCAGGAGATCGCCCGGGGCGGCCAGGTCTATGTCATCCACAACCGCATCGAGGACATCGACAAGGTCGCCGACCTCGTCACCAAGCTCGTGCCCCAGGCCCGGGTGGTGGCCATCCACGGCCAGATGACCGGCCCGGTCCTGGAGAAGCGGATGATCGACTTCGTCGAGCGCAAATACGACGTCCTCGTCTCGACGACGATCATCGAGAACGGCATCGACATCCCGCTCGTCAACACGCTCATCGTCGACCGGGCCGACCTCTACGGCCTGGCCCAGCTCTACCAGCTCCGGGGGCGCGTCGGGCGGTCGGCCCGGCAGGCCTACGCCTACTTCCTCGTGCCGCCCTATATCGAGCTGACGCCCCTCGCCCGGGAGCGGCTCAAGGCCCTCAAGGAGTTCAGCGAGCTCGGCTCGGGCTTCCGCCTGGCCGCCCGCGACCTCGAGATCCGCGGCGCCGGCAACCTTCTCGGCCACCGCCAGCACGGCACGATGGAGGCCATCGGCTTCGAATACTATATGCAGCTGCTGGACCAGGCCATCCGCGGTCTCAAGGGCGAGATCGTCGAGGAGGTCAACCCCGAGATCAATCTCAAGGTCGACATCCACGTCCCGGAAGACTACCTGCCGCAGGTCAACCTCCGGCTCCATCTCTACAAGCGCCTGGCCTCCGTCGAGGACCTCAAGGAGATCGACCGCATCCGGGAGGAGATCGTCGACCGCTTCGGTCCCGTCCCCGAGCCGATCGAGAACCTCCTGCGCTACGGCGCCCTCAAGTATCTGGCGACGAAGCTCCGCCTCCGCTCGATCGACCGGACCGAGCACCGCGTCGTGTTCAAGTTCCGGCCCGAGACGCCCGTCGACTGGGCCCGGGTGACGCCCCTTCTCAAGAAGTACTGGGGATCGCTTTCGCCCGAAGGGATCATGTCGCTCGCCCTGCGGGGGACGACCGAGCGGGCCCTCCTCGATGAAACGGTCGGGGTCTTGATGGAGTTATCCAAGTAGGCTATAATGGATTGATACTAAAAAAGATGGATGCGCACAGGATGACGGACGAACGACTGCGGGCGACGGGCCTGGGCCCGGTGGCGGCGGTCCTCGCCGCGCTCGCCCTCCTGGCCGTTTCCGCCTGCGGCCGCGACGAGGGCCAAGGCCCCGTGTCCCGGGTCGCCGGGCTCGTCCAGAGCAGGCTTCGGGGGCGCCCCATCCTGCGCATCGAAAAGGCCGAATTCTTCAACGCCGATCTCCGGGCCTACCTCGAGGCGACCGGGGCGGACACCAAGGGGCTTCCGGCCGAATCCCTGAGCCGGCTCTATGACCGGTTCGTCGACGAGATGATCCTGCTCGAGGCGGCCCGCGAGCGCGGTATCATTCTGAGCGAGGACGAGAAGAAGGAATACCTGGCCAAGCTGGCCGTCGAGGTCCTTCCTGCGGGCGGCGGCGAAGGCGGCATTGCCGCCAAGCCCCTCCCCAAAGGCGCTTTCGACCGGCTCCTCGTCGAGAAATACACCTTCCTCGTCGTCCGCGACGTCCGCGTGGTTGCGGCCGAGGTGCTCGATTATTACGAAAGCCACAAGAAGGACTTTCTCCACCAGGGCCGGGCCCAGGTCAGCCAGATCCTGGTCGACACCGAAGAAAAGGCCGTCTCCGTGCTCCGGCGGCTCGACCGGACCGGCGAGCCGGAGTTCCGCAAGATCGCCACGGAGGAGTCGCTCGGGCCCGAGGCGGCCCGCGGCGGCGTCATGGGCGTCTTCGAGCAGGGCGACCTGCCCGCCGACATGGAGAAGGTCATCTTCTCGCTCGACGAGGGGAGGACGAGCCAGGTCGTCGAATCCTCCTACGGCTATCACATCTTCCGGCTGGACCGGAAATACCCGCCCGCCCTTCAGAGCGAGGCCGAGGCGGCGCCGGCGATCCGGCAGACGATCATGTCCCAGAAAATGAAGGAGGCCCTGGCCTCCCACCTCGGCGGGCTCAAGGACACCCTGAGCTGGCAGGCCCGCCCCGAGAACCTATTCTTCCGCTATCAGAGGTCGGACGAATGAACACGAAAAAGATCATCGCGGGATTGGCATTAGCAGGCCTTATCGTCGCGGCGGCGCCGTCCGTCCCCGGGCAGGAGGTCGTCGAGGCGATCGTGGCCATCGTCAACGACGACATCATCACCCTGACCGATTTCAGGACCCAGTTCGAATTGACCGCCGGCCAGCTCCGGGCCCAGCAGCTGCCCCAGGAGCAATTCGATCAGCAATACGCGATCCTCAAGAAGGAGTTCCTCGACTCCATGATCACCGAGACGCTCCTTCTCCAGAAGGCCAAAGAGATCGGCCTGAACGTCCAGGAGCAGATGAAGGCCATGATCCAGAAGATCAAGCAGGACAACAACATGGCCTCCGACGCCGATCTCCGCCGGGCCATCGAGCAACAGGGCATGTCCTACGAGGGCTGGCTCAAGCAGTACGAGGAAGGCATGATGCGGCAGGGCGTCCTTTACACCGAGGTCGAGCGGGCCATCGTCCTGGAGGATTCCGAGGTCGTCCAGTACTACAAGAAGAACCCCGCCGAGTTCACCACCCCGACCGAGTACAAGCTTAACGCGGTCTATATCGCCACGGAGGGCCGCTCGGCCGAGCAGGTCGAGGCGCTCAAGGCGGCCGTCGACGCCAAGCTCAAGTCCGGCGCCTCGTTCGCCGACACGGCCGCCGAGCTCGCCGACCCGCCGATGAAGGAAGCCAAAGGCGACTTGGGGACGTTCAAGACCGGCGAGCTCGAGACGGCCCTCGAATCGCCCTTGGAAAGGCTCAAGGCCGGCGAGAAGACGGGCTGGATCAACAACAAGAGCGGCTGGTACCTGCTGCAGCTCGTCGAGAAGAAGGACAGCTTCCTGCGGCCGTTCGAGGACGCCCGCAAACAGGTCGAGGAGAAGATCTTCAACGAGAAGCGGGCCGTCAAAGCGGAGGCCTACCTCAAAACGCTCCGGGAGCGGAGCTTCGTCAAGATCCTCAACCCCGACCCGCTGGGCCTCAGCAAATAAGCACGGCGGCCGCCATCGCCGTCGTCCACAGGCCCGCCTCTCCAGTCGCGCTCTGGGTGATGCTCCGTGTCTTGAGCGACAGGCCGTTCGAGATGCGGAACGACGCCGAGGGCTTCCCCGGCCGGGTTTCCTTGAGCTTCTCGCCGAGCTTGGTCGCCAGCATCTCGGCGGCCAGGTACTCCGTGTGGAGGCCCGTCTCCCTGGCAGAGCTTCCGATGTCGGTGTGTTCGGCGAGGTAGCCGTATTGCGACGGGTCGTCCGGCACGGCCATGCCGATCGAGGCCGTAATGACCTGGCGCGGATCGTCGGTCGCGTTCTCGCTCAGGACGACGAAAAGGATCTGTCCCGGCGTGAGAAGCTTCAAGCCGGCCGCCTTGGTGATGAAGCGGCAGTGGGGCGGGTAGATGCTCGAGACGCGGACGAGGTTGAAGGGGGCAATGCCCATTTCACGCAGCGCCTTTTCGAAGCTGACCAGCTTCTCCTTGTGCCGGCCGCACCCGCGGACGAGGAAGACCTTTGTCGGTACGAGCGTGCCCATGTCACTTCTTCGGCTCGACCGGCTCCGGCTCCTTGAAGTCGATCGCCCGGGAGACGTCGTACGTGCCGAGAGGGACGGGATGTGAGCCCTTGGAGATGGCGAACAGCCTGACGTAGGCCGGTTTCCACTGCGGATTGTCGCGGATGCCGGCCAGGTTCTTGCCGTCGACGCCGAGGTTGCTCTTCAGGACGATGAGGTCGCTCGTCCCGCCGGGAGGAACGGCCTTGCCGCGGACGGCGGCCATGAAGGCGTCGCCGAAGTTCTCGGGGTCGCCCTTGAACTGGAAGACCGCGTTGAAATTGACGTAGGTCAGGGGCTTCGGACCGATGTTCTTGATGCGGAAAGAGATCTGGGGGACGAGGATGAGCCGGGGCGGCCAGGGCTGGTAGTACTTCGAAACCCAGGAGGACGTGTAGTCCAAGACCTCGATCGAGCTCTTCAGCTCATCGCTCGACATCGTTTTGCAGGCCGGCAGAACGGCGAGCGCCAGGGCGGCAAGGACCAGCATGGACGGGGCGAGTCTCTTCATGGAGCGCCTCCTCTCTATCGTTTGTATATTAACGGAGGGGTGGGAATTAAGCAACCATCCGGCCAGCGGCTCAACGGACGAGCTTCGAGACGGGGACGGCCTCGAGGTTGTAGGAGTCGAGCAGGAACAGGCTCGACTTGAGGACGGCCAACGTTTCGGGGAAGGGGTGGCAGATGCCGACCGCACGGCCCTTCTTGCGGGCCCGCTGGAGGAGCTCGATGAGCCGGCCCCGGATGCGGCCGCGGTCCGCGTCGGCGTCGAGGAAGACGTCCCTCTGGGTCGAGGGAATGCCCATCTTCCGGGCCTCGTCGAGGGCCACGGTGCTCGCCGTCGTCCGGCTGTCGACGAAGAAGAGCCCCCTCTCCTTGATCGGCCGCAGGATGGCCCGCATCAGGTCCCGGTCGGCCGTGAAGCGCGATCCCATGTGGTTGTTCGTGCCCGTGGCGAAGGGCACCCGGTCGAAGCTCGCTTCGAACGAGGCGACGATCGCCGGCTCCGTCATCATGGCCAGGATCATGCCCTCGGTATTGGCCATGGCCTCGTGGTTGTTGACCGATTCGAGCGGGACGTGGAGGAGGACCTCGAGGCCGTTCGCGTGGGCGATCCGGGCCGTCTCCGCGGCATACGCGCTGAACGGCAGGACCGATATGGTCACCGCGCGGCGAAGGGCGATGAGCTCGTCGAGCGTCTCGAGGCTGGTCCCCATGTCGTCCATGATCAGGGCGACCTGGCCGCGCGGGGACTTCTTCGCCGGCGGTTCCTTTTCCGCTTCCGCGACGAGGACGGGCGACGGCTCGACCGGCAGGACGAATGAGATCGCCGCGTCCTCCTTGGCCGGCCTTTGCAGCGCCCAGAGGACCTCGGTCTTCTCCTCGCCCGGCGTTCTCTTCTTGCTCAGGACGCGGACGCCTTCGGCCTTGAGGGCCCTTTCGACCGCGGGGCCGACCGACTCGTAGAGCTCGGCCGGGAGCTCGACCTCGAAGAGCGGGCCGCCCTTGGGCCTCTTGAGCTCGAGGACGGAATCCTCGGAGACGCCTGCGGCCGCGAGGCTCGCGGCGACGACCTCGTCAAAAGGCTTGATCGCCGGCTTTGGCGCCTGGACGACGGCCGGCATTTCGGCCGGCTTCTCCTGCGGCTTTCCGGCCGTCCGCGTCTCGACGACCGGGGCCGTCCGGGGCGCGGCGCCGAAGAGATAGGAGCGATCACCCTTTCGGGCGTTGAGGTAGTCGAGCCCAACACCGGCGACGAGCGCGATCGCCGCCAGGATCACGGCGAGGAGCGTAAACGCCGGCCAGGGTTCGCGGCGTTTGGGCGAAAGCCTCTTCGTCATCCGTCAGAGCTTGGGCAGAAGGGGCAGGGTTTTCTCGAGGTACTCTTTTTCGTTGAGCTTGTCGACCGCGATGGCCGCATCGGGGACCAGGCCGTCCTCCCAGAGCTTGCGGCCGGAGGGAAGAGCGAAAATGGCCGACGTCAGCAGCACCGCCGTGTCGTCCTTGAGCGGGAAGAGCGTCGTGCGGCCCACGAGCCCGGAGGTCTTGAACCCCACGACCTTGGCCTTGCGCACTTCCTGGAGCACGCCGGCGGCGAATTCGGCCGCCCCCGCGGTCCCGGCGTCGGTCCAGACCACGAGCGGGATCGACGCGAGCTCGGCCTCGGCCGGGCACGCGACGTTCTCCATCGCGCCGCCGCGGCCCTCGAACCGTCCGACGCCGGCGGCCTTGACGAACAGGTTGACGAATTTCCCGGCCTCGTCGAGGGCGCCGTCCTGGCAGCTCCGCAGGTCGAGGACGAGCGGGATATTCCGGCCCTTGAGCGCCGGCACGACGTCGCGCCTGACGCCGGATACGAGATCGGCGTCGAAGCGGTGGACGCGCAGGCGGGCCGGCTGGCCGGCAGGTCCGGGCGAACGTGTAGGGCGCCGGGAAGAGCAGGGCCCGCGGCACGCTGAGGTTATGCGTGTCATTGCCCCGCAGCACCCGGATGTCGACCGGCTTTTCGTCCGCCCCGCGGAGGAGAAGCTTGACCTCGGTCAGGCTCATGCTCAGCGTGTTCCGCCCGCCGATGGCGCTGACGAGGTCGCCCAGCTTGACCCCGACGGTCTCGGCCGGGGACTTTTCGACGACGGCGACGACCTGGGGGAAGGAGGCGTAGCGCTTCAGCACGACCATGCCCGTCTCCGTCTCGCGGCCGGTCAGGGCGCTGTAGCTTGCGGCCAGGTCTTTCGAAAGATAGGCGGACAGCGGATCCAGCGAGTTGACCATGCCCCGGAACGTGCCTTCGGCCGTCTGAACGGGGTCCCTTTCCTCGAGATAGTCGTTGCGGATGTGGGACATGAGAGTATCGAGGAGCTCGAAGCCCCGGGCGGCCGCGGGCGTGGCCTGGCCGCGGGACAGAAAACCCATCTGGGTGACGAAGAACACGGCCGCGGCCAGGGTGGCCGCCCAAAGGAGCCAACGGTATCTCGGTACTTTCATGGCGGAACGGACATCCATTCTATCATCTCCGGCTCAGCCATTGCAAGGGATCGAGGGCCTTGGTCTTGTATCGGATCTCGAAATAGAGGCATTCGCCCTTGAGGGAGCCGGTGTCGCCGACGACGGCCACGGGCTGCCCGGCCCGGACCATGTCGCCGACCGCGGCCAGGAACTCCGCGCAGTGGCCGTAGAGCGTGTAGTAGGTCATGCCGTGGTCGATGATGAGCAGGTTGCCGTAGCCCTGGAAGTAATCGGCATAGACGACCTTGCCCGGGTGAATGGATAGGATGAGCGACTTGTCCTTGGCCGGCGAGATCTCGACCCCCTTGTTCATGACGACCGTTTTGAAGTCGGGGTGCTTCTCGAACCCGAAGGCCGTGATGATCCGGCCGTCGAGCGGCCACGGCAGCTTGCCCTTCCGCTCGTAGAGGGGGACCCAGGCGGCCGGCAGGACCCATTCCTGGCTGATGATCTTGGCCATGAGCCTCTGGAGCTCCTCGGCGCTCTCCGACAGCTCCTTCAGCGTCTGCTCGTAGGTCGCCCGGTTCCTGCGGATCTCCTGGACCATGGTGGCGTTCTTGCGGGCCTCGGTCTCGAGCTCGCGACGCTTGAGGCTCGCGGCCCGGGCCATCTCGGCCAGGTCCGTCTGCTTGCTCTCGAGGGCCGACTCGGCGGTGCGGAGCTCGTCGAGCGAGGCGAGATAGCCGGCGACGACCTCGTCCTGGCCCCGGGCGAGAAGCGCCAGGTGCTTGCTCTCGGAGGCGTAGGTCTCGACGTCCCGGGCCTGGAGCAGGACCTGGAAGAAGTCGACGCGGCCGAATTTGTAGAGCGTCACGAGCGTCCGTTCGATGGACTGGCGCTCCCGGTCGATCCCGGCGCGGATCGTGCGGATGTTCTCCTGGATGACGGCCAGGTCGGCGCGGCCGCGCTCGAGATCGATGTTCCGCGCGGCGAGCTCCCGCTCGACGAGGCTCTTGTTGAGGTTGATCCGGGCGAGCGACGTGAGGACGGAGGACTCCTTGCGGGCCTCGGACTCGAGGCGGGCCTTGAGGTCCTTGATCTGTCCGTTGATGCGGGTCAGGCGCTGCTCGAAATCCGAGACGCTCTTGGATTGGGAGGCCGGCGCGGAGGCCGGGGACGGGGATGTCCCGGATCGGGGCGTTTGGGAAAAGCCGCCGGAGCAAGGAAGGAGCAGGAGGGCCAGGAGGCAAGCCCAGGCGCGAAAGCTTCGCATCCCTTATTTTATAGCACAAATCGGAATTCGCCGATCGGTTGATAGCGCGTTTTATCTTCTTGCGCTCTATCGGCAACGTCCTGCCTGGTGATAGAATCGTGGCGATGGCTGTCGCCTCGCGGAGCTTTCAGGTCTTCGTCAAGCCGGCCGGGGCGGTCTGCAACTTGGCCTGCCGCTATTGCTATTATCTTGACAAGGGCCCGACCGGGCCCGAGCCCGCGCCGGCCCGGATGCCCGAGGCCCTCCTCGGATCCTATATCGCCCAGCACATCGCCGCCTCGCCCGACGAGATCGTCCGCTTCTCCTGGCACGGGGGCGAGCCGACGGTCCTGGGCCTCCCATATTTTCGCCGGATCGTCGAGATCGAGCGGCGGCTCTGCCCGCCGGGGCGGACGATCGCCAACGGCCTGCAGACCAACGGCACGCTCCTCGACGACGCTTGGGGCGCGTTCCTCGCGGCGGAGGGGTTCTTCGTCGGGCTCAGCCTCGACGGCCCGCGCGCGATCCATGACCGTCACCGCCTGACCCGCGACGGCCGGTCGTCCTACGGCGCCGCGATGCGCGGCTACGACGTCCTCGGCCGCCACGGCGTCCCGACCGACATCCTCTGTGTCGTCGGCGGCCACAACGCCGGCCGCCCGCTCGAGGTCTACAAGTTTTTCCGCGGGATGGGCGCGCCTTTTGTGACCTTTCTTCCGCTCGTCGAGGCGCGCCCCGGGGCCCCGGGCGGCGTCAGCGCCGGGACGGTCCGGCCCGGCGCCTGGGGCGATTTCCTCTGCGCCGTTTTCGACGAGTGGGCGGAGAGCGACATCGGCCGCATCAAGGTCCAGATCGTCGAGGAAGCGGCCCGGACGGCCTTCGGCCAGGAGCACTCGCTCTGCATCTTCCGCCCGGTCTGCGGCGGCGTCCCCGTCCTCGAGCGGAACGGGGATCTCTTCTCCTGCGATCACTTCGTCGATCCCGCCCACCGGCTCGGGAATATCCGGGAACTCCGCCTCGTCGATCTCCTCGAAGGCCCGGCCCAGCGCGCTTTCGGGTCGGCCAAGCTCGGGACTCTGCCCCCGGTCTGCCGCGCCTGCGAGGTCCTGGACATGTGCAACGGGGAGTGCCCGAAGAACCGCTTCGCCCGCGCGCCGAACGGCGAGCCGGGATTGAATTATCTCTGCGCCGGCTATAAGAAGTTCTTCACCCGCGCGCGGCCGTTCGTCGCCGCCGTCGCGGCGGAATGGCGCCGCCAGAACCCCGGGCCTAGCTCTTGAGCTCGTCCTTGAGGAAGTCGACCGTGCGCTTCCAGGCGAGCCCGGCCGCGTCCTTGTTGAAATTGGCCCCCGTGTCGTTCATGAAGGCGTGCTTCGCGCCCTCGTAGATATGGATCTTGTAATCGACGCGCGCCTTCTTGAGGGCCTCTTCGAAGACCGGGATCCCGGCGTCGATCCGCTCGTCGTCGCCGGCGTAATGGATGAGCATGGCCGCCTTGATCTTGGGGACGTCCTCCGGCGCGGGCTGCATGCCGTAGAAGGGGATGGCCGCCGCAAGGTCCGGCGCGTTGACGGCGACCTGGTTCGTCACCCCGCCGCCCCAGCAGAAACCCGTGCAGGCGACCTTGCCGGTCGCCTGCGGCCCGGTCTTGAGATAGGCGACGGCGGCGACGAAGTTCTTGATGTTCGCCGGACCGTCGAGCTTCTGGAAGAGCGGCCTGGCCTCGTCGGGATTCGGAGGCGTCCCGCCCAGCGGCGACAGGGCGTCGGGGGCGATCGCGTGGAACCCCTCGAGCGCCACGCGGCGGGTCATGTCCTCGACCCAGGGATTGAGACCCCGGTTTTCGTGGATGATCAGGACGCCGGCGAGCTTCTTTGCGCCTTTCGGCCGGGCCGAGTAGGCGCGGATCTTGCCGGTTTCGCCGGGATACTCGATATATCCCGTTTCGAGACGCGGGTCGTCTTTCGGAACGACCTGGCCTCCCACCCCCGCATTCTCGAGCGCGGGCAGCATCGCGGCCATCGCCGCCGTCCCTCCCGTGAGGGCCGCCAGCTTGTTCAGGAATTCGCGCCGGTCCATCCCTTCGAAATTCATGGTTTGTCCTCCCTCTCGATTGATGTTCCCCCCGGAACGGTTCTATCGTAGTCGGCGTCGCCGGGCCTGTCAATCCGGAAGATGGAGAAAAGGGTCATGTCCCAGTGGCGGCGGCCCCCCGTTTTGGGCTATAGTGGAAATATGATGGATCCCGCGAGGGGAAAGGGCGGATTCGCGGTCGACGCCGAGGCCATCTGGCGGGCCGCGCTGGCCGCCGTCGACCCCTGGGCCCTCGTCCGCGAGAGCGTCGACCGTCAAGGCGATGTCGTCCGGATCCGGGACCGCGAGATCGACCTGGCCGCGTACGAGCGCGTCTTCATCATCTCTTTCGGCAAGGCCGCTTCCGCCATGGGCGAGGCGCTGGCCACGATCCTTGACGAACGGCTGACCTCCGGGCTCGCGATCGTGTCCTGGCCTGTCGGGAAGGAGCCCTCGCGGCTCGAGCACATCGAGGCCGCCCACCCGATCCCCGACGCCCGGAGCGTCGAAGCGGCCCGGCGGGCCCTCGAGATCGCGGCCAAGGCCGGGGAGAAGGACCTCCTGTTCGTGTGCATCTCCGGCGGCGGTTCGTCCCTGCTGACCCTGCCGGCGGGCGGCATCACGCTCGACAAGAAGCGCCGGCTCACGGGGGACCTTCTTCGCTCCGGCGCGACCATCCAGGAGCTCAACGTCGTCCGCAAGCACCTGTCAGGCATCAAGGGCGGACAGCTGGCCCGGGCTGCTTTCCCGGCGGCCGTGGTCACGCTGGCCATCTCCGATGTGGTCGGCGACGACCTCGGAACGATCGCTTCGGGCCCGACGTATTGGGACGCCTCGACCTTTGCCGACGCCAGGGCCATCCTCGAGTGCTACGAGCTCTGGGATTCGGCCTCGGCCATGGTCCGGGCCCGCATCGAGGACGGCGAGCGCGGCCTGATCCCGGAGACGCTCAAGGAAAGCGACCCCGCCTTTGCCCGCGCGTCGGCCTTCGTCATCGGCGGCAACATGACGGCCCTGCGGGCCGCGAAGCGCGAAGCGGAGAAGCGCGGCTTCGAGCCCATCTTCCTGTCCTCGTCGGACGGCGGCGAGGCCCGGAGAACGGCGGCGGGCTACGCCGCGTTCATATCCGAGCTGGCCTGCTCCGCCCCGTCGCTGCCGCGGCCGCTCTGCCTCCTCGCCGGGGGCGAGCTCACGGTCACTGTCAAAGGCGGGGGGAGAGGCGGCCGCAACACCGAGTTCGTCCTGGCGTCGGTCGTCGACATGGAGAAGGCCGAGGTCTCCGGCCTCGACTGGCTCATCCTGAGCCTGGGGACCGACGGCATCGACGGCCCGACCGACGCGGCCGGCGCCTGGGCCGATGCCAAGACCATCCGGACGGCCCGCGCCCTCGGGATCAATCCGGCCCAATATCTCGACGACAACGATTCCTACGGCTTCTTCAAGCAGACGGGGAACCTGATCATGACCGGGCCGACCGGCACCAACGTCATGGACCTCCGGGTCTTCCTTCTCCGCGCTTTGTAGCGGGCTGGGCTACTTGTCCACGCCGGCCAGGTCCCACTTGGCGATCGTATCGAGGACGACCTCGGCGACGCGGTCGTTGACCCTGCGGAAATATTCCTTGGCCTGCGCGGCGTCGAACGTCGGGTAGCCCTGGCCTTTTTCGTAGAGGAGGATCGTCGAAGGCGACGGCACCGCGTAGTACGCCCCGGGCGGCGCATTGGGCGAGGCCATCTCGGGCCTGTATCGCTCCGGGTGGACGGACGCGGGCAGGAAGGCCTGGATGTAGGCCGTTTCGTTGTTGCCGGCGTGGCCGCCGTTCTGCTTGAAGACCGACTTGGTGATGTCGTCGGCCAGGGTCCACCAGTTGACGACCAGGACCCGGACCCGGCGGGCGTTGGCCACCCGCGTCGCGGCGGCGTTGAGGGCGGCCGTGTTGCCGCCGTGCCCGTTGAGGACGATGAGGTTCTTGAAGCCGTTCGCGGCCAGGTTGTCGAGGACGGCCTCGGCGAAAGGAGCGTAGGTCTCGGCCGCGATCGAGACCGCGCCCGGATAGGCCTTCATGGCCTCGGTCATGCCGTAGTTCAGGACGGGGGCGATCAGGGCGTCGACGCGCTCGGCGATGTCGCGGGCCATGGCCTCGGGGGCGAGGCTGTCGGTGCCGTTGGGGATGACGCCGTGCGGCTCGAGCGAGCCGAAGGGGACGAGGACCGTCCGGATCCTTGACGGGACGAGCTCGCCGAACTCCTGCCAGCAGAGCAGGGCCATCTCGCGGGCCGTCGGCGGCTTGGCCGCGGCCGTGGCCGCGCTCTTCGGGGCCGGGGACGTCTGGGCCGCCGCCGCGGCCGCAACCAGGGCGAAAACCGCCAGGATCACGGGAGTTCTTTTCATGTCGATCGCCTCCTTGCTGCCTTCATTTTATTCCATCCGGCGAGGTTTGGCGAAAAGATCTTTCCTCAGCCGGCACTTCCTCACCGCCTTCTCTCGCCCCGGGGAATGTGCTATCATTCCCGCCATCATGGCACGCGGAGCCCACGATGGCCAAGGTTGATTGGAGGAAGGATCTCGCCAACCACTTCGAGAACGTCCGGGTCATCGAGCTCTGTCAGGCCGAGACGGTCGGGCAGTTCGACCAGTTCTGCGAGTTCATCGCCGAGCCGGCCTTCGAAGCGCTGACCGAGGAGCTGGCCCAGTACCGGATCCGGTCCGAGCAGGTGAAGACCAAGGGGAAAAGCATCCGCTTCATCATCTGCTTCCCGGGGCTGAAGGACGAGCAGCTCCACTACCGCATTTCCCTGCCCAAGAACGCGGTCGAGCTCCGGCTGAAGCTCCAGGTCAAGGCCCGGCGGACGCCCAAAACCGAGTATCAGACGACGGACGAGGATTTCATGCCCGGGCTGTTCCCCTTCAAGGTGCTGCGGATGGACAAGGACGAGGTCGTGGCCGACGTCGTCAAGCACTTCACCGGCTTTTGCTATACGGCGCTGACGGCGCCGGACTGACATTCGTTATTTCTTCGGCCCCGTATCCTTCGGCTTTCTCGCGCGCTTCGGTTTTCCGCTTTCGGGCTTCGCCCATTTGCCGGATTTCCAGGCCCAGCGGGCGCCGGCCCGCTCCCAAGTCCCGGGGACCCAGACGCGGCCCTTCTTGGCCTTGACCCAGCGGCCGTCGGTCCATTCGTAGTTGACGCCGGCCCACTTCCAGTAGCCGGGTATCCAGACGTGGTTCGGGCCCGGCTGGAGGGTTGGGGCCTCGACGCGGGGCGGGGGAGGGCCGACCCGCGGCTGGCCGACGGCCAAGCCGGCCAGGGCCGCGAGGAACAGGGCGCCCATAAGGGCCAATGCGGTCTTCCTCATCGCTTCCTCCGCCCGTTTAGTCGGGGGAGAAGAGGAAAATACGGAGCCGGCGGGCCTTCCGCAGGCGCACCCCGGGCTACTTGCCCGAGTTGATGACCTCGAGGACCTTCAGGAGGTAATCATAGCCCGGGCGGTCGACGGTGTTCTGGCCGATGTACTTGAACTGGAGAACGCCGTTGGCGTCGACGATGTAGACACTGGGGATGTTCTGGTCGACCTTGCTGCCGTTCCACTCGTTGCGGAAGAGATCCAGCTTCTTCGAGAGCGTCCGTTCGCCGTCGATGAGGATCGGGAAGGGGGCCAGGATCGTGCCCTTCTCGACCGAGTAATCGTTGGGGAAGAGCTGGCGGAAGCGCTCCATGCGGGCTTTGGCTTTTTCGTCGAGCTTGGACGGGTCGTCCGGGTTCTTCGTTGCCCGGACCGTTTCGAGCTGGCCCGGCAGGGCCTCGAGCCAGGTCTTGACGACGTCGCGGGCATAGGGGAAGACGACCAGGATCTCGACGTTGTACTTCTCCTGGATCTTCTTGGCCTTTTCGAGCTCGGCCAGCTCGACGTAGCGATAGTTGCAGATCGTGCACCAGTAGTTCTCGGCCGCGTAGCCGCGAGGGAAGAGGATGAGGACGTTCTTGCCCCGGAGAGAGGACAGGGTCAGCGACCCGCCCTGATAGACGGGAAGCGTGAAGTCGGCCATGGGCTGGCCGATGACGGCCGGCTGGGGACGCGGCTCGGGATTCTGGACCGGGACCGCGGGCTGAGCGGGCCTTGCGGGCTGCGCCTGCTGGGCGGGCCGGGCTGGCTGGACCAGGCTGAAGCCGGTCCGGGCCGGCCTGGGCGTCATAACGACCTGCGCCGAGGCTTGGCTCTTAAAGAGAATGAATATCGCGACGATCGCCAGGATGGTCAGGACGCCGACGATAATGGCGGCTTTCTTCTTGTTGATCATGGGCGGGTCTCCTTCAGGGGGCTGCCCCTATTAGAGCCGCAACGCCCTTTTGAGTCAATATCAGCCCTTGATCCGATACTCCTTGAACTGGGTGCCGCGATACTTGTCCATGAGGAACAGCCGGTCTCCGAAGATGAAGATGCCGTCGACGAAGAAGTCGAGCGGGAGCGACCCGAGGAGGGCGCCGTCGGCGTCGAAGACCTCGAGCTTGTAGGCATCGGTCTTCCGCAGCTCCGTATCGCCCTGGACCTGATAGCCGATCGTCCGGCCACCGCCGGAGGACATGGTCATGCTGACGGACGTTCCGACCTGCTCCTCCTTTCTGAGCTGGCGAGTCATGCCGACGACCCAGATCCGTCCCTTGGCGTCGATGGCGACCCCGGTGGCGCAGCGGTTCAGATCGGGCATCCGGATGGATACGCCTCCGCCCTTCCGTTCGATCTTCCCTTTCTCCTTGATCTCCATGGAGTAGGGGAGGTCGCGGTCGGCCCGCCACAGCAGGCGGCCGTCGGCCGCGTACTTTTCGATCCGGTTCTGGACCGGGAAGACGAGATAGACCTGACCGGCGCCGTCGACCGTCATGATGACCTCGTTGGCGGCGTTGTTGATGAGCTCGTCGTCGAAGTCGCGCGGCTCGCCGAACTCGCGGAGTGTTTTGCCATCGCCGTCGAGGACCTTGACCAGCTTCGGCAGCGCGGCGGGCTTCTTCTCATCGGGATTATTCATGATGAAGCGCATCCGGGGCGCCCCGGTCACGATCTCTCCGGGTCTCCCCAGAAAAACGGGGCCCCGACCGACGAGGAGCGGGTCACCCTGCTCGAGGCCCTTGATCGTCTTCTCGTCCTTGCCGTCCGCTGTCAGGACCTCGATGCGTTGGTTGTTGGGGTCGGAAACATAGAGGAAACCCTTGTCGTCGACGGCCAGCCAGGCCGGGTAGTAGAATTCCCCCGGCCCTTGACCCTGTCGGCCGTATGTCGCCAGGTACTTCCCGTCGGGCCCGAACTTCTGGATCCGGTGGTTACCCGTGTCGAGGACGTAGAGACAGCCCGCGCCGTCGACGGCGATGGCCGACGGCATGTAGAAGGCCATGTTCTCGTCGGCCGTGTCGACGTCGCCGAGCGTGCGGACGGGCTCAAGCGCCACCTTGGGAGACTTCCCCCACGCGCCCGCTCCGGAGTTGTGAACGACTTTGACGCCGTCCACGGTTTCGATCTTCTGACCGGCGGAGGCGAGCGTTGCGGCCAGGGCGAATGCGATCAGGATCAGGGCGGTCCTTATTCTCACGCGTTTTTCTCCTTGTCTTGTTAACCGATTATAGGACGGATCCGTTGCCGCCTCAACGATTGCCGCGGTCCGCGGGCCCGCGCCTCGCTCCTGCCGTCGGAGCCGTGGAGGATTTGAACGCGGCCGGCGAATCCCATATAGTGTCGCCAGCGCTACGCCGGAGTCATGAACATGGACGACACGAGCATCATCGAGCTCCTGCAAACCCTGGTCCGGGCGCCGAGCCATCCGGCAGTCCCCCGGCAGGAGGAAGCGACCGCCCGCGCGCTCGAAGCCTATCTCCTCCGTCACGGCATTCCGAGCCGGCTCGTCGAGGTCCGCGAGGGCCGGCCGAATCTCATGGCCTCGATCGAGGGACGCGGTCCCGGGCGCCACCTCCTCCTCTGCGGCCACACGGACACCGTCCCTCCCAACGCCGGTTCCTCCGCCGATGTCTTTTCCGCCCGTGTCGAGAACGGCCGCATGTTCGGCCGCGGCACCGTGGATATGAAAGGCGCCCTCGCGGCCATGGCCGCCGCCCTCGTCGATTTGCGCGAATCGGGCGGGCTCGATTCCGGCCGGGTCACGCTGGCCGCGGTCATCGACGAAGAGCTGGAAAGCCTCGGCGCGGAGAAGCTGATCACGGACGGCTTCAAGGCCGACGGCGCCGTCATCGGCGAGGCCAGCGAGAACCGCGTCGTCATCGGCCACAAGGGACTGGAGTGGCTCGAGGCTCGGTTCTTCGGCAGGGCGGTCCACGGCAGCGTGCGCGAAGAGGGCATCGACGCCATCGCCGCCGCGGCCCACTTCATCACGCTCGTCGAGAGCGAGCTCATCCCCGGGTTCGAGCGGAACCCCGATCCCCTCCTCGGTCCTTCGGCCGTCAACCTGGGAACGATCCACGGCGGCCAGCAGCCAAGCATTGTCGCCGCCGAATGCCGCGTCCAGGTTGACCGTCGCTGGGTGTCGACGGAGACGATCGAGCAGGTGTTTGCCGGCCTCGAGGAGCTCCTGGCCAAGGTCCGCGCCGCCCGGCCGGGGCTGAGAACGGAATTGGTCAGGATGCCCGAAGGCATGGCCACGATGCTTCACGGCCCGCTCGTCATAGCCCGTGAGCACCCCCTTGTCCGTGCCGCCCAGCAGGCCCTCGCCGACGCGGGCCGCGACAGCTCCCTCACCGTATTCCCGGCTTGGACCGACGGCGCCCTCATCTCCCGGGAAGCCGGCATCCCGACCCTCATCTGGGGCCCAGGGGAGCTCAAGCTGGCCCACTCGGCCGAGGAGAGCGTCCCGGTCGAGGACGTCCTCCTCGCCGCGCGCCTCTATGCCGCCGCGGCCCGGCTCTTCACGGCGGCGCCCTGAGTCGCGGAGGACCGGCACGCCCAGCGTCGTGCTACAATCTGACCGGACAGTCATCGCTCGGAGGCTTGAATGGCACATCAACGCGACGTCGTGATCGCCGTGATCGGGTCGATCCTCTTAGGCTCGCAATCCGGCTGCGGCCGGGGCGATGTCCGGACCGAGATCGCCAAGTGGCAGGACGGCAAGGCGGCCGCGATCTCCCTCACCTATGACGACAACAGCGCTAACCAGTTCCGCGTCGCCGTGCCTCTGATGAGGCGCCTCGGCTTTCCGGCCACGTTCCACATTATCACCGGCGAGATCGAGGGATCCCGCTACCACGGAGCGTTCATCGGCCGTCCCATCCGGGACGTCGTTCTCGAAACGGCCCGCATCCCCACCGGGCCCGACAACTTCTTCGAACGCGCCTCCGCCATTGGCCGCCTCGGGCTCGAGGGAGGCTTCGAGTATCACCTTCGAGCCGGCGAGCTCTTCGAGGACGGCAAGATCGCCGACGCCCACAAGCTCGTCGACGAGGCCTTCGCAAAAGTCCGGGCCGGCCTCCTCAAGCCGGAAGCCCCATCGCCGGCGGGCCCCGGCGAATTTCGGCTGACTTGGGACGACCTCAAAGCCCTGGCCGCCCGAGGATTCGAGCTCTCGAGCCACACCATCACCCACCCGCGCCTTGCGGTCCTCGACGATGCCAACCTGGACTACGAGCTCGGGAAGAGCCGCCAGGACATCCTCGACCACCTCGGTCCCAAGCATACGTTCACCGTCGAATGTCCCTTCGGCACCGAGGACGAGCGGGTCATCCGGCACGCCCTGGCGCTCTACCCGGCCTCGCGAAACCGCCTGCCCGAGCCGTTCCTCGACGAGCTCAACCGCTCGAGCGAGAAGGACCCGGCCGCGTCCTCCCGCGAGTACGTCCAATGGCAGCGCGGCGCTCTGACAGCGACTCCCATGAGCGAAATGAAGGGCTGGGTCGATACGATCCTCCGCCGCGACAACATCTGGCTCGTCCTCGTTTTCCACGGCGTCGACGGCATCGGCTGGGAGCCCAAGACGGGCGCCGAGCTCGATGAATATTTCCGCTCCATCAAGTCGCTCGAAAGCCGCATTTGGGTGGCGACTTTCGAGGACGTGGCGAAATATATGCGCGAGCGAATGGCTGCGCGGGTGACAACGGTCCGGACAGGGAGATCGATCGAGGTTGACCTCCGTCACGACCTGACCGCCGGGATCTACGACCTTCCGCTCACCTTAATAACGCGCGTGCCGTCCGGCTGGCGGTCCGTCGAGATCACACAGGGAGACCGGACGACCCGTGTCACGTCGGCCCGGGACGCACGGGGTGCCTACGCATTGTACCAAGCCGTGCCTAACGCCGGCCCGGTGACACTCGCGAGACGTCGAAGCTGACCGCCGTCCGGGGGCGTCAGGGCAGCCTGCGGGACCTCGTCGCGAGGCCTTCAAGCGTGCGGCCGGGCGCTTGACAACGGGGTGGGAACCGGTTTATCCTCACCGGCATAAGCTCCCATAAGGAGCCCGAAATCCATGGACCAGGGGTAAACATCATGAAGAAGTCTTTACTCGTCTGCGCGGCGGTCGTGATCCTGGCGGGCCTCGTTTCGTCGCCTGTCGCGGCGGCGACCAAGTTCAGCTTCGGCGTCAAAGCCGGGGTGTCTTTGGCCGACAACAAATGGAGCGACGATACAGGGGAGGAGAAGGCCCTGACCAGACTGACCTTCGGCGGCTTTGCCGTCTACAACCTCACCCCGACCCTCTCCATCCAGCCTGAGATCAACTACCTCATGACGGGAGAGTGGTGGGATATTACCGACACAACCAACATCGAGGAGTTCACCTATCTCCACATCCCCGTACTGCTGAAGGCCCGGCTCATGAAAGAGGGCAAGGTCATTCCGGTCGTGTTCGCGGGCCCGTCCATAGGCTTTCTGCTCAAAGCCAGAGATCAAAACAAAGACGTCAAAGTGTTCTTCAAGGACACGGACTTCGGAGCGGACTTCGGCGTGGGAGCCGAGATGGGGGCCGGCAACATGAGGCTCTTGTTCGATCTGCGCTATTATCTGGGCCTGGCCAATGTCTGGAGAGGTCCGAGCTTCAGCATGTACAACAGGACCTTTATCCTCACGGCCGGGCTCATTTTCTGATCCGGCGCTAGAGCGTCCAGCCCGCGCGGTACGGCCTTCGGATAAGCGCCTCGGCCTCCGGGTTGTTGGACACCCGCAGGTTCGCCGCGTCCCAGGCGATCCGCGTGTCCAGGCGCTTGGCCACGTTCCCGAGCAGGCAGATCTCCGTCAGCGGTCCGGAGTACTCGAAGGCGGCTCCGGCCTTCTGTCCGGCCTTGCAGGCCCGCGCCCATTCCTGCTCGTGGGACCCCTCGACCCGCGCGATCGTCTTCGCCGGGCGCGCCGCCTCCTGCATCAGCTTCTCGGGGATGATCCGCGGCCCGTCGCCGTAGACGCCGCACATGATCTGGCCTTTCGCGCCCTTGAAGACGAGCCCGCCTTCGTCGGGCATCTTCCGGCCGTCCTCGAGCTCAGCGGGCCGCGGGGCGCGCGTCCCCTCGTACCAGGTGAGCTTGACCGGCGGCCGGCTTCCCCGCGCCGGGAAGCGATAGGTCACAATGGCCGTCAGGGGGTGGGTCTCCGCGTTGAGGGCGCAGCTCGTGGCTTCGACCGTCTCCGGCGCGTCGAGCTCGAGGGCCCAGACCGCCGCGTCGAGCGTGTGCGCCCCGCGGTCGCCCATCATGCCCACCCCGAAATCCCACCAGCAGCGCCAGACGAGCGGGTGATAGGCCGGGTGATAGGGGCGGAAGGGCGCCGGGCCGATCCACAGGTCCCAATCGAGGCCCGCCGGGACGGCCGGCGCGTCCGTCGGCCTCTCGCCCCACTTCGAGCTCCAATAGGCGTGCCCCCAGGGGTAATAGGACAGGTCGCACCAGCCGTCGACCTCCCGGACCTCGCCGATAAGGCCGGCCCGGATCCACTCGACGACGAGGCGGGCGCCCTCGCCCGAGTGGCCCTGGATGCCCATCTGCGTCGTCAGCCTGGATGATTTGGCGGCCAAGGTGAGCTGCCTCGCCTCCCAAACGTCGTGGGTCAGCGGTTTCTGGGTGTAGACGTGCTTGCCGGCCCGGATCGCGGCCATCGTGATGACGGCGTGGGTGTGGTCCGGCGTCGCGACGACGACCGCGTCGATGTCCTTCCGCTTCTCCAGCATGACGCGATAATCGGTGAAGACCTCGGCCGCCGGGTAGCGCTTGATCGTCCCCGCCGCGTAGCCCGGATCGACGTCGCAAAGCGCGACGATTCTCTCGGACTCGAGCTCGCGGAGGTTCGCCGCCCCCATCCCGCCGATCCCGATCCCGGCAATAGCCAGCTTGTCGCTCGGCGGCGTCTGCCCGCGGCCGAGAACGTGGCGCGGGATGACGCTCCAAAGCGACGCCCCGGCCGCGACCGAAGCGGCTGCGCCCGACCCGAGGAACCTGCGCCTCGTCATCTTTCCCATGACGGCCACCTCCGTTCCGGGATCCGCCCTAGCGACGGCGGGCGGGTTTCAGGGTCCAGAGCTGGAGCTTGGTGAATTCGACGATGCGGGACATGTCGAGGTCCGGGCGATGCACGGGCCAGCTCTTGTAGCTCTCGACTTCGCGAATGATCTTCGCTTCGTTCGTCGCCGGGTAAGGCTCGAACGCCGGGACATCGTACGCCGGAAGCGCCCGGCCCGAGTCCATGTCGAGAAAGACGGCGCTGAAGAGGGCGAAAAGGGAGCCGGTCCCGATCCGCGCGTTTCCGGCCTGCAGCGTCGCGGGGAGGAAACCGTTGCCAATAATAAATTCGTCCGCCTGGCGCGCGAGTGCGTAGACGTCCTCGATCTTCAGACGGCCGATCTCCGGCCGCGCGAGCGGCATTTCCAGCGGCCCGAGCGGATGGACGGCGGCCTGGCTCTGGGGGAGCCCTCCGCCGTTACGGGATCCGGCGATCGCTCCGGCCAGCCCGGCGAAGGCCTCGGCCGGCGAGAGATCGTCCGTCGGCGAGAGCGCCTTCTCGCGGAGGACCCGGCCGGCCATGTCCCTGAGCTCCTCCCGCGCCACGGTTTCCTTCTGACGGCCGTAAACCTCCATCAGCTCGCGGTAGGTCGTGATCTCGATGTCGTCCCGGCCCTTGAGCCAGCGCATCATGCGGCGGAAGTTCTTCCGCGCCGTGACCATCGTCTCCTGCGGCCTGAGACGCGGCATTCGCCATTCGCCCGGGGGCGTGTTCTTGCCGTTGTAAAAGTTCAGGTCCCAGAACTCTTCGGCCCGGATCTTGGTCGGGTGCCCGCCGAAGAGGGCGATGACCTGCGATTTCTTGATCACGCCGGGCAACTCGGTCTTCAGCTTGTCGAAGACCGGCTCGAAGAGATCGTCCCGATAGTAAGCGTCGTCGAACCCGGCGTACTGGGCGCTGAAGTTCAAAGCGTTGCAGAACCAGACGACGTCGTGCCCCGGCAGGCTCACCGGCGAGCCTTGGTAGCCGCCTTTGGAGAACCGCCCAGTGCGTAGACAAGCTGGGGCCCATAGGAGCCGCCGTGGCGGGCCAGCGTCTTGACGGGAACGCCGAAGATCCGCTCGAGCTCCCTGATGCCTGCCGATTCCTGCTCGGACATCAGCGAGACGCCGTCGTCCCAGCCGGCCTTCTCCAGTTCCTCCGTCACCGTAGGGTGGATCGAGCCGAAGTTGGTATGGCTGCCGATGTCGTGCTTGGCCATTGCCGCGATGACGTCCCGGCGCCCCCGCTTCTCGAGCGAGCGCGCCTTTTCGCCGATCACGAAAAAGGTCCCAGTGACGCCTTCCTCGGACATCGTTTCGGCCAGCCACTTGGGGATGTCGTCGATGTGCTCGGTCTCGGGGCTGATGTAGTCCTCGGTGTCGAACGTCACGACAAGGAATGTTTTAGGCCTCTCGGTTCGATCCCGGCATCCTATGGCGGCCGCCAGAATGATGGCGATGACGACGAGTATTCGAGTGCGCATAGGCAGGCCGATTCTGCTCCCGGCCTCGTTCACTGTCAATAGAGCCGGATATCCGCCGGAAAACTTGAAAACTTTCACTGGCGCCCGGGAGGAAATGCCGTTGCGGCGCGGCCTGTGATGAGACATTAGATCATCGGGCCGCGTCTTTGTGAAGAGGAAGACCCGGCGTTCACGGCCGATTCCACTCATCGTGATGAGGCAAGACCGGGGAGACCGGGGAAATTGCCGCGGGATTGACAACATGAATAATGATAATTACAATGTCATTATGGCTGGGCTGTGGTTCGAATGGGATGAGCGAAAAAGCGTTCTCAACAAGAGGAAGCATGGGCTATCCTTCGAAGAGGCTAAAGCGGCCTTCTTGGATGAGAACGCTCTTCTAATCCCAGACCCAGACCACTCCGAAGACGAAAGCCGGTTTATTTTGTTGGGCCTCGGCGCAAGGCTCAGAATACTGGTCGTTTGTCATGCCTATCGAAAAGACGAGCAAGTGATCAGGATCATCTCGGCCAGAAGGGCCTCTCCGAAGGAGCAACGACAGTACTGGCAAAGGTGGAAGAAATGAGAAGAGAATACGATTTTTCGAAAGCCAAAAGAAATCCCTATGCCCGTAGGCTCAAGCGGCAGGTCACAATCAGGCTCGATGAGGAAACCGTCGAGTACTTCAAGCAGATGGCCAAGGAAGCGGAAGTTCCTTATCAAACTCTCATCAATCTCTACTTGCGGGACTGCGCCGCGTCAAACCGGAAATTGCGACTCCGGTGGACAGAAGATCCTGCGGAAGGCTCGCGCACTCCCGCTTGACGCCGGCTCTTTCCCGGCTTCCTATTCTCCGCGACGATCGAGGCCGGGGTCCATTCTCGCTTGGCGGAATCTACCGCTCGATCGCGCCGATGTCGCCCAACGCGCCGCGCGGGCGCGAGTTTCCGAGACCGTCCACGTTCTCCATGTGGAACGTCTTGGTCGTTCTATCGACGGCGATCCGGACGTGGTCGCCGAGCGGTCCGCTCGTGAACGTCCCCCAGAAATCGTCGCCCAGCCTGACCATGCCCAGCCGGTCGCCGATGGCCGTGTCCAGGGCATGCCAGAAGTTGATCCAGGCGGCGTTCTGAGGGTTCGACGGCCAGGTCCGGGCCGGGCCGTACCAGGTCGTCCCGGTCATGTCCCCGAACTCCGTCCCGAAATCGGCCCCCAGGATCGCGCTGTACTGGCTCCGGCATTGCAGGATGACATAATTGAGGAAGTCGTCCGTGGGCTGGCCGGCTCCGGTATAGCCGGCGTTGACGTACGTGACGCTGTAGTCCTGGTCGGGGATCTTGTCCGCGGCCAGGTCGGCCGGGGGATACCACAGCACCGCCGGTCCCCCGGCGTCCGTGCCCGCCGATATCGCGGTGGGATGGTAATGCGCACCCCCGACGTCGACCGCCTGGACCAGCGTGACCCCGTCCATGTCGCCGGGCTTGGGCCAGCGCTTGCGGCTGGACATCATCCAGTCGGGCACCGGCGTGAGGATCCAGGTGAAGTCGACCTTGCCGACGAGGTTGTAGCCGTTGCTGTAGAAGTCCAGGATGGAGCCGGCGAACCAGTCATTGACGTCGCCGTTCAGCGTGTTGCCGACGACGATCGAGTTCTGCAGCCAGACGGTCTCGATGACGTGGGCGTTGCCGGTGGTGGCCCCGACCCCCGCGCCGGCCGCGCTGGGCTTGCCGCCGACGTAGGCGAGCTCGCCGATGATCGAGTTCTCCGCGATGGTGCAGCCGGACACCCAGAGGGAGCCGCCGCCCATGTAGATGCCGCCGCCCCGGTCGAACCACTGGCCCACGTTGGGGTAGGCCGGATCGTCCTCGAGGAGGTTGCGGGCGATGGTGCAGTTGATCAGGATCATCGTGGCCAGATTGTTCGGCCCGCCGGACAGGGTGAAGATGCCGCCGCCGTAGGCATGCTGGGCGATCACATGGTTGCCGCTGACCGTGCAGCGGGCGAGCGACGCGTCGTTGCCGCGGCCGCCCCCGTTGGCCCCGCCCCCGACCGAATAGATGCCGCCGCCGCCGGCGCCGTACGCGTGGACCGTGTTGCCGCTGATGACGCAATCGTTGAGGTCGAGCCCGTCGGCGTAGATGCCGCCGCCGTAGGTGCCGCGGTCGCGGGCGGACCCGGACTCGCCGATGCAGGTGTTGCCGGCGATCGTGCAATTGTAAAGGTGCGCCGTGCCCCAGACGGCGAGGCCGCCGCCCCGGGACAGCGTGTAGGGCTGGGCCGCGTTGTCGATGGCCTCGGACTCGACGTGTCCGGACGTGACGGTCACGTTCCGCATGGTCAGATCGCCGTAGACGGCCAGGACCCGGGCGTGGGTCGTGTCGCCGCCGTCCCACTTGAGCGTGATCCCGTTCGGGAGGGCCGAGGCGTCGATGGAAACGGTCTTGTGGGCGTAGAGGGCGGATTTACCGTAGTCCCGCTCCTGGTAGCCCGTGAAGGCGTTGTTGACATAGACTTCGCCCACGAGGGTCGAGTGCTCCTCGCCGACGATCGTGAGCAGGATCGTTCCGCCGTTAAGATCGGGATCGAAGGTGATGGCGCTGCCCGAGTCCGCCGCCGCGATGGCCGAGCGCAAGGTGACCGTTCCGGCCTGGGGAACGGCGATGTCTTCGAGCGAATTGACGACCAGGCTTGCCTCAGGAGGGTCCCCCGCCTTCGACGAGCACCCGCCGGCCGCGAGTGCCAAGACCAATGGAATTAGCCAAAAGAACGAGCGAGCGCGTTTCATGAACGATTCTCCTTTACCAATCAGCTGTTCTTGGCCGGTATCGATCTAGTATAGGCCCACCCCGGCTCTCTTACAAATCGTGCCGGGTCCGCCCTTGTGCTTCTTGACAAAAGATTGACGCATTCTTTACCCGACGTTGACACACTCGCCCCCGGCGGGCATCATAATGGTGGCGGCGGAAGGATCGGAGGACCGCGATGAACGCCGTGGACAAAAGGGGAAGGGGTTCGAGAAGGCCGGCCAGGCTGGTCGTTTGCCTGGCCGTGGCCGCGCTGGCGACTTCGTGCACGGTCGTCAAGATCAAGTATCTGGACGCCCAGGCCCTGGCTGCCAAGGGCCGGAGGGGGAAGATCGTCAGCGTCCAGAGTGCCGACGCGTCCGTCGTCTACAACTTCTCCGAGGACGATCCGGCGATCGTCAAGGACGGGGCGATCTTCGGGAACACGCATTCCCTTCGGACCTTCGATCTCTTCGAGGTCGCCGAGATCGCTCCCGGCGCGGCGGGACCCCGGATCGTTTTGAAGGACGGCTCCCGTTTCCGGGCCACAGCCAGCCGGGCCCAGGATGAAAGGATCGAATGCGAGGCGGTCAAGACCGTGTGGATCCCTCTCGATGAGGTCGGAAGCGCCAAAGTCCGGACGGTCAACGCCGCGGCCGCCGTCTTCAACGCATTTGCCGGCGTCGCGCTCGTGGCGGGCGCCCTGGTCCTGGACTACGCCCTCAACGGAGATGATGACGAGGTCGATCCGGACGACACCATTGCGGGTCAGATGGTCTCGTCCCTTTTCGAGACCGGGGGAGCAGGGGCGAGCGGGCCGCGCATGTCAAAAGGCAACGCTGCGCTTCTCGGCAAGACGGATTCCCCGGGCGTCGCTGAGGAGACGGAGTTCTGGACGATGGAATGGGCGCCCCTCGACGTCCGGCCGGGGGAGGACGGCAAGATCCGCGTCCCGGTCGACAACAGGACCGGCGTCCCGCGGGGGATCGACGAAGCCAAGCTCATCGTCGTCGACCACCCTCCCGGCGTTTCCGTGGCCCCGGACATCCTCGGGACCGTCCGCGCTTGTTCCGGTCCCGTCGGGCCCGACAGCGCGACTGACGGCGCCGGCAAGGACGTCCAGGATCTCGTCTCGGCCGCGGACGGTGTCCTCTGGCGGACGCCAGGCGGGGACCCGGCGGCGGTCGAACCCCCGTCCTTGCGTGACGAGATCACGCTTTCGTTCCCCCGGCCCAAGGGCTCCCGGAGCGCCAGGCTCATCGTCAAGGCCGCGAACTCGTGCTGGCGTGCGCAGTTCGCCCGGCAGGTCCCGGCGCAGGCCGCTTCGGCCGCGCCGGACAGGGCCGCCGGCAAGAAGGGCCCCAAAACGCCCTCCATTTATCAGGAATGGGAATACGGCAAGGTCCGGGTCCGGATGCTGACCGCCTTCAGCTGGCAGACCGGACAGGTGCTGTTCGCGACCGGGCCGCTCCCGGCTTCAGATATGATCTACAACCTCGATCTGAGCGACGTCGGCACCGACAAGGTTTGGCTCAAGCTCACGCCTCCGGCCGGGTATTGGCTCTTCGACCGTTTGGCTCTCGATTTCGGCGAGGACACGCCCGTCGAAACGGCCGAGGCGGCAGCGGAGGAAGTGGACGGCCCCGACGCCGCGCAGGTCCTCCAGGCGCTCTCCTCCGAGGACGGCACCACCCTCCGCCTCGACAGCGGCGATCCGCCGGTCCTTCTGACCTTCACCGTCCCGCCTCCCAAGGAGGGCAAGGCCCGGTCCGTTTTCCTGCGCACCGTCAGCTGCTACGAGATGCCCGTGCACAAGATCGGGACATAGCCTTTTGCCCGAGCGTCAACATGCGCCATAATGCGACGTCTGCCCCCGACCCCTTGACACGAGGCCGGGCGGAACCTATCTAGAAGGGAAGCCGATCCCGCGGGCCTAACAGGGGGTAGCCGTGAAAAAGACCAAGATCATTCTCCTGGGCTTCCTTATGACCGTCCCACTGTTCTCTCAGGAGAGGGTGAGTAATCCGGCCAGGCCTTTGAATCCTCAGGCCGGACGCGTTCTCGAGCTCGAGAGGGTCTGGCAAATCGACGATTCTTCCGGTGAATTCTTCTTTCAGCTGCCGGGATCTTTCCAAGTCGATTCGAAGGGATTTCTCTACATTCCTGACCGGAAGGAATTGCTGAAGTTCTCGCCGGAGGGCAAGTTCGTCGGGAATCTTTGGAAGGAAGGCCAGGGCCCCGGCGAGGTCCCGGGGAGTTTCAACCCTTATAGCTTCGTCACTTATCGGAATGGGCTCTATTTGGTCGTCCCGCCCAAATCGAGGATCTTCCATTTTGACGAGTCGGGTAAGTTCATCGACGATGTCGCCATAGCCGCAAATTCGTACCAAATCCTGGGCTTGTCGGATGACGGCTATTTTGTCAGGCCTTATAAAAAAACCTGGCGATCGGGCGACCCTCCGGGGATCCTGGACCAGGAATATGAGGTCCTATTCGTGTCCCTTGACGGGAAGACATCCGAGAAGATCGCCGGCTTCGCCAGTCGCGTCTATTGGAGCCAAATGACCGTCCAGAACGAGGCCGATTTCCGCTGGGCATTCGACCCCGACGGCGGGTCACTCTATATTTCTTGCACGAGCGATTACAGGATCGTCAAGATCGACACCGCCAAGAGAGAGATTACGGCCATTTTCGCCCGCGAATACCCCAAGGTCAAAGCGAACTTCCCTCCGAACAAAGACGGCATAGATTTCAACCCATTCAAGAAGGATTACGAGAATGATATCCACAGAATGTTCGTCTGCGACGGCAATCTTTGGGTGGAAACGTCTGTTGCCAACAAAGGGCAAGGCTGGCTATATGATGTCTTTGACCCCCAGGGACGTTTCGTCGACAGTTTTTTTCTTAAGATCTATGGCTACCCTGCCTCCGGCGGCTTCGTGTTCAGCAGAAGCAACCCCGACGAAAATGCCGTGGCGATCACAAAATACAGGGTCCTGAACGGACCGAAGGCCCCTAAGCGGCCTTGACCCCTGCCCGACCCCCCGGCACCTCCCGCGATATCCATAATCCCTGAAATCCTCTATGATAGAGGGGATGAAAAACCTGCGCAGAACCCTGTTTCCCGGCCTTTCGATCCTTTTTGTCCTTTCGACCGTCCTCCTGGCCCCCCCGCCTCTCGCCCGGGCCCAGGATCAGGTCGTGGCGCCGCCCGCGGCTCCCCAGACCCCCGAGGCGGCCAAGTACGCGCTCGACAAGACGATCCCGGTCGACCCCCGGATCACGGTCGGCCAGCTGCCGAACGGTCTCCGCTACTGGATCCGCGAGAACCGGGAGCCGAAGAACCGGGCCGAGCTGCGCCTCGTCGTCAGGGCCGGCTCCGTCCTCGAGGACGAGGACCAGCGCGGGCTGGCCCACGTCGTCGAGCACCTGGCCTTCAACGGCACGACCCACTTCCCGAAGCAGAAGCTGGTCGATTTCATGGAGTCGATCGGCATGCGCTTCGGGTCCGATCTCAACGCCTTCACCGGCTTCGACGAGACGATCTACATGCTCCAGATCCCCACGGATTCGGCGCCGGCCGTCGACAACGCCTTCCTCATCCTCGAGGACTGGGCCCACGCCGTGACCTTCGATCCCAAGGCCATCGACAAGGAGCGCGGCATCATCGTCGAGGAGTGGCGCCTCGGCCAGGGCGCCGACGCCCGGATCCGCGACAAGCAGATCCCGATCCTCCTCCAGGGCTCGCGCTACGCCGAGCGCCTGCCCGACGGCAAGAAAGAGGTCATCGAGACCTTCGCCTACGACACCCTGAAGCGCTTTTACCGGACCTGGTACCGGCCCGACCTCATGGCCGTCATCGCCGTGGGCGACTTCGACCGGGCCCGGATCGAGGAGCTGGTCAAGAAGCACTTCGGCCCCCTCGCCGGGCCGGCCGATGCCGTGCCGCGTCCCGACTATCCCGTCCCCGACCACGACGGGACGCTCTTCGCCATCGCCGCGGACAAGGAGGCCTCCCAGAGCATCGTCGCCGTCTATCACAAGCTGCCCGCGGCCGACCAGAGCACGGTCGGGTCCTACCGGCGCATGCTCGTCGAGCGGCTCTTCAACGACATGCTCAACGACCGGCTGACCGAGATCGCCCAGAAACCCGACCCGCCCTTCCTCGGCGCCGTCTCCAGCCGGGGACGGTTCGTCGGCTCCAAGGACGTCTATGTCCTTTCGGCCCTCGTCGGCGACGGCGGCATCCCCCGCGGGCTCCGGGCCATCTACACGGAAGGGGAGCGCGTGGCCCGCTTCGGGTTCACGGCGACCGAGCTCGAGCGCCGCAAGTCGACCGCCCTGCGCTACTTCGAGCAGGCCCTGGTCGAGAAGGAGACCGAGGACTCCGGCGCCTACGCCGAGGAGTTCACCCGGGCCTTCCTCGAGGGAGAGCCGACGCCCGGCATCCAGTACGAATACGACCTGCACAAGCTCTTCATGCCCGGCATCACCCTCGACGAGGTCAACGCCCTGGCCCGGGAATGGATGACCGACAGGAACCGCGTCGTCATGGCCAGCCTCCCCGAGAAGCCGGCGTCCCCGTGCCGACCGAGGCCGGGCTCAGGGCCGTCCTCGAGGAGGTCAAGAGCGAGACGCTCTCCGCCTACGTCGACACGACGACCGACGCGCCCCTCGTTCCGGAGGAGCCTCAGCCCGGCACGATCGTCGCCCGGCGCGAGATCCCCGAGGTGGGCGTCACCGAGTGGACGCTCTCGAACGGCGCCCGCGTCGTGCTGAAGCCGACGAAGTTCAAAGAGGACGAGATCCTCTTCCGGGCCACGAGCGCCGGCGGCATCTCGCTCGCCGACGACCGGGACCTGGTCCCGGCCAACACCGCCGACCAGGTCATCCCGGCCGGCGGCCTGGGCACGTTCAGCACCGTCGACCTCGAAAAGAAGCTGGCCGGCAAGGCCGTCACCATCAGGCCGTCGATCGGCGAGCTCGACGAAGGCCTGTCGGCGAGCGGCTCGGCCAAGGACGCCGAAATCCTCTTCCAGCTCGTTTACCTGACCTTCACCGCGCCGCGCCCCGACCCGGTCGTCTTCGACGTCCTCAAGTCCCAGATCAAGACCTACCTCGAGAACCGCACCAAGAGCCCGGAGACCGTCTTCTCGGACACCCTGCGGACGACCCTGCAGAGGGACCAGCCCCGCTTCCGGCCCATGACGGTCGACGAGATCCCGCAGATGGACCTCCAGAAATCCCTGGCCTTCTACCGCGACCGCTTCGCCGACGCGAGCGACTTCACCTTCATCCTCGTCGGCAACCTGGACATGGCCGTGATCGAGCCCCTGGTCACCCGCTACCTGGCTTCCCTGCCGTCGCTCAATCGCAAGGAAAGCTGGAAGGACTGGCGCGTTCCGCCTCCGGAGGGCGTCGTCAAGAGGGTCGTCGAGAAGGGCGTCGAGCCCAAGAGCCTGACGGCCATCGTCTTCTCCGGGCCTTTCAAGGACGACCCGGGCAACGAGATCAACATCCGCGCGGCCGCCCAGGTGCTCGAGACCCGGCTGCGGAAGCTCCTGCGCGAGAAGCTGAGCGGGACCTACGACGTCAGCGTCCGGCCGTCCTACGACAAGATCCCCCGCGAGGAGTTCCGCGTGTCGATCGACCTCGGCACGGACCCGGCCCGGATGGACGAGATGAGCCAGGCCATCTTCAGCGAGATCAAGAAGCTCAAGAAGAACGGGCCGACCGCGAAGGAGGTCGACGAGGACCGGCTGGCCGAGTCCCGCGATTACGAGACGGCCAGCCGCGAGAACGGCTGGTGGCTGAGCCAGCTCACCGAAAGCTACGAGCTCGGCGAGAACCCGGCCGCGATCATCCGCTTCCCCGAATCGCTCAAGCTCCTGACGCGCGGCTCGGTCCAGGCCGCGGCCAAGACGTATTTCAACACCAAGCGCTACGTCCAGGTCACGCTCTACCCGGAGAAGCACTGACCGGCGGCCCCGGGATTCCGATCTCCGGGAGGGCATCATGGCCAGACGCGTTCCCCGAGCGATATTCCTGAGCGGGACGGCCGTCCTCATCTATCTCGCGACGGCCAAGCTCCTCATCCATCTCGCCGTCAACGGACGGTACGGCTTCTTTCGCGACGAGCTCTACTATATCGTCTTGGGGCAGCGCCTCGCTTTCGGCTACGTCGACGTCCCGCCCTTCACGCCCCTCATCGCCCAAGCGTCGCGCCTCCTCTTCGGCGATTCGCTCCTCGGGCTGCGCTTCTTCCCGGCTCTGGCCGGGGCGGCGACGGTCGTCCTGGCCGGACTCCTGGCCCGCAAGCTCGGGGGAGGCCGCATGGCCCAGGCCCTGGCGGCGGTCGCCGTCATCGGCTCGGCCGTCATCCTGAATTTCGGCTATCTGCTCACCAACAACGCCTTCGACATCCTGTTCTGGACGCTGGCGGCCTATCTCCTGGCCGTCATCCTGAAGGACGACCGGCCGAGACTCTGGCCGGTCTTCGGGCTCGTCGCCGGGATCGCCCTTCAAAACAAGTACTCGATCGCCTTCTTCGTCGCCGCCCTGGGCATCGGTTTCCTCCTGACCTCGGCGCGATCGCGGCTCCGAAGCGGCTGGTTTTGGACGGGCGTGGCGGTCGCCTTGGCCGTCTTTCTGCCCAACCTTCTCTGGCAGATCCGCCACGGCCTGCCGTTCATCGAGCTCAACCGGAACGCCGTGGCCCATAAGAACGCCGTTCTTTCCCCTCTCCAGTTCGTGGGCGGTCAGATCATGGACGCCCTGCCGTTCGTCTTCCTCGTCATCCTGATCGGCCTTTTCTATTTCCTGCTGGCCCGCGAAATGAAGCCGGTCCGGGCCTTCGGCTGGGCCTATCTGGCGCTGCTCGTCTTCTTCATTCTTTCGGGCGGCAAGCCCTACTATCTCGCGGCCATCTACCCCACCATGCTGGCCGGCGGGGCGGTCGCCCTGGAGCGTTGGTCGTCGCGGCCGAAACTGCGCTGGCTCGTGCCCGTCTCTCTCATCCTGATCGTCCTGACCGGGGCCGCGGCCGCTCCCTTTCGCCGTCCCGGTCCTGCCTGTCGACAAGCTCGTGTCCCTCAGCCAGCGTCTGGGGATCACTCCGCCGGCGGGCGAGCGCAAGGCGATGGGCCTGCTCCCCCAGCACTTCGCCGACCAATTCGGCTGGGAGGAAATGACCGAAGCCGTGGCCCGGGTCTATCAGGGGCTGAGCGACGCGGACCGCGCCGTCTGCGGCATCTTCGCTCAAAACTACGGCGAGGCGTCGGCCATCAACGTCCTGGGCCGGAGGCTCGGCCTGCCGGCGGCGATAAGCGGCCATAACAATTATTGGGTCTGGGGGCCCGTTCCCGGCAGGGGAGAGGTGATGATCATCGTCGGCGGCAAGCTCGATGACCATCGTCAAGCCTATCGCGAGGTCGTCGAGGTCGCCCGCCACACCAATAAGTATGCGATGCCCTACGAGAGCGACCTGCCGATCTTTCTTTGCCGGGGTCTAAAGGTCAAGCTCGCGGACGTCTGGCCGCGCGTCCGGAATTATATCTAGGCCCCGGCCTCGAGCGTATCCTGTCCGGGAGGGTCGGGCTGGGGCGAGAGCTTCAGGAGCGCCTGGCGGTCGAAGATGCGGAGGGACGGGAACTGGATGGTGGCGGGGAGCCAGGTCACTTCGTCGTCGATCTTGATGTAGTCGGCAGGCGGGACGTCCGTGAGCGCCTTTCCCGCCCCGGCCGCGCTCGAGACGGGGCCGCTCTTCAGGACTCCCCCCGTTCCGGAGGCGATGAACTTCCCCTTCGCGTTATGGATGCTGCAGTCGCCGAGGATCCCCGCGGCCGACGGCTCGCCCGCGCTTTTCCCGGCCTTTTTGAAGGCCGCGAACTCGATGACCGCGCCCTCCGGCAGGGTGAGCTTGAAGTGGCCGGGCCCGAGCTTCTGGACCTTTGTCCCCTTGGGGATGGCCACGGACTTGCCCTGGGCCGCGGCGGTTCCCGCGACGGACAGGAGTAGAGCGAATCCCAGGAACAAAGGCAGAAAAGACGGCTTTTTCATGGTCCCTCCTTCTTTGTGTGCCGGACGAAGGCTATCGCTCTGCCCATACTATCGGTTCGGACAGGCCCAGTGTCAAGCCGTCGCGCGCGGGGCGGGCCGGGCCGTTTGACGGCCGCCCTCATCCAGGTTATGTTGCATGCCGGAGCCCCGGCGGGAATCCGAGCGGATCTTCCGGCTCGGACGACTAAACGCTGAAAGGGGAAAAAGAGGTCAAGACGATGAAGATATCCTTCAGAACATCCATCCTGACGTGCCTGGCCGCCGGTCTCGCCCTGGCGGCCTGCAATTCCGGCCCGTCCTCGTCGGCCCCTTCCTCGTCCGGGAAGGACCAGGCCGCGACGCTCGAGCGCAAGGTCGAGCACATCGAGGGCCTGCTGGCCCGGCGCGGGGCGGCGGCCGCCATCCTGGACGATCTGTTGACGGCCCTGCCGGACCGCGACCTGGCTCACGGAGGTCGCCTACGACTCCGGGAAGGTCAGGGTCAAGGGGAACGCCCTGTCCAACAATCTCGTCGCCGACTACCTCTCGAATCTCGAAGGAAGGCCGTCCTTCACGGAAGTCGTCCTCCGCTCCTCCGCCATAAAGACCGTCCGGGGCCGGGAGTCCCAGGAATTCGCCCTCGAGGCGGCCGCGCCGAGCGTCGAGAGCGCGTCCGCGCCCTCCGGCCTGCCCCCGGCCGCGCGCCTCGAGAAGCTCGAGAAGGCCCTGCTTGCCCGGCAGGATAACGCCCAGATCCTTCGCGACCTCCAGCGGCTCGCGCGCGAGGCCGGCCTTCAGATGACCAAGTTCGCGCCCGGGGCCGAGATCCCCGGGGAGTTCACCAGCGAGTGGCCGATCGCGATCGAGGTCTCGGGCGGGCCGGGCGAGCTCCTCCGCTATCTCAAGGGGCTGGCCGGGCTTCCGCGTCTCTGGGTCGTCGATAAGCTTTCGTTCAAGGCCGTTTCGGCGGACGACCAGCGCTCGCCTGTCCGCGCTTCGATCACGGCCCGCGCCTACTTCGCCCCGTGACGGCCGCCGGTCAAACGCTCGCCGGCCGCGTTCAGAGGGCGACGCGAACGACGGCGATCGCCGACGGATTGCCCCCGACGTTCGGTTGCCCGGCAAAGGGCGAGCCGGTTATCTCCGTCAAGGCGCCGCTCGTCGAGTTGACGGAAAAGGCCGAGATATTGGCCGACCAGTAATTCGCCACGTAGACGTACTTGCCCGACGGGTCGACCGCGACGGAGCTCGGCCCCGTCTTCACGGCGTAAGGGGAGCCCGAAATCGCGGTCAGCGCGCCTGTCGTCCTGTTGAGGGTATAGGCCGAAACGTTGCCGGAGCCCTCGTTGGCCACGTAGGCGAACTGGCCCTCGGCGTCCACGGCGACGGATACCGGATCGGTCCCCGCGGCAAAAGGCGAGCCCGTGACCGGAGTCAACGCGCTCAGGCCCGTCTCGATGACGAAGGCCGCGACGCTCGTCGAAGTGCTGTTGGCCGCGTAGAGGAACGTGCCCTCCGGATCGACCGCCAGGGACCGGGGAAATCCGCCGGTGTCGAACGGCGAGCCGAGGATGACCGTCAATTCCCCCGTCGCCGGATCGATGGAACAGGCCGAGATATCGCCCGAGCCTTCGTTGGCCACAAAAAGAAAGTGGCCCGTGGGATCGACCGCGACCGAGCTCGGGTCGTCCGCCGCGATGAAAGCCGGAGCGGCGGCCGGGGTCAGCGCCCCGGTGGCCGCATCGATCGAGTAGAGCCAGACGTCGTCGGACCGGACGTTGGCGACGTAGACGAACTTGCCCGAAGGCTCGACCGCGATGGAGCAGGGGCCCATCCCCGCCGCAAACGGCGAGCCCGTGACCGCCGTCAGCTTGCCGGTAGCCCTTTCGATGGCGTAGGCCGATATAGTATCGCTCCAAAAATTGGCCACGTAGACGAACGGCCCCCCCGTCTCGACGGCCAGGGCCCGCGGCTCGGTCCCCGCGACGAAGGGCGAGCCTGCGACCTCCGTCAGCTCGCCCGTCTGGGCGTCGACGGCGTAGGCCGAAACGCTGTTGGACCTGGCGTTGGTCACATAGACATAGGACCTGAAGACCTCCGGCGCCGTGCCGCCGATGACGCATGAGGCGAAGAATATCGCCATCAGGCCGAGCCCGACGGATCGTCCCCAGTTCTTCATGAGAGAACCTCCTCTACGGCGCCTCGGTGCGTCCCTTTGCACGTCCATCATAGCGAAGCGTCAGGGAAGCCGCAAGCTCGGTTTACCCCGGCGTCCCGTAAAACTTCCGCGGTGAGAATTTATCCGACGGACAAGCGTCCTTCTCTCTTGTAAGGGTCATGATGTCGTCTTTGCGCATGAGGCCTCCTGAATCATCGGAGGAGAAAGAGGAGCTAACAGCGGAACATGTTGATTCGCCATCCTCGGCTGCGTATAATGATCCCAGGCCCTCGGCCTTGCAGATCAGGGAGGGTCCCAAGATGGGTTTTCTGGCCGTCCTGTCGTTAGGTCTGTTACTTTTCCCTCTCGCCGATCAGCCATCGGCTGGTCAAGGGGTTCCGCCATCATTCCGGCATCTATTCCTTCAGGCCGCTCAGCTTCGTTCTCAAGGAGAATTCGCCGAGTCCTATGCGGTCCTCCAACAGGCCCTGACCGTTTGTGCCAAGGGTCGCCTCCGCACATATCAGGGAAAATGTCTCATCCGAATGGGCCTTCTCAAATGGAACCTGGGTGAAATCACCGAATCTTCGCGTCTTTTCCACGAGGCCGCAGGGGCGTTCGGAGCAGACGGAGACTCTAGATCTCAAGAGTTTTGTGCCAAGTGCCTCGAGCTGATCCGCCTCTACAATCAGGGGAAAGATGACCGGACGGCACGGCTTTACCATCGGTCCGTAGATCGATTTAGCCGGGCCTGCGCCCTAGGCCGGGAGATAGGATTTCCTGATCTTCAGCTCAAGTGCCTTCGCCAACAGGCTTTGGTCTTTCTGGATATGCGCGAGCTCGAGCCTTTCCTGGAAAATAGCAGGAAGGGATTGGAGATCTCCGTGGCGATCCGCCACAGAACGGAACAAGGCAGATGCTTGAGCCACATCGGAGCATTCCATCAACAGCGACTCGATTATTCCCAGGCCGTCACCTATTTTCATCGGGCCCTGTTGATCATGCGGGCTGCAAATGATCCTGAGACTGAAGCCGAATGCCTCAGCAACTTGGGGCTCGCCTATCGTGAACTAGGGAACCTCGCCCGAGCGTATCTATATCTCTCCGAAGCCCTGGCCGTGGACAGGAGGAGAGGGGATACGAATTCGGTCTCCATGGACCTCGACAACATCGGGACGGTGCTCTTGCGGCGGGGGCTCGATGGAAATGACGAGCAGTATCTGCGCCAGGCCCTGGAGGCCTTCCAAGATGGCCTTTTGACACAGGACCAGGGAAGTGCCGATCCCCTCGTCCGCTTTTCGGCCCTGAACAACATGGGGATCGTTCTTAACAAGCTCGGGGATCACAATGCGGCACGCGTTCGGTTTGGGCAGGCTTTGCGGATCGCCGACAGCGAGAAGCGCGTTCTGGAACGATGTCACGTCCTCATGAACATTGCCGCGTCGCATTTGGATGAGACGAACGTCGAAGACGCACTGGCCCTCTACCGAATGGCCTATGGGGCCGGGGCTGAGCACTTGTTCGAGAATGTCCTCATGGAATCCTGCTTCGGTCTCGGCCAATGCTATGAAAAGAAGCATGAATCCGTTTTGGCCCTCTCCTTCTATCGGAGAGCCATCGAAACCATGGAAACGGTCAGGGGCCGGATCTCCTCAGGGCCTCTGATGATCGGATTCGCCCGAAACAAGCTTCGGCTGTTTGAAAGAGCCGTTGACATCCTGGCGGGCCAGTATATCGCGAGCCCCTCCCCAGAGGGCCTCGCGCAGCTATTCGAGCTGGTCGAAAGAGCCAAGGCTCAAGCGTTCCTGGAAAGCGTCCGCGAATCGAGGATCGATCCTTCCGGGCCGGAGCATTCGGTCTTGCGAGAGCGGCAACGGGCTTTATCCATGACAATCTCCGAGCTGACGGCGAAGCTGGCTGACCGCAGCGTTTCGCGATCGGAAGAGCAGGCGTTGAAGAACGAGCTCGAGTTGGACGAGGAGGAATACGTCCGGCTGAATTCGGAAATGAGGGCCGTTCCACGCGGCGGAACAGAAGTCTGGTGCCAAGACGTCTGGAGCACTGACGAGATCCAACGCATGCTTTGCCAGGAAAACGCGATGATGCTCGAATATTTCCTGGGCGAGCAAAGGTCCTATCTAATCCTGGTTTCTCCGGCGAAAGTGAGGCTCCATCTTCTGCCGGCCAAGGGAGCGATCGAACGGTCCTTGCGGGCCTATCTCAAGTTGATCTCCGATAGTTCATCAGATCCCCGGGCTGGATTCGAGGCCGCCGAGAGGATAGGGCGCGAATTGCTGCCTCTCGACCAAGACGAAGACCTTAAGAGGGCCAAGAACATTATCGTGATCCCCGACGGAATCCTTTATTGTCTCCCATTTGAAGCCATAAGGGTCCGCGATGAGGTCGGATCAAGGTACGTCGTGGAAGAGATGGGGGTTTCCTATTGCCCCTCCGCATCGTCGCTGGCCGTTCTCAAGACCTCTCCGAGACCGGGGAAGAGGGCCAAGGGCGTGCTGGCGGTCGGCGGACCGAATTATGGCCGAATGGCCATTCATCAGGGGGGCCACCGGAATGCCGATAAAATGGTATCGGTGGACGAGACGACAGACATCCCTCCGCTCCCCTTTAGCAAGAGAGAGGTCCAGGATGTCGCCAAGTCTCTGGCCTCGCTTGGCGCGGACACCCTGACCGGGGCCGCGGCCAACGAAAGTAATATCAAGCGATGGCCTTTGGAGGACTACCGGATCATCCATATCGCCTGCCATGGGTTCCTCAACGAATTGTCTCCCTACAGGTCCGCTTTGGCCCTTTCGGCCGCTGATGAGACGGGGGAAGACGGGTTTCTTCAAATGAGGGAGATCTATGGGCTGAATCTGAACGCTGACCTGGTCGTCCTCTCCGCCTGCCAAACCTCCGCTGGCCGACTCGAGCGAAGTGAGGGTCCGATGGGATTGGCCCGACCCTTCTTCTTTGCCGGGGCCCGCTCGGTTATTGCCTCCCTTTGGCCTATCAACGATAAGTCGACCGTAACATTCATGCACGATTTCTACAGCTATCTCGTCGGCGGGAGTCCCGCGGTCGAGGCCCTGCGTGGGGCAAAGACAAAAATGCTGAAGTCTCCTTGGGCGCATCCCTTCTATTGGGCTAGCTTCCTGTATCAGGGCGACCCCTCAGCTTTGCAGATCGATGCGCGCGACCTGAGGGGCTCTTCTCAACGGTGAATAATGAATCGACGCAGACGGGATTCTTCCGTCTTTGTGCCCTGAAGAAAAGCCGTGACCATCCAAAAATATGATCTTCCGGGCTGGAGGGTCACGTAGACTTCGGGCGGGATGGGGATAAAGTGCTCCCGAACCCTATCGCTTGTCCAAATCGGCAGGAGAGCGTCGTCAAAAAGCTCCAGAATATAATAATCCGAGACGGATCGCCCCTGCCATCGAAAGACGAGGGGTCCCGGCAACGACTGATCGACCTTCGGGTCGAGGAGGGTGAGGCCTGTCTTTGCCGAACGCTCAACGGCCGAGATCTCTTTCTGATGAACGGACACGAAGAAGGACATCATCACAAGGCCGAGGCCCAGCAGAACGCACGCATATTGCCACAGTGACGTACGGCCCGATCGCCCTTGATGGATGGCTCTGACCTTGTCGGGCTCGCGCTTTTGTATCTCGAGTAGCATCATGAATTCTTCATGGCAGAGCGAACATCCGGAGATATGATCGATAACTCGTTTCTTCTTGTGGACGGACGCGGAAGGTTCGAATGAACTGGCGACTGTTTCCGGAGACGGGCACCCCTTCCGGGTCAGAGGCCTCTTCGAAGCGGTATACCCCCGAAAATACTCTTTCAACTGATCGTCGTCGATTTTCATTCTCAGCGTTCCATGTCTTTCAGAGTCTCTTTTAAGTCCGCCAAGCCTCTGTAGAGCAGGTTCCGGGTCTTGTCATTACTCCAATTCAGGTAGCTTGAGATCTCCGGAATCGTCAAGTTCATCAGATAGAGCTTCACGACTTGGCGCCTGGAGCTGATCAGCCGATCGACGGCCCGCCCGACCGTTTCCTGCAAGGCCTTTTTCCGGACCGTCTCCCAACAATAGGGATCTTTTTGTTCGGAGACGCATATCTGTTTCTCATGTCGGAAAAGGCGGTCTTCTCTTCCGCGTTTCCGAAGTTGGTCGATCACTGCGGAGCTTATGATCTTTCTGAGATAAGAAGTCGGGCATGCGATCGGCCTTTCGCTGCAGATGAGCTTCCATATCCTTATCTTGACTTCCTGCAAGATGTCTTCAGGGTCGAGCCCGTATTTCGGAAGGTCGTATCTTTGGACTTGGACGCTCATGTACTGGGAATAGTTATCGAGCATCCTCCTGAGTTCTTCTTCCAGGAGGCGAGATTTATCCATCTGGATGCGTTGACTCGGGCTAGTCCTTAGATAATTATTCTATTTATATAGATGAAGATTGCGAACAAAAATTCTCATAATGCACAAAAAAATCTGTGAGATTCGACGAATCAGGCTTTCGGCCGGCATCCGGCAGCCTCACGCCTCCTCGCCGGGAGTCTCTTGACTCCCCCAGCCGGATGCGTAAAATACTAGTTTTCACAAGTTTATAAGGCTCGAGGCAGCCGGAATGGACGAACTCTCCAAGGATAACCTCCTCCGATCCTGGAAGGAGATCGCCGCCTACCTCGGTTGCGACGTCCGGACCTGCCACCGCTGGGAGCACGAACACGGCATGCCCGTCCACCGGGCCGAGTGGGGAGAGGCCAAATCCCATGTCTTTGCCTATAGGGACGAGCTGGACGCCTGGTTCAGGGAGACTTTCAAGAGCTCGAACGGCCACGCCGAGACGACCGGGAAGCGCCGCCCCGGGCTCAAATGGGCCGTGGCGGGAGCCGGCGTGCTCCTCCTGGCAGGGGCGTTCTTCCTGCTCGAGCGGAAACGGACGCGCCCTCAGCCGGCTGATTTCACGATCGACGGGTCGTTTCTCGTCGTCCTCGACAAGCAGAAACACGAGCTCTGGCGTTACGACACCAAGCTCGAAGATCTTATGCCCGAGAGCTTCTTCCGGAAAGAGTTCCAGTCGCTCAATCGAGGCGGGGACAACGCCTTTCCCAGCATTATCATCAAAGACATCAACGGCGACGGCGATGGAGAGGTCCTGTTCACGCCGAAGAGAGCCGCTAGTATGACGGGCGTGAGCTCGCTCTTTTGCCTCGACGGGACGGGCCATGAGATTTGGCGGTTCGACGCCGGCCGGGAGCTCAAGTGCGGCGGAAAAATCTTCTCGCCGGATTACCGCATCGTCGGTTTCATCTGCCACGATATGGACGGCGACGGCCGCCTCGAGACCCTTGTATTCGCCTACCAGGATCCTGACTGGCCCTGCCAAATGGCCGTCCTCGATACGGCAGGCCGGATGGTGGGGGAATACTGGAACTCAGGTCAATTCAAGTACCCCGCCTTTGCGGACATCAACGGCGACGGCCGCGAAGAGCTCATCGTTGTCGGGGTCAACAACGAATACAAAGGGGGATGCCTGATCGTTTTCGACACCCGCCGGATCAGCGGCGCCTCGCCGCAGCACGGAGAATACGCCTGCTTGGGACTCGAGCCGGGCTCCGAGCTCTACTATGTGACCGTCCCCTATACGGACCTCTCGGCAGCCTTGGGCAATGCCGTCGAGGATATTAATTACGTCATGATCACCAAAAATCGCCGGATCAGCGCGCATTACCGTTCGGGCCTGTTTTACGAATTCGATTTCGGCCTGAAATGCCTGCAAGTCTATCCGGGCAATAACTACAAGATCGCGCATGCCGAGATGGTCAAGGCCGGTAAGATCACGAGCGTCCTCAACGCCGATTATGCCCGAAGCTTCAAGGAGGGCGTCCGCTATTGGAACGGCGCGGCCTGGACCGCCGTTCCGTCGATGAACAAGCGCTGAGCTCAGCCCCGGCGCCCGAGGTGGGCGAGAAGCTGGTCCCGCATCTCCAAGGCCGCCTTTAACGAATTCTCGTCCGGAGCGGCCTCCCTCGGGAGCTTCATCAGCTCGTCGATCTTGGCTAGCGCGGCCCGGGCATCCTGCTTCCGGTAGGCGAGAGTGTAGGCCTCGACATAGAGGTAATACCAAAGGCCGCGCTGGTCGCCGCTCTCGAATGCGACTCGCTCGGCCCTGGCCCATAGGACGAGCGCCTCGTCCCAGGCGGCGAGGCCCATCAGGACCTCGGACCAATTGGCCAGGACCTTGGCCAGGGTCGCCTTGTCGCCGGCCTCGCGGGCCGCCCGTTCGGCCTCGGGATAGATCTGCAGCGCGCGCTCGGTGCCGCCCATGGACCGATGGAGGTTCCCCAGGTTTGACATGCATATCGCCAGATCGGCCGTGAGGCCGAGCTCTCGCAGCAGGGCGCCCTGCTCCTCGTATGCTCGGACGGCCTCGGCCTGCCGGTTCGCGGCCCAGAGGGCGCCCGCCAGGAATCCCAGATCGACCTGGAGCCGGTCCTTCCTCCCGGCCTGCCTATCCAGGAGATCGCCCTGCTCGCTGAATGCCACGGCCTCGGCGTAGCGGCCGAGCTTGTAGTGGCTTTCAGCCAGGTAGAGAAGCGAGTCGCGCATGCCTTCCTTGTCCCCGAGATCATGATAGAGCTTTTCGGCCTCGCCGAAGAGGCCGATGGCCCCGTCATCGTCGCCGGATTGTGTGAGATGCCAGCCTCGCATGTTCAGCGTTTCCGCCAGGCTTTTGGCGTCGCCCAATGCCCGGCAGAGCGTTTCCCTTTCCGCCAGGGCGGCCCGGGCTTCGGCCGTCCTTCCGGAGTAGTAGAGCGCCGTTGCGAGACGCCCGAGCATCGTCGAGAGGTCGGCCCCGCCTCCCGTCTTGCGCGCCAGATCGGCCGCTTCCTCCAGAGCGGGCACGGCCTCCGCCTGTTTCCCCTGGCTCGTGAGCAGCGCGGCCTTGTTGTTGAGCGCCATGCGCAGCCCGGTCAGGTCTCCCGCCTCGCGGCACGCGCGCTCCCACTCCGAAAGGACCGCCGCGGCCTCGCCGGTCCTCTTCATTTCGAAGAGAGCGGCGAATTGATCGCTCAGGGCGCCGCGGACGAGGTCCGGACGGCCCGCCTTTCCGGCGGCCTCCGCGACCGTCCGGGAGGCCTCGAGCGCCTCCGGAATCCGGCCCACGTCCCTCAGGATGCGGCTGCGATGGAGGCTGTCTTCGGCAACAAAATCCCAGCGCCCGAGTTCCCTCGCGAGGGCTTCCGCCTCGGCGAAGGCGGCGACGGCGCGGTCGTCGTCCTTCAGAAAGTGATGACAGAAGGCCTCGCCCGCGAAGGAGTCGGACAGCTCCTTCTTATCGTTGCGCTTGCGGGCCAGAGTCTCCATTCGGGAATAGAGCGCGAGCGACCCGGCGTAATCCTGATCGTGATAGAAGAGACGCGCCCTGACGGAGAGGAAGCCGTAGACCGTCTTATCGTCGCCGCCGTCGCCGAGCCGCGCCGCCAGCTCGCCCGCCAGGCGCCGGGCCCCTTCCCAGTCCGATTCGAGAAGGGCGCAATCCGCCTTGTGCAGAAGCACTCCCACCGGCGTCTTTCCGCCCTCGATCGCTTGGACGATCGCGTCGAGCCGGTCCCACAGGGCGTGGCCTTCGTCGAACCGCCTGGCCCCGTAAAGGAGGTTCGCGTGGTCCCCCAGGAGATCGACGACGCTCTTCGTCAGGCCCATCTCCTGGGCGAGCGCTTCGGCCTCGACGTAGAGACCGGAGGCGGCCGCCGTTTCCTTCATGGCGTGGAGACAGTGGGCTTCTCCGGTCAGGCTGCTCAGAAGCACGATGCGATTGCCGATGTCGCGGGCCGCCTGGCTGACCTCCCGAAAAAGCGCCAGGGCGGCGGCGTGCTCGCCGACTTTGTACAGCGTCGCGGCCGCCATGTACTTGCCCTCCGACTCGAGCCGTGGGTCCTTCTGCTCCCGCCCAATGTCCCGCATCTGGCCGTACAGGCGCAGGGCTTCCTCCGTCCGTCCGCGGTCGCCCACGACCCTGCCCCTGAGGGACAGCCAGGAGCCGAGCAGCCGGTAGCCGGGGACGCCGCGTCTGTGCAGGGACTCGATCTCGGCCACGCGCTTTTCGGCGCCGTCCAGGTCCCCGGCCAGGCGGGCGAGGTCGGAAAGCTCGGTGAGGGCCGAGATCAGAGCCGGCACATGGCCCGTTTCGCGGGCGATCGCCGCCGCCTGCTCGAAAAGGGGCCGGGCCTTTTCGTTGTCCCCGTGGTGGACGAAGATGTGGCCCTCACTGAGCGCCGCCTGCATCAGGCCGGAGCGGTCGTGGAGCTCGTTGTATATCGCGGCCGCGGCCCGCGACGAGTCCAGGGCCTCGTCGAGGCGGCCCAGATGTTCGAGCACGGAGACGCGAAGGCCCAGGGAACGCCCGAGCTCTGCGGCGCTCGATGCCGACCGGGCTTGGACCTCGGCCTCCTCGAACGCCTTCAAGGCCTCGGCGAGATCGTTCGCTCTCTCGAGAAGGATGCCCAGGTTGTTGAGGGCCAGGGCGGAGCCCTCGGCGTCCTCGCTGGCCTTCAGCCACGCGACCAGGATCTTGCCGAAGGCGACAGATTGGGGAACGTGATCGAGCAACGTCATCACCTGGAAGACCGGAAAGACATAATCGCCGTGCTCGAAGGGGTCGTTGAAGACCGGCCGGTAGGTCTCGTAGAGATCGAAGCCCTCCTGTTCGAGCCGCTCCCAGATGTTCGCCGTGGCGTCCAGGTCGCGCTCGACCATGGCCTTGAGGAAGGGGAGGTCGGCCATGGCGTCGCGCAGGCCGGCCATGTCGTCAGCCATCCAGAGCTGGTACGGCAGCTCCTCGAGCTTGCGCGGTCCGTTCTCCCTCGTCCGGAAGTACGCCGCGAGGCGCCGGTTCACGGCCACGGCCGACCCGGGCCCGGCGAAGCCGGCGACGAGGGCGACCCGGATAAGCGGGCTGTTGAGCGAGAGGACGCCGCCGCGATCGGCCAGGAGCCCTTCCGCGGCCAGGAAAAGGGGGGACCAGATCGCCTGCGGGAGCGGAGCGCCGTCCTCGCCGAGCAGGTCCAGAAGCTCGGATTCCGTCAGGCCCCGGTCGGCCGCATAGAAGAGCGAGAAGGCGTCGCCGACGAGGCCGGGCCGGTCGCGCTCGTAATCCTCCTCGTAGCGTGCCAGGATGAGCGAGAAGAGCGCCGGGACGCTCGGCGCCTGGAGGTAATGGGCGAGCCGCCCTTCGAGCTCTTCGTGCGAGCCGAGCTGGCGCAGCTCTTCGACGAGGGTCTTCAGGAAGAGGGGATTGCCGGAAAATTCGGAGGCGACGATCAGGTCTTCGTGGCGGCGGCTCAGCGTCTTGGCGCTAAGCCGGAGATATTCGCGTATCAACGAGCGCCGGTCGTCCGGAGCGAGAGGCCCCAGCACGTGGACCGGCCAGCCTCGGCGGGCCAGGACGTCGATCGCGGGATCGGGCCTGTTGCCGGTGCCCAGCCGGGTGCCTTCGGGAGAGCATCCGATGACGAGCCGGATGCCGGGAGGGATCTCCTCGGGGAGCCAGTTCGCGTCCGATGGCCCCGACCGGCCCTCGAGACGCTCCAGCCCGTCGATGACGACGACCGCCCGGCCGCGATCACCGGCCAACATGAGGGCGCGCGAGAAGAATTCCCTCATGCCGCGGGAGTCGGCCGGGACCTCGAGATCGAGATCGAAGGCGCGGCTGAGCTCGGCCGCGAGCCGGCGCAGAAGGACGGCCTCCTTGATGCTCTCCGAGGTGGCGAGGACGAAGTGGGCGATGACGGGGATCTCGGCGTGGTTTTGCCGGAAGGCTTTCACCCAGTTCGCCAGGAGCGCCGACTTGCCGCAGCCCGGCTCGCCGGTGACGAGGAGCGGCGGACCCGAGGACGCCGCGTGGCGGTCGAGGACCTCGGCGTCGGCCGGACGGGGGACATAGACCTGCGACAGGCTTCGGATATAGGCTTCCTGGCCGGCGGCTTCCCGGCCGAGCGCGTCGGGCGGCTCTCCTTCGGGGAAAAGTGAATCGACGAGCCGGGTCATGTCCTCAAGGACGAGCCGGCCGAGGTCGCGAGGATCGCGGTAGTTCTCGCGGACCGGGAAAGAGGCGCGGATGCGGTCCTTGAGCCGGGCGACCTTCTCCGGGGCCTCGGGAGACTCCCGGTAGTCGGCACGCTTCCATTCGGGCAGGCTCTCGATGTAGGCGGGATCGCGGAAATAGAAGAACGCGTGGGCCGCCATGGCCGGATCGTTGAGGACGCCGTGGAGGATCTCGAGCTCGGTGATGGAGCTGTCCCGGGCGCGCTCGAGCCAGGACTCTTCGGCCACGAGGCTCTCGGGAAGCGTCCCGGGGGCCGACCCGTAGCGCTCGCCGAGGATGCCGATGAAATAGGGGCGGCAGCGCCGGATCTGCTTGAGGCAGATCGGGACCACTTCGGCCTTCTGCTCGTCGGTGATGCCCCAGCGCAGGTCGACCTCGCCCCAGACGACGCCGCGCGATTCGCACATGCGCCGGAGCTTCGGGAAGACGAACTTGACCAGTTCCTCGCGCTCCGCGTGCATGTCGCGGAAGGTCGAGGAGACGAAGACCCGAATGGCGCGGTCGCCGGGAGCGGCCATGGTCCCGGACTATAGACCCGCGCCCGGCTTCTGTCAACGCCGCGAAAATGCTAAGATTGGCCCCGTATTTTAAGATGCCCGAAACCGAGATCGCCGCCGCACGTCGAATCCGCGACCTCCAGGAGTGGCAGCGCTTTCTCCTGTATGACAGCAGCGTCCTGAAAACGGACCCGTCGTTGCTGTTCCAGCAGGCGGCGAACCAGCCGGATGGGACGGCGCCGGCCCGGGCCGCTCAGGAGATCCTCGAGAAAGGCCTGGTCAGCCGGCCCTGGATCCGGTGGGTCAACAAGGCGAGCGTCGCGGGCCCGCTGGTCATGACCATCACCGGCCACGCCGACTCGATCGTCTCCTGCGCCTTCTCCCGGGACGACCGGACGATCTCGACCGCCTCTTTCGACGGCGATATCCGGTTTTGGGATGTCGAGACCGGCCGGGAAACGCGCCGACTGTCGGATCTCCGATACGGCCTGAAGGCGTGTTCTTTTTCGCCGTGCGGCGCCCGGCTGGCCGCTCTGAACCAGCTCGACAAGACGGTCGAGCTTCGGAACGCGGAGTCGGGAGAGACCGTCGCCTCGACGCCGGGGCACCTCGTGAGCCGTTTCTCCTCGGACGGCAAGCTCTTCGCGACGGCGCTCAGGAAGGACCTCAAGGTCTGGAACGCGGACACCGGCGCCGAAGTGTCCGCGCTCGTCGGACACACCGGGCGCATCATGGCTTGCGCCTTCTCTCCCGACGGCCGTCGTCTCGTCTCGGCTTCCGACGATAACACCCTCAAGATCTGGGACGCCGGAACGGGGCGGGAGATGGCGACGCTCTCCGGCCACACCTGGACGGTCCGCTTCTGCGCGTTCTCTCCGGACGGCAAGATGATCGCCTCGGTCGCCGACGACGAAACGATCCGGCTTTGGGACGCCCAGAGCGGCGCCCTGCTCAGGATCGTCAAGGGATACTCGCCGCGCCTGAAGATGTGCGCCTTCACGAGCGGAGGGCGGGGCCTGGTCACGCCCGCGGGCGAGGAGGAGCTGACGCTCTGGGACACGACGAGCGGCAAGCCGCTTTTTCATTTCACCGGCCCGGTCAAGCCGATCACCGTGATCGCCGTCTCGCCCGACGGCACGAGAATCGCCGCCGGCGCCGACGACAAGATCCTGAGGATCTGGTCCGCCGAGGACGGGCAGGAGGTCGCGGTCCTCAGCGGCCATGACGATAATATCCTGGACTGCGCCTTTTCCTCGACGGGCCGGTTCATCGTTTCCACCTCGGGCGACCGCAAGGCCAAGGTCTGGCGGGCGGAGAAGACGGGGGCAGGCTCCGCCGAAGACCGGCACCGCCAGAGCGTGCGCAAGGCCCGTTTCGCGCCGGGCGGCGGCCTCGTTCTTACGGCCTCGGAAGATCAAACCCTCAAGGTCTGGGACGGCGTGACGGGGGCCTTGCGCGGGACTCTCGCCGGCCACAAGGACAACGTCTACAATTGCGATATCTCGCACAAAGGAACGATGGCCGTGTCCGCGTCGAATGACGGAGTCCCCCGGACCTGGGACCTGCGGACCTTGCGGAAGATGGCCAAATTTTCGGGGCACGAAACGGGCGGCGGCAAATGCGTTTTCTCGCCGGACGGCCTGAGGGTCGCCACGGCCTCCTTCGATTCGAAGCTCATGCTCTGGGATCCTTTCACCGGGGTCAAGATCGCGGGCTTCGTGAGCAAGGGCACGGACATGAGGGACTTCGCTTTTTCCCCGGACGGGTCGACCCTCGTCATCAGCGAAAAGGAGAATGTGGAGCTCGTCAGCTCCAGGAGCGGGAGGCCGATATCGAGCCGGCACGTGATGGACTATCCCCGGAACGGTGTCGTCCCGGACGTCCGCTGCGTCGTTTCGCCTTTCGGCGACCGCGTTGCCGTGCTGGACCTCGCCGCGGGGCTTAAGCACGTCGTCTACTCGCTCCCGGAATGGCGCGAGACCGTCCTCGAAGAGGTGCGGCCGGAGGATTTCAGCTCCTGGCGCGTGAGCTTCGAGTCGGAGTCCGACTTCTCCAGGGACGGACGGATCTTTGCGGCTCCGGGCACGAAGACGCTTTTTGTCTGGGACGCCGGTTCCGGCGAGCGGATCGCCGCGGTGGATTACCCCCAGGGGTCCGTCCTGGGTTCCAAGGGACCGCGCCACTTCGCCCTGTCCGATGACGGGGCGCGCGTCGTCTGCCAGGGCTCGGAACGCACGCTTCTCTGGGACCTCGCCGGCCGGCGCCGGATCGCGGTCCTCGACGTCCTCCAGGCGTCGATCCGGGGCTTCACGTTCTCGCCCGACGGCGCCTGGGTCCTCGCGTGCCTGGAGGACGGTTTGCGGATCTGGGATGCCGACACCGGATCGCCCGCCGGCGATTTTGCCGCGGGCTCGCGGGTCGGCGACGCAAGCTGGAGCCCCGACGGCCGGCGGCTCGCGGCCGGGACGTCCAACGGAGGGTTCTTTCTGCTGGAGCTCCAGAACATGAGATCGGGCCGTCCCCTGGCCTTTGCCTGGATCGGGCCTCCGGAGAAGCGCGGGCTCTTCCACCGCGCCGCGGCGCCGGGCCCTCCGGGAGTCGACGTCCGGTGCCCGCTCTGCCTGGGATGGTCGGAGTATCCGATCGCCGCCCTCGGCGGGGAGTCCGATTGCGCTTCGTGCGGAAGGAAGCTGCGGATCAGTCCCAAGCCGTTCGAGGCCGATAAGCGGCGAGTGTCCTAAAGCCGGGGCCTTCGGGTCCTCATCAAGCGTCGGCGCTTTCAGCCGGGTGGGCGGCCAGGGCCCGCCGGAAATCCTCGATCAGCTCATAGACGCCGCCGTGGATCTTCGGGGACCCGTCGCCGCGCCCGGCGCTGATCGTGCCGGAATAGGTGCACTTGGCTTCGAGGAAATCGAAGTCCGTCAACGTCTTGTAGAGGGGGTCCCAAAGGCCGCCCCAGGTCTGCTGATAGGGAAGCTCCGAAAGCTTCCGCAGGTTGGCGACCTTTTCGCCTCCGCCTTCGAGAAAGAGCGGCTGAGCCGCGAAATAGCGGGCGATCTTGCCGTGGAGGTCCGGGCCGCGCTCGCCCGCAAGGTACTCTTCGTCCACGGCCTCGGCCATCTGGCGGTGGAAGAACCCCAGGAGCGCCGTGCCGTCCGCGCTCCGCTCGATGAGATACGGCTCGATGTCGAAGAACAGCCGCGACCAGACGACGACCGGCAGCTGCTTCTCCGGCGGCCGATGATAGGACCGCCGCGTGAAATCGGCGAAAACGTCCTCGTCGGCCGAAAGGAGGTCGAGGAGCTCGTCTTCGGACAATCCGTTCTTGGCGGCCTTGAGATATCCCAAGCTGCGGGCCACGACGGTCTTCCCGTGATTCGCTTCGAGCGACAGCCGCGAGAGCAGGTCGCGGATGATCCCCGGAATGTCGGAGCTCAGGGCGGGCGGAGCCGAAAAAGACCTCCACAGCCGGGCCTCTTCGAAAGCCAGCTTGAGATAGAGGGGAAGCCCGAACGCCCGGAACCGCTCCAGGACCAGGCCGCGCTGGTCGGGGCGCAGGGTGCGGCCCGCGTTCTTCAGCCAGAGGTCCAGGATCTCCCGGCCGTCCTCCTCCGTCATCGGCGCCAGCATTTCGCCCGGCGCTCCGGCGCCCCGTCGCTCGAGGGCCGACGAGCAGTCGCCGGGCGCGGTCGATACGATGAGCCGGGCGTTCCCCGGAAGCCGCGCCGGCAGCCAGGCGAGGCTCCTCTCCCCGTGGCTGTTGGAGAGCTGGTCCAGGGCGTCGATGAAGAGGACGAGCGGCTTCGCCGCGGTCGCCAAGGCCATCCGTTTCGGCAGGTCCTCGACCAGCTCCTTGTACTCGGACGGGACCGACGTCTCGTCCGAGGCGTAGCGCCGCGAGATCTCGCGGCACAACCCCTCGATGAGCGCCCGCCCGTCCGTGGACCCGGAGGTCGCTCCGATGAACCTGGAGACGATCACGGCGCCGGGGAGCCGTCCGCCGGTCCGTTCGGCGGCCACGGCCATGAGGGCCGATTTGCCCGAGCCCGAGGCCCCATAGACGGCCAGCGGTTGTCCCCCCTCGCCGCCGACGTAGCTGTCGACGGCCCGAAGGCTCTCGTCCCGGCCATAGAAGATCCTGGCCCGGTCCCGGCCGAACGCGGCGTGGTCGGCCGCCTCCTGCTCCACGGGGTCCGTATCCCGGAGCTGCCGGATCTCTTCCCGGATGACCGCGGAAAGATCCCTGAGGACGTCGGCGCACAGGGCGTCGAGATGCGCGGTGGTCGGCCGCGCGCCGTCCCACGCCGCGACATAGCTATCGATGACGTTGCCCGGAAGGCGGCTCTTGAGGCGTCTCTTGAGATCGTCCAAGCGGGCCCGGGCCTCGCGGTCGATGTTTCCGTGGTCATCCAGGTCGACGAATGCCCCCGCGCTCCCGTCGTCCGGCAATCCCTCGATCCTCCGGAAGAAGCAGAAGACGTGCTTGACCGCGTCCTCGACCCGCATGGCCCCGGCGGCGATCTCCTGCTCGGTGGCCGACGCCGTGTATTTGACCCGCCGATCGTCGGCCAGCGCCATCCCCGGGACCGCCCGGGCGAAGATGCCGCGCAAGGCGCGTTCCGTTCTTTGCCAGGAGGCGCGCTCCTCCTCCCGAGTCCTTTCCTTCTCCGCATCCCCGGCGCCGGCCTCGAATTCGAGGGTCCTCGGCCGCAGGACATAAACGGGAGGGACCGCGTTGTCGTCGCGCTCGTACCAGCGGTCGAGGAGCCGCCGGTCTTCGTCGGAGTCCGTCAGATCCCTGATCCCGGCGTACTCGTCCGCGGGGATCTCGTACGGCGCCGGTCGCCATCCGTAGCGGTCGCCGAGAAGGACGATGAAGTTCGGGCGCGGGCTGATCCTCTGGCAGCGCTCGATCTCGCCGAGGCAGATCCTCATGGTCTGTTGGTCGAGCCCGGCCTCTTCGCGGACCCCCCAGCGCAGGTCGATGGCCTGGAAGCGGCAGCCGTGCCGGCGGCAGAGCTCCCGGAGCTCCGGGAAGACGTTCTTCTGGAGGGCGTTCCGTTCTTCCTGGAGATCGCCGAAGGTCGAGGAGACGAAGATGCGAAAGGTCTTTCCGGCAAGTGCCATGGCGTTTCCCGGAATGGTATTCGCTGCCGCATCCCTTGTCAACCGGGCCTTGACAAGACCCCCGGCCTGCCTCCATAGTCCCGGTCATGCTGGCCATCAAATTGCACAAAACATCGAGGCCCGGGCTGGGGAAAAACGCCTTCCTCATCCCCATCGTCGACTGGAAGTCCGGCCGTCAGCAGGTCCGGGCCTGGCTGCGCTGGCGGAGCGACCGCGACCGCTACCTGACGCTCGTCCGCGTGCCCGAAGACCATCCGGTGAGCGTCCGCTTCAGCTATGGCAAGAGCAATTTCATCAAAGCCATCGCGTGGCCGACGGAGTTCAAGCCCTTGAGGGAGTGGGACAAGGACTACATCAGGGCCATCGGCTTGTGGTGGGACGCCTACAGGTGGCCGGGTTCGAGCAGCGCCGAGACCGGCGGCCTCCTCGTCGACGAGCCGCGCTTGTTTCTCGGCCGCAAGCTGCGCCGACGCCAATATCCTGTGGACGAAGGAGATCCGGCTTCTCTACGGGAAGAAGAAGCCCGGTCGTTGAAAAAATAGCCGATCTGGCTATACTCTCCGGATTAGCCCCGTCCGTGACGAAGCTCCCAGCCCGAAAGGAGTCGAACATGCCGCCAGCCAGGAAAGCCGGACCGTCCAAAGCCCGGATCGTCGTCGCCGGCGACCTCTCGGTCGATTGGTTCGAGGCGGAGACTCCCCCGCGGGGCCAGGCCAAGGGCGAGCCGACCAACCCCCGGAACTGGAAGACCTATCCGGCCGTCCGCCGCGAGGCCAAGCCCGGCGGGGCCTGGCTCGTCGCCGACTTCGTCAGGGCCGCGACGGGCGCCGAAGTTCTCGCTCCTCCGGTGAGCGACGTCCGGGCGATCGCGGCCGGCGAGCTCGTTCATTCCTATGTCGAGCTCGGGCGGTTCCCGCTCGGCGGCGGCAAGAAGGACGAGAAGACGTCAGTCTTCCGGGTCAACTCCTACAAAGGATTCACCGGCCCCGAGGGCGACCGTCCCTCGGCCTATCCGTTCAAGGGTCAGGCCGCCGCGCCGGAGATCGTCGTTCTCGACGACGCCGGCAACGGCTTCCGCGATCACGAGAGCCTGTGGCCGGCGGCGCTGTCCCAGGCCGCAAAGCCCCTCATCGTCGTCAAGATGAGCCGGCCCCTCACAGCGGGTCTTCTTTTCGACGAGCTCCGCAAGCGCCACGCCGGCCGGCTGGTCCTCGTCCTCAGCGCCGACGACCTGCGCCGGGAGGGCGTCAAGATCAGCCGCCGCCTGTCCTGGGAGCGGACGGCCACGGACTTCGTCTGGCAGATGGCCTCGAATCCCGCGCTCCTGCCGCTCAACGGCTGCGCCGCGGTCGTCGTCCGTTTCGGCATCGACGGGGCGATCGTTTACTCGCGGTCCGGGGGCGCCGTCGAGTCGTGGCTCTTCTACGATCCCGCGACGGGCGAGGACGGGTCCGGCGAGGTCTGGCCGGGCGAGATGATCGGGGCCGGAAGCGCTTTCGCCGCCGGGCTCGCCGCGTCCCTGGCCGAGCGCGGCCTCGAAGGGGTCAGGGAAGGCGTCCGCAAGGGGCTTGCCGCCTCGAGGCGTCTTTGGCAGGCCGGCTTCGGAAGCGACATCGAACGGCTCGACTATCCCGGGAAAGAGATCTTCCGGCCGCTCGAGCCGCAGGACGGGACGATCGCCGAGGTGCCCATCCCGTCGCCCGCCGCGGCGGAGCCGGCCGATCCCGGCTTCTGGCGCATCCTCGACACACTGTCGCGGGCCGACCTCGAGAGCGTGGCCTACAACTTCGTGGTCAAGGGCAAGGACCCCATGCTCGAAAAGGTCCCCAGCGGCCGGTTCAGATATCTGAGAACGTTCGACCGCTCCGAGATCGAAAGCTTTCGCGGCATCAAGAACCTCATCTGGGAATACATCGCCAGCCCGGGCGTCGCGCGGCCGCTTTCGATCGCCGTTTTCGGCGCCCCGGGCTCGGGAAAGTCGTTCGGCGTCAACGAAGTGGCCGAAAGCGTCGCCCCGGGGCGGCTCCAGAAGATCGAGTTCAACATGTCCCAGACGGGCTCGATCGAGGAGCTCGTGGCCGCTTTCCACAAGGTCCGCGACATCGCGCTCGGCGGCAAGATGCCGATCGTCTTCTTCGACGAGTTCGACTCCGGCTTCAACGGCCGGCTGGGCTGGCTGAAGTATTTCCTGGCGCCCATGCAGGACGGCGCGTTCAGCGACGGCCATGACGTCCATCCGATCGGCCGGGCCATCTTCGTCTTCGCCGGCGGGACGTCGTCGAGCTACGCCGAATTCTGCTGCTCCGAGGACGCCGCCGCCTTCAAGGCCGTCAAGGGCCCCGATTTCGTCAGCCGCCTGAGGGGTTTCGTCAACATCAAAGGCCCCAACCCGGTCGACGAGAACGAGCGGCTGTTCACGGTCCGGCGGGCCCAGATCCTGCGCTTCCAGCTCGAGAAGAGCGCGCCCCAGATCTTCGACGGGGCCAAGACCTGCCGCATCGATCCCGGCGTCCTCAGGGCCATGATCAAGGTCCCGGGGTACAGGCACGGCATCCGTTCGATCCTGGCCGTCATCGAGATGAGCCAGCTGGCCGGCCGGCAGAGCTTCGAACAGGCCGCGCTCCCGTCGCCTGAGCAGCTCGAACTCCATGTGGACGCCGACGCGTTCTCGCGACTCGTCGTCCGGGACGTCCTGCTCGGCAGCGCCCGGGAGGCCTTGGCCGAAGCCATCCACATGCGCTACCTTCGGGACAACGTCGACAAGCGGGCGAGCGACGATCCGGCCATGGCCCCCTGGGCCGTCCTTGACGAGGCGCTCAAGGAGTCGAACCGGCGCCAGGCCGACCATATCCCCGAAAAGGTCAAGGCCGTGGGCTACGATTTCGCGCCGGCCGCAAAGGAGAACGTCAAGCTCGTGAAGTTCACCCCGGACGAGGTCGAAGTGATGGCCCGGATGGAGCACGACCGGTTCGTCGCCGAACGGTTCCTGGCGGGATTCAGCGCCGGGCCGAGGGACGTGGCCCGCAAAACGAGCCCGTACCTGGTCCCTTGGGATGATCTCGAGGAGAAGATCAAGGATTACGACCGGCGGGCCGTGAGAGAGATCCCGGAGCTCCTGGCTTCGGCCGGGTTCGAGATCTACCGGCTCAAGAAGGTCTAGGCCTCGAAGTGCCGGCGGCGAAGAGCGAAAAGAGATGACCGGGACTCGGGCGCGCCTCGTCGTCGGAGTCACCGGACACAGGAAGATCGTTGACGCAGGGCGGCTGGCCGCGGCCGTCGACGCGGTCCTCGACACGATCGTGCTGCGGGCGGCCGATGGGCGGTCGCAAGACAAAACGAACCCCGCCGCAGCTTTCCGTTCTCTCCGCTTTAGCCGAGGGCGCCGATCGCCTCGTCGCCGGACGCGTCCTGGCCCGCGAGGGCGGCGAGCTCGAGGTCGTTCTGCCCATGGACGAATCCGAATACGAAACCGATTTCGCGACGGACGCGTCCAGATCGGAGTTCAGGTCGCTGCTCGCCCGGGCCCGGACGATCCATAGGTTGCCGCGGCCGTCGAGCAGGGAAGAGGCCTATGCCGCGGCCGGCCGATACGTCGCTGACCACTGCGTCGTCCTCATCGCCGTCTGGGACGGGAAGCCCGAGAGGGGACCCGGCGGGACGGCCGAGGTGGTCTGCTATGCCCGCGCGCAGGGGCGCCGGATCGCTTGGATCGATCCGAACGGCGCGGGGACTATTTCTTGAAGAAGTAAGCGATCTCCCACTCCGCGGTGTCGCGGGCGTCGGAGCCGTGGACGGCGTTGCGCTCGATGGAGAAGCCGTGGGTATGGCGGAGGGTGCCGGGCTTGGCCTGGGCCGGGTCGGTCGCGCCCATGACCTCGCGCCAGAGCTTGATGGCGTTTTCGGCCTCGAGGGCCATGATCACGACGGGCCCGGAGGACATGAATTCGCACAGGCTGTCGTAGAAACCCTTGTCCTTGTGGACGATGTAGAACCCCTTGGCCTCGTCCTTGGTCAGGTGGACGAGCTTCATCCGGACGATGGTGAAGCCTTCCTGCTCGATGCGGTCGATGATCTTGCCGATGATCCTCTTCTTGGTGGCGTCGGGCTTGATGATGGCCAGTGTCCGTTCCATGGGAGCTCTCCTCGGAGTGGGTGAAGCCCTTTTATACCCCGGCCGCGACGGGGAGTCAATGCGCATTCTTGCCTTTCGGGCGCCATAACGATTAGACTGTCCATCGCGTCATTCATTCGCGAGGATCATTAAGTTGGGCACGACTCTTTATCCCCTCAAGGACACTTTCCCAATTCCCCGCAAGACTAAAAAATCTCTCAAGAAACAAATGGCCCGCTGGCTCCGGCGGCTGGGCAAGACGCATCCCGAGGAGACGCCGAGAACGCAGCGGCATAAAGGCTGGTATTGGTGAGGTCAACGATGAGCTTTCAGGAGTCCGTCGTCCTGGGCAGGACGGGCCTCAAGGTCGGGCGGCTGGGCATCGCCTCGGGATACAAGGCGCCGGCGGCAGCGATCGAAGAGGCTTTCGAGCGGGGCTGCAATTATTTCACCTGGGGCACGGTCGTCAAGGGCTACATGCCGGGCATGGGCGCGGCCCTGAAGGCGATCGTCGCCAAGGGACAGCGCGACCGCCTCGTTTTGGCCGCGTTCACGTACGCTCACAACAATTACCTGACCGAGCGGCTCCTCGCACGGGGACTGAAGAGCGCCGGGCTCGACCACGCCGATGTCCTCATCCTCGGCTACTTCTCGCGGAAGCCGTCGCGGAGGTTGATCGACGGCGCGCTGCGGATGAAAGAGAAGGGGCTCGTCCGGTTCATCGGGGTCTCCAGCCACAACCGGAAGCTCCTTGGGGAGATGGCCGGGGAGGGGGAGTTCGACGTCTTTCATTTCCGCTACAACGCCGCCCACCGCGGGGCCGAGATCGACATCTTCCCGTACCTGCCCGAAGAGACGGAGAAACGCCCCGGGACAGTATCTTTCACGGCCACCCGCTGGGGCAAGCTCCTCGACCCGAAGAATATGCCGTCCGGCGAGAAACCCCCGACGGCAGCCGACTGCTACCGCTTCGTCCTCTCCAACCCTGCGGTCGACGTCTGCATGACCGGGGCGAAGACGGTCGAGCAAATGCGAGAGAACCTGGCCGTCCTCGACAGCGGGCCGATGACGGAGGCCGAGCTCGAGCGCATGCGCCGCATCGGCGATTTCGTCTACGGCCGCAAGCGCCCCTGACCTCCGCGATCCGGATCACGAACGAGGCGGAGTCGATGATGCTGTTCAATGAGCATGATGTCGCCTCGGACGACGTCCTCGAGCTCGCGGCATCGTCGGGGTGCTCGGCCTACGACGCAATTCCTGTTCTGGTGAAAGGGACATTGAGCGGTCCCTCTCATCACTTCGGACAAAGAACTCCTTGAGAAGTTCCCCGATATCGCCGTCACTCCGGAGAGGTTCCTCGCCGGCGATCAGGCTGACCCTGACCGAAAGGCCCAGAAAAAGCGCGCTTGAGCTGGAACCGGAGCCCCACAATCACTCCGGCCGAAATCATGTAAAGAAGCTGAGCATCCTCTGAGAATCCCCGATCATCGTGATGGGCGGGAAGACGGGCCGCCTTGGGGCAATTGGCTCGGGGGTGACGGGGCTGAGGCGATGACGACTGTGGCATGAAAGTTGCTGGGTTCCTTTCGGGGAGGAACAACAATGCCCATCACCAATACGGCCGGACTGAAGCACGGTGTCGCCGCGCGTTTCGGCGCACTTTTGATCGCGGTGGTTTTGTCTTGTCTGAACGCGCCGCCGCTCGCCGCCCAGTACGACTCTCCCAACCGCGACAGCGTCGAACAGCCCGCGAAGGTCATGGAGGTGACCGGCGTCAAGCCCGGCATGGTCATCGGCGAAGTCGGGGCGGGCCACGGCTATTTCACGTTCTGGCTTTCACGGGGAGTAGGGGAGAAGGGCAAGGTCTACGCCAACGATATCGACCGCTCGGCCCTCGCCTCGATCGAGCGGACATGCGCCGAGAAGAAGATCACGAACATCGAGACGGTCCTCGGAACCGTGGACGATCCGCTCTTCCCCCGGGCGTCCCTCGACATGGTCTTTATGGTCAATTCCTTCCACGACTTCGCTAAGCCCGTAGAGCTGCTGGCGAACCTCCTTCCGGCCCTCAAGCCGGGCGCCACCGTCGTCATCATGGACCGTGATCCGGCCAGGGTCTCGGACAACCATTTCCTGACCCGTGCGAAGGTGGGGGAGACGATCGGCCGGTCGGTCTTTGAGCTCGTCAAGGTCGAGGATTTCCTGCGAGATCACAACCTCTACATCCTCAAGGCGAGGCGATAGGCAGCCCGTGGTTCATATTACGAAGACCTGGTCCGTTCCTGTTCCCCCGGTCAGGAGCCTGAGGTCTTGCCCAGGAGCTTCGAGGTGAGGTCGGAGACCTTGGCGAACGCCGCCGCGACGTAATCGTCGAGCTTCTTTAGGGCCGTTTCCTTGTCTTTGGCGTAAAGGGCGGCGAAGTCCTTTTCGAACTTCGGCCGGCCTCTGATGAATTCCGTCTCCGCGGGGAATAGCTCGTTCTTGAGAATTTCGTGCATCGGGCCGTAGTCCGCTTCGGCCAGCTTCTCGAGCTCGAGGACCTTGGTGTTCAGGAGTTCGCCCTTGGCGGCCTTGAGCTTCGCGTCGTCGAAGTGCTGCTTGAAGAAGGTCGCATCGTCGTGCGTGTTCGGTCCCAGCCCGGCGCCCGGCGGCAGGCTCTCGACGCCGTAATAAAGAGGCATGAAGACGGTCGTGTCGGGCTTGCCCATGGCCAGCCAGATCGAGACGGACAGGGGCTCGGGCCGCTTCGCGCCGAGAGAGACGATGAAGGCGTCGATCGTCGTGGCGGTGCAGATCGTCCGGAACTTCGTCCGGTTCGGCGTGCCTGTCCTGTAGCCGTCCGTGGCGTCATACTCAGTGCCTTCGTAGTGGTCGCGGAGGATGGCCATAAGGGCCTCGGCGGTCACTTTCTTTCCGGGCTTTACGGAGAACGGATAATCCCGGCCGAGCTCCCATGTCCTGCCGGTGAGGAGGCTCAGGCCCCTCCAGTGGCGCAAAGCGTTTCCGTCGGCGGCGAGCTCGCGGTTTGAGGGCCTCTCGAAGGCCTTCTTGAAATCGAATGCGCCGTCTTTGGCCGCGTCGTACCAGCCGTTCTTCGCGGCGTATTCGACAATATCAGGACTGCCCATGAAATGGTCCGGGTCGTCGGGGCGGATCGCGCGGATCGTGTAGTGGTTGGGGATGACGGCAACCTCGTCGTCGGGGACGCGCTCCGCGTACCAGTGGCGGCCCCTGACGACGGCCAGCATCCAGGCCTCTTTCTTATCGGCGATCGAATAGGTCCTCCCCGAAGAGCGGTAGCCATACTTTTCGATGAGCCCTCCGGCGATCCGCACGGCCTCGCGCGCCGAGGTCGCCTTTTCGGCCATGAGCCGGCGAAGCATCCAGCCGATGCCGCCGTCCGTGTAATCCTCCGCGGCCACGCGCGAGGGGCAGCTGTCGGAGGTGATCAGGACGCCGGGGTCGTTGACGAAGCTGTCGGCGAATTCCTGGGTCGTCGCCTCGATCCAGAGGAAGCCGGCCGTGCGGCCGTCGGTTTCATAGAAAGCGCCGTTGCCCAGGTCGACCTTTCGGGGAGCGCCGTAATCGCGGGCCTGGATCTTGCGCAGGTTGACGATGATGTCGCCCCGGTCGTCTTCGTTGTGGGCGACGATGACCGAGCCGTCGGCGCTGGCCTTCCGGCCGACGAGGACGGTGAAGCACTCGCCGTCGCGGCTCGCGGCCGCCGCGGCAAGCCCGGCGAGGGCGAGGACGAATGGAAGGAGAGCGATGATGCGCTTGTTCGCGTTTGTCATGGCCCCAATTTACTCTTCGAGGCGGGGCCGTTCAAGCCGGATCAGGACCCGGGTCGCTTTTCCAGGATGAGCCGGCCGCCGCGGAAGTCCATGTGGACGCGGCAGAGCCAAAGCACCGGGTTGCCCAGAAGTCCCGCGAGGTACCGGCCGCCGATCGCGTTCAGCTCTTCCATCGGGAATTCGTGCGCCGTCCACTTGACCGCCCCGGCGCTCGAGGGTTAGCCCCAGGGACAGAAGGACCGGCAAGAGAAGGCATGTGATCCCGATGCGTTTGGCGCAAGCGGAGGGAAGGCTCGTTTGACAGGCGGGGGAGGGGCCGATAGAATGAGCTTCTTTCATGAACAAGACGGTGCTCGAGAGGAACACCCGGGACCTGAAGGCCTTCGCCCTGGGACTCGGCTTCGATCTGTTCGGCGTCGCGGACACGACGGCCCTAAAGGCGGATTTCCTGCTCGAGCCGGAGACGCGCGATCGCTTCGGGCTGGCCGTATCGCTGGGCAAGCGGCTGAGCGACGCCGTCCTCGACGATATCAACGACCACCCCACACCGATTTACTTTCACCACTACCGGCAGATGAACTACTTCCTCGACCGTGGAGCGCTCATCGTCGCCGACGAGATCCAGAAACGGGGGCATCGCGCGTTGGCGATCGCGGCTTCGCAGATCATCGACTGGGAGAAGCAGCGGGCCCACGTCTCGCACAAGCACGTCGGCCTCGCGGCCGGCCTGGGCTGGTTCGGCCGCAACAATCTCCTCGTCAACCCCGAGCTCGGCGCGCATTTCCGGCTGGTCACACTGCTTACGGACATGCCGCTCGAGCCGGGCGCCCCTCTCGACCGCGACTGCGGCGCCTGCCGCGCCTGCGCCGCCGCATGCCCGGCCGGGGCCATCAAGGCCGCGCGCGAGGACTTCGACCACCGCTCTTGTTTCGAGACGCTCAAGGATTTCCGCAAAAAGGGCTATACGACCCAGTTCATCTGCGGCATCTGCGTCCGCGACTGCCGCGGCCCGAAGCCCTAGGCGCGCGATCCGGCCCATGGTCCCGCCGCGGCACGATAGGCGCGAATTCCCGGATGTGATAAATTGGGGCCGAAGGATGTTCGACTCTTCGTGGAGGGCATACGAACATGAGCGATAAGAACGGAATGACACGAAGGGAATTCTTCGTCGCGGGGGCGGGCATCGCCGGGGGCCTGGCGTTTTCGGCCGGGGCCCTCGGAGGCCAAAGCGTGGCGGGCGCGGGGCCGGCCCAGGCGTCCGTCATGTCCGGCAAATCGCGCGTCGTCCTGGTCCGGACCGATTCCCGGGCCGACGGCGTGAAGAAGTGCCTCGAGCTCCTGGGGGGCGACCCTTTCACCGGAGAGAGAGTCCTCATCAAGCCGAACTTCAACACGTCCGACGAGGCGCCCGGCTCGACCCACAACGATACGCTCAAGGCGCTCCTGGCGCACATCCGTGACGCGGGGGCCAAGACCTTGTCCATAGGAGACCGCAGCGGGCCCGAGCCCACGGCCCAGGTCTTCGAAAAGAAGGGCATCCCGGCCTTGGCCGCCTCTTTTGACGCCAAGCTCCTGAACTTCGACGAGCTCGGCGAGACGGGATACGTCAAATTCAACCCGCCGGCCTCGCACTGGAAGGACGGCTTCCTCGTCGCCCGGCCCGTCGTCGACGCCGGGTGCGTCGTCTCGACCTGCTGCCTCAAGACCCATCAGTTCGGCGGCGTCTTCACGATGTCGCTCAAGAACTCCGTCGGGATCGTGCCGCGCGCTGGGCACACCTATATGCGCCAGCTCCACGGCTCGCCCGACCAGCGGCGGATGATCGCCGAGATCAACACCGCCTATAAGCCGGCGGTCATCGTCCTCGACGGCCTTGTCGCTTTCGTCGACCAGGGCCCGATGACCGGGCCGCGCAAGGACGCCGGCGTCTTCCTGGCCGGCGACGACCGCGTGGCCGTCGACGCCGTGGGCGTGGCTATCCTCAAGGAGCTCGGATCGAACGACGCCATCATGAAGCCGGCCGTCTTCGCCCAGGAGCAGATCGCCTGGGCCGTCCAGCTGGGGCTGGGGGCCGCGTCGCCCGCGGACATCGTCATCGCGACGCCCGACGCGGCGAGCGAGGCCTACGCGGAGAAGATCAGGAAGATCCTCGCGGCCGGCTGAGGGGCCTCACGCCGGGCCGAACGGCGCCTCGATCGACACCGCTTCCATCCCCCCGAGGTGCCGGGCGCCGTTCTCCGTGACCACCATGCAGTCCTCGGTGCGGATGCCGAACTCGCCGTAGATGTAGATGCCGGGCTCGTTGCTGAACGTCATCCCCGGCTCGAGCCGGAGCGTGTTCCCTTTGACGAGATAGGGGTATTCGTGCCCTTCCATGCCGATGCCGTGGCCGAGCCGGTGGGCGAAGTACTTGTACCCCGGCCCGTAGCCCGCGTCCGTGACGACCTTGCGCGCCGCGGCGTCGACCGATTCGCACGTGGCGCCCGGCTTGGCGGCCGCGAGCGCCGCCTCCTGGGCTTTCCTGACGATGTCCCAGACGCTACGCTCCTTGTCGGTCGGTTTCCCGAAGACGACCGTCCGGGTCACGTCCGAGCGGTAGCCCTCGACGGAGCAGCCGCCGTCGACCAGGACGGTGTCGCCCGACGTGAGCGCGCGCGGGACTTGCGAGCCGTGAGGGAAGGCCGTGTTCGGCCCGAACTGCGGCCCGCCTCCGCCCGACGATCCCATCTTCTGGGTCGCCGCCGAGATGGCCCCGGCCAGGTCGCGCGTCGACATGCCCGCGCGGAGCGTCTTGAAGCCTTCCCGGAAGGCGAGCTTGGTGATGCGGTTGGCCAGGTCCATGAAGGCGATCTCCTTCGCCGTTTTCGTGCCCCGGCACGCTTCCGTCACCGGCGCGCCATCGACGATCCGGGCCGCGGCGAGCGCCCGCCCTAATCCGAAGACCTCGAAGGCCCGCAGGTCGGGGGCCGCCCCCAGCTTGCCCGTCGCGGCGCCGATGTCCTTGAGGATGCCGCCGATCGTCGCGTAGGGGTCCTCGTGCTCCTCCCAGGTCCTGATCTCCTGGCCGGCCGGGACGATCTCCTCGGCGCGCTTGGCCTCGAAGGCCGGGCAGACCCAGACCGGGTCCTTCCTGCGGCTGAGGACGACGCCGAAGACGCGTTCGCTCAGCCACCAGCCGACCTTGGTGAAGTAGAGGAGGTTCGTGCCGCCGCCGACGAACAGGGCGTCGAGGCCCTGCTCGGCCAGGAGCTTCGCGGCCTTTTCGCGGCGCAGGGCGTAGTCCTCGGGCCCGAGCGGCTCGATCCCCTTGACCAGGTTCTCGAGCTCTTGCGGCGCGCCGGGAGCGGCCGACGCCGCGGCGATGGGCCCGAGGCCCAGGGCGGCCAGCGAGATCGTACCGGTCCTGATGAACGAACGGCGGCTGGGCGACATGACGGCACCTCCTCGAGCGGACAGGAATATCACAATTCCGGGGCCGCGGAAAGGGGCCGGTCGTCGTTTCCGCGCGTCAGCCGTCGAGCGCGCGAATGAACTCCTCGACCTTGCCGACCAGATCCCTGTTCCCGATGTAGAGAGGGGTCCTCTGGTGGAGGGATGTCGGCCTGATGTCGAGGATGGGGCCCCTGCCGTCCGAGGCGTAGCCGCCGGCCTGCTCGGCGACGAAGGCGAGCGGCGCCGCCTCGTAGAGAAGCCGCAGCTTCCCCGACGGCGCCTTGGGGTCTTTTGAATCCGCCGGGTAGTAGAAGACCCCGCCGGCGAGGAGGTTGCGGTGAAAATCCGAGACGAGCGTGCCGATGTAGCGCAGCGACAGGCCCTTGACGCCGCCCCCGCGGCCCTGGAGGTATTCCGTGAAACGCTGGACGCCGCGGCTCCAGTACATCTCGTAGCCGAGGTTGACGCTGAAGTACTTGGGCGCCGGGATCGTGATGTCCGGATGCGAGAGCAGGAACTCGCCGACCGACGGGTCGAGAGTGAAGCCGTGGACGCCATGACCCGCCGTGTATACGAACATCGTGCTCGTCCCGTAAGCGATGTAACCCGCCGCCACCAGATTGCGGCCGGGCTGGTAGAACTCGGATTCCGCGACCGGTCCGGAGTCCTTCGGCCTCCTGTAGACGCCGAAAATTGTGCCCACGGGCATGTTGAAGTCGACGTTCGACGAGCCGTCGAGCGGATCGAAGACGAGCAGGTACTTGCCCATTTCGTACTGTTCGGGGATGGGCAGGAACTCGGCGTTCTCTTCCGAGGCCAGGCCGGCCAGCCGGCCGGTATGGTCCGTGAGGCGCGTGACGGTCAGATCGGCGAAGCGGTCCAGCTTCATGACCGTCTCGCCCTGGATGTTGATGTCCTCCGTGCGCCCGAGGATCTCCGCCAGACCGGCGCGGGTCGTCTTGCTGGCGATGACCTTGCCGGCCAGGGCCAGATCGTAGAGGATGTTGGTCAGGACCCCCGTGGCCTCGGGGTGGAAGGCCTGCTCCTCGAGGATGTGGCGCTCGATCGTGATGATCGGAGATGGATCCGCTGGGCCGGCCATGTCGCCTCCTTGCTCGGTTCCTTGGGGGGATTCAACGATACCACGCCGCGCGCCGGCGTTCAAGACCGGGCCGTCTGTCTTTTCTTTGTCCGCTCAAGTATAATCGGCCCGGGGAACGACCGACGACCGTGGGACGCAGCAAAGCCTCTTTCTATGGGTCTCTTTTTGCCGGGGCCCTCATCCTCGGCCTGAGCGTCTTCGGCTTCGTCGGCCTTCTTGGCCGCCCGGCCATCCCGTGGGACGCGATCGGGCGGGCGACCGGTATCGCGACCCGCCTCCTGCCGACCGCCGTCGCGCGCGCCGACGGCTTCGAGATCCGCGACCCCGATTCTGACTTCAAGTTCATCGCCGCGCATCATCGGATCGGCGACCCGATCGATTTCGTCATCGTCAAGGACGGCCGGGAGCTGGCCTTGACCGAGCCCCTGGTGCCGTTCTACGCGAAAAGTCGCACGCCCGTCATCTTTCTCCTGACCGGCGTGTTCGGCTTTCTCATGGGCTTCGGGGTCTTCATCCTGCGCGCCGAGGACCGGCGGGCCCGTCTCTTCTTCTGGCTCTGCATCGTCTTCTCGTCCTCCGTAATGATCAGCGGCGAATGGTACGGGGTCCAGGGCCGGGCCCTCCATCTCGTCCCCGGCGTCCTCTTTTTTTTCGCCTACACGCTGACCCCCGTCTTCCTGTTGAAGTTCGTCCTGACGTTCACGACCCGCGAGCGCCTCCCCGGCGGACCCCTTCTCGGGATCGTGGCGCTCCTGTTCGGCGGCTTTTTCAGCGTCGTCGTCGTCGCGTCGCTCCTCATCCCCTCGATCGCGCTCTTCCGCCTGAAGGCGTATTTCATCCTCTTCCGCGTCTTTTTCGGCGCTTTGTGTCTTGCGGCGGTCATCGTCCTCTTCCGGGCCTTCCGGGCCGCGCCGACACGCGAACGGCGGGACCAGGTCCGCTGGGTCCTCTACGGCATGATCGCCGGGCTCGGTCCGTTCGTGCTCTTCTACACGCTCCCGCTCGTCGCGGGCCTGCGGCCGCCGGTCAGCGAGGAGACGGCCAGCGCCTTTTTTGTTTTCCTACCCTTGGCCATGGCCTTCGCCATCCTGAAGTACAAGCTCCTCGACATCGACGTGATCATCAACCGCAGCGTCGTCTATTCGCTCCTGACGATGGTCACGGTCGGCGTCTATCTGGCCTCGATCGAAGGGCTCAAAGCGCTCTTTGCCGCGGGCTCCGGGAGGGGCCGGTCATGGATCCCCGTCAGCGCGGCCTTTATTGCAGCCTTGGCCTTCGCGCCCGCCCGGTCCCGCATTCAAATCCTTGTCGACAAGGCCTTTTTCCGCAGGAGCTATGACTACCGCCGGGCCGTTCTCGGGTTCACCACCGCGGCCGGGATGGCCCGCAGCGCCGAGGATCTCCTGACGCTCCTCTCGAAGACGCTCGACGACGCGCTCCCGGTGGAGAAGGTCGGCGCCTTCGTCCCTGCGCCCGGCGTCGGCGCGCCCGGGCTCTCGCTCCGCAGCGGGCTCGACTATGATGCCGTCGCCTCTCTTCTCGCCGAGTCTGCCGGCCCGGAAGAGCCGTTCCCCCCTGCGGAGCTCCGACGACTCGGTTTCGAGGCCGCCCTGCCGCTTCTCCTCGGGGATGACGGGCCTCAGGGTTGGGTCTTTGTCGGGCCGAAGAGATCGGGACTGAAGCTCACGGACGAGGACCGGGAGCTCCTCCGGACCCTGGCCGCCGAAGTGGCCGCCTCCCTTCGCCGCATCCGGCTCCAGGAGGAGGTCATCTATGAGCGGGCCTCGCGCGAGAAGCTGGAGGAGCTCGGCCGCTTGAAGACGGAATTCATTGCTTCGGTCTCCCACGAGCTGAGAACGCCATTGACGTCGCTCCAGGCGATCTCGGAGCTGCTCGATTCGGGCAAGGCGGATGAGACGGTGCTGCGCAAGCATCTCATCGGGCTCATGGCCGGGGAATGCAGCCGCCTTGGCCGTTACCTCCATAACGTCCTCGACTTTGGGCGCATCGAGCAGGACGCTATGCGCTACGATATCCGTCCGACCGACCTCAGTTCCGTCGTCGCCGGCGTCGTGGAGGTCGTCCGGTCGGCCGCGGCCGAAGAGGACCTCGACCTCGAGGTCAAGATGCCCGCCGTGCCCGTCATGGTCGAAGCGGATCCTGACGCGGTCCGCCAAGTCCTCCTGAACCTCGTTGATAACGCCATCAAGTACAGCGCCGGCCGAAAGCACGTCGCGGTGCGGCTCGCCGCCCCGGCAGCGGGCGGGGCCGAGATCAGCGTCAGCGACCGCGGCATCGGCATCTCGCCCGAGGACCGCGAGAGGATCCTCGAGGCCTTTTATCGAACCCCCGAGGCCGTCCAGCACGACCCGCAAGGCGTCGGGCTGGGGCTGAAGATCGTCAAGCACATCATGGACGCCCATGGCGGCGAGATCGCCATTTCAGGCGCGTCGGGGCGCGGGACGACCATCACCCTGAAATTCCCGGGAAGGCGGTGACCATGAAAAAGATCCTCATCATCGACGACGACCGGGTGCTGCGGCAAACGCTGGCCGCCGCCCTGGAGGCCGAGGGCTACGGCGTGTCCGAGGCGGTCGACGGACGGGAGGGACTGAACAAGGCCCTCAAGGCGGGCTTCGACCTGATCGTCCTCGACGTCGTCATGCCGTTCATGGGCGGGCTCGAGGTTTGCCGCAAGCTCCGGGAGGCCGGGCGCCACGTCCCCGTCATCGTCCTGTCCGGCAAGAAGAAGAAGGAGATCGACAAGGTCCTCGGGCTCGAGCTTGGCGGCGACGACTACATGACCAAGCCGTTCGGCGCCGACGAGTTCATCGCCAGGGTCCACGCCGTCCTGAGGCGGTCGCGGCCGGAGATCCCGGAGATCGATGACCTCGCGTTCGGGGACGTGGCCGTCGATTTCCGGACGAAGATCGCGACCAAGGGGGGGCGGGAGCTCCATCTGACCGCGCGCGAGTTCAGCTTGCTGCGGCTCCTGGCCGGCGGCGAGGGCCAGGTCGTCTCCCGGGAGACGATCCTCAACAAGGTCTGGGAATACGAGAAATACCCGACGACGCGGACGATCGACACGTTCATGTACAACCTGCGGCGCAAGATCGAGGACGATCCGGCCGCGCCGACGCACTTGATCACGGTGCCTTGGATAGGCTACAAGTTCCAGCGCTGACTATTTCTTCCGGCAGGGGACCCAGATCTCGGTCCGCAGATCCTCCGGCTTGACGGCCTTGGGGTCCGGGTCGAGATAGCGCTCGAGGACGGGGCCGTCCGCTTCGTAGCCCCGGGCCGCGAGCCAGGTCATGATCTTCCCGATCGCGGCGCCGCCTTCCTCGTAAGGCCCGACGTGAATGGCGGCGGCGACCGTCGGATGATCCCAGACCTGGATCATCAGGGGCGGCCGGGTCGTCGTCTGGGCCTCGACGACGAAGCCGGCTTCCCAGACCGGGTCCTCGGGCGCGGTGTCCGCGGGCGAGTCGTAGTAGACGCCGACCAAAGGTCCGGTGATCCGGACGAGCAGGCCTTGCGCTTCCATAGCGCCGACGAGATCCTTGATGACGTCTGCCATGTCCGTAAAGGGCCCTGTGTGCGCGAGGGCGCAATAAGGGAACGGCGGGACTTCTTTGATCGTGATCTCGAGGTCCTGGGGCGCCGCGAAGGCGCCGGGCATCGAGCCCGCGAGAAAGACCGCCGCAACGATCGTCCCGATAGATCTTCTTTTCATCCTATGTCCCCTTTCCCCGGCCGGCCGGGACATCCGCTTCCATTATAGCCCCATCCGGGGCGTGATGCCTGCGGGTTCAGCGCAGAGCTGCGAAACGCTTCCGGGCGTCGGCGAGCTCGACGTGACCGGGATCGGCGTCCTTCCAGCCTTCGAGAAACTTCACGTACTCGGCGCGGGCGGAGGCGCGGTCGCCTTTCTCTTCGAGCACCCGCCCCAGCCGGTAATGATAGAGAGGGGACATCATATAGCGGACCTGGTTCGCCGGGTCGACGGTCAGGAGCTTCCTGTATTCGGCGGCGGCCCGGTCGAGGTCGCCTTTCTTCCAATAGGCCCGGGCCAGGATGTCCTTGAGGAAGGGCTGCGAGGGGGTTGGGATCGCCCGGGTTGACCGCCGCGTATCTTTCCAGATAGGGAACGCCTTTGGCCGGCTCGCCCGTCTTGAGGTAGACATAAGCGACTTCGTTGAGGGCGGCCCCGTAGGCGGGGTCCAGCGCGAGGGCCTTTTCGTAGGAGGCCAGGGCCTCCGTGTAGATCCGGCGCACGACATAGTATCTTCCGAGATCGGCGACAGACGGCCGGACGCGCCGGATCCGCGCCCGCCGGGAAGGCTGAGAGTTGTGCGCCGCCGGAATTACGAGGATAATGCCGGTCATGAGAAAGTGGCTCGTCCTGCTCCTGGCCCTCTCTCTTCTCTACGCCCTGCCCAAGCTCAACACCCGCCGGACGCGGCGCGATTTCCCTTTGATGAAGCGGATCGACGGCGCGATCAACGTCGTCGTCGTCGTCCTCCTGGTGATCTACCTGGCCGCCTTCGTCCGCTGGCTGCTCACCCGGTGAGCCTGCTTACCGGATAGAAAGCGATTCGAGGCGTTTGAGGCCGGCAGAGACCGCGGGCGGGACAGCGGCCGATTGGTCGAAGCCGAAGATCGACACGGAGACATAGCCGTTGCGCACGGCCCAGATATCGGTGCCCGCGGCGCCCGGCGGGAGGTGCTCCCATCGCGGCCGGTATTCCATGGACCCGTCGGGACCGACCCATTTTTCGAAGAAATCGACCGGGGCCCGCGTGTCCTGACGGGTGATCCGGATCCCTCGCAGGCGCTCCGGCGTGAGGGCGGGAACGTTGACGTTCAGGAACGTCCCCCGGGAGATCCCGTTCCGGTCGAGCGCCCGGACGATCGCCGCCGTGACCGAGGCGGCCGTTTCGTAGCCCAAGTCGTCTGAGGACGCCAGGTTGACGGCCATCGCCGGGATGCCGAGGAACGCCGCCTCCCTGGCCGCCGCAACCGTGGCCGAGTAGAAGGTGACCGTGCCCAGGTTCTCGCCCCTGTTGATGCCGGAAAGGACGAGATCCGGCTTGGTCGCCAGGAGCTCCTCCACGGCCAGCCGCACGCAGGTCGCGGGCAGGGCGTCGATGGCGAACCACTTCTGCCCCCCGCGGTCGCTCTCCCGGACGGCGATGGCCTTGCCCGACGTGACGCCGTGGCTTACGCCCGAGCGATTGCCCGACGGAGCCGCGACGGTCACCTGGCCGAGGGGACGGAAGGCCTCCGCCAGGGCCTGGATGCCGGGGGCCTCGATCCCATCGTCGTTCGTGATCACGATGTTGAGTGGTCCCGGCGCCGGCGGCTGGGGCGTTCCGCCGCACGCCGCCGCGAAGACGAGGGCCAGGACGACGATCTCAGCGCCGAGATGCCTGTTCTTCATCGCTCACTCCTCGGGCCGCGTGACGCTTTGCACATGACGTGTGCATTTCATCAAAAGTCCGTATCTGACAAGCTCTTAGAATATTCCTCCCCGTGTTTTTCCACAGGGTTATGCACAAACTCTGTGGAAATTCGTTGTTCACTTTCTGTTCTTCACGTACTTATCGAACCATTCGAACATCTCGGCGAGCACGTCGAGGACAGATTCGCGCGCCGAATAGCCGTGGCTCTCGTAGGGCAAATAGACGAAGCGCGCCGTCGCGCCGAAGCCCTTCAGGGCGGCGAAAAGGCGTTCGGATTGGATGGGGAACGTGCCCGAATTGTTGTCGGCCATGCCGTGGATGATCAGCAGAGGCGTCTTGATCTTGTCGGCGAACATGAACGGCGACATGGTGGCGTAAGTATCGCGCGCCTCCCAAAGGGTCCGCCGCTCGCTCTGGAACCCGAACGGGGTCAGGGTCCGGTTGTAGGCGCCGCTGCGGGCGATGCCGGCCGCGAAGAGGTCGCAGTGGGCGAGCAGGTTGGCCGTCATGAACGCGCCGTAGCTGTGGCCGCCGACCCCGACCCGCCTCGGGTCGCCGACGCCCATCTCGTCGAGCTTGCGGATGGCCGCCTCGGCGTTCGACACGATCTGCTGGACGAAGGTGTCGTTGACCGTCTCCGGGGTCCCGACGACCGGCATCTCGGCGTTGTCGAGGACGGCGTAGCCCTGGGTGACGAAGAGCAGCTGCGACGTCCCCCGGAAGAACGTGAACCGGTTGACCGAGCCGCGGACCTGGCCGGCCGTGGCCGCGGAGTCGTATTCCATGGGATAGGCCCAGATGACAACGGGCAGGCGCGTGCCCGGCTGGTGTCCCGGCGGCAGGTAGAGCGTGCCGCTGAGCTCGAGCCCGTCGGCCCGCTTATAGGTGATCCGCTCCTTCTTGACGCCGGTCAGCTGGGGCGCCGGGTCTTTGAAATCGGTCAGCGCGGTCCGCTTCTTCGACTTGACGTCGTAGAGGAAGTAGTTCGGAGGATCGGTCTTCGTCTCGAAGCTGGTGATGAACTTCGTCCGCGAGGCGCCGGCGAAATCGACGAAGGTCTCGTAGGCGGGATCCTGGCACTGCCAGAGCCGCTCGATCTTCATCGTCTTGAGGCTCATGCGGTCGAGGAAGGGATGGTCGCCCTTGGGCGAAGATCCGGACCCCGAGAGGTAGATCCAGTCCTTGTCCTGAAGGATGACCCGCTCGCCGGTCCTGAGGCTCGTCGTCACCGGGCGGCCCGGGTCCTTGTACCGGTCCTGGGTGCTCATGTCCCAGATCTTGACCGGCTCGGCTGCGGGGTTGGCCAGGTCGACCAGGAAGGTCGTCCGCCAGTTGCGCTTCCACTCGCTTTGGGAGGCCAGGGCCTTGCCCGGCGTCGCGAAATAGGACAGCCCCGCGGCCCGCTCCTTGAGCTTGAAGACCTCCTGCGGCTCGGCGGAGAACGGGGCGTCGAGCTTCAGGTAATGATCGCGGAAGGGGACCGTCGCTTTCGGATCGCCCTCGTCGAGGGCCTCGGCCCAGATGAGGGTCGCCGGCTTGTGGGTCATCCAATTGACATTGCGGGGCCCCTTGGGGACGCCGTTGATGGGGACGTTCTCCTCGGTGGGCAGGTCGGCCAGGACCTTGACCAGGCCGCCGTCCATGTCCCAGACCTCGATCGAATGCGCGAATCCTGACGAGGGCAGGGCGTAGGAATAGGGCCGCTTGACACGCTCGACGAGGAGACAGCTCATGTCCGGCGAGACCGAGATCGAATCGGCGATGCCGGCCTTTCCGATCTTGCGCACGGCGCCCGTGCCGACATCGACGACGGCCAGCTGGGACGTCGCGTAGTAGTCGAACAGGACCTCGTCGAAAGCGTTCTTGAGCAGGTCCTGATAGGTCGCGACCTTGGCTTCCTTGCCGCCCGAGACCTGGACCTCGGGGCCGATGGGCACGCGCGGCGCGACCGGGGCCGGCCCGCGGTCTTCCCGCACCAGCGGCACGACGATGCGGCGACTGTCGGGGGCCCATTCGAGGCCGCCGAGGACCGCGTTGACGACGGCCGGAGTCAGCGCCTTGGCGGTCGCCGTCGCGACGTCAACCGTCCAGAGCTCGACGCCGCCGTCGACGTAGCGGAGCAGGGCGATCGCCCGCCCGTCGGGGGACCAGGACGGGAAGGTGAACTTGACGCCGTCGGGCAGGGCGACCTTGCGGAGGAGGCCCGTTTTCATGTCCTTGAGCGACAGGCCGGTCGAGAAGCTCAGGACCTGGCGGCTGTTATAGCCGGGCGTGATGCGCATGCCCGCGATCCGCAGGATGGGCTCGGCGATATAGGCGATCGAGGGCATCGACTCGCGCTCGACGAGGGCCATCGTGTCGTCGGCCGGGCTCATGGAGACCAGGGGCGTCGGCGGCGCGTCGACGATGGCGATGACCTCCTTCGGCGGCAGCTTGTAGGGTTCCTGGGCGGAAAGAACCGGGGAGAGGGCCAGAGCCAGCGCGAAGACGACGGTCAGCCGGAAGGCGGGGTTTTTCAAAGGGCTTCCTCCTGACGAACGGCGATAAGGAAGGATTTTAATTCAAATTTCGTTTTTTCGATACCCTTCACATATAATGCCGGTGTCCTATGAACCCAGGAAATCCGAACGGAATCCGCCTTTCCGTGGTCATCCCGACGTACAACAAGGAAGCGAGGATCGCCGCCACCCTCGAGCGCGTCGCGACCTACCTGGCCTCGAAACCGTTCGCTTCCGAGATCGTGGTCGTCGACGACGGCAGCTCCGACCGGACGACCGAGGCGGCCCGGGCCGCCCTCGCCGGTCGCGGGCCGTCGAAGGTCATCCGGCGGGCGAGGAACCTGGGCAAGGGCGCCTCGGTCCGGGAGGGCGTCCTGGCCGCGGCGGGCGAGCTCATCCTCTTCTGCGACGACGACCTCTCGACGCCCATCGAGGAGCTCGACAAGGCCGTGGCCGCCCTCGAATCGGGGGCCGATGTCGTCATCGGCTCGCGGGCCCATCCGGATTCCGAGATCCGCGTCCGCCAGCGCCGGCCGCGCGAGTGGATGGGAAGAACCTTCAATCTTCTCGTCCGGCTCTTCGTGCTGAGGGGCTTCCGCGACACCCAGTGCGGCTTCAAGGCCTTTCGAGCCGCGGCAGCCAAGGACGTCTTTTCCCGGCTCCGGACCCCCGGCTTCGGCTTCGACGTCGAGGTCCTGGTCCTCTGCCGCGACCTCGGCTATCGCGTCGCTGAGATCCCGGTCGTCTGGTGCGACGCCCGGCCGAGCCGGCTGAGGATCTTCCAGGGCTCCTGGGGGATGCTCAACGACCTCCGGCGCATCCGGCGCCGGGCCCGGCGCGACGCCCGCGGCCGGCCGGAGCGGGGACGCGACAAAAGCGATCGGGATTGACCCCGGGCGTCCGCGATCTGGACGGCGATGCCGAGGGCCTCGTTGATCGTCATCACCTTGCGGCCGATGATCTGGCCGAGGGACTGTCCTTCGACGAGCTCCATGACGATGAAGTCCCGCAGATCTCATCGCCGGATTCACCCCTAGGGGTGATTGCCACCGTTCCCTCCCCCTTCCAAAATGGGGCAGAACCGAACGCCGTGCTTCGGACAGGAGTGCCGCCATGAGGGAAAGACGAAAGAACCGCCGGTTTCAGCAATGGAACAAGGCCATCATCAAGTCTGCCTCCGGCGTGCAGGGGCTCCTGCCCCGATGCCCGCTCGACGCCTACGCCTGGGACCTTTCCCTAGGCGGTGCGCGGATCCAGTGCGAGGAGAGCTTCCCGGTCGGCGCCGTCCTCCGCATCCACCTCGAGCTCGTCCGCTCCAGGGAGTTCATCGGCATCGACGGCGAGGTCCGCTGGACGCGCTGGAACGAGGAGCAGAAGATCCACGAGTTCGGCGTCGAGTTCCGGGAATGCGTCGAGGCGACGCTCCAGGCCATCATGAGGAACCTCTATCACGAGACCGAGCCGAAGCCGGATGGGGAGCAGACCCCCGCGGTGCTCGACAAAGTCACCCCCTAACGCAGAACGCACACGGAGAAGACGATGGGAAGCGATATGACCCCGCGCAAGGACCGCCGTTTCAAGCAGTGGAACAAGACGAAGATCACGCCCTTGGCCAAACCGGGGGACCCTAACGTCCCCTCCCTGTTCGAGGCCTTCACACTCGACCTCTCGATCGGCGGGGCCAGGATCCACACGGCCGAATCGTTCGAAGTCGGGACCTTGCTCCGTCTCGAGGTCGCGCTTGTCCGCACCGGGGAGGTCCTCCGGGTCGAGGGCGTCGTCAAATGGCGCCGGTGGGAGGATTCCGCCAGCGTCTACGAGATGGGCGTCGAATTCCAGCACACCAGCATGGTGACGGTTCTGAGCCTGATGAAGAACCTCCACGACGGGCGCCGCTCGCCCGACGCGCCGAAGGATCAGTCTGCCCAGTCCGGCGCCGCCCGTCTTTGACCGTCCGGATCCGGCCCGTTATCGCCACCGTGATCCTGTAGCTTCCCCTCGCGTTCGAGACCGAGATCGTCGCCAGATCGGAAACCGTTCCCTGCGGATGGAAGACCGGCGCGTTGTTGGCCCGGACGAGGACCCCGGCGAGGGTGACGGCCCGCTGCGCGCGCCACGCGCCCGCCGTCTCGTCGTAGCTCTCGAACAGGAATCCCTGCGGGGTGAAGCGGACGCGGACCGAGGCGCCCGACAGGATAGCCCGGAAGCGCGCCTGGTTCAGGCCCGAGGTCACCCCCCAGATCCCCGCTTGCAGGTCCAATTTCGGTCCCAGCCGACCCACCGTGTACGTGCCCCCGAGTGCGAACAGCCCGGCGAGGGCGAGCCCCAGGACGGCCTCGACCAGCGTGAAACCGCGGCGGCGGGCGTCCAATCAGTACTCCTCCCAGGACAGGACCTTCAGGGCGAAGACGGCAAGCTGGGGCTCGGACGTAAGCGGGGCGTTCCCGGGAAGCTCCCCGGCCGCGGCCCTGTCGTCGCGATAAAGGACGAGGCGGTTGCCGTTCCCGGCGTAGGAGTCGGCGTGCAGGGCGCCGAGGACTTCGACGGACTTTCCCGTCCCGTCGATCCGGAATCCTCCCGACGCCGCGGTCAACGAAGCCTGGACCTTCAAGCCGTCGGGCGCGTTCGCGCCGATGCCGATCCCTCCCGCGGTCGTTTCCCCAGACACGATGTCCTGTCCCGCCGCGTAGATCACGAGCTGGGCTTCGGCATTCCTGGAGTAGGGGACCCCGTCCTGCCAGCGGACGCCCTCGAGAATGAGGTGCGAGGCGATCGTCACCCTGTCCGCGGAGACAATGGTCAGGTCGACGCCGCCGAGCACGGCCGGGGTCTCGCCGTCGAACGTCATCTCCGCGTGTCCGTCCATCCCGACGACGCCGCCGCCGAGCGCGGCGATCGCGCCGTTGACGAAAAGGATCGGCAGCGGCACGAGGTCGAAGGAGGCCGACCCCTCAGGCGTGACGAATTCCGTCCGGCTCCGGGCCGGGCTCCACTCGAGCCGCCACTCCGAATCTTCGGCCCGGAAGACGGCGACCTGGGCGTCGCCGCGGATCGCGAGGACGACCTCGTCGAGATCGCCCTGGACGAAGACGCCGCCGAGGCCGAGGTCGTTGCGGATGAGATAGACGCCGTTGGGGACGGGATCGGTCGAAGCCGGGAGGCCGAGCGCCTCGCGCAGCCGGGCCGGCGGGATGTCCCCGGGCCTGAAGACGCCGATGCTCAGGGCCTTGGCGGCAAGCGCGCCGGCGTCCACGGGCAGGACCCCGCCGGAAGACGAAGCCAGGCCGGCGCCGACTGGCTGGCCGGCTTTGCGCGGCAGGCTGATGCCGTTCTCCCCGCAAAAGGCCGATCTTTCGCCGTCGCTCATCTCTCCTCTTATATAGAGAGGAATGGCCGCCAGGGGCAGGCGGCCGGCCAAGAAGCCGATCGATCCCTCGAGAGCCGAGCGCCGCCTCGGCCGGACCTCGAGGAGTCCGCCTGAGGACTCGATCCGGAGGGCCGCCGATATCCGGAGATAGCCTCCCAAGTCCTCGAGACTTCCGAGGCCGCACTCGGCCCGGCTTTCCCAGGTCATGCCGTCGAAGGTCTCCTCGAGAACGCGGGGAAACGCGGACCCGAAGGCCGCGCCGAGGAGGCCGGCGAATTCCTCCCGGGGCTCGGCCCGGACCGCTTCGACGCGCTCCTCGGGGACAGGGGCCAGAAGCGCTTCGGCTTCGAGCCAGGACGAAAGATCGCCGAGCCCCCTCTTGAGCCCATTCTCCGAAGCGCAATCGAGGAGGGTCGAGAACCTGCGGAAACCGTTGACCTTCAGGTGGATCCCCGAGGCCTGGAGCATGGCCAGGCACAGCCCCGAGAAGACGACCATGAGGAGCAGGACCGTCATCGTGACCGATCCTCTCTCTTCAACGGGCCAAGGCCGCGTTCTTGAGAAAAACCGTCGCTTCATGGGGATGGGCTCCTTCGGTATCGAGTTCGAGCCGGATGCGGACGAGATGGGCGGCCGCGTCGAGGCTCCAGACCGCCCCGGCCGCGCCTTCGAGCAGCGGCTGGGCCGGGCTCGTGTTGACCCGCCTTCTGAGGACGCGGGTGCTCGCGTCCAGGAAATAGGTGACGCGCTCGACCAGGGCCGCGGACGCCAGGTCCTGCGCGTAGTCTCGCTCGGCGGGCGCGTCGATGACGACGGCCCCGGCCTCGACCCGGACGACCGTCCGCACCTCGCCCGCGCCGCCTTCCCGAAGCGCGAGCCGCTGTCCCGCGGCGATATCCGTTGCCGAGACCAGCGAAAGCCGAATGTCCCCCGCTCGGATATCGGCCGCCAGGGCCAGCTCCTTTTCGAGCGACGTCGTCCGGAGCTCGTCCGCCGTCGCCTCCGCGGCTTCGACGAGCCCGAGCCGGATCTCCTCGGAGAGGCCGAGGCCGGCGTGGAGAAGGTCGATCCGCATCCGGTCGAGCGCCGCGAGCGCCGATTGGCCGGCTTCCTCTCTCTCCTTGAGCCGCAGGAAGGCCTTCTCCGCCCGGACGAAGAACTCGAGTCCCGCGGAGATGACGAACAGGGACAAGGCCAGGCCGAGGAGGCACTCGACAAGGGTAAAGCCGCTTTTCCTCATGGCGAGAACCCCAGGTCCCGGGAGACGAAGAGCACCGCCGCCGTTTCCGGCCCCGGACGTCCGGCCTGCCGCGCCCTCAGCGTGATCCGCTTCATCCCCTCGCCTTCGCCGGCGATCTCCCAGGTCTCCGCGATCAGGCAGCCGCCCGGCTCGACGCGGACGGTCTCGGCGTATTCGCCCGTCGCGAGGGCCGGGTCCTCGAACGGCCGCGATCTGAGGGACTCGAGCCTGTCGCTAACGGCGTGGGTGAGCGCTGCGATGACGTCGCCCCGGCGCTTCGCCCGCAGAGCGAGGGTCAGCATTTCGGCCGCGCCGACAACGAGGACGAGCGCCAGCGTCATGGCCACCAGGACCTCGATGAGGCTCGTCCCCGGACGCTTCGC
>CAVSAI010000043.1:105000-108245 GCA_963725825.1 Candidatus Aminicenantota bacterium
CTGGTGAAGCCAGGATATCGTCATCTGAATCCATAGGGTGACGAAGCGAACCTAGGGAAGTGAACCATCTCAGTACCTAGAGGAAAAGAAAACAACCGTGATTCCCCCAGTAGCGGCGAGCGAACGGGGATCAGCCCAAACCGTCGGCATGTAAGCGTGTGCGCGTTGTGTCGGCGGGGTCGTGGGACTCGACGTGGCTCTTGCACATAAGGGCCAAAGAGTTACAAAAGGAAATCTCAGCCGAACACTATGGGAAGGGTGACCACAGAAGGTGACAGTCCTGTAGGCGAAAAGATATCTCCTCTTAGTCGGGCACCCAAGTACCACGGGACACGAGAAACCCTGTGGGAATTCGGGAGGACCATCTTCCAAGGCTCAATACTCATCTGCGACCGATAGTGAACTAGTACCGTGAGGGAAAGGTGAAAAGAACCCCTGTTAGGGGAGTGAAACAGTACCTGAAACTGCATGCTTACAAGCACTCGGAGCCCTCGCAAGGGGGTGACGGGGTGCCTTTTGCTTAATGAGCCGGCTAGTTATTCTGTGTGGCAAGGTTAAGCTCTTAAGGAGCGGAGCCGTAGCGAAAGCAAGTCTGAATAGGGCGTTTAGTCGCACGGAATATACGCGAAGCTGAGTGATCTACCCTTGGCCAGGATGAACTCAGGGTAACACCTGCGGGAGGTCCGAACCAGTGTTGGTTGAAAACAGCTTGGATGAGCTGAGGGTAGGGGTGAAAGGCTAATCAAACTCAGGAATAGCTCGTTCTCTCCGAAATAGCTTTAGGGCTAGCCTCGCACGAATGTCAATGGGCGGTAGAGCACTGGATGGCCTAGGGGTTCGAAAGTTCTACCAAATCCAACCAAACTCCGAATTCCCATTGAACACTATGCGGGAGTCAGACTGCGAGCACTAAGGTCCGTAGTCAAAAGGGAAACAGCCCAGACCGTCAGCTAAGGTCCCTAAATATTGGCTAAGTGGGCAAGGATGTGAGGATACTCAGACAACCAGGATGTTGGCTTAGAAGCAGCCATCATTTAAAGAAAGCGTAACAGCTCACTGGTCAAGCGTTCTTGCGCCGACAATGTAACGGGGCTCAAGCCAGTTACCGAAGCTGCGGACTGGCGTCGTCTTCGGACGATGGCTTTGGTAGGAGAGCATTCTCACTCGGGCGAAGCCGTGGCGCAAGCCATGGTGGACGGCTGAGAAGAGACCCTGCCGGCATGAGTAGCGATAATTGGGGTAGAAACCCTCAACGCCGAAAATCTAAGGTTTCCTGGGGAAGGTCAGTCCGCCCAGGGTCAGTCGGTCCCTAAGGCGAGGCCGAAAGGCGTAGCCGATGGACAGCAGGTCAACATTCCTGCACCGCCTGAGACGCGTTATCACCAATGGGGAGACGCAGGAGGATAGGCATACGCGCGATCGGAAATGCGCGACCGCCACGTAGAGGGAGTGTCCAGGCAAATCCGGACGCTCTTAACCTCGAGCACGGCGGGGCAGGTTGCCTTCGGGCTTCCGAACTTGTCGATTCCACGCTGCCGAGAAAATCCTCTAGGGAGTGTCTCAGGCGACCGTACCGCAAACCGACACAGGTAGATAAGAAGAATATTCTAAGGCGCACGAGTGAGCCCTCTTTTAGGAACTAGGCAATTTAGCCCCGTAACTTAGGGATAAGGGGCGCCTTATTAGGGTGAAGCCGATCAGGTGGAGCCCGAGGAGGCCGCAGAGAAATGGCTCTAGCGACTGTTTAATAAAAACACAGGACTCTGCAAAGACATAAAATCGATGTATAGGGTCTGACGCCTGCCCGGTGCTGGAAGGTTAAGGGAAGCGGTTAGCCGCAAGGCGAAGCTGTGAACCGAAGCCCCAGTAAACGGCGGCCGTAACTATAACGGTCCTAAGGTAGCGAAATTCCTTGTCGGGTAAGTTCCGACCCGCACGAAAGGCGTAACGACTTGAGCGCTGTCTTAAAGAGGGGCTCGGCGAAATTGTGGTACCGGTGAAGACGCCGGTTACCTGCCGCTGGACGGAAAGACCCCGGCACCTTAACTGCATCCTAGCATTGGATTTCGGTCCATGATGCGCAGGATAGGTGGGAGACTTTGAAGCTGCGCCCCCGGGCGTGGTGGAGTCAACGGTGAGATACCACTCTTCCTGGTCTGAGATTCTAACCTCCTCCCCTGATCGGGGAGAGGAACAGTGTTAGGTGGGTAGTTTGACTGGGGCGGTCGCCTCCTAAAATGTAACGGAGGCGCCCAAAGGTTCCCTCAGGTTGTTTGGAAATCAACCGTAGAGTGCAAAGGCATAAGGGAGCTTGACTGTGAGGCCGACGGGCCGAACAGATGGGAAACCAGGGCTTAGTGATCCGGTGGTCCTGTATGGAAGGGCCATCGCTCAACGGATAAAAGGTACGCCGGGGATAACAGGCTAATAGTGTCCAAGAGCTCACATCGACGACACTGTTTGGCACCTCGATGTCGGCTCATCTCATCCTGGGGCTGAAGCGGGTCCCAAGGGTCCGGCTGTTCGCCGGTTAAAGAGGTACGTGAGCTGGGTTTAGAACGTCGCGAGACAGTTCGGTCCCTATCCACGGTAGGCGCAGGAGATTTGAGGGGGGCTGTCCATAGTACGAAAGGACCTGGATGGACGAACCTCTAGTGTACCAGTTGTCCCGCCAGGGGCAGCGCTGGGTAGCTACGTTCGGTCGTGATAACTGCTGAAAGCATATAAGCAGGAAGCACGCCCCAAGATAAGATCTCCCTCCCGCAAGGGCTAAAGGTCCCTGGTAGACGACCAGGTTGATAGGCTGGAGGTGTAAGCGCAGTGATGCGTTCAGCTGACCAGTACTAATAGACCGTGAGGCTTGACCATAAAGTTTATCAAGACAAAAAACTTTTTTGAAACACGCTAAGTTTTAACATCGCATCAAATCCCGGTGACTTTAACGGCGGGGCCACACCCGTTCCCATTCCGAACACGGAAGTTAAGCCCGTTCGTGCCGATGGTACTGCCTGGGCAGCTGGGTGGGAGAGTAGGTCGTTGCCGGGTTTTTTTATTTCACTCGAATAAAGGTCAGAGGGGCACGGGCCCCCAAAACGGCCGTCATACTCCTCTCCTTTTATTCGGCAGGTTGGGCGCGGGCTCCGTTCATGGGCCAAGGGGTAACCACGGAATCCGAATAAGAGGGTCCGCGACCAGGGCAAGGGCAAAATTTGAAGGAGAGATGTATGAACATCTACGTGGGAAAC
>CAVSAI010000044.1:0-37681 GCA_963725825.1 Candidatus Aminicenantota bacterium
CGCTGCGGTGATTTTTCACGCCGGTCAATGTCCCGGACTCGGCGCCAAAACAACTCGCTCGGCGTGCGCTACGCCTCGCTCAGACACGTTTTGGCGGTTTCCCCAGAAACTGCCCTCATCCGGAACATCGCCCGTCTAAATCACCGCTTATTGCTCCCTCAGACAATACCCCTCGGCCTTGGTCTTAGAGGTCGTCTCGCTCGCTCCCGAGCGTGCTCGACACTTTGGAGCCGAAGGTCAGAAGAGGGAGAGCTGAGAGGCGGAGGCGTCGGCTTGGGGCCCGTCGCCGAAGATGCGGATCTCGCCGTACTCTCCGTCGTGACCGGGCCGGATCGTGACCTGGCCTTTGCGCATCCGGTCGATGGCTTCGGCGATGTTCTCCGGAATGATGCGGGCCAGCTCGGCCACGGAAACTTCGGTCAAGATGGCGTGCTCGTCCCCGAACTCGCGGATGAACCGGAAATAGAGCTCCCAGACACCCTGGCTCTCGGGGGTCCTGCCCACGGCCTCGGCGATGACCTCGTTGAGCGGGATGAGGCTCTTGTGAGGGATGCGCCCCTGCGGCCCCTCGCCGGCCTCACGGTCGGCCAGCTCCTCGACCCGATGGAGGACGCCGATCGTCAGCTTCTTGCCGCACTTCGGACAGATGTCGCCCGTCTTCATGCTCTCGCGCGGCGCGCTGACGACGCCGCACTTGCGGTGCCCGTCATAGTGGTACTTGCCCTCCTCGGGAAAGAACTCGACGGTGTAGAGGAACTTCGACGGGTCGTTCGTCCGCAGCGCGTCGATGAGACCGCGGAAGCTGAAATCGGTGTCGAACGCGTTGGCCTCGCGGCCGATCTTCGAGGGCGAATGGGCGTCGGAGTTGGAGACCAGGGCGAAGCGGTCGAGGGCCGAGAGCCGCCGGTTCATCGGCGGGTCCGACGACAGGCCCGTCTCGAGGGCGAAGATCGACGGCGTCATCTCCTCGAAGCACTCTTCGATCGCGTCGAAGCCCGAGTTCGCGCCGAAGAGCGAGAACCAGGGCGTCCAGATGTGGGAGGGGATGACGACCGCCCGGGGCGCCGCCTCGGCGACCATCCTGCAGAAGAGCCTCACGTCGAGCCCCAGGATGGGCCGCCCGTCCGAGCCGAGGTTGCCGACCGCCTGGAGGCGGCGGTTGACCCGCTCGACGGACTCGAAGTCCGGGGCCAGCAGCATGACGTGGACCTTGCGGACCTTGCCCCCCTTCGAATAAATGAAGCTCAGCTCCGAGGAGAGGATGAAAGAGACCGGGCGCGCGAGGGCCGGCAGGCCCTGGAACAGCGGAGCGTCGAAGGCCGTCGTCGCGCTCTTGAGCCGGAGGAACCCGTTGCCCATAGGCTCGAGCTTCTCCTTCATCAGGAACAGCCATTCGGGATGGGTGAAGTCGCCGGTCGCGAGAAGGGAGACGCCCTTGACCTTGGCCCACGGCGCCATGGCGTCCAGGACCATGTCCCGCGACGTGGCCCGCGAATATTTCGAGTGAATATGAAGATCGGCAAGAAACTTCATGGCGGAGTCCTCAGTTTAGGTAAAGAGAGGGGCGATTGCAAGCCCTTTTGGGGCGGCCGCGGGGCGCCCGGAGCGTCCGACCCGCCGCCTTGAAAAAGTGCCTCGGACGCGGTACACTAGAAAGCCGCGTTCCGGACTAGAAAGGACTCCTCTATGAGACTGAAATCGCTCGCGATCCTCGTCGTCACCCTGGCGCTCGCTGCCCTTCCGGCCGCCGCGCAGAAGACGGCTGCCAAGGACCTGCCGCCGAAGTTCAGGGCCTGGCTCGAAGAGGAGGTCGTCTATATCATCTCCCCCAAGGAGAAGGACGTCTTTCTGCAGCTCACCAACGACCGGGAGCGGGAGATGTTCATCACGGCCTTCTGGAAGGCCCGGGACGAGGACCCGACGACGCCCGAGAACAAGTTCAAGGACGAGCACTACCGCCGCATCGAGTACGCCAACAAGAACTTCGGCCGCGGCCTGAAGGCCGGCGGCTGGCGGTCCGACATGGGCCGCGTCTACATCACCCTGGGCGAGCCGAAGGATATCACGCGCTACGAGAGCGAGACCAACCTCTATCCGCTCCAGATCTGGTTCTACTCCGGCATCAACGGCGCGGGCCTGCCGAACACCTTCAACGTCGTATTCTACAAGAGGGACGGGGCCGGCGACTATGTCCTCTATTCCCCGGTCCGGGACGGACCCCAGAAGCTCATGCCCTTCTACAACGGCGACATGACGAACTACCTTCAGGCCTGGGGCGAGCTGAGACAGACCGTCGACCCGCAGGTGGCCGACGTCGCGATGTCCCTCATCCCCGGCGACTACGTCATGGGCATGAATCCCACCATGGCGTCCGACATCCTGATCAGCCAGAAGATCCCGAAGATGGGCTATGAGAGCGTCAAGGACGCCTATGCCGAGAACCTCCTCAAGTTCAAGGACGTGGTCGAGGTCGAGTACACCGCCAACTACATCGAGAACGACGCCCTCATCCAGGTCTCCCGGGACGCCGCGGGGCGGGCGTTCGTTCATTTCCTCATCGAGCCGGCCCGGCTGAGCATCGAGCGTTTCGAGGGCCTCTACCGGACGGTCTTCGACGTCAACGGCATCGTCTCCGACTCCGCCGGCAAGACCGTCTACCAGTTCGACCGGCGGATCCCGATCGAGCTCGACGGCGATCAGTTCGCCAAGATCCGGGACCGCCGCGTGTCCTATCAGGACACCTTCCCCCTCATCGAGGGCGACTACAAGGTCAGCCTCCTCTGGAAGAACACGGTCTCCAAGGAGTTCACTTCCGTCGAGGCGACCCTGAAGATCCCGCCCGTCCACACCCTGACGCTGACGCCGCCCATCCTGGCCAACCGGGTCATCCGCAACCCCGCCTTCGCGGGACAGGTCAAGCCGTTCACCTTCGGGGAGACCCAGATCGTCGCCTCGCCGCGCAACGATTTTTCCGTCCAGGACACCCTGACCCTGTTCTGCGAGCTCGGCGGCCTCACCGCGGAGCTGAAGGCGAAAGGCAGCCTGTCGATCACCCTCGTCCGGAACAACCAGGTCGTGGCCGCGATCACCAAGCCCCTGACGGACGCTCCGGACCCGCTCCGCGTCGTGGAAGATTTCCCCCTGGCGAGCTTCCCGCCCGATTACTACACGGCCAACGTCGACCTCCTCGATTCCGCCAAGACGACGGTCCTGTCCTCCAAAGCGTCGTTCTATATCAGCCTCAACGCGGCCCTGCCCCGGTCGTGGATCATGTATCCCCCGATGCCCCCGGCGAGCGACCCCTCCTATGTGGATGTCCGCGGCATGCAGTATTTTCGGACAGGCGACGCCGCCAAGGCCAAGCCTCTTCTCGAAGAGGCCTTCCGGAGGGCGCCCGGCTCCGCGCCCTTCGCCCTCGACCTCTGCCGCGTCCTCTTCGAGCTCAAGGACTACGACGGCGTCCGTAACGTGGCCACTCCGTTCTATCGGGACAAGAAGAATTACGAGTTCGCCCAGTATCTCGGCGAGAGCTCCCAGGCTCTCAGCCGCTACGGCGAAGCCATCGGCTTCTACAAGGACTACCTGACCTATTTCGGGACGAACCTCATCGTGCTCAATTCGATCGGCGACTGCTATGTCCAGACCGGCGATCTCGCCGGCGCGATCACCGTTTGGACGAAATCTCTCGAGCTCAATCCGAACCAGGCCGAGCTGAAGAAGAAGCTGGCCGCGATCCAGGACAAGATCAAGGTGAACTGATGAGCACGGGACGCCTTCGCTGGGTCTTCCTCGTGGCCGCCGTCCCCATCATCGCCGCCTGCGCCTCGACCCGGGGCTTGAAGGAGCTCGATCCCAAGAGCCGCGATTTCATCTCCAAGGTGCGATACACGATCACCGCGGAGGAAAGAAAGGCCTTCCTGGCCCTGGCCCCCGAGGCCCGGGAGCCGTTCATCGAGGACTTCTGGAAGAGGCGCGACCCCACCCCCGCGACCCCGGAGAACGAATACCGCAGGGACTATTACGCCCGGATCGAGCGGGCCAACCGCCTCTTCTCGGGCGGAGGCTCTCCGGGCTGGCTCCAGGACCGGGGCCGGGTTTACATCACGCTCGGCCCGCCGGATACCCGCATCACCTATCCCCGGGGGGTCACGTTCTACGGCCTGCCCACGGAGATCTGGTGGTACGGGTTGTACACCATCGTCTTCATCGACGAGTATTGGAACGACGACTATCGCATCTCCCCGGACAGCGCCGGGCAGATCGCCGTGATCACGCAGGCCCAGAGCGCATGGAACAAGCCGCGGGAAGGAATGCCCAAGCCCGGGGATGCGTCTTATCCCTCGGCCATCGCCGGACTGGATGTCCAGATCGACGTCGGAGAGGGCGGGACGGCGCGCTTCTCGCTGGCCATCCCCTACAAGAACATCTGGCTGAAGTCCTCCGGCAAAAGCCTTCAGGCGAATGTCGAAGTGGCGATGAAGGTCCTCGACGCGGCGGGCACGGAGGCCTGGACGTTCTCTCAGGCCTACCCCATCGACATCCCCGAGGCGCGCCTGAAAGAGGTCCTGACCCAGGATTTCAAGGCCCAGGCGGCCGCTCCCCTGAAGCCCGGCGCCTACACGCTGAAGGTCGTCGTGGCCAACGCGACCGACGGGAGCAGGGGCTCGCTCGAACGCAAGTTCAAGATCTGATCCGGTCCTATTTCCGGGCGGTCGCCTCCGCGGCGGCTGCCGCCTGTCCCTTCCGCGCGTATTCTTCCGACAAGGCGTTCTCTCCGACGCGATTGTAGAGGTCGGCCAGGAGGAAATAGCCCAGGGGGAGCTCGGACTTTTCAGGCTTGAGCTCGATCCCTTTCTTGACGAGATCGATGGACTCCTGGTAGCGCTCTCCCCGCTTGAGGTTGATCCTGGCCAGATAAAAATAGGTCAGCGGGAATTCCGGGTTCGTGGTCATACAGCTCGTGAGGTATTCGAATTCCTTGTCTTCCTGCCCGGTCATTCTGTAGGACCGGGCCAGGTTGTACATGGCCTTGAAATGCTTGGGGGAGATCTCGAGCTCCTTTAGGTACTCGGCTTCCGCCTCCTTGTTCTGGCCCCTTTTTTCGGCCAGTTCGGCCATGAGGAAATGGAGGTTGGCGAGACGGGGACTGATCTCGGCGGCCTTGCGGAGGTGCTCCTCCGCGCCGGGAAGGTCGTCCTTGACGATGGCGATCGCGCCCAGAATGCTGTGCGAGGCGGCCGACTCGGCGTTGGCGGCGAGACACTTCTCGAAATACGGAACGGCCTTGTCGTAATTCTTCTGAATATAATTCATGTTGCCGAGCATGAAGTAGAGCTGGGGGTCCGAGAAGCCCTTCTTGATGTAATCGAGAAGGAACTTCTCCCCGTCGTCGAACCGCCCCATCGCCTCGTAAGACAGGGCGATGTTGATGGCCGCGAAGGAGTCGTCGGGCTTGCGGCCGAGGACCTGCTCGAAGTAGCCGATGGCCTCCTTGTATTTCTGCGCCTGGAAATAGATGTTGCCGATGGAGAAATAGGCGTCGGTGATGTCGGGGTCGCTGGCGATGATCCCCCGGATGATCTCGATGGCCTCGTCGGCCTTGCCGTCCAGCCCCATTTCGCGGGCCTCGGACAGGCGGTTGAAGACGCCGATCTTCTCCCTGGGATTGCCCAGCTTTTTCCCCGCGAGCTTGGCCGGATCGGTGAACGAGCCGACGTAGCCCAGGGCGGAGAGCTTCTGCCGCGTCTCCTCGTCGATCTTCGAATAGTCCGTCTCGTACGCGTTCCGGCCGGCCCGGCCGATGAAGGCCTCGGCCTCGGCGTTCATCCGCCCGTAGACCTTCTTCTCGAGGTAGACGAGGTTCTTCTCCTCGCCAGGGTCGGCGACGATATCGTAGAGCTCGGGCACGGGGGCCAGGATGAGCTTGTAGCGGGCGTCCTGGACGCTCTTGAGGTCCGACCAGCCGAAGTGGAAGCGCGGGTAATAGGTCTCGCTGTAGGCCAGCGGGGTCTCCTTGCGTTGACGGCCGAAGAAGTTCGGAAGGAGGCTCCGGCCCTGGACCTCGGCCGGGACCGGGAGACCGGCCATGTCGCAGACGGTCGGCAGGACGTCGGCCAGCGTGCTCACCTCGGGAGAGATGACGCCCTGGAGCTTCGGGAACGGGGTGACGATGATGAGCGGGACGTGGATCGCGCTCTGGTAGACGAAGAAGCCGTGGGATTGCTCCTCGTGCTCGCCCAGGCTCTCGCCGTGGTCGCCGGCGAAGACGATGAAGGTCTTCTCGAGGAGGCCGTTCGACTCGAGCCAGCTCCAAAGCCGGGCGAGCTGGGAGTCGGCGAAGGCGATCTCGCCGAGATACGGCCGGTCGGCGTAGAGCTTGTCGTAGGGCGGCGGGGGCTCGTAGGGGGAATGGGGGTCGTAGAGGTGGAGCCAGGCGAAGAACCGCTTGTCCTTCCGCTCCTCGAGCCAGGGGAGAGCCTGGTCCAGGATCTCGTTAGCCGGCCTCTGGACCGTCCCCAGGGAGATCCTCTTGAACTTGCTCAAGTCGAACTTGTCGAAGTAGGTGTCGAACCCCTGGTTCAGGCCCCATTTGGAATCGAGGACGTAAGCGGCGATGAAGGCCGCGGTCTCGTACCCCTTGTCCTTGAAGAGCTCGGCCATGGTCTTGAGCTTCTGAGGCACGAAGAAGCCGCCGTTGTCGCGGATGCCGTGGAAGAGCGGAAGCGTCCCGGTCATGAGGGTCGTGTGGGAGGGGAGCGTCAGGGGCGTCTGGGCGTAGCACTTTTCGAACCGCAGGCCCCGGGCGGCGAATGTGTCGAGGGTCGGCGTCGACAGGTCCTGGCGGCCGTAGCACGGCAGGCGGTCGGCCCGGGTCGTGTCCAGGGTGATGACGATGACGTTGAAATCCCGGCCCTCGCGCAGACGGGCGAAGCTCGGCGGCCCGGCCAGGAAGAGGAGATAGGCCCCTGCGGCCGCGGCCAGGAGGAGGCCCCCGACCATGACGAGGATCGGTCGTTTCTTCGCGCTCATCGCAACCCGCCCATTTTAGCACAAACCCCCTAAAGAAAAAGGGGCGGCGGGAAGACCCGCCGCCCCTCGGAGCGTCTGCTGAGAGCTTGTGCGCTAGAAGATGAAACGGAGGCCGAGTCTGGCCCGCCTTGGCAGGACCAGCCCGTAGAGCTGGTGTCCCAGGGTCGAGGGGGTGTAGCCTTCGGCGCTCGGGTCCGCGGTCCAGGTGTAATCGATCGTGTTGCCCCAACTGGTGATGGAGTCGTCGTTGAAGACGTTGAAGACGTCGAAGAAGGCGCTCAGCCGGTATTTTGCGGCCAGCCTGAACGTCTTTTCGAGCCTCAAGTCGAGCGAGGAGGCTATCGGATAATGGAACATGCCGGACGGCTCGACGTTGAAGGTGATCCTCCCTTGGCTGAAGTCGCCTCGGAACGTCCTTCGCGTCTGGGTATAGGCTTCTCCCGTGATGGCATGGAAATAGGCGCTCAAGGAGATGTCCAGCGGCAGGAGGTAGCTCGCCTGGACCTTGACCATATGGGTCGGGTCATTGGTGACATGGCCGTCGAGATTGACCCAGGTGTTGGGGTCGTAGTAGCTGTTCCAGCCGATGTCGCGATAGGCGGAGCTGTTGCCCATCGTCCCCATGGCCACGGAGTAGACGTACGAGGCCAGCATCTGCCACTTGTTCGAGAACCGTTTGTTGAAGAGGACCTCGAGGCCCCAATATTTCCGGTAGGCCTTGGCGTTGAGGCCGGGATAAAGATCGTTGAGCCGGTCCGCGATCACGCCGACGTCGGTGAGGTGCCATTCGGAGTCGCTCCCCGACGTGAGGTCGTAGAGAGTGAAGGTCTTGTCCACCATGGCCTTCGTCGCGGGGTCCCAGACCGCATAGGTCGCCTCGACGGGCTCAAAAGTCGCCAGGGCGTTCCACGCTCCCTGGAAATTGTGGTACGTCCGGTTGATGTAGGTGACCGAGAACGAAGCGTCCTTGAACAGCTCGCGCTCGACGCCGATGGTGAACTGCCTCATGAAAGGATGCTTGAGCTCGGGGTCGATGACCCAGGTCCCATGGATATCCCGATTGTATTCGTACCAGAACTGGCCGGCCTGGTCCCAATAATAGAAGATCTTGTCCGACCAGTCCGAGTTCAGCCGGTCGATCATGCCGGCATAGACCCCGTCGGTGAACTCGCCGTAGTGGCCTTTGAGGATCGTGGTCTTGTCGCCGAGGAGGTCGAAAGTGAACCCGAGCCTCGGGGCGACCCGGAACTTGCTGTACGGGGTGCCAGAGAGATTGGGGACCGAGCCCCAGGCCTGGGTGACGCGGACGCCGAGGCTTAAGTTCAATCGCTTCGTGACCTGCCAGGAGTCCTGGGCGAAGCCCTCCAGCCGGTCGAGCTTCATCTTGGCGTTGTACCCGACATACTGGTTGGCGCTGTAGTTCCCGTAGTAGTAGCCGTCCCAGGCGTCGTAGTAATACCAGTGGTTCGCGCCCGTATAACGCAAGAGGTTGCGGGAGTGCGACTGCTCGAACTCGACGCCGAACTTGAAGTCGTGGCTGCCCTTGATGAAGTCCTCGGCGTAGGTCGTCATGCTGGCGTTGGCCTGGAAGCGGTCCCGGGGATGCTCGGCATAGCTGTAGGTGTTGAAATAACGGTGCAGAGGCGCCAGCCCGCGGGGATCGGCGAGTGACGGCCCTCCGGTAAACGCCGGGTCATAGAGGATATTGTCGTTGATGTAGTGGCCGGCGATCGTGATGTCGCCGTTCATCGGCTCGAGGTTGTAGTAGCCGTTGAAGTAGGCCGCCTTGACGTCAAAGAAGGTCTTAGGGGAGAAAATGTGGGTCAGGTTGAAGTTGAGGACGTACTCGGGGTCGACCTGCCGGGTGGTCGCGATGGGGTCAAACTGTGATGTCACCCCGGCGCCCCGATAAGTCCCATTGTAGTTGTCATATTCCACGGCGGCGCTGGCGTTGGTCTTGCCCGAGAGCTGAGAGCTCAGCTTGAAGAAGAAGCGCGGCTGCTTGTAGTCCTGGGCAAAGGGGAAGCCCGTGGGATAGTCCTTGGAATGGTAGAACTGGGCTCCGGCGAAGAACCAGAGCTTGTCCTTGATGAACGGGCCGCCGAGATGGCCGTTGATGTCCCAAAGGCTCTCGATGGGAGGCGTGATGTTCGGCCAGTCCGTCTTGAAGTCGGCATTGTTGTTCGTCCCCCAGAAGCCCTTCTTGTAGCCCTGGTAGAGCGACTCGAAATGGCCGGAGAAATTGTTGCCGCCGGACTTGGTGACGATGTTGAAGATGACGCCGGTGAAGTTGCCGTACTCGGCGGGCAGGCCGATGCCCATGACCTTGGCTTCCTCGATGATGTTGTAGTCGACGAAGACCCAGGCCGTGCCGCCGTCGGGGTCGCCGACGCCGACGCCGTCCATCTGATAGGAGATGCCGCGCTCGCCGCCGGCGCCGTAGGCGACGGCGTTGTCGTTGACGCCGGGCGCCATGAGGACGATGTTGGCCGAGAACTGGCTGTTGGGGATGTTGCGCAGGATCTCGTTGCCGAGCGTGACGGACGCCGTTTCCGTCGACTTGACGTCGACGGTCGGCGATTGGGCCACGACCGTGATCTGCTCTTGGACCGTCGCCGGTTTCATGACCAGGGTCAGGCTCAGCGTGACCGTCGTGTTCAGCCGGATGTTCTCCTGAACGACGGTGCCGAACCCGGCCAGCTCGGCCTTCAGGCTGTAGGTGCCCGGAGGCAGGGCGGGATACCGGAAGGCCCCGGTGGCGTCGCTGACCGTCGCGCGCGTTCCCATGAGCTTCTCGCCGCTCAAGGTCAGGCCGACGCCGGGCAGGGGGGCTCCCAGCTCATCGGTCACTTTCCCGGTGATGGCTCCCGTTTCGCGCGATTGCGCGAACGAGAGCGAAGAGACAAGGAGGAGGATCAGGAGTGCGACGTAGGCTTTTTTCAAATTTCCCTCCGTTTGATGATACGAAAGAGTCTTGTCGTCATAGCCTGGGGATGATTGGGGCTGTCTCGTTTCACCTCCTCAAAGAGATGAGATCCCGGTTTTTCTCTTGAACGCATCAAGTCGGGTCCTATAGGCCCTCAGTCGATCGAGATCTCATTTTGGTTGTCTGATTATGGGAGAAATGCCTGGACCTTGTCAAGCCCGTGGACGTGACGAGCCGACAGGGGCAAAAAAAGGGCGGCGGGAAGGCCCGCCGCCCTTGAGCGTCCGGCGTGGGATCCGAGCTTAGAACATGAACCGGATGCCGAGGCGCGCCTGCCGCGGCGTGCTGATGCTTCGGAGCCTATGCCCGTCCGCGGAGGGATAGGTGCCGTCCGTGAACCAGTCAAAGCCGATGCGCGTTCCCCAGGACGTGATGGTGTCGTCGTTGAAGACGTTGAAGACATCGAACATCAGGCCGAGGCGGTACCTTTTAGCCAGGGTGAAGATCTTCTCGAGGCGCAGGTTGAGCATCTTCTGCATGGGATAGTGGTGGGAGCCTCGGGCTTCCGTGAAGAACGTGATCTGGCCCTGGTTGAACGCGTCCGTCAGGAGCCGCGTCGTCCAGGAGTTGCCCGTGATCCCCCAGAAGTAGCCGGTCAAACTGATGTCGAAAGGCAGGACGTAGGTGCCTTGGAGCTTGATCATGTGGGTCGGGTCGTTCGTGAGGTTTCCTTTGGCGTTGATCCACATGTTCGGATCGTTCATGTTCCCGGCCCAGCCGATGTCGCTGCCAAAGCTGTTGTCCACGGTCCCCGAGGCCTTGCCGTAGATATAGGACGCGAGCAGCTGCCAACGGTTGGAGAAGCGCTTGTTGAACAGGACCTCGACGCCCTCGTATTTTCTGTAGGGCTGCTCCAGGACCCAGGGAAAATCAGCGCTCTTTGTGACGTTGGCGATCACGAAATCGCTGAGGTCCAGGGTTTCGGACGTCTGCTCATAGACGGTGAAGCTCTGATCGAGCTCAGGGGAGAAGACCGTTTGAGTGATGTAGTCCGCGGCCCGGTTGTACCGGCCGATGATGTTGTTCCATTTCCGGTTGATGTAGGTCACGCCCAAGGATGTGTCCTTGAACAGCTCGCGCTCGATCCCGACCGTGAACTGGGTCATGTAGGGGTGCTTGATGTTGGAGGCCATGGTGAAGGGGTTGTGGGGGATCGAGTACATTTGGTCCCATGATTCGGTCAAGGGGTCGAACAGGTAGCCGGTGTAGTTGCCGAACTTCGAGCTGGGGTTCATCCTGTCGAGGTAGGCGGTCAGCATGGCCTCGGTGAATTGGCCGTAGTGGGCCTTGAGGATGGTCGTTTTGTCGCCCAGGATGTCGAACGTGAAGCCCAGGCGGGGGGCCAGCCGGTGCGTCTTGAAGACGGATCCGTCGACGCCCTTGACGTCGCCCCAGTTCTGGCTGTAGCGGACGCCGAGGCTCAAATTCAGCCTTTTGGTGATCTGCCAGGAATCCTGGACGAACACCTCCAGCCGGGTGTAGCGGGTATTCGTGTCGTAGCCGGTGTACTGATAGGCCAGGTAGGGCCCCGTAAAGTAAACGGAATCGCCCGCGAGGTTATACCCGTAGCCGACGTAGTCGTTGTACTTGACGTTGTCGCCCAGGGCGCCCCCCGTGCCGGTGTAGCCGTAGCGGGTCCGGGCCATGGACCGCTCGAACTCGGCGCCGAATTTGAAATCGTGGGAGCCGGCGATGAAGTTCTCGGCGTAGTGGGTCACGCTGGCGTTGGTCCCGAAGCGGGCCCGGTCGGCGTAGTAGAAATAGCCGGAGCTGTCCTGGAGCATGTCCAGATTGTAGCTATAGTGGGCGTAAGCGTCGAACCCGGCCGTGGGGTTGAGATAATAGAGGCCCTCGAAGTAGTTGGTCTTGACGTCGAAGAAGGTCGTCGGGCTGAGGATCTTGGTCAGGTTGAAGCTCAGGAGCCAGTCGGGCGAGTTCTGCGTGACCGTGGCGATGGGGAGAACCGTGGAGCTGGCGTCCCGGTTGGTGCCCTGGTACTTGGTCCTCTGGAAAGCCAGGCTCATGTTCAAGGTCGGAGTCAACTGGGAGCTCAGCTTGGCGAAGATCCGCGGCTGATTGTAGCGAACGTCCTCGGGGAATCCGGTCGGACGGTTCTTGGTCTGATAGAACTGGCCGCCGACATAGAACCAGAGCTTGTCCTTGATGATGGGCCCGCCGAGATGGCCGTTGATGTCCATGAGCTTCGAGCTCGGCGAGGTCAGCCCGGGGAAGTCGGCGATGTAGTCCTGGTTGTTGTTGGCCTGCCAGAACTTGGAGTCGGCCTGGTAGCCCTGGAAATCGAACTCGAAGTGGCCCGAGAAGTTGTTGCCGCCGGACTTCGTCACCAGGTTGAAAATGACGCCGGTGAAATTGCCGTATTCGGCGGGCAGGCCGATGCCCATGACCTTGGCCTCTTCGATGATGTTGTAGTCCGAGAAGACCCAGGCCGAGCCGGCCTCGGGGTCGGCGACATTGACGCCGTCCATGGAGTAGGCGATGCCCGTGCTCTCCGACGCGCCGAAGGCGACGTTGTTGTTGACGCCCGGGGCCAGGTTGACGATGTTCGCCGTAAACTGGTTGTTGGGAACGTTCCGAAGGATCTCGTTGGACAGAGTGACCGAGGCCGTCTCCGTGGACTTGACATCCACGGTCGGGGACTGGGCGGTGACCGTGACTTCTTCGGACACGGTCGCCGGCTTCAGCTGGATGTCCAGCGTCAGAGTGGCCGTGGTGTTCACCCGGATCTTTTCGCGGACGACCGTCCCAAAGCCATTGAGCTCGGCCCTCAGCGAGTATTCGCCGGGGGGCAGGGCGGGGAAGCGGTACTCGCCGTTGGCGTCCGTGACGAAAGTCCGCACGCCCATGAGGTTCACGCCTGAGAGCGTCACGTTGACGCCGGGCAGGGGCGCCCCCTGTTCATCCGCGACGACGCCCCGGACGGCGCCTGTTTCCTTGGATTGGGAAAAGGCGACCGGGGCCAGGACGAGAACGATGGCCATGATGGAGAATAGCGTTTTTCTCAAATAAGCCTCCTTTTGTCGTTCCTGGGGGATCATGCTTCAGGCCGTGGAGTGTTAGGGGCGTTTCCGATTCGCACCTCCTTGCCGGGCCGGCATCCGGGCGACACCACGCCCTGGCCTTCTGATGTTATACTAAAGGAAGGCAGCGGTAATCAAGGGACTCTTGATCGCCAAATCCGGCCCTCATCAAATCATACGTTTTGGGCGGTCATAATGTTGCGGTGCAAGGGAACGAGGGGAACGAGAAGGATTTGTCAAGGCCCCGTCCATGTGCTATCGTAGTTCTCCGAAAGATCGAGAAATCCAGAGATGAAATCCCAGGCCCTCGGCGCGGTTCTTTCCGTTCTCATCGCGGCCGGGGCCCTGTCGGCGACGGAGAAGATCTCGCCCGACCTCCAACGCTGGCTCGAGGACGTCTCGCCCATCATCACCAAGGCCGAGCGCTCCGTTTTCGCCAAGCTCGAGACCAACGCCGACCGGGCCAAGTTCGTGCGTTTCTTCTGGCGGATGCGGGACCCGCTGCCTGACACGACGGAGAACGAATTCCAGAAGGACTACGAGGAGCGGATCCGCTACGCCGACCAGAACTTCGGCCATGACTCGCCGAAGAGGGGCAGCCAGACCGACCGGGGGTTCTTCTACGTCGCCCTCGGGAAGCCGCTCGAACGGACGTTCTACACGACCCAGTCGCAGGTCTGGCCCCTCGAGCTCTGGTTCTACAAGGGCGAGCAGGAATACGGACTGCCGGACTATTTTTACCTGATCTTCTACCAGCGGGACGGGATCGGGGATTTCCGCCTGTATTCGCCGGGCGTCGAGGGGCCCGAGAAGCTGGTCATCCCCTCCCTCGGGACGGCGGTGAACCGGTCGACGGCCGTTGACGCCATCAAGGGCATCAACGGAGAGCTGGCCAGGGCCTCCTTGAGCTATATGCCGAGCGAATCGCCGATGGGGGGCGCATCGTTCTCTTCCGATGCCATCATCGCCTCCGTCCGCAATCTCCCGGAAAAAAAGTACTCCGACAGCTACGCCCGGTCCTACTTGAGCTTCAAGGACTTCATCGAGACCGACTACACGGACAGCTACCTCCAGAGCATCTACCAGGTTCGCGTGTTCTCGGAGGGCGGCCAGGCCTTTTTGCATTGGTCGATCGAGCCGGAGAAGATGAATTTCGCCACCCAGGGGAGCGGAGTCTACGCCAGCTTCGAATTCATCCTGAGGCTCGAGGACGGCCGGGGCAGGACCGTCCATGAATCGACCGACGAGATCCCCCTCCGGATCACCCCCGAACAGTACAAGGCCCACGAGCGCCAACGCTTCGCGTTCCAGGACCTGCTGGCCGTCATCCCCGGCGAGTACAGGGCCCTCTTCCTTCTAAAGAACAAGACGGCCAGGGACTTTTCGTCGTTCGAGACAAGGGTCGTCGTGCCCGGGGCCGACGCGGCCGCCCGGGCCGGCCTCAGCACGCCGCTCCTGTACTACGCCCGGAGCGCCGTCCCCGATGCCCAGAAAAAGAACCTCAAGGCCTTCGTCTTCGGCGGGCAGCAGTACCTCGTCGGCGCCCGCAATGAATTCCCCTCGTCCTCGACGCTCGGAGTCTTCGTCCAGGCCAGAAACGTGGCCGGGCTCATCTCCTCCGCGCCGCCTTCGTTCGTCGTGAGCCTCGTCTCGCTCGACACGAACCAGGGCGCCGGGGTCTTTCCGTTGACCGATATCGCCCCCGACCCCGGCGATGCGTCGACCCTCCTCGTTTCCGGCGACGCCCCGCTGAAGGACGTCAAGCCCGGCTATTACCGCGCCGAGGTCTCCCTGAAGTCCCCCGACGGGCAGAGCCTGCTCACCGCGAAGGAGAACTTCGTCGTCCTCGGCGAGCCGTTCCCCGTCGTCCCCTGGGTCTACGGCCGATTGCACGGACCGTTCCCCGGTCCCGAGCATCTCAAGGCCCTCGGCTCGCAATATTTCCTGGAGGGCGATTATGCCCGGTCTCGGGAGGTCCTCGATAGGGCCCTGCAGGGCCGGGACGACCTGTCGGCGCGCCTGCTCCTGGCCAAGGCGCTCTACGGCCTCGGCCTCTACAAAGAATCCCTGGAGCAAGCCACGGCCGTCCACGACCGCGGCGGAGACCGGGAGTCGGCCAAGGTCATGGCCCTGGACCAGGCGGGCCTCAAGGACTGGGCGGCCGCACTGTCGATCTTGGAGAAGCTGATGTCCGAGGCGACCGAGATCCCCGTCCTGAACCTGGCCGCAGAATGCCATATGGCCCTCGGTCATCCCGAGAGGGCCCTGCCCCTGCTGCAAAGATCCCTCGCCCTCACTCCCGACCAGCCGGCCGTCAGGGCCCTGGAGGAGGAGGCGAAGAAACGCATCGGCCAACGATAGGAGTCGCCAATGATGTCCCGCAAAGCCGTGTTCGTGACCCTGACGGTCCTCGTGCTGGCCGTGTCCGCCTGGCCCCAATACCAGGGCAAGGTCTCCGGGAAAGTCGTCGACCCGTCCAAGAACCCCGTCGAGAAGGCCGAGGTGGTGATCGTCTCGCAGAGGACGTCGACCGTTCGCTACGAGGTCAAGACCGATCGCGAAGGCCGCTTCGTCCAGATCGGGATCACGCCCGGATATTACATGCTCAGCGTCAAGAAGACCGGCTTCGTGCCCGCCTCCAAGGAGATCCACGTCGGAGTCGCCGGCGAGGAATCCGTCGAGATCATGCTCACATCCGCCGAGGCCGAGGCGGTCAAGAGCTATTCCGCGGCCGACCGGGCCTTCCTCGCCGGCAACAAGCTCTACACCGAACAGAAGTACGCGGAGGCCGCGGCCTCCTACGGTCAGGCCATCGGGCTCGATCCCTCGAATTGGGCCTACCACCTCAATCTCGGCCTGGCCCTGAAGAAGGCGGGCAAGCCCGAAGAGGCCGTGGCGGCGTTCCGCAAAGCGGTCGAGCTCAACCCCGAAAGCTACAGCGCTAACAAGGAAACGGGAGAGGCCCTGGCCAAGGCCGGCGACTTCGCCGCCGCCAAGCCGTTCTACGAAAAGGCCGCCAGCCTGAGCCCCGACGATCCCGACGCCCAATACAATTTCGGCGTCTGCCTGGTCAACCTCTCGGACCCGGAGGGGGCTTTGACCCGCTTCGAGAAGACCGTCGAGCTCAAGCCGGACTATGCCGATGCCTACTATCAGATGGCGACCATCCTCATCAGCCTGAACAAGGTGCCCGAAGCCAGGGACAGCCTGGAGAAGTTCCTGGCCCTGGCTCCCAACCACGAGAAGGCCGGGCTCGCCAAGCAGCTCCTCGAATACCTGAAGAAGTAGGCCCACCAAAAAAAAGGGCCGCCCCGCGGGCGGCCCTTGTCGGTTCGGGAATGATCCGTCTTAGATGACCGTAAAGGCCATCTTGGTTTCGGCCTTCTTGCCGGAAACCTTGTCCAAGACGGTGACCACGAGGTTGTACTTCCCCGCGGGCAGGGGCTTCTTCTCGGTGCTCAACACGGTGCCTTTCTCGTCCATCTTCTGGAGAGTCTGGGAGAGCGGCAGCGGCTGGTTGACGAGGTAGAGCTCGTAGGATTGCGGCGCCCACTTGATGGCCGCCTTGCCGGCCTCGTCCTGGACCTCGAAATTGACTTCGAGATCGAGCAGGGGCCTCTGGGCGGCGGGGTCCTTGGGGGAGGCGCCGAGGACGAAGAAAAGGACCTCGAGATTCTCACCGGAGCGGACCCCGGCGTTCGCGTTGGAAACGATCTTGGCCGCGCCCCAAGTGAAGTAGCCGCGGTGGACCGTCGGCCGCTGGTCGGGCTCGACCTGGTCCATGGCGGTCACGATGACCGGTTCCGTCGGCCAGAGGGTCGTCTCATAGACTTCCGGTCCGGGGAGGGTGACATCGCTGTAGGCGACGCTCAGCTTCTTCATATCGGGCGTGCTGAGGACGAGCGCCAGGGTGTACTTGCCGGCGGGAAGGGCCAGGCCGAAGGAGTACCAATCCTCCTTGTCGGCGCTGTAGCCCGCGGCGTCGGTCGTCAGGACGGCCTGGTTCCGGCCGCCGAACTTCGGCTTCAGGGCGCCTGCCGCGTCCGCCTGATAGAATTCGAAGAAGGCGAGAAGATTCGTCTCCATCTGGCCTGAGCCCGAGGCCGAGGGGGCATAGCCGAGGTCCCCGTTCTTGGCCTTGAAGAAGAAGACCGGATAAAGGTTCTTTTCCTGGGCGGGAAGGATGAGCTGCTTGAAGAAGCTGAAGGGGATATCCTGCCGTCCTTGGCGGGTGGCCAGGCCTTCCTGGATGACAGCCGCGATCTCTTTGGGCATCGAGGCCTTGGCCGGGGGCTTGGGTTCCTGCTTGCCTCGTTGGGCTCCGGGCGCCGCCTGCACGGAGATGGCCAGAACGCAGATGATGAATAGTGACGCGAGTGCGGCCGCGATCGTCTTGGAAGCTCTCATTTTTCCTCCTGTTCGGAACGTCTTCACTTCCACCTTCCCATAGAGCAATTCTCATGCCAAGCCGTCAGGCAAGAACGCTCGTTCCGTCGGGGGGAATCAGATCAAGACTGTAAAGGACTTTTACAGCTCTATCGAATCTCGCACCGGCCTCCGGAAGGCGGACAGAAGAATCAATATAGCAAATTTCAGCGATTTTTCAATGCCCTGAGCTTCCTGACCGCATCAAGGTGTTCGCCGAGGGTCCGGCTGAACCGGTGGGAGCCGTCGCCGCGGGCGACGAAGTACAAGTAGGCCTCGGGAGCCGGGGCGAGAGCGGCGTCGAGGCTCGACATTCCGGGATTCGAAATGGGCCCGGGAGGGAGCCCGGCGTGGAGGTAGGTGTTGTAGGGCGAAGGGAATTTGAGATCGCGGAGGAGGAGCCGTCCGGAGTAACGGCCCTCCTGTTTGAGCGCGTAGACGATGGTCGGGTCGCAGTCGAGCTTCATCCCGATCTTCAGGCGGTTGTGGAAGACGGCAGAAACGAGCGGCCGTTCGTCGGGGAGGGCGGTCTCCTCTTCGATGAGCGAGGCCAAGGTCACGGCGTCGCGGACCGTCATCCCCAGCTCGGCGGCCCGACGCCGGCGGCCCTCGTCGAAGACCGCGCGGAATTCCGCGACCATGGCCCCGATCAGGTCGGCCTCCGGCGCCTTTCGCGGCATGTTGTACGTGTTCGGGAAGAGGTAGCCTTCGAGGTCTTTCGCCCGCGGATCGAGGTCCGCGATGAGCCCGGTATCGAGGAAGGCGCGCCGGAAGGCGGCCGCGCCGTCCGGGTCCCCCGGCCTGAGAAGGTCGGCGATCTCCCGCCCCGTGAGGCCTTCGGGGACGGTGACCGGCTCGAGATAGATGCGGCCGCCGAAGATCCTCAGGAGCACGTCCTTGGTTTCGATCGGCCGCGTGAGCAGGTATTCGCCCGCCTTGAAGCGTTCGCCGGGAAAGTAGACCCGGCAGGCGATCTGGAGGGCGAGGGCGCTGCGGACGATATGTTCGCTCTTCAGCCGGGCGATGACGCGGCGGGCGCTCAAGCCCTTGTCGACCTCGAAGAAGAACGCCTTCGAACCCGGCCCGGACGCCGCGGGCGCGTCGAGTTCCCGGACGAGCCAGCTCGTGAGCGCGGCGAGGAGGACGACGGCGGCGACGAGAACGGCCTTAATCGACTTCAGGACCATCGTCCTCACTGCGTTTTCGCTCCAGGTAGGTCGAGAGGATGATGACCGCCGCGATGCGGTCCTCCCAGTCCTTCTTCTTCCGGCCGCGGAGCTTCTCGTCGTCGAGGGTCTTGAGGGCCTGGCGGGTCGTCAAGCGCTCGTCCACGAGCACGACAGGCCTGCCGACGGCCTTCTCCAGCCAGGCGGCGAAGACCCGGGTCTTCTCGGCCCGCGTCCCGGAGCTGCCATCCATGCGCAGGGGGTTCCCCAGGACGATCTCCCCGACGTCGTGCGTGGCGACGAGGTCCTTGAAGTACTGGCGGTCGACGCTCTCCCGTCCGGTCAGCTCGTAGGACCCAAAGGGCTGGGCCGTGATCAGCAGGGGGTCGCTCAGAGCGAGACCGATGTGGCGGTCGCCGTAATCGATGCCGAGGACGCGCATCAGCGCTCCCTGTCGACGCAGGCTTTCCGGTCGCGATGGCGCTCGAACCCGAGGGCGACCAGGCGCTCCAGGAGGCGGGGGAACGGCAGGCCCGACACCGCCCAAAGCTTGGGGTACATGCTGATCTCGGTAAAGCCCGGGATGGTGTTGATCTCGTTGATATAGAGCCGGCTCGTTCCTCTCTCCAGGAAGAAATCCACCCGGGCCATGCCGGAGGCGGCCAAGGCCTTGAACGCGGCCACACCGAGCGCCCGGACCCTGGCCACGGTCCGCGGCGGGAGCGCGGCCGGGATGGCGAAACGGGTCTTGCCGTCGATGTATTTGTCGTTGTAGTCGTAGAACTCCCGGAAGGGGATGACTTCGCCGGGCAGGGAGGCCTCGGGCTCCTCGTTCCCGAGAACGCTCAGCTCGAGCTCCCGCCCGACGATGCCCTTTTCGACCAGGGCCGTGGCGTCATAGCGGAAAGCGAGGTCCAGCGCGGCCGGGAGCGCGGCATAGGCCGCGACCTTGGAGATGCCGACGCTCGAACCGAGGTTCGAAGGCTTGACGAACAGCGGCAGCGGAAGCGTGCGGCGGACGCGGCGCAGGACCCTCGCGGGCCCCTTCGTCCACTCCGTCTCGCGGACGGTCTCGAAGGGGACGACAGGCAGGCCGTGATCCCGGAGGACGGACTTGGCCAAGGCCTTGTCCATGCCCAAGGCCGAGCCGGTGACGCCGGCCCCGACATAAGGGACCCCGGCCATCTCGAGAAGACCCTGGATCGTTCCGTCTTCGCCGAAGGGCCCGTGGAGGACGGGAAAATAGATGTCGGCGAGCGGCCCGCCGACGGGCGGCGCGTCGTTCCAGGGGAGGAACGAGAAAGCCGGTCCGCGTTCCAGGGCCTCGATCTCCGTCGACGGGGCTTCGACGGTCTTCCAGAGGCCGCCCCGGGTGATATAGATCGACCGGACGTCGAACTTCTCCCGGGGCAGGTTCTTGTGGACCGCGCAGGCCGAGATCAGGGAGATCTCGTGCTCCGCCGACCGGCCCCCGAAGATCAGGGCGATGGCGATTTTTTTTGACATTCGGGCCTTCGGCGCGACTAATTTTATGGTTTGAGTTATTTTATTCGAATCAGGGTCGGTTGTCCATCGGGAGCGGGTGCTAACTATATGTTGACAGCCGCAAGAAACGCTCCGTATAATACAGCCCGGTGGAACTCCATCGGCCAAGAGGTGCGACCATGAGCAAAAGACCAGCGCTTTGTGCGGGCATCGTCCTTGCCAGCCTGCTCCTCATCGTCCCAGGGGGGCCGTTCGCCCAGGATACGATGATCCAGAAGGCGAGGATCTTCGATGAGACCTATCAGCTGATCAACGAGTCCGACCTCAACTGCTCGTTCTACATGCACGAGGAAGGCAAGCTCCTCCCCGACATCCAGGTCATCGGTGCCGAGCGGATGAACGAGAAGAGCCTCTTCGAGGACGGCGATCTCATCTACATCAACAAAGGCGCCGGGGACGGGCTCGAGATCGGCCAGCTTTTCCTGACGGTCGGGCTGAGGGCCAAGGTCGCCAAGATCGGCACGGTCATGGAGCGGCACGGCCGGGCCCGGATCGTCCGGCTCGACGGCGACCGCAGGGCTTCCGCCAGGGTCGAGAAGGGCTGCGGCCGGATCCTCATCGGCGACTTCCTCCTGCCCTTCGAGGAGGAATCGGGCGAGATCGGCAAGGACCTCGGGTACGGCCAGATGGACCCCAACGCCAGCAAGCGGGGCCGGATCATCTACATCGAGAACGATTTCCATATCTCGGGCTCGGGCCAGTGGGCCCTGATCGACATGGGCCGGCAGCACTGCGTGCAGATCGGGGACCAGCTCAACGTCTTCCATCAGGCCCGGCCGGACTTGCCGCGGGAGGCCTTCGCCAGCGCCATCATCATCGACGTCCGCGGCGCGACGTCGACGATCAAGATCCTCGGCACCCGCGATGTCGTCGACCTCGGCAGCGAAGTCCAGATCAACACCACGCGCTGACGGTCTCGGACATCGTCTGAAAAAGGGGTCGCCGTCGCCCTCTCCAGTCCGGTTGACAGCCCCGGACGATTCTGCTAGTTTAAGGCGTGCCGTCCCTCGGGAGAGGGGCGAGCGGGCGTAGTTCAGTGGTAGAACGTCTGCTTGCCATGCAGAAGGTCGTGGGTTCAAGTCCCATCGCCCGCTCCAACGATCCGTCCGATCTCATGACGAACCTGGCGCGGTACCCAAGCGGCTAAGGGAGAGGTCTGCAAAACCTCTATCCGTCGGTTCGAGTCCGACCCGCGCCTCCATCCTCCCTTTTTCCCTCCCGGGGCCCAGCCGGGCCTGGCGTTGACACCTGCCCGGGCCTTGACATATCATGGGGCCAACTGGAGGAGGGCCCCATGGATATCGTCCAGAGAGTCCAATCGATCCTTTTGAAGCCCCGGGAGGAATGGGCCAAGATCAAGGCCGAGCCCACGACCGTCGCCGAGATCTTCACTTCGTACGTCATGATCCTGGCGGCCATCCCGGCCGGCTTCCAGTTCCTCGGGAACCTCCTCGTCGGAAAGCGCCTGCCGCTGGTCGGCGTCTTCCGCTGGCCGATCGGCCGGGCCCTCAGCTATGCCATCGTTTCCTACATCATCGCGCTTGCGGCCGTCTATATTTTCGCCCTGATCATCAACGAGCTGGCGCCGACATTCTCCTCGACCAAGAACATGACCAGCGCACTGAAGCTCTCCGCCTACAGCATGACGCCGGGCTGGCTGGCCGGGGTCCTCTACATCGTTCCCGGGCTGTGGGCCCTCAGCGTCGTGGCCAGCCTGTACGGGCTCTATCTCCTCTATCTGGGTTTCGACACGCCGATGATGGACACGCCCAAGGCCAAGGTCCCGGGCTATATGGCCCTGAGCGTTGTTGTGGTCGTCGTGCTCTTCGTCGTGCTCGGCTTCGTCAACAGCACCTTCGCCGTCCGCTACGGCCGGCTCTGATCGAGCTCTTCGACGACCTTGAGGAAGGCCTCGTTCGGCGACGGCGCCGCCGTGACGGGGCGTCCGATGACGAGATAATCCGCCCCCTTGGCCACGGCCTCGGCCGGGGTCATGATCCTTTTCTGGTCCTGCGCGGCAGCCCAGACGGGCCGGATCCCCGGCGTGACGATGAGAAGATCGCGGCCGTACTCCCGGCGCAGGACCTCGATCTCCTGCGGCGAGCAGACGACGCCGTCAAGGCCAGCCGCCTTGGCCAGGCCGGCGAGGCGCAAGACTTGGGACGCCACGTCCGAACCCATGCCCACCTCTTCCAAGTCGCCCCCCCTGAGGCTCGTCAGGACCGTGACGCCGAGCAGGATGGGTTTGGGGCCCTTTCCGGCTTCGGCCGCGGCCCTGGCCGCCTCGGCCGCCTTGGCCATCATCTCACGGCCGCCCGACGCATGGACGGTCATCATCTGGACGCCGTGCTTGAAGGCCGAGCGGACCGCCCCGGCCACGGTGTTCGGGATGTCGTGAAGCTTGAGGTCGAGGAAGATGTCCTTGCGCAGGGCCTTGAGCTTGCGGAAGAGGGCCGGGCCCTCGGCCGTGAAAAGCTCCAGGCCGACCTTGAACGTCCGGGCGTCCTTGAGCCGGCTGACGAGGGCGATGCCCTCCTCTTTCGTCTGGACGTCGAGGGCGATGATGATGCGGCCGGCGTTGGATGTGGTCATGGAGCGGTCCTTTCGTCGCCTGGATCATTCATGAAAACGCCGATCTTGGCTTTTCTTTCTTGATGAAGAAACACGGCGTTTTCATGAATGATCCAGGTTCAGGATGTTTTGAGCGTCCCGATGACGTCGCGGACGGCCGCGACGCCGTGGGCCTCGCACCAGCGTTCGATCCCGGCGACGATGCGGACGGCGGCGTCGGGGTCGACGAAGCTGGCCGTCCCGACCTCGACCGCGGCCGCCCCGGCGACGAGGAACTCGAGGGCGTCCGTCCCGGTCATGATGCCGCCGATGCCGATGACCGGCGCCTTGAGCCGCGACGCGACCTGGTGGACCATTCTCAGGGCGATCGGCTTGATGGCCGGCCCGCTCAGCCCGCCGTAGACGTTGCCGAGCTTGGGCCGGCGCGTCTCGAGGTCGACGGCCAGAGCCAGGAAGGTGTTGACCAGGGCCACGGCGTCCGTGCCGGCCTCCTCGGCCGCCTGGGCGATCTCGACGATGCTGGTGACGTTGGGCGAGAGCTTGGTGATGAGGGGACGCCGGCTCGCGGCCTTGATCCTCTTCACCAGGTCGAAGGTCGTCCGCGGCGAGAGGGCTGGGCACAGGCCCCCTTCCTTGACGTTGGGGCAGGAGATGTTGAGCTCGTAGGCCGCGATGCCCTCATGCTTATCGAGAAACTCGACGACCGCCGCGTACTCGTCGTCGTCCGCGCCGCAGACGTTGACGATGATCGCCGTGGCGATGCGGCGGAGCTTGGGCAGGACCTTCTCGGCGAAGGCCTCGACGCCGACGCCCTGGAGGCCGATGGCGTTGATGAGGCCGCCGGCCGTCTCGACCAGCCGGGGCGGCGGATTGCCCTCGCGCGGCCCATAGTAGAGGCCCTTGACGACGATCCCGCCGAGCTTCGCGAGATCGAGATAGGGCTCGAACTCGAGGCCGTAGCCGAATGTGCCGCTGGCCGTGAGGACGGGATTGCGGAGCTTGAGGAAGCCCAGATCCGCCGAGAGATCGACCGCCTTCGCCGTCAGGGCCATAGGATGCGCTCCCCGGGGAAGACCGGGCCTTCCTCGCAGATCTTGACCCAGCCGTCCCCTTTCTCGTCTCTGATCCTGTGAACGCAGCCCCAGCAGGCGCCGATGCCGCAGCCCATGATGGACTCGAGGGAGAATTCGGCCGGGATCCGGTGCCTCGCGGCGATCGCGGCCAGGGCCTTCATCATCGGGTCCGGGCCGCAGGCGTAGATCATGGCGGGCTTCTCCTTGTCCAGCTCGAGGGCGGCGAGCTCGGTGACCAGGCCCGCGAAGCCGAAGCTGCCGTCGTCGGTCGAACACAGGAATTCGATGCCCGCCTTCTCGAACCTGTCCCGGAGGGGGATATCGGTCAGGCATCGGCCTCCGTAGAGGACGACCGGCCGGCCCCCGGCCTTGACCAGCTCGCGGGCCAGGAAATATAGCGGGGCGATGCCCCGGCCGCCGCCGACAAGATAAGCCGTTCGACCTCTCATGGACTCTGAGATGGTGAACCCCTTTCCGAGCGGGCCGATGATGTCGAGCCGGTCGCCGCGCTTCTTCCGCGACAGGATCTCGGTCCCTTGTCCCGCGACCTTGAAAAAGAGCTCGATGCCGCCCGCGTTGGCTTCGTGGATGCCCATGGGGCGCCGGAGCAGGGGGAAGATCCCTTCCGAGACCTTGACCATGACGAACTGGCCGGGGCGAGCCCCGCGGCCGAGCGCGGGCGCATCGATCGCGAAATGGAAATGATCGCCCCAGATCTGGACTTCGCTGAGGCGGGCGTGGCGCTCGATCGTCATGTCAGTTCCGGGGGCTCGATCCGCCCCATAAACTAGCAGAAAAGCCCGGTTTTTAGCAACCGGAATGTTCGAGGAGCGCGCCAGGCCCGGCTTGACGGGCTCATGGGGAAACACATATCATACGGGACAGATGAGAACCAGCCGGGTCGCGCTGACCGTCGTCGTCTCCTCACTTTTTCTGGCCTCTCCGGCCCGGTCGCAGGACTCCCACTATTGGACGAACCAGTACGGCTCCCGCGCGACCCTGCTTGGCGGGGCGGTCATCGGCAGCGTCCTCGACCTCTCCGGCACATACTACAACCCGGGCGGCATGAGCCTGGTCGAGAAAGCGCACACGCTCATGGCCGCCAACGTCTTCCAGTATCCCCGGGTGATCTTGGCCCGGAACGTTCCCGGAAGTATTACTCTCAACAGGTTCAGCCCCGGGCCGGCGCCCGTTCTGCTCGCCGGCACCGTTCGCATCCGCGGTCTCCGCGATCACTGGTTCGGCTATTCCTTCGTGGCCCGCCAGTCCGTCAAGCTCGCGATCTCGAGCTCCGCCGCGGGCGTCCGTGACGTTCTCCCGGACCTCGCCGGAGCGGAGGATTACGTCACCCAGTTCAGGTTCGACGAAAAGCTCTCCGAAAGCTGGTTCGGTCTGACCTGGTCCTACAAGCTGTCCAAGCACATGGGAATCGGCGTCACCCAGTACCTCGCGTACCGGTCTCACCGGGCTATCACCCAGGAGCTGGTCGAAACGCTGAACCAGGAGAACCATTTGGCCGTCGCCATAGGAGAGCGGCAGTACTCGTATTATCATTTCCGGGCCTTGTGGAAGATCGGCCTGGCCTGCGATTTCGATACGATCACCCTGGGCCTCACCGTGACCTCCCCCAGCCTGGCCATCGGCGGACGCGGTTCGACGGGCGTCGATTCGACCTTGGCCGGCCTGGACATGAACGGCGACGGGGTCTCCGACGATTTTCTGGCCGCGGACTTTCACCGCCTGCTGCCCGTCACCTATGAGACGCCTTTCTCGCTCGCGGCCGGCATGACCCTCAAGATCCAAAAGGTCCGGCTCTACGGGAGCGCGGAATGGTTCGCCCGGGTCCGGCCCTATACCGTCGTCGATTCGGCCCCTTTCGCCGCCCAATCGACCGGGGAGATCATTTCGACCGATGTCACCCAGGAGCTCGCCGCCGTCCTGAACTGGGGTGTGGGGCTCGAGTGGTCCTATTCGTCGCGCTTCAAAGGCTACGCCAGCTTCACGACGGATTACTCGGCCAAGAAGCCCGGAACGTCGACGAACATCTCGCTGACCGACTGGGACATCCACCACATCGTCACGGGCGGGGAATTCCTCATCAAGAAATCCTCGGTCACCGTGGGCGTCGGGTTCTCCTTCGGCGGCCGCGAGATCGGCGAGCGCCCCGACATCATCGCCCGGAACGCCCTCGACGGGTTCTGGGACCCGTTCGAGTCCCTGAAGTTCCGCTACACCTGCTACAAGCTGATCTTCGGCTTCGCCATCTGAGGGGCAGGCGTAGCGGGCCGTTGCGCTCGGGCCCGCGAAAATCCTATAATAGGCCCTGTCGTTTCGATCCCGTCACCCAGGGAGGATCCGTCCATGAGAGTTTCCCAGCGCGGACTCGACATCCAGGCGTCCCCGATCCGGAAGCTGAAGCCGTACGCCGACCAGGCCAAAGCCAAGGGGATCAAGGTCTTCCACGTCAACATCGGCGACCCCGATATCCCGGCCCCGGGGCCGGTGATGGACACTTTCCACAACTGGAGCCAGCCCGTTCTGGCCTATGGCCCGGCCCAGGGCTTCCTCGAGCTGCGCCAGGCCGTCACCCGCTATTTCGCGAAATACGATATCCCGCTCGGACCTGACGAGGTCCTGATCACGACCGGCGGGTCCGAGGCCATCCACTTCACCTTCTCCGTCATCGGCGACGTCGGGGACGAGATCGTCATCCCCGAGCCCTATTATACGAACTACAACGGCTACGCGGCCTTCGCCGGGCTCAAGATCGTCCCCCTGCCGCTCAGCGTCGAGGACGGCTTCCGCCTGCCTCCGACCGAGGCTATCGAGGCCAAGATCACGCCCCGGACCAAAGCCATTCTGCTCTGTTCGCCGAACAACCCGACCGGGACCGTCTATACGCCCGAGGAGCTCGAGCGCGTCGTCGGCCTGGTGAAGAAGCACGACCTCTTCCTCGTCGGCGACGAGGTCTACAAGGAGTTCGTCTACGACGGTCTCAAGCATAAGAGCATCCTCGAGTACGCGGATATCAAGGAGCGCGTCGTCGTCGTCGATAGCATCTCCAAGCGCTACAGCTGCTGCGGCGCCCGGATCGGCATGATCATCACCCGCAACAAGGACGTCTACGCGGCGGCCCTCAAGTTCGCCCAGGCCCGGCTCTGCCCGCCCTCGGTCGAGCAGATGGCCGCACTGGCCGCCTACAACATGCCCATGTCGTATTTCGACGGCATCCGGGACGAGTACGATAAGCGCCGCAATATCCTCTACAACGGTCTCAAGGACATTCCCGGGGTCGTCATCCGCAAGCCCCAGGGCGCTTTCTATGTCATCATCCGTCTGCCGGTCAAGGACGTCGAGCACTTCGCCGTCTGGCTCCTCTCCGAGTTTTCGCTCGACGGCAAGACGGTCATGATCGCCCCGGCCCCCGGCTTCTATTCGACGCCGAGCCTGGGCACGGACGAGGCCCGTATCGCCTACGTCATCAACGAGCATGATCTCCGCGAAGCGATCCGGGTCTTCAAGGCCGGCCTCGAGCGCTACAAGGCCATTCACGGCTGAAGGCGGACCGTGCCGTGAGCGAATCGGGGAGGGTCCTGCGCCAGGCCCTGACCCTGGGGGCGCTCAGCCTGCTTATCGCCGCGGCCGTCCACCTTCCGCTCATCAAGCGGTTCGCGCGGGGCGAGTTCCGGGAATCGTTCTTCCAGGCCTCCGAATACCCGGGCGTACGCCTGATCACGCTCGAGGAGGGTGAAGACCTGTGGCGGACGGAACAGGCCGCGTTCATCGATGCCCGGCGCGCGGATCTCTACGCCGAGGGGCGCGTGCCGGGAGCGCGAAGCGTGCCGGCATCCGAGGCTGAGAAGCCTTTCTCCGCCTACGTCCTGAATTTGCCGCGAGCCGGGACCCTGGTCGTCTATTGCGAGGGCGGTGATTGCCAATCGAGCCTCCTCCTGGCCAAGCGGCTCCACGTCGAAGGGTTCAAGGATATCCGTGTCATGACCGGGGGCTGGGAGGCATGGAAGGCGGCCGGACTGCCTGAGGAGCGGGGCCGTGGTCAGGAATAAGGCCGTTCTCCTCGTCTTCCGCATCTTCCTAGGCGGCCTGTTCGTCTACGCCGGCGTCGTCAAGGTTCTCGAGCCGCTCGATTTCTCCCAGAACATCCGCAACTACCAGCTCGTCGGTCAGTCGCTCTCCTTCATCGCCGCGATCGTCCTGCCCTGGCTCGAGATCCTGGCCGGCGCCTTCCTCGTCGCCGGGATCTGGAAGCGCGGCGCCGCGCTCGTCATCTCGGGTCTCCTCGTCTTCTTCATCGCGCTGACCGTCGTGACCATGGTCCGGGGCCTCGACGTCGACTGCGGCTGCTTCGGGGCTATCGACCGCAAGGCCGGCCTCAGCGTCATCCTCGAAGACCTCGGCATGCTCTACCTTGGGCTGTGCGTGCTTTTCGCCGGCGAGAGGAAAAAAACGGGACTGGAATAGGGACTGTCCCCGAAGGGGGCCGTCCTTGCTTCGGCCTCCTTTTTACCCCCCTGAATAGATATGGAAGCCGAGCGAATTAGCAGAAATCCGCTGATAAGAAAAAGGCCGGCCGAGCAGCGATGACGCACGTCGTTGGGGGACCCCCACCCGTGCGGAGCCGCTGATGCCGAAGAGCGCTTTTGAGCGGCGAGCACGGATGGGGGAAAACGACGGAGAGGAATCGCGCGAGGCCGGCGACCGAGGCGAACCCGGTTGAATTTGAGAGGCAATCCGTGTATATTTTCACAAATACCTTAAGTATCAGGAGATGACCGATGGCTAAGAAGTACGTGTATTTCTTCGGGGCCGGCGCCGCCGAAGGCAATATGAAGATGAAGGACATCCTCGGCGGCAAGGGCGCCAACTTGGCCGAGATGGCCGGGATCGGCCTGCCCGTTCCCCCTGGTTTCACGATCTCGACCGAGGTCTGCGCGCTCTACTACAAGAACCGGGAGAGGATCCCGGAATCGGTCCACCTCGAGGTCGAGAAGAACCTGAAAAGGCTAGAGAAGACCGTCGGTCAGGCGTTCGGCGACCCCAAGAGCCCGCTCCTCGTCTCCGTCCGCTCGGGCGCCAGGGCCTCCATGCCGGGCATGATGGACACCATCCTCAACCTCGGCCTCAACGACCAGACGGCCGCCGCCCTGGCCGCGAAGACCGGCAACGCTCGCTTCGTCTACGACTCCTACCGCCGCTTCGTCCAGATGTATGGTGACGTCGTGCTCGGCCTCAAGCCCGTCCACAAGGACGATCTCGATCCCTTCGAAGCCATCATTGAGATCAAGAAGCACGGGCTGGGCGTCCAGAGCGACACCGACCTCTCCGCCGCCGACCTCAAGGACCTCGTCGCCCGCTTCAAGGCCACCATCAAGGCCAAGACGGGGCACGATTTCCCCGATGACCCCCGCCAACAGCTTTGGGGCGCGATCGGCGCCGTCTTCGGCTCGTGGATGAACGACCGGGCCATCGCCTACCGCAAGATGTACGATATCCCCGAGGCCTGGGGCACGGCCGTCAACGTCCAGCTCATGGTCTTCGGCAACATGGGCAACGACTCCGGCACGGGCGTCGCCTTCACCCGCGACGCGGCCACCGGCGAGAACGTCTTCTACGGCGAGTACTTGATGAACGCCCAGGGCGAGGACGTCGTCGCCGGCACGCGGACGCCCAAGCCGATCGCCGAGCTCAAGCGCGACGATCCCCAGGCCTACGCGGAGCTCGAGAAGATCCGCCGCGTCCTCGAGAAACATTACACCGACATGATGGACATCGAGTTCACCATCCAGCAGCGCAAGCTCTACATGCTCCAGTGCCGGGTCGGAAAGCGAACGGCTTTCGCCGCCATCAAGATCGCCGTCGATATGGTCGGCGAGAAGCTCATCGGCGAGAGGGAAGCCCTCTCACGGATCGAGCCGGACCAGCTCAACCAGCTCCTCCGGCCCATCTTCGACCGCGCCGAGAAGGACGCGGCCGTCAGGAGGGGCCGGCTTCTGACCAAGGGTCTCAATGCCGGGCCCGGCGCGGCCACTGGGCGGCTGGTCTTCAATTCCGTCGATGCCGAAGCATGGGCCAAGAGAGGCGAGAAAGTCATCCTGACCCGGATCGAGACCTCGCCCGAGGACATCAAGGGCATGGGCGCGGCTGAGGGCATCCTGACGGCCCGCGGCGGCATGACCTCCCACGCGGCCCTGGTCGCTCGGCAGATGGGCCGCGTCTGCGTCGCCGGTTGCGGCGAACTGAACATCGACTACGGCCGGCACCACATGATCGTCAAGGGACGGAAGATCAAGGAAGGCGACTGGATCTCGATCGACGGCACGACCGGCGAGGTCATCGAGGGGAAGATCGACACCCGGCCGTCCGAGGTCCTTCAAGTCCTGATCGAAAAAACCCTGGCGCCGGCCAAAGCGCCCGTCTACCAGACCTTCGCCAAAGTCATGACCTGGGCCGACGAGTACCGGACCCTCAAGATCCGGACCAACGCCGATCAACCCGACCAATCGGCCAACGCCGTGGCCTTCGGGGCCGAGGGCATCGGCCTCTGCCGGACGGAACACATGTTCTTCGGCGAGGGCAAGATCGGTCCGATGCGCGAGATGATCCTGGCCGATACGGTCGAGCAGAGGAAAAAGGCCCTGGCCAAGCTCCTGCCGCTCCAGCGCCGGGATTTCGCCGGCATCTTCGAGGTCATGGCCGGACGGCCGGTGACGATCCGGACGATCGATCCGCCGCTCCACGAGTTCTTGCCCCACGAAGTCGGGGGACAGCGCGATCTCGCGGAACAGATGGGCATCTCCTACGAGAAGGTCAAGGCGCGCGTCGACTCCCTGCACGAGTTCAATCCCATGCTCGGCTTCCGCGGCTGCCGCCTGGGGATCATCTATCCCGAGATCACCGAGATGCAGGCCCGGGCCATCTTCGAGGCCGCCGCGGCGACGAAGAAGAGAAAGATCCCGGTCCTGCCCGAGGTCATGATCCCGCTCGTCGGCCACGTCAAGGAGCTCCAGAACCAGGAAAGGATCGTTCGGGCCACGGCCGACGCGGTCATGAAGGAGCAAGGCATCAAGTTCGACTACATGGTCGGGACGATGATCGAGATCCCGCGCGGCGCCATCACCGCCGACGAGATCGCTACCGTGGCCGAGTTCTTCAGCTTCGGCACGAACGATCTGACCCAGACGACGCTCGGCGTCAGCCGCGACGACGCCGCCCGTTTCCTCGTCCCCTACGTCGAGAAGGGGATCTACGCCAAGGACCCGTTCGAGGTCCTCGACCGCGACGGCGTCGGCCAGCTCATGCGCATGGCCGTCGAGAGGGGCCGCAAGACGCGGCCGGGGATCAAGCTCGGCATCTGCGGCGAGCACGGCGGCGATCCGTCCTCGATCGAGTTCTGCCACCTCCTCGGGCTGAACTACGTCAGCTGCTCGCCTTTCCGGGTGCCCATCGCCCGGCTGGCGGCGGCCCGGGCGGCCATCCTCAACGCCCCCAAGGCCGCGGCGCCGAGGGCCCCGAAGAAACCGGCAAGAAAAGCCGCGCGCAAGCGCTGATTCTGGCGGACTCGTTCCGGTGCTTCTTCCATCAGTGGGGAAGTCCGTCGTGAGGCGGCGAGGCATGTCGCTCAAAAGCCCCCGTGAGGGAAGGGGGGCCCGCCGGAGGCGGGGGAAACCAGCTACAAGGTTTCCGGGGTGCGGGGGCAAGGAGCGATATACCGAGCAAAGCCTCTGACGGAACTTCCCCGATACCCAGAGAAGGACCTTTTTTCCGGTTCCGTTTTTTGATATGGTGAGGTCCGCATGGGCGACTTTCTCAACCTCATCAAGGTGCTCGTAGGCAAGCGCTTCCCGTTCCAGCTCATCTACAGCAACGAGTACTGGATGGTCGAGTCCGGCAAGCACGTCTTCCCGCTCCAGAAATACCGCCTCGTCTATGAGAGCCTGCTGGCCATGGGCGCGAAGAAAGAGAACTTTCTCAGGCCCCGCCCGGCGCCGGACGAGGACATTCTTCTCGTCCACACCGCGCGCTACCTCAAGCGGGTCAAGACGGGCGGGCTGAGCGTCGAGGAGCTCAAAGCCCTCGAGGTGCGCTATTCCGCCGAATTCGTCCGCTTTGCCCTCCTCTCGGTCGGCGGCACCGTCCTCGCCGCCCGCAAGGCCCTCGAATCGGGGCTGGCCGTCCACATCGGCGGCGGCTTCCATCATGCCTTCCCGGATCACGGCGAGGGCTTCTGCCTTCTCAACGACGTTGCGGTGGCCGCGTGCAAGGTCGTCGCCGACAAGCTCGTCGAACGGGTCATGATCGTCGATTGCGATCTCCATCAGGGCAACGGGACGGCCGCCGCGCTGGCCGGCCGCCCGGAGATCTTCACCCTGTCCATCCATCAGATGGACATCTACCCTGCGGAGAAACCTAAGAGCACCGTCGACATCGGCCTCTGGGCCGGCGACGGCGACGCCAAGTATCTTTCCGAGCTGAGAGCGCGTATCCCAAACATTTACAGAGAGTTCCGGCCGCACCTCGTCATTTACCTCGCCGGCGCCGATCCCTACGAAAAGGACCAGCTCGGCGGCCTGTCGTTGACCAAGGCGGGTTTAAAAGAGAGGGACAGGCTCGTCATCGAGAGCGCCCGAAGCCTGGCGATCCCCGTCGCCGTCGTCCTGGCCGGGGGCTACTCTCTGGAGATCAAGGATACCGTCGACATCCACCTCAACACGGTGCGCATCGCCCAGCGCGCGCAGAGGATCTACCCCGAGCCCCCCTCGGAGCCGGCCGGCGTGAGCCGTCCCGTCTGATCTCTAGTCCTGCAGGAAGATGTGGCCGAAGACCTTGGCGTCGCCGACCATGTTTTCGATGATGCAGTATTCGTTCGGCTGGTGGGCGGTCTCGTCGAGCTTGGACCAGCAGGCCGCGGAGAACCCCGCCCTTCGGAACACGGCGGCCACGGTCCCGCCGCCGATGCCCATGGCCTTGGCGTCCTTCTTATAGACCGCCTGGACCGCCTTCTTGAGGGCCAGGACGACGGGGGCCTGGGGCAGGGTCGGAGGCGCGGCCGGCGCCTTCTGCTGGATCTCCATATGGATCTTGACCTTGAACTTCTTCTCGATCCGCGCCGCGATCTTTCGGATAGTGCTTTGCACTTCCTGGACCTTGACCTTCGGCAGGATCCTCATGTCCATGTAGAAGATGTCCTCGCCGGGGATGGTGTTGACGTTGGGGACGTTGGCCTCTTTTTTCGTCGGCTCGAAGGTGGAGATGGGCGGATCGAAGAGCCGGTCCCGGCCGGGGTAGATCTTGTAGAGATCGTTCAGGGCGGTGATGAAAAAGCTGGCCGCCTTGAAGCTGTTGATGCCCTTTTCGGGCGTCGAGCCGTGGGCCTGCTTGCCGAGCGTCTTGAACTTGAGCCAGAGGAGGGTCTTCTCGGCCACCTCGATCATGGTCCCGTGCTCGTCGCCGGCGTCGGGGACGATGATCAGGTCCTGCTTGCGGAAGCATTTGTGCTTCTGGATGACATGCTCGATGCCTTTGACGCTGCCCGTCTCCTCGTCGGCGACGAGGGCGATGCCGATGTCGTAGGCCGGGACGATGCCCTCGGCCCGCAGGGCCTTGACGGCGAAGAGCGAGGCGACCATATCCTGCTGGTTGTCCTCGACGCCGCGGCCGTAGACGCGTCCCTTCTCGACCCAGGCCTTGAAGGGATCGCCCCGCCACAGGGACACCTCGCCGGGCGGGACGACGTCCATGTGGGTCATGACCCAAATCGTCCTGGTGTGGCTCTTGCCCCGGTAATAGGCGAGGATGTTGGGGCGGTAGCAGGCAGGCGCGTCGAGATCGGGCGCCTTGACGACCGAGATGTCGACGAATCCGTTGGCCTTCAGCCATTCGACCAGGAACTCGGCTTTCTTGGCTTCGCCTTCCCCGCCGCTCGAGGGCGCGATCGCCGGGATGGCGCAGAGCTTCATCTGGAGATCGACCATCTCGTCGCGGTATTGCTCGATCCGGCGGGCCAGCTTGTCGAAGTTTCCGTTGGCGTTCATGCGGGACTCCTGAATAGAGATATTTAGATAGAATCTTATCACGCCGGGCGGGGGAAAATAAAGTTCGTCGAAACGTCAATCGGCCGGAGGGACCCGGCCTTCCCGGAGCATGCGGACGCCGATGAAGCCGTACTGGACGAAGGACATGGCCGTGAGCAGGGCCGTCAGGACATAGAGCCAGCCCAGGGACTGGGGGGATTTGCCGACCGCATTCAAATAGAGCACGAAATACATCAGGAAGACCTGGCAGACTGTGCTGGCCTTCCCGGCGAGGACGGGCTTGAAAGTCCGCTTGCCCCGGAGGGCGATGATGATCAGGGCGCCCAAGGCGATGGCGACGTCGCGGCCGATGCAAAGCGCCGTCAGCCACAGGGGGAGCGTATTGGGCTGGGCGATCGCCGGCAGGGTCAGGACGACGAACGCCGATGTGAGCAGGACTTTGTCGCCCAGCGGGTCGAGCCACAATCCCAGGGTCGATTTGAGCTTGAGCCAGCGGGCGGTGAGGCCGTCGAGAGCATCGGTCGCGCCGGCGGCCAGGAAGACGACGAAGGCCGCCCAGGGCTTCCTCTGGACCAACATCAGGATGAAGACCGGCGCCAGCAGGATCCTCGACAGGGACAGCATGTTGGGCAGGGTGAGGAGCTCGGACCGGCGCTCTTCCGCGGCCGGAGTCTTGACGAGTTCCGCGGATCCGTTCAGGTCGCCCATGGCCTCGTCCCTATTTCGCCAGCCGCTGGATGAACTCGAGGACCCGGCTGGCCTCTTCGCCGGACACGGTCCTCTCGGGTTCGAACTTCCGGCCCGGGGTCAGCGTCATGACCTGGAAGCCGAGGGCCTTGGTGATGGACGGATAGTAGGGATTGTCCGGGGCCACGTCCGCGATCTGGATGCGGCGCTCCTCGACCAGAGGCACGAACCGGGCCCCCTTTTCCTGAAGGACCCCGATGAGCCGGACAGCCGCATCGGCCAGCTCGGCCCGATTGATGATCCGCCGCGGCTGGAAGGTGTGGTTGACCGAGGCCCGGATGATCTCGAGAGACGTGACCATGACTATGTAGCGCTGGGCCCAGGACGTGGCGATGTCGACCAGGATCGCGGTCCGTCCTCCGGGCGAGGCGAGCTCCTTTTCGAACTCGACCCCGATCAGGGCGGCCAGGTCCTCGCGGGTGATCGCTTCGAGGGCCGGGATGGCGTCGTATTGGCTGGGGATCTCGTAGACGCCCAGCTTGGCCTTGAGCTCCTCGACACGCTTGACGACGGTCGCGTCCTTCGGCGCGCCCGCCGCCAGCTTCTCCAGGACGTCGAGGCTCTGTCCGAGCTCTCCGGACTCGGCCAGGAATTCGGCGTACTCCCGCAGGACGGCCTGGTCCTTCGTTCCGGATGCCATGGCCGCCTTGAAATGGACGAGGGCTTCGGCCGTGTTCTTCTCCTGCCGGTAGATGCGGGCCAGCTCGAGGTGGGCGTCCGTCGAGTCGGGGTCGTAGGTCAGGACCTTGAGGAATTCCCGCTTGGCCGTCTCGCGGTTGCCCGCGGCGAGCGCGGTCCGGGCCGCCGCCGCGGACTCCTTGACGAGCTCGCCCCGGAGGGCCTCGAAGCGCGGCGCCGCCCAGCGATTGCCCGGGTCGAGAGCCAGGATCTCGCGGTACTCTCCGAGAACCTTGTCCCGCTCCCGCCGCGATTCGTAGATCTGGGCCAGCCCGACGTGCGAGGGGACCATGCCGGGGGTGGCCGCGATCGAGGACTTGAATCTGGCCTCCGCGGCCGCGATGTTGGCGCTGAGGAGGTCCACATAGGCCAGACCGGCCTCGCGGACGGGGCTGGCCGTGCCGAGCTTCATCAGGTATTTTCGGGCCAGCTCGGGGCGCCCCGCCTTGAGCGCGTCCCAGGCGTCGCTCGCAGCGATCCGGTCGTCCAGCCGCAGCCGGGTCGTCGCCTCGGCCGGGAGGTCCTCGACGAAGAAGGCCGGGGGCGCGGGGGGGAGGGTGGCGCAGGACCAGGCGCCCCAAAGGGCCAGGCCGACGACGGCGATCCGTTTCACCATGGCTCAGCTCCTTGCTCGAGATAGGGCAGGAAGTTGACGATCCCCGCCGGCTCGGCCATGACCTTGAATTCGACGAAGCGCTCGCTCTCGCGCCTCTTCAGGACGAGCGAGCGCCGCGGCAGCGAGTCCGTGATCTCGCGGGCCTCCCGGGGGACCCGGATATAGTAAGTCTTGTACGCCGCGAAGAGGACCTCGCGAAGCCGGCGCAGGAGGTCGGGCAGGCCTTCCCCCGTCTTCGCGGAGATGGCGATCGTCCGGGCCTGCGGGCCGGCGTTCCTCTGCAGCAGGAGCGCCCGCTCGCTTTCGGCCAGGAGATCGATCTTGTTGAGGACCTTGACCACGGGGATGTCGGCGATGCCGATATCGGCCAGGACGGACTCGACCGCGCCGAGCTGCCGTTCGGAGGACGCCGAGGCGACATCGACGATGTGGCAGATGACCTCGGCCTCACCGACCTCCTCGAGCGTCGCCCGGAAGGAGGTGACCAGCTCGACGGGCAGCCGCTTGATGAAGCCGACCGTGTCGGTCAGGAAGAAGTACGCGCCGTCCGGGAAGGAGACGCGCCGCAGCAGCGGATCGAGCGTCGAGAACAGGTTCGACGAGGTGTAGCGCTGTTCCTTGGTCAGCAGGTTGAACAGGGTCGACTTGCCGGCGCTCGTGTAGCCGACGAGGGAGACCGTGGGCACGGGGCTCTTGCGGCGGCTCTCGCGCTGGCTCGAGCGCCGTTTCTCCAGCGCGTCGATCTCCCGCTTGATCCTGGCGATGCGGTCGGTGATCCGCCGGCGGTCGACCTCGAGCTTCTTTTCGCCCGGGCCGCGAGTGCCGATCCCGGCTCCCTGCTGGGTCAGGCTGAGCCCCTTGCCGCGCAGGCGGGGCAGGCGATAGCTCAGCTGGGCCAGCTCGACCTGGAGCTTGCCCTCGTTCGTCCGGGCCCGCTGGGCGAAGATGTCGAGGATGAGCTGGGTCCGGTCGATGGCCTTGACCTTGATCTCGTCCTCGACGTTCCTCTGCTGGGCGGCGTTGAGGGTGTGGTCGAAGATGACCAGGTCGGCCGGGGCCTCCCGGACCTCACTGGCGATCTCGGCGACCTTCCCCTCGCCGACGAGCCAGCGGGGGTTGAGATGCGGCCGGACCTGGAAGATCTTCCCGACGACCTCGGCCCCGGCCGCCGCGGCCAGGCCGGCCAGCTCGGCCATCGACTCCTCGGCCTCCGCCTTTTCGGTCCTGGTCGTGGCCACGTTGACGAGTATCGCGCGTTCCATGGGATCCCGGGGCCTATTGTAATCGCATTTGGGCGTATTGCTCAAGGGCGGGGCCGTCGTCCGGGGAAAACCAGACCACATCGGCCATCTTCCGGAACCAGGTCATCTGCCGCTTGGCGTATTGGCGCGTATCCGTTTTCGTCAGGGCCACGGCCTCCTCGCGGCCGATCTCGCCGCGGAGAAGCCTGAGGACATGGCTGTATCCGAGCGCCCGGAAGGGCGGGGCCGTTTCCGGCACTCCGCGCTCCAGGAGGCTCCGGACCTCTTCGACGAGCCCGCGGGCGAACATCCGCTCGACCCGCGCGTCGATGCGGCGGCAGAGGGCCTCCCGTTCGAGCTTGAGGCCGAGGCGGACGACCGTGCGGCCCGCGATGGGCGAGCGGGTCTCGCGGAAATGCTCGGAGATGGGCCGCCCCGTCGTGACATGGACCTCGAGGGCCCGGATGATGCGGACGCGGTCCTGGCTGCGGACCTTCCGGGCGTAATCCGGATCGAC
>CAVSAI010000045.1:0-65594 GCA_963725825.1 Candidatus Aminicenantota bacterium
TTGGCCACGGCCACGGCATTGGCGCCGCGCTGCTTCTTGATGCCGATTCCCTGGGCCGGACCGCCGTCGACCCGGGCGATGCGCCGGACGTCCTCGAAGCCGTCTTCGACCAGACCGACGTCGCTGAGGTAGATGGGACTTCCGCTGACCTCGCGGATGACGATCTTGCGCAGGGTCTCGAGGTCCACGGCCTCGCCCAGGACGCGGACGTTGACTTCGCGGCCCGGCGTCTCCAGCCGGCCGGCGGGCAACTCGATGTGCTCGCGCTGGAGGGCCGAGATGACGTCGCGGACCGTCAGGCTCTTCTCGTCCAGGCGGGCGGCGTCGAGCCAGATGCGGACATTGCGCTCGAGCGTTCCCATGAGCGAGATCTCGCCGATGCCGGGGATCGTCTGGAGCTTTTCCTTGAGGCCGTAGCGGACGTAATCGCTGAGGACGCGCTGGGGATACGGGCCGCCCAGCCGGGCCATCATGATCGGCTGGTCCTCGGGATTGGACTTGGAGATGACGGGCGGGTCCATGTCCCGGGGCAGGCTGCGGGCCGCCTGCGAAACCTTGGCCTGGACGTCCTGGAGGGCCAGGTCGACGTCCCGGGAGAGCTCGATCTCGACGGTGATGTTGGCCGAGCCCATGCGGGAGCTCGAGGTGATCGTCCGAATGCCTTCGATCTGGATGAGGGCCTCTTCGAGGGGTTCGACGACCTCGTTCTCGATGACCTCGGGCGCCGCGCCTTCCCACACGGCCGAGACGTTGATCGTGGGGAAGTCGACGTCCGGGAACTGGCTGATGCCGATCCGGCCGCCGGCCACGACGCCGAAAACGATCGTCGCAGCCATGAGCATCCAGGCCAGGACCGGCTTTCTGACGCAGATTTCCGTGATGTTCATGGGAGCGGTCCTTTACTTCTTGGCCGGAGGGGCTTTGGCTTCGACCGGCTTCTCCGACGGCGCGGGGACGGGGGCCGCGACTCGGCGCGCCGATCCGGACCGTCACGCCGTTCTGCAGGGCCTCCCCCCCGCGCACCACCAGGGACTCGCCGCCCTGGAGGCCGGACAGGACCTCGACCCGCCCGTCGGGCGAGCGCATGCCGAGCGTCAGGATGCGCTCGACCGCCTTGTCGCCCTCGACGACAAAAGCGACGAAGCCGCGCTCGGTCGGCCGCACCGCGGAGATCGGGATCACCGGGGCCGCCGTTGACGATGCCACGGGGACGGTGATCTCGGCGAAGGATCCGGGCCGCAGGGCCTTGTCGCCCGTATCGTTGATGTCGGCCGTGATGTCGACCAGGCGCGAGGCGGCGTCGGCCGATTCGGCCACGTGGACGATCTTGGCCGTGAACTCGCGGCTGTCTTCCCGGACGCGGAAGTTGGCCTCCTGGCCGGGCTTGATCCGGACGGCATCGCGCTCGGGGACCCGGAACCGGAGGAGGAGCGGGTCGCGCCGGACGAGCGTCGCCAGGACGGTCCCGGTCTCGACATACTGGCCGGTCTGCACGGTCCGGGTCTGGATGATGCCCGAGATGGGGGCCCGGACGAACGCGTCGTGAAGGTTGAGCTTGGCTTGGTTGAGGGCCGAGCGCGTCTGGGCGACCTCGGAGGCCGCGGTCAGGACCTTGGTCCGCCAGGTTTCGACCTCTTCGCCCGGGATGAGCCCGGGGTTCTTGGTGATGACGCTTTCGCGCCGCTTCAGCCCGGCCTCGGCATCGGCCTTCCCGGCCTCGGCCTTCTCGAACGTGGCCTGGGCCGATTCGACGGCCAGCCGGTAGCGCTCGGTCTCGATCTCGACGAGGACCTGCCCGGCCGCGGCGAACTCGCCCTCGCTGAAGAGGACGCGGTCCACGGCCCCGGCCACCCGGGCCGTGACCTGGACCTTCTCGAAGGCTTCGACGGAGCCGACGGCCGCGACCGAATAAACGAGGTTCTGGGCCTTGACCTGCTCCACGTCGACGGGGAATTGCATCCGCCCCTGTGCTTTTTTGGCGGCGGGTGATCCGGCGCCGCTCTTCTTGCAGGCGCCGGCAAAGACGACGAACGCCGCGGCGGCGGCGATGACCATGAGCTTCCGATTCTTCAAGCTGATCACGTGCGTGGCTCCTTCCCGAAGGGATCGAGTCCCAGGGCGGCTTCCAGGTTGAGGAAGGCAACGCCCAGACCATAGCGTTCCTGGACGAAGGCGACCTCGGCCTCGAAGAGGCTGACGATGGCGTCGGCGACTTGGAGGGCTGAGGCCAGGCCCTGGCGGTAGAGTTCGGTCGTCTCCGTGGCATTCTTCCTGGCGACGTCCTGGGCCACGGAGGCCTGTTTGAGGGAGGCGCGTTGGTTGGCCAAGGAGACGAGGGCCTGCCGGACCTCGACATCGACGCGGCGGGTCGCAGCCTGGACATCGAGGTCGGCCAATTTGGCCAGGGCCTTCTGCTCCTTCCGCTGGTCGAACCGGGCCCAACCATCGAAGAGGGTCCAGCTCAGCGTCGCGCCGGCCGTCCAGTTCCAATTCCTGTTATTGAAGCTGGGCTCGTTCGTGATGCTGTAACGGCCGCTGGCGCTGAGGGTCGGCAGCCAGTCGAGCATGGGCACCTTGGCCAGGGAGTGCTGGGCCGAGGCCAACCAGCGCAGCGACCCGACGTCAAGCCGGCGGGCCAGCGCTTCGTCCACAAGGGCCTCGGTGTTCGCGGCCTCGGCCGAGGCGGCCTCGATCAGGAATTCGGGCACGACGAGCCGGCCGCGGACAGCGTCCGGCGCATCGAGGAGATACCCGAGCTGAAGAGTGCTGGTCTCGACCTGCCCCTGGACCTGAGTGACGCCGACCTCGGCCGTCGCGTACTCGAGCTCGGCCCGGGTGACATCGTTGACGGAGGTGAGTCCGGCCTCGAAACGGGCCTTGGCCGCCTCGAGGCTCTGCTTGGCGAAAGCGAAGCGCCGGGCCGACGCCTCCTGGACCTGGGAAGTGCCGAGGGTCGACAGAAAGGCCTGGCTGACTTCGAAGGCCAGCTGCCTCCGGCTTTCGGCTGCGGCCGCCACCGCGGCGTTCCTCTGGGACCGCACGGCCGAGAGGCCGACCATGCTGGTCGCATCGAACAGGGTCAGGTTGAGGGCCAGGTTCTCCGCGAGGGCGTTGAACCGCGAAATGACGACTTCGGTGTCGCCGACGACCCGCCGGACCTCGTAAGCCCGCCGGGTATAGCCGCTCGTCGATGTGATCGTGGGGAGGAAGAAGGCCCGCGCCTGGCCGACGCGCGCGTTGGCGGCGTTGACGTCCTCCCTCGTGGCGAGGGCCCTCTCGTTCCTCTCCAGGGCCAGCTTGACCGCCTCGTCGAGGGTCAGCGGCCGGTCCTGGGCGGCGAGCAGTGGAGCCAGAAGAAAGGTCAGACTGAGAGACGCCGCGGCGAAGCGTCTCGCCCGGCCCGGTCGCGAATTCTCTGCCATCGTCGCGTCTCCTGAGATACGGGGCCGTTAGGAGGCCCCGAATGGGGTATTAAATAGACTACTATACCATAAGGTCTTTTGACGCCGAAGAGGGCGAGTTCTTCCCGGAAACCGGCAATAATCCGGCATTTGTTCCAGGGGGGGATATAATGGAGGGAAATGACATTCCGACCTGCGGAGGTGGCCATGAGAGCATTCTTTCTCGGGGCGGCCGGGCTCGTTCTCCTCTTCGTCGCTGTGGCCCCGGCGGCCCCGGCCGGGCAGACCGGGCCGGACCTCGACAGCCGGGTGCGGGCCTTTCTCGACGGCCACGCAGGCCAGTGGCGGGACATGAACGTCTCCGAGGCCGACGGCAGGATCCTCTATGACATCATCGTCAAGGCCAAATACACCCGGGCGCTCGAGATCGGCACCTCCACGGGCCACTCGGGGATCTGGATCGCCTGGGCCCTGAGCAAGACGGGCGGCCGGCTCATCACCATCGACATCGACGAGAGGCGGCACCGCGAGGCCGTGGCCAATTTCAAGGAGGCGGGGCTCGACGCCTTCATCGACGCCCGCCTGGCCGACGCCCACGAGCTCGTGCCGGCCCTCCCCGGCCCGTTCGACTTCGTCTTCTGCGACGCCGACAAGGACTGGTACAAGAACTACTTCGTCGCCGTCCTGCCCAAGCTCGACGATCGGCGGCGTGTTCACCGCCCACAACGTGTCGCCGGGCCAGCGGGGCTGGGGCAGCGCGAGCTTCGTCGACTACGTCCTCTCGCTGCCGTTCATGGAGACGACGTTCGCCGAAGGCAGCCGGGCTGGCCTGTCGGTCAGCACCAAGCGCGCTGGAAAATAGCTTCGTTCGGAGTATTGACAGGCCCCGAACCGCGGCCTATATTCGGTAGCGAGCGGCGGACCGCAGCAAAAGAAACCATGCAAGGATCCGACGATGGCCCCGGTCGAGGCATCGGCCGTCCGCAGGCGGGGCATCGGCCTCGTCCCGCGGATCTTCTACCGCTACCGCCGCATCGTTAAGTGGCTGTCCATTTTCCTGGCCGTCGCCGGGCCGGGGATCATCGTCATGGTGGCCGACAATGACGCCGGCGGGATCACCACCTACGCCGCGACCGGCGCCCGTTTCGGGTACGGCCTTCTCTGGTTCCTGATCATCCTGGGCCCGGCGGCCTACTATGTCCAGGAGATGACCGTCCGCCTCGGCGCCGTCACCAAGCGGGGACACGCCGAGGCCATTTTCGAGACCTTCGGCAAGTTCTGGGGCTGGTTCTCGCTGACCGACCTCGTCCTGACGGACTGGCTGACGCTGATCACCGAATTCATCGGCATGACGGCGGCCCTGAGCATCTTTCACGTCCCGCCCGTCGTGACCGTGATCGTCGTCTCCATCGTCATGGGCATCATGGTCCTGCAGGGCCGCTACTGGACGTGGGAAAAGGTCGCGCTGTTCTTCTGCGGGCTCAACCTGATCTATATCCCGGCCGCGTTCATGGTCCACCCGACGGTTTCCGAAGTCCTCCGCGGGGCCCTCGTCCCCGGCTTTCCCGGCGGGTTCAACAACAACATCTTCTTCTTCCTGATGGCCAACATCGGCACGACGATCGCGCCCTGGATGATCTTCTTCCAGCAGAGCGCCGTCGTCGACAAGGGCATGGACGAAAAGGACATCCCGTTCGGCAAGGTCGACACGTTCGTCGGGTCCATGTGCACCGTGCTCGTGGCCGGCTTCGTCATCATCGTCACGGCCACGGTGCTCAAGGGCGTCCAGATCGACAGCGCCGCCCAGGCGTCCCAGGCGCTGATGGGGATCAACAAGTACCTGGGGACCTTCCTGGCCATCGGCCTGTTCGACGCCGGCTTCCTGGGGGCCATCTGCATTTCACTGGCGAGCTCCTGGGCCTTCGGCGAGATCTTCGGCTGGGCCCATTCCCTGAACAACAAGATCAAGGACGCGCCCTGGTTCTACGGCAGCTATTTCCTGCTGGTCCTGACGGCGGGCGCGGTGGTCCTGATCCCGGGCGCCCCCCTGGTGATGGTCACGCTCTTCGTCCAGGTCATCGCCGTGACCCTGCTGCCGGCCGCCCTGGTCTTTTTGATCCTCCTCCTCAACGACGGCGAGCTCATGGGCAAATACCGGAACACCCGCGCCCAGAACATCGTCAGCGTCTCCATCGTCGTCATCGTCGTTCTCCTGTCCACGCTCTATGCGGTCAGCGCGCTATTCCCAAGGGTCTTCCAATGAAAAATCTGCTCAAGGGCCGCTTCAGCCGGATCCGGGAGATCAACCGCAAGTACGACCAGCCCCGGGTCAAGATGACGCGAGGCGTCAGGGTCGCGCTGTTCATGCTCAGGCTCTACCTCATCCTCCTGGTCGGCATCCTCGTCGTGAAATTCATCAGCCTGGTGAACAAGTGAAGGCGCCATGAACGACAAAGAGAAAGATCTGAGTTCGGCGGAATTCTTCTTCATCAGCCAGCTCGTCGGGGACAAGGTCGTCCAGGAGCCCAAGGCCGTTTTGGGCCGGCTGCGCGACCTCGAGATCAGGCACGGCGTCCCCTATCCGGAGGTCATCAATCTGATCGTGAACCGCACCTTCGGCCGCCCGCCGCTGGCGGTCCCGTTCAGCTGCGTCAAGGTCATGGACAACCGGAAGATCGTCGTCGACGTCCCGGAGGGCCTGGCGCTCAAGGAGTTCAAGAACGAGCCCGAGAGGATCCTGATCAAGGACATGATCCTCGACAAGCGCATCATCGACACGGACGAATATGCGGTCGAGGTCGTCTACGACATCCATCTCCTCCACGCGGAGGGGCGGCTGTTCGTCGTCCACGTGGACGTCGGCAAGCTGGGGATGCTCCGCCGGCTCAGGATCGGCTGGCTGGCCCGGCTTCTCGGCGGCGGCTTCAAGGAGCCCCGGCTCCTGCCCTGGCGTTACGTCCAGTCGCTTCCGTCGGATATCAGCCGGTTCAAGGGCGATGTCAAGCTGAACATCTCCTGGGACAGGATCGCGGACATCCATCCGACGGACCTGGCCGACATCCTCGAGGAGCTGAGCGGCGAGGAGCGGATGTCCGTCTTCAACGCCCTCGATACCGAGACGGCCGCGGATGCCCTGGAGGAGACCGAGCCCCGGGTGCAGCGGGAGCTGGTGGCGTCCGTCCGGAGGGAGCGGATCGTCGAGCTTCTGAACACGATGACGCCGGCCCAAGTCGCCGACATCCTGGAGATCCTGCCGCGTCACGAGGCCGAGGCCTTCAAGGGCGCCCTATCCCACGAGGTCAGCGCCAAGGTCAACGAGCTCCTGAACAAGCACGAGATCAGCCTGATGTCCATTGCCACGAACAAGTACCTGGCCCTGCCGGAGACAGCTACTGTGCACGACGCCCTGGAGAGATTCCGGGACAAATCCAAGCGCTACGACATCGTCATGTACGTTTATGTCGTCGCCTCGGACGGGACCCTCAAAGGCGTCATCGACATCCGGGACCTGATCAAGGCCGGGCCCGAGGTCACGCTCGGCAGCCTGATGACGGAACAGGTCATCAGCCTGTCGCCCGAGGACACGACCTCGGACGCCGCGCGCGAGTTCGCCCAATACGATTTCCGGTCCCTGCCGCTTGTCGATCGCAAGGGGAAGCTCATCGGGGCCGTCCGCCACAAGGACATCCTGGCGGTCGAGGAATAGCCGGCCGCCGCGGCGAGATCGGCGGCCTACCACTTCTTGTATCTCCAGAAGAGCAGGAAGCTGCCGACCGAGATCCCGGCGAGGCCCAGGATGATCCAGAACGCCGGATGCTCCCGGAGGCCGAAGGGGAGCGTCACGTTCATGGAGAAGACCGAGACCACCAGCGTCGGGACCATGATGGAGATGGTGATGATGTTGAGCGTCTTCATCAGGACGTTGAGGTTGTTGCTGACGATGGAGGCCCGGGCGTCCATCAGGCTGGCCAGGATGTTCGTATAGACCTCGGCCTGGCGGTAGCACTGGCTGTTCTCGATGGCGATGTCGTCCAGCAGCTCCATTTCCGCCTGCGTGAAGTTGAACTTGCAGGCGTTGTGCCGGATCTTCTCGATGAGGACGCCGTTCGAATTGACGGCGTTCTGGTAATAGACCAGGCTCTTCTGGAGGGCGAAGAGGTTGATGAGGAACTTGTTCTCCATGGCCTTATTGATCTTCTGTTCGACGTCGTCGGCGATCTGGTTGATGATCTTGAGGTGCTCCATGAAGTGGAAGATGGCCCGGTAGATGAGCCGGATGACGATCTCGGACAGGCTGCCGACCTTGGCCAGCTGTTTGCCTTCGAACACCGCCGTGTCTTCGGCCGAGACGAGGATGAGGGTCTCGCCGAAGTAGAAGACACCCATGGTCGCGGCCTTGAACAGGAGCTGGTCGCCGGAGTAATTCTTCGGGCGCTTGTAGATGAAGGCGACGTGGCCCGGCTCGCATTCGAGGCGGGCCTGCTCGTCGGGGTCGAGGGCGGAATTGAGGGTGTGCTCGTCGATCTGATACGTATCGACGAGGAGGCGCTTCTCGGCGTCGTCGGGATTGACGTAGAGGAGGATCGGGGCCTTTTCGCTGGCGGACTCGACGATCTTCGAATTCTCGATCTGGTAGCGTCTGAGCATATTCACCTCCTCCGGCAGAGCCGTTTCTTTTCCGCGATCCGGCCCGGACGTCCGGCCGGGATCAATCGAGCTTGACCGTCTTCGTGAGCTTGCCGCCGTGCCGCGAGGCGTAGCGGAGCGTGATCTCGCCCTTGCCCTCGACCAGGAACTGGTGTTCGACCTTGCCGAAGCCCGGGACGGCCAGGAACTGGATCTCCGGGCGGTCCTTCTTATAGGCGGCCTGGTCGCGGTAGGGGTCGACGAGAAGCCCGCCGGCGACGACCTTGGCGCCGGCGCCGCCCACCGTGAGCGTGTCCTTGGGATAGAGGTTGACCTTCTGGGCGAGGTAGCTCATGGTCGGGATGGCCTTGGGATTGGACAGGCGCGTGCGGACGCGGTACAGGTTCCCGCCGAGCGGCTTGACCTCGAGGACCTCGAGCGAGACCTCGGGCAGGTGCTTGGCCGTGAACAGGGCGGCCATGGCGTTGCGGTGGACGAGGTCCTTGATCATGAAGGGCGCGCCCAGCCGTGAGCTCAGCTTGACCCAGCCGCCGATCTCGACGTCGCCGTATTCGGAGTGCTTGAACGGCTTCCAGGGCTTGTAGAGCTCGCCCGAAACGACGTTGTCGTTGAACTTGATGCGCTCGCGCTCGGAGACGTCCTCCGAGAAGACGTCGCGCACGGCCTCCTCGCGGGGCGAGCCGGGCTCGTTCCGCTCGGAGACGCCCTTGAAGGCCTCGGACGCGCCCTGGAAGACCTCGGCACAGTAGAAGTAGGCGCCCATCGTCTGGGTCATCCATTCGCCGGAGTCGCCGTAGGTCGTGTACAGGTCTTTCCAGGAGATCATGTAGCGGTAGCCGGGGATGATGCGCTCGCCCTGCTTGCCGAGATAGTCGTAAACCGCGACGTCCTGCTGGGGGTATTCGCCGAGGCCCTTGCGGCTCGGGCCGCGCAGGAGCATGCCGCCGTTGTTGTGATAGGACCAGGCGAAGACGATGTTGGTCTTGGTCATCGTCCATTCGGCCAGGGCCTTGAGCCCGACCCCGGAGAAGGGGAACTCGCCGGAGCCGCCCTGGACGTAGGGCGGCGCCCAGTCGAAGCCCCAGTTCCGGTTGGGATCGACGTAGCCCTCGCCGTCCTCGTTGACCTGGCCGTCGCCGTCATTGTCGATGCCTTCGTCGCCGAGCATCGTCCATTCGCCCTTCTCCCCCGGCTTGATGCGGACCATCAGGCGGGGGTCTTCGGGGTCGGTCTTGAATTGTCCGAACGGGTCCTTCTTCCGCATCGTGCAGATGTTGCCGTCGCCGTCGAGATCGTCGGGCCCGTCCTCGTCGACGAGCCCGTCCCGGTCGTCGTCGGTGGGGATGCGCAGGCTGCGGTTGGTGTTGGGGCTGTTGGCGTCGGCCATGAAATGGAAGCGGCCGTCGACGTTGACGACCGGCACGACGTAAATGCAGATCTTGTCGACGAGGGCCGTGATCTCGGGGTTCTTGCCGTGGCCGCCGAGAAGATAATCGAGGAGGTAGAGCGAGATGTCGCCGCCCTGGATCTCGTTGCCGTGCATGTTGCCGTCGACGTAGAGGGCCGGCTTGCCGAGGGCGGCGCCGGTCTTGGGGTTGTTCACGGTCATGGCCATGAGGGGCCGGCCTTCCTCGCTCTTGCCGACCGTCTCGAGCGTCGTCAGCTGGGGATAGGCCTTGTTCAGGGCCCGCAGGGCTTCATAGACCTGGTCGAGCGTATAGTACTGGTCGAACCTCAGGGGGACCGTGATCTCGGCTTTTTGCGCCGGCAGGGCCGAGGCGAGGAGCATGATCAGCAGCACGGAACCGGCGAGCTTTTTCACTTGGCACCTCCCAGGTCGACCGTCCGGGAATCACCCCAGGCGTTCTGTGTCTCCGCTTTGATCTCGAGCTTGACGGGTTTGACCGCCCGGATGATCCAGGTCACGGGCTGGGAGCCCCGGGCCGGGACCGTCTGGACGAGGCTGCGTTTCTTCCCCTGGACGATCTCGAACCCCTGACCGCCGAGGGTGACGATGACCGGGAGGACGTGCTGGTTGCGCCCGGCCATGGCCGTCGGGTACGGCAGGGCGCCCGTGTTCTCGATCCACGTCTTGATCTCGTAGACGCCGGCGCCGAGCTTCTTGACCTTCGCATCGGCGATCCCGATCCGGGCCATCTTCTTGGACACTTCGAAGACCCAGGGGACCTGGCCCGTGAGGAGGCCGTCGATCATCCTGGCCGGCGGAGTGTTATCGGTGTAGGGCAGCGCGCCGCCGATCTCGACGTCCCCGAGGACCGGGTGCTTGAACGGCTTCCAGGCGACGAAGCCCTGGCCGCCGAGCTCCTTGTCGCTCCAGGCGAGAAGGGCTTTCTCTTTCGGGTCGGCGCCTTCCTCGCTCGGCTTCTTGGGCATCTGCTTCATCATCTCGGCCATCTGTTTCGTGGACATCTGTCCGCCCTTGAGCGCCTCGATAACCTGCTTGGCCTTGAACTGGTCGGGAGCGCCGGACGCTTTGAGGAAGGCGTCGATCTTCTCTTCGCCCAGGGCGATGAACTCGTCGTTGGTCATCTTTTCGAGCTTCTCGGGCGTCATCTCGTCGGCCGGCTTCTCTTCCTTGACCTCGGGCAGGGTCCAGAAGTCCATGGCGAAAGAGGGCAGGCCGAGATGGTAATAGGCATAAAGCTCGAATGAGCCGTCCTTGTCGGGGGCGGGTTCGAGGCGCTTGCCGTCGAGCTTGGCGGCCTTGAGGAATTCCTTGTACTTCTCGGACAGCTCCTTGTAGAACTTGAGGTCGTCCTCGAGGGGATTGACGACGGCCCCGAGCTCCAGGAACCCGGCGACCAGGCCTTCCGTGACCTCCATGCCCGGCGGGACGAGCGGCTTGACCAGCTCGATGATCTCGGCCATGGTGTAGGTCCGGGTGGGGTCGGCGTTGATGAAGCCGGCCACCCGCTCGGGGACCTTGATCTGGTTGAAATCAGCGTCGCCTTTGCGGCCGGCGCGCGGCGGATTGAGGCAGTAGTTCGATTCGCCGAAGACGAAGGCGAGACCGATCTCGCGGTGAGTGTCGAAGAACTTGAGCAGGGCGAACGTCTCCGGCTCGCTCCCGGGCCAGGGGCCGGCGTCCGGGCCGTGATATTTATAAAGATGCGGGAAAGCCGTGCCGAGAGCGACGCCGCCGGGCCCGTCCTCGTTGAACTGGCCGTCGCGGTCGTTGTCGAGGCCCTCCGAATAGAGCTTCCACAGGCCCTTCTCGCCCTTGGTGCCGTCGGCCTTCTTCATCAGGCGCGGCTCGCCGGGGACGGCGATCCAAATGCCCTCGGGGTCTTTGGCCCGCATCTGGGTGATGACGCCGTCGCCGTCGAGGTCGTCGGGGCCGTCCTCGTCGATCGCGTCGTCCTGGTCGTCATTCTTCGGACGGGCGTTGCGGCCGTCGCGGAACTGGGGCTTATCGAAATACCGCGCCGAGGCGTCCGGATTGCCGCAGGCCAGGATGTACCAGGTCCGGTCGGCGCGCAGGTCGGCCTTGGCGCAAAGGGACTTGGCCAGCCAGAGCGCGGCCTCGCCGGAGAGGGGCACGGTCCCGTCCATGTCGGCCGCGACGAAGACGGCCGGCAGGCTCTTGGCGGCTTTCGCCGTCTCAGGACCGACCTCGAGCATGGCGAGGTCGCGGCCGCCGGGGCTCTTGGCCAGGATATGGACCTTGGCGAAGCCGGGGTTGGCCCGGGCCAGGTCCTGCAGGGCGGCGGCGATCTCCTCGGGCCGGTGATAGCGGTCGAAGGTGAGGTCGGCCGCGGCCAGGGGGCCGACAGCGAAACAGACGAGGATCAACGCGAGGACAGGGGGGATGCGGCGAATGGTCACGTGAACGTACCTCCGGTAAAGAGGATCAGCCAGCCATTCTGGCAGAACGCCCGTTCGAAATCAACGCGGACGCCTGACTCTCCCTTTATACGCACCCCCACGAGCAATGGTTCCTGTTGACGGCAAATGTCCCGCGGTGATAGAAAGACGATAGTTCGGAAGTGCGGAGGAAATCCATGGTCAAGAAAGCCGTTCTCGCTGTCGTCATCGGATGCGCACTGGTCGCATCGTTGCCGTCTCCCGCGCCGGCCCAGCACGGCGGTGCGCCGTCCGTGCTGCCGATCCGCGATCGGGCGGCGCTCGTCCAGAGGATCACGGCCAAACGCCTCGACACGCTCGTCCCCCGGATGATGCGCGAGACCGGCTTCGACATGTGGATCGTCGCCTGCAACGAAGACGATCTCGACCCGGTCTTCGAGACCATGATCCCCTACGAGAACTGGAATCCCATCACCCAGATCCTGGTCTTTTTTGATCAGGGGCCGGCCAAGGGCGTCGAGCGGCTGAACGTCTCGCGGACCGACACGCAAGGCCTGTTCAAGAACGCTTGGGACGCCGCGGCCTTCGATACGAAAAAGGGCGAAGGCCAATGGGAGGCCTTCGGCCGGGTCGTCCGCGAGCGCGACCCGAAGAAGATCGGTCTCAACGAGGGGGAAGGCCAGTGGGTGGCCGGCGGGACTGACGTCGGTCCTGAAGAAAAGGATCGTCGAGGCCGTCGGAACGAAATACGCGCCGCGCCTCCAGTCGGCCGAGCCCCTGGTGACGCTCTGGGCGGAGACGCTCACCGACGAAGAGATCGAAGTCATGGAACGGGCCGCCGCCCTGTCGCGCTCGATCATCGCCGACATGTTCTCGCCGAAGGTCCTAACGGTCGGCCAGACGACGGCCGAAGACCTGCGCTGGTATTATTGGCAGCGGGTCGCCGACCTCGGCCTCAAGGTGTCTTTCAGCCCCTTCGTCTCGATCCGCGGCCGCTCGCCGAGGGACGTGGAGAAGTGGGGCAAGGACGACAAGATCATCCGCCCGGGCGATCTCCTGCACTGCGACGTCGGGCTCAAGTACATGCGCTGGAACAGCGACCATCAGGAGATGGCCTATGTCCTCCGGCCCGGCGAAACGGACGCGCCGGAGACGTTTAAGAAGTTGATGGCCGAGGCCAACCGTCTCCAGGACGTCTATTGCGGTGAGTTCAAGGCCGGGCTCACCGGGAACCAGCTTCTCGGGAACATGCTCGCGAAGGCCCGTGTGATGGGCATCCCCGGGCCGCGAATCTACTCCCACTCGCTCGGGCTCTTCCTTCACGAGCCCGGGCCGCTCATCGGCCTGCCCTGGGAGCAGGTCAACAACGTCGGCCGCGGCGACGTCAAGCTCGTTCCCATGAGCGCCTTCACGGCCGAGATGAGCGTCACCGGACCCGTCCCCGAATGGGGCGTCGATTTCCGGGTGCCCCTCGAGCAGGACATCCTCTTCGACGGCGAGCGGGCGTTCTTCCTGTCCGGCCGCCAGACGGCGTTCCATTTGGTCAAGTAGGGGATAGAGGAAAATTAGGAACGTTTCAGTGCGTTTATGAACTGTTTCGTCGTTCTTTTGACAGACAGACACGTCCCCATTCTGCCGTCCCCATTTTCCCATTTCCGGCATGCTCAGGGCTCGTCCGACTAAATGAACTGTAGGCACGGGCTGAGCCCGGTCTTGAAGGAGATTGCCCATGAGAATCAAGCACTTGGCATTCATACTGATCCTCGCCGCGGCCGTCGCCGGCTGCGCCGCCCATTACACCGTCGTCCCGCCGGCGGTCGACTTCGGCGCGCTCGGAACGATCGGGCTGGTCACCTTCAAGGCCCCGGATGCCAAGGGCGATCTTGACGTCGCGGCCACCCAGAGCTTCCTCGAGGAGGTCACCGCGGCCCAGCGCGTGCCTGTGGTCGAGCTCGGCCCCGCCGATAGGGTCCTGGCGGACTTCGGCAAGACCGCGTTCGATCGCGAGACGGTCCTGGCCATCGGCCAGAAGCATGGCGTCGACGCGATCTTCATCGGCGAGATCGCGGTGACGAAGGTCAAGCCCCAGATCGACCTGGCTGCCCCGCTGACCAGGACGCTGTTCGCCCGGGCGGCCATGGATATGGCCATCAAGGTCCGGCTCGTGTCCACGTCGAACGGGGCGACCTTGTGGACGAACTCCGCCACCCGGCAAGGGACCGTCGGCTCGGTCGGGATGGACAACGGCATCCCGGTCTTCGCCGTCCGGGACAAGAATGCCGCCCTGAACGATCTTTTGCGGCAGATCATGTTCCAGATGACCTGGGATTTCCGGCCGACGCGCCAGCGCCTGTAAATCCGGCGAAAAAGGGCCCTTAGAGCGACTTCGGCGCGGCCTTCCGCTCGATCTTGATGTTCAAACGGGCTTGAAGGTAATCGACCGCCGAGACGACGGACCGTTCAAGGATCCGGCGTTCCTTGTCCAATGAAGATTCCGCTCCGCCGATGACGCCTTGAAGTTCTCCCGGTGCGGACGTGAGCGTCCTGATCGCGGCCTGAGCGGCAACGCGGTCCTCGGCGGACGGCACAGGCTCGCGCGGGACGCCCCGGAACAGGACGAGCCCGACGGCCACGACGATAAGGGCCGCGGCGGCCATGGGGAGGGGACGGAAAGCGAGCCAGGGGCGCCGAGGTCTCGCCGAGCCCGCGACGACGTCCCTTCCGAGCTCCAGGCCCGCGGGAAAGTCCGGGACCTTGGCCAGCCATGCCGGCTGCTCGCCCCTGAGCCGCGACGACAAGGACGCGGAGGAGCGGGCAAAATCGCCGCAAACGCCGCATCGCCGGACGTGTCGCTCGACGATCCGGGGGAGCTTCTTCCCCGTGTCTTCCGCCCGGGAGATCATCCAACGGCTGAGCGTGCACAACATCTGAGCTCTCCTTTCCCTCAATCCCCGGCGGCCTGCCGCGCCATCCCGGACCGCGTCTGAGCGGTCCGTCCCGCGTCAGGGCCGAGACGTCCGGCGAGGCTCGTCCGCGCCCGATGAAGCAGCACCCGGGTGGCCAAGCGCGACCGGCCGAGTACGGCCGCGATCTCCTCGACGGTCATGTCCTCGCCGTAGCGCAGCCAGAGCGCCCGGTACCTGTCCGCGTCGAGCGTTTTGGCCGCGTCCCACACGCCCGATGCGCCGGCATCGATCTCGGATCCGCCCGCCGGATCAGGAATATCCGTATCGGACGACGCAGCGGTCTTTTCACGAACGGCCGCGTTCTTCCGGAAAAAATCGATGGCCAGCCGGTTGGCCGACGTGTAGAGCCAGGTCGAGAAACGGTAGGCGGGATCGTAGCTTCCGATGTTCCTGTATAGCTTGAGGAACGTGTCCTGGACCATGTCCTCGGCGTCCTCGTCGCTGCCGAGGCGGGGCCGCAGATAGACAAAGAGCCGGCGCTTGTAGCGGCTCGCCAGCTCTTCGAAAGACCGGCGCGAGCCGGCCCGCGCCTCGCGGGCCAGATCCTCGTCGGTCTTCTCTGCGGTCGGATCGTGATCGGTCATTCTCTCCGAGTCTTTCGGGTGGGCTCAGTCGAGGAGCCCGCTGAGCCCGTGTCCCTTCGAAACGAGGTCCGCAATATCTCTCGACGGGCGCTCGAAGTCGAGCTTGAGGACCTTGCCGTCAAGGTTGACCTTAAGGCCGTCGATAAGGGAGGCGATCTTGGCCATATCGCCCTCGTTCCCGCCGAGCTTGCCCATGGCGATAATGCCCTGGACCATGTCGAACATGTTCTTGGCATTCTCCGGGGAGTCGGCGGTCACTTGAAGTCGGATCTGAAGGACGTCCTGCTTCTCCTGGGCCAGAAAGAACAGGCCGCTGGCCTTCTCGAGGATCTTGGACTGGCTGTTCATCCCGCTCAGTCGGGAGAGGTCGGGCAATACGCCGCTCAGGAAGGCGCCCGCCGAAACGTCCTTGAGGGACGCGCTCAGCGGGGAGGCGGCGAAATTCTTCGTCTTTCCGGCCGCCGTGTCCAGGACCTTCTCGATGGCCTCGGCGCTCTCGGAAAGGACGATGAGGCCGTCGTTGACGAACGCGCCGAACCCGTCGTCACCGGTCGAATAAACCGTGTACGAGCCATAAGGCTTTTCCGTGTGGTCCTCATTGAGCTCGAGCAGCGCCAGCAGCTGGGCCTTGTCGAACTTGCCCGCGACGGCGACGACCGCCTGCCCCTTGGCGCCGGGCTCGAACCCGAACACGGTGACACCGGTGACATCCTTGGGGAAATCGATCTTCAGCCAGCGGTTGATATCGCGGCTCTTGATCTCGAATTGGCCGCCCTTGTCGAGATAGCCGTAGAGGCTCGTGGCGACGAACTTCTCCATGTCCAGGTGGGCGACCCAACGAGCGCCGTCGGGGACGACGGACGCGGGGATCGTGCCCGGGAAGGCCGGGACGGCCCAGAACAGGGCGATCACCAGAAGGGCCGCAATCAATAGGGTCGTTTTCTTCATAGTGTCTGACTCCTCAGCGGTTGATTCGTACGCCCTGTAATACGAACCGGGGGGACGGTTGTTTCACTCCCCGCCGCTAAAAGTCGATCCGGACCGTCTCCCCTGTTTTGACGGCCCTGGCCTGCTTGAATGTCTTGGGAGCGCCATTCCCGAGCCTGAAGGACTTCAGGGAGAGACCGCCATGGAGGACCTGGAGCTCGGCCGTCTTGCCGCCCGGCCCGACCCGGCAGGTGCCCCAGGCATCGCCGTTCGACCAGAAGTAGGTCCCTTCGTTCGCGCCGAAGGTCATGGCCTTCTCCCGGCCGTCCCAGGAGAAGCCGGAAAGCGCCGGGACCGCCGCCCAGCTGGCCATGGCCCGGGCATAATGGTGGCCGCACTCGGCCTCGTCGAAGGGGCTGCGCTTCTTCCCGTCGTAGCGGTCCCGGACGTCGCGGATGACCTTGAGCCCGCTCGCGACGTCGCCTTCATAAAGCAGCCCGACGGCGGCGGTGTATTCGAACCCGGTCATGACTTCGGTGAAATACGGGAAAGGATTCCGCGGCCGGCCCTTCGGATAGCTGGCCATGAGGAGGGCCGTCTCGTCGCCCAGCACGAACGACCGCAGGCAATTGAAATGATCGAAGAACCCCGCCTGGGTGTTGTATTTGAGGATGCTCTGGAGGGTCGTCTTGACGTGGGCCGGGTCGACGAGATAGCCCAGGCCGCAGACGTGGGCCATGTACTGGCCGACGAGCTGATCGACGAGGCAACCCCGGGCCAGCTGATAGTCCGGCTCGGTGATGTCCTTGGCGCCCATGTCGAGCCGCAGGCTCGGGGCGACGTCCTCGACGCTCTTCGGCGCTTGGACATGATGCTCATAGTATTCGCCGTTCCAGAGGTTCGCGTCCGTCCAGGCCCGGCCCCGGGCGAAAAGGTCCCGGCAGAGCTTGGCGAACGCCTTGTCCCCGACCCGGCCGGCCATCTCTCCGGCGGCCCGCAGCGCTCCCAGGTACCAGAGCTCCATCTGCGGGTTCGGACCGTAGTATTCGACGTCCATGGTGTTGTGCTGGCAGCCTTCCATGACGCCGTCGCGGTTGGCGTCCCAGCCGCCGTTGATCCAGGCGAACGAGAGGGCCCGTTTGACCCCGGGCCAGAGCCGGGCGAGCCAGGCGTCGTCGCCCGACATCCTCCATTCCCGGAAAACCCTCATGATCGAGCCCATCTGGCCGTCGGCCGCGGCTTTGCCGAACTCGCGGGCCCGGTCGATCGGCAGGCGGACGCGGAAGCTCATCAGGCCCTGGTCGTCCGTCGCGTGGAGAAATTCCGTCTCGCGCATGGACCGGGCAAGGGCGCCGAAAAGAAACGCCGTCGCCTGCTCGTAGTTCCAAACGTGGGTGCAGGAGCCCCAACAGCATCCGGAGGTGTTGCTCGAGCCCTCGAAGCCGAAGAACCGGCCATCAGGCGTCCGGAAGCACGTTTGCGTCCGGAGCGTGCTGAGATTGAAGAGGGCGGCCTCTTTGACCTCGGCCGGGAGGGTGCTTCCGGCGAAGGCACGGACGAACTCGGCCGTCCGGGCCTCGAGCCCCTTCGCCCGGGCGGCGAAATCCTCGGCCGCGGCCCAGGCGTCGGGCCAGCGGGTCGTGTAGTAGTTGCCGATGACGTCGTCGGGCGTTCCCTTGGGCGACCAGGTGACGCGGTTGGGGAAGTGCCAGGCCAGGAAGAATGTCGCCTCGGAGGTGCCGTTCGGGGGAACGTCGACCTCGACGGTGAGCGAGCCGAAGGGCATGTCCTCGGAAGTGGCCGGCCTGGGATCGAGGGCGCCGTCGGCCGAGAAATCGTCCCAGAAATCGAGAAGCGGCGTCCCCCACCCGGCCGCGACCCAAGTGGTCCGGCTCGTTCCCCGCGTTCCGGCCGCCGCGGCGAGGGCGATCGTTCCCCAGGCTTCGTGCTTCGGATCGACGCCGTCCGAAGACATGATGAGCCCGCGCAGGCCGGCGGTCGAGCGGAACTCGTTCCGGTTTTTCTTGGGTCCCGAGGTGACGGGGTCGTTCTTCCAGTCCCGAGTCGTGCCGGAGCCGTCGGCCCCGATGAAATTGGGCAGCGTCCCGCAGACCGCAGCGCGGAGAGGCCTTCCCGTCTTGTTGATGAGGACGAAGCGGAACATGGCCACGGGCAGGCCGCTCGCGTCGGCGTCGCCCGGGATCAGGGGATTGAAGGCCTCGAGGCGAACGTCGACCGGAGAATCCGGGTCGGAGAGAAGGACCTGGCCGAGCGGATAGGCGGCCGCGAAGGACACGTCCCGGAAGCGCGGCAGGCCGTGGTTGATGGCCGTCGAGCCGTGCGAGGCCTCGTAGACGGAGAGCGGCAGCGGGCCTTCGATGGCCCTGGTGAACGAAACGTCCCCGGAGGCGACATGAAGGGCAAAGAACGGTCCCGTCTGCTGGCCGCCGTACGGGGTATAGCCCTTGGCCGGGCGATTCATGATCTCCCAGTCGATGAGGTTGCCGCGGCCGCCGAGCGAGACCGTGCCTGTGCCGATGCCGCCGAGGGGCAGCGCGATCTTCTCGACATGGTCGCGGTCGTAGGTCTTGATCACGGGCCAATCCGCCCGCCACGTGTCCGCGGCTGACAGGATCGAAACCCCGACGACAATGATGATGCTGATGAGCATGGTGGAAGAGATAATCAATCGGTTCCTGTTTCTCATTGATTTCTTCTCCTTCATCCAAAGTCCGCAGTCCTCCTTGGAAACATCCCCGCGCGGCGGCGATGGATGTACGGCGGGAAGCGGAGTCTTCGAAGCGACCTGCAGAATCGCAGCCGAGCACTCGAGGCCGCGATTCTGATAAATATCTAAGAAGAATGCTGTTTTTAGATATCTCGCAGAAGTACGGCTCCGAGTCGCTCCGCCGGACTTCTGCCGGGTCGCTCCCCAGAGTCCGCTTCCCGCCGGCGGGGGCAGGGGGCGATATCCGAGCGAAGCCGAAGAGGGGATATTTCCCATCAGACGGCACGGGCTTTGCGGACGGCGGCCTGCCAGCCCGCATAGAGCTTGTCGGCCTGGCCCCGGGTCATGGCCGGCGTGAACTTCCGCTCGTCGACGGCCAGCCGCTCGATCGCCGCCGTCGAATCCCAGAATCCCGCGCCGAGGCCCGCGAGATAGGCGGCCCCGAGCGAGGTCGTCTCGACCGCCTTCGGGCGCACGACCGGCACGCCCAGGATGTCGGCCTGAAACTGGCAGAGGAAATCGTTGGCCGAGGCGCCTCCGTCGACGCGGAGCTCCCTCATCCGGAGACCCGAATCCCTGCGCATGGTCTCGAGAACGTCGCGGGTCGAATAGGCCATGGCCTCGACGGCCGCCCGGACCAGATGGTTGCGGCCGGCGCCGCGCGTCAGCCCGACGATCGTTCCGCGCGCCTCCGCGTCCCAGTACGGCGCCCCGAGCCCGACGAAGGCCGGGACGAAATAGACCCCGGCGCTGTCCGCGACGGCCCGGGCCGCCGCTTCCGACTCCGCGGCCGCGCCGAGAAGGCCGAGCTGGTCGCGGAGCCACTGGATGGCCGCGCCGGCCACGAACACGGACCCTTCGAGGGCATAGACGGCCTTGCCGCCCGGGCCGCAGGCGACGGTCGTGATGAGGCCGTGTCGGGATTCGACGAGCTCCCGGCCTGTGTTGAGCAGGATGAACGAGCCGGTCCCGTAGGTGTTCTTGATCGCGCCCGGCTTAAACCCGGCCTGACCGAAAAGGGCCGCCTGCTGGTCCCCGGCGATGCCCATGACCGGGATGCCGGCCGGAAGGCGGCCCAGCCGGACCGTCCGGCCGAACTCGCCCGACGACGGCAGGACCCGCGGCAGCATCGCGGCGGGGACGCCGAAGAGCTCGAGAAGGTCGTCGTCCCAATCGAGCCGGCGGATGTTGAAGAGCATCGTCCGCGAGGCGTTGGTCGGGTCGGTCGCGTGGCTCGCGCCGCCGGTGAGCTTGGACAGGACCCAGGTGTCGGTCGTGCCGAAGCTCAGGCGCCCCCGCTTGGCCCGTTCGCGAAGGCCGCCGCGGGCGAGGACCCATTCGGCCTTGGTCGCCGAGAAATAGGCGTCGATCGGAAGCCCCGTTTTTTTCCGTATGAGCGGCCCCATCCCCGGCTCCGCGGCGAGCTCGCGGCAGCGGCCGGAGGTGCGGCGACACTGCCAGACGATCGCGTTGGCCACGGGCCGGCCCGATCGCCGGTCCCAAATGACGGTCGTCTCCCGCTGGTTGGTGATGCCGACGGCGGCGATGGACCGCCCGGGGACCGCGGCCAGGACTCTCTGGATAGTGCGATAGACGCTCCGCCAGATCTCCTCCGGGTCGTGCTCGACCCAGCCGGGCCGGGGGAAGTATTGCGGGAACTCCTCGTAGGCCGAGGAGACGGCCCGGCCGCGCCGGTCGAAGACGATGGCCCGGCTTCCGGTCGTGCCCTGATCGACGGCCAGGATGTGGCTCACGTCAAACCCGCTTGGCTGTCCAATCCAGGATGTCGCAGAAGACCTTTTCGCGGCCGAGGTCGATCGAGAGGGCGTGGAACATCTCCGGGTACTCGAGGAGCGTTTTGTCGGCCGCGGCGAGCTTCCCGAAAAGCCTGTGCCCGGCGCGCTCGTCGACGAGATGGTCGACGCCGGGGATCAGGAACAGCGATGGGACCTCGATCTTCCTGGCCAGCCGCCCGGCCCTGCCTTGGACCGGAAGGAAAGCCGCCAGGAGCTTCAGGCTGGCGACGCGGAGCTCGTCGGGATTCGCGTCCATGACCGCGGCGTACTCCGGGTCGCGGGTGGCCATCGTCGAGGTGAAGGGGACGTTGATCAAAAGCTTCGGATTGAACGGCAGGAAGAGGACAAGCTTGATGTAGTCGCTCAAACGGAACTTCATGCCGTTCTTGAACGCCGGGGCGATGAGGATAGCCCCGGCGAAGAGACCGGGGTTGCGGCCGGCCAGATCGTAGGCGATGAGCCCGCCCATGCTCTCCCCGAGCAGAAAGACCTTCTTTCCCGGGAAGTCCCGGCCGATCGTCTCGCGCAGCGAGAGGATGTCCCGGTCCCAGACCTTGAACGAATCGACGTGGCCGCGCGGGCGTTCCGGGGTCCGGCCAAAGCCGCGGAGCTCGACGGCGTAAGACGCGTAGCCGTTGGCGGCGAGATGACAGGCCAGAAAATCCCAGCGGGCCGTGTGGGCCCCGAGCCCGTGGACGAGGAGAAAGACGGCTTTGGGCGAGGCCTGCGTCGGCGCGGCGTCCCAGCGGCGGAAAAGGAGATCGGTCCCTTGGAGTTCGGTCATGAGCGGATTATATCAAAGTGAGCGAGCCGGGCGAAAGCGGCGCGCGCCGGACGCTCGCGCCCCCGGGAGGCTTGAACGTCCGGGGATTTCTCTGTATGATAAGGTCGAATCCGGAACAAGGAGGTCTGGTGGCTAGAGGTAACAGAGCTTTCAAGAGCGAAAAAAGAACCAAAGAGCTGAGACGCCTGAAGAAACAGGAAGAAAAGCGGCAGCGGAAGCTGGCCAAGCTGGCCAACCCCGAGGGGGAACCCGAAGTGTTCTCTTCCGACGAAGCGCCGGCAGCCCCGCCCAACCCGGACGATCCCGAACAGGAAACGTCCTGAGGCCGTCCGCGGACGAATCCGTTCATTTCCCTCCGGCCCGAGACCCCGACCGGGGTCGATCATCAGGGCCGGATAAGCCTCCCGAGGGTCCCATGAAGCCCTGCGTCTGCAGGGCGGGGGCGTTTCTTCTGCTGCTCTTTTTGGCGCTCGCGGCCGCCTCCGGTCGCGGCGGCCCCGCGCCGGAGAGGACCCTATTCAAGGACATCCCCTCGACCGACCCCGCGCGGCAGGTCGTTCAGACCGTGCTCGACTCGAGGTTCTACTCCATGCGTGACGGCTTTCCGGCCTCGGAATGGAGAGCTTCGGGCTACGGCGGCGCCTGGGAGCGGGCCCGGCGCTACTTCCCTCAGGACACCTACTACGTCCGGCCGGGGGCCCACTTCATGACCCACGGCTTCGACGCGGACGGCCGGCTCTTCATGGAGGTCCACGAATCGGCCTACCTGGCGCTCTGCGTCGGGAACCGGCGAACGTTCGCGCCAGGCGCCGTCGTCGAAGACTACGGCCGGATGCTTGCGGCGACGGACCGCCGGGAGGCGACCGACTTCCGGGAGAAGATCGGCGGCCTCGAGCCCTATTTCCGCAATGAGGAAGCGAACCGCGGGCTCCGCAAGGCACTGGGCGGATCCCTCTATCTTCGGCTGCTCGAGGAGCTGCGCGAGGAAGACTACCACATGATCGCCGGCGGGCTCATGCACGAGGGCATGCACGCCGGGATGGATGACGCTCTCGTCGCCCGGGTCCAAGCCGAGTTCAACACCGGCCGGCGGGAGGTTCAATGGGACGAGCTGCGGGCTTTCATGGCCGAGACCGGCTACCACGCGGCGTATTGCCGCTGGGCCTCGGGCGACATCGCCGGTCAGTGGGTTCAGATCGAGGGGCTGCTCAGGGAGCTCGAGGGCCTCAGGAAAAGACCGAGCCTCCGACCCGGTCCCGACCAAGCAAGGTTCGAGAAGGCGCGGGCGCAAGCCGGCGCTTACGCCGCCCTCCTCCGGCTCAGGATGCGCGAGGTGTGGCAATCGGCCCGGCGCGTGCAGGATCTCGCGGGGGGCTTCCGCAGGGACTACGTCAAGAGCGCCCCATCCGCTGAGATCGAGGGACTATTCTCGAGACTCGACGGCGAGACGGGAGGCTTTGCCGCGGCGGCTGGCCGGTCCATCCAAGCGTCGGAGCTCGCCCTCCGGTCCCTCGAGGATGTCCTGGACGAGTGGAGCGCCTGGGCGGCGGGCCGCAGGCCCTACCCTCCGCCTATCACGGACTCACAGGCCATCTCGAGACAGATCAAGACTATCCGCTGGCCGGACCTGAACACGAATGTGGCGGCGTCCCTCATGAAGAGAGCGGAAGAGGAGATCGAGAAGGAGCGGAAGACCGCGTGAGCAGGCCGTCCAACCCCCAGGCTTTTTCGGCGGCCAAGTAGCGCACGGGCCTTTTCGGCGGGACGAATGACATCGCCCGTTCCGCGAAGGCCGTAATGGAGAGGGCCGGATTGACCCCGAGGTTCTCCGGGACCTGGGAGCCATCGCAGATGATCATACCGGCGTAGCCTTTGACCCTGTTCCGCTCGTCGATGACGCCTTCTTCCGCGGTTGGACCGAACGAACACCCCCCGAGGATGTGCGCCGTGATGGGCGCATTCACCGTGACCTCGGTGACGACGTTGGCCGCGATGCCGTCGATCCGACGGGCTATCCTCCGGCCGAAATCGTTCCCGGCCGGGATCCAGGCCGGGTTCCGGCGGTCCGTGCCCGGTTCGGATGCGAGGAAGCTGGCAAAGGGAAAGAACCACGGTCGGCGCCGTTTGAGGTGAAAATAATTGTCGACGCTCTGCATGACCAGCAGGATGATCGCCTCCTTGGCCCAACCGGAGGGCTTGCGCAGTCGGAGATTTCGGACCGGGTGGCGCAGCTCGTTCCCGGCCCAGCGAAGGATCCGCGGCGTCTTCTTTCCGCCGTCCGTCAGGGCCGCGACGAGAGGGGACATGACGTCGTGTCCTCGGCCGAAGCGCACCGGCTCGATGTGCGTGTCGTCATCAGGATAGACGCTCGAGGTGATGGCCACGCCGCGGGTGAAATCCGCGCCGGCGGCCAGCGACCGCACCCCGAGGAGTGTTTCGCTGTTGGTCCGAGTGTACCGTCCGACGTGGGAGGGCAGTCCCGGCAGGCGGCCTTTGTTCTTCATATCGAGGAGAAGCGTGTTCGTGCCCAGCGTGCCGGCGGCGACGACGAGCCCTTTCGCCCGGAAGGTCAGGCCTCTCCGGCCGCGCAGGAGCCCCGTCGTTTTCCTGGTCCGGACGCGGTAGCCTTCGCTCCCGTCGGGCGAGAGCGGCCCGATATCGACGACGCGGTTCTCGGCGAAGATCCGGGCGCCGAACTTCTCGGCGAAGTAAAGATAGTTCTTGTCCAAGCTGTTCTTGGCGTCTTTGCGACAGCCGGTCATGCACTCGCCGCAGAGCTCGCAGCCGATGCGGTCGGGGCCCTCGCCTTCGAAATAGGGGTCCGCGGCCGGCTCCCCTTCCTTCCCGAAATAGACCGCGACATTCGCCAACCGGTAGGTCGCTTCGCGCCCGATCTCGGCCGCCGTCTCTTTCATCAGGACGTCCTGAGCGGTCTCGATGGGATTGCGAACGACGCCGAGCATGCGGCCGGCCAGGTCATAATAAGGAAGGAGCTCGTCTTTCCCGCCGAGCCGGCGGACGCTCGGCCGCTCGAAGAAGACGTCGGGCGGGACATAAAGCGTGTTGGCGTAATTGAGGCTCCCGCCGCCGACCCCGGAACCCGCCAGGATGAAGGCCCCGTTGAGGAGGCGCAAGCGCCAGGTGCCGTAGAGGCCGAGCGAAGGCAGCCAGAGGAATTTGCGCAGGTTCCAGTTCCGGCGGGGGAATTCGTCGGCGTGCCAGCGCTTCCCGGCCTCGACGACGCCGACCGTATAGCCCTTCTGGGCCAGGCGCATGGCGGCGACGCTGCCGCCGAAGCCCGACCCGACGACCAGATAATCGAAAACGAGCTCGTCCGCTTTCTTCATTTCGCCCGGTTTCGCCCCACTCTATAGGAGAGGGCAGGCCGGGTCAATACATCCCCGGCCCGAGATGCCGGCGAGAGATCAAAGCGTCCTTGTTATCCGCGCACCGTCCTCGAGGGGGGACGATCTCGAAGGGAAGGAACCGCTTCTCCAGGCGTGCCTTTTGGCATGATTGGTGCTACTATCAGGGCCGGGAACCGTCATGATCAAGAAGCCCTTGATCCTCGGCCTCTACGTTTTCGGGATGGCGCTACCTGTTCTGAGCCTTCTCGGATCCTGGATGCTCGCGAATGCGGACGGCACGCCTCTCCCGGCCGTCCAAGCACGGCAGGTCCTGGAGAAGCCTCTCCAGTACGAGGTCTCCGTCGTCCTCAAGCTCATCCAGGTTTACGTCACGGACAAGAGCGGGAAGCCAGTCCGGGACCTGACACAGGACGAATTCGCGCTGACCGACAGCGGCAGGCGCGTCGCGATCACAGAGTTCGAACGGCACGACCTCGCCGCGGCGCCGACCGGAGTCGAAAACCCCGCCCGCGAAGCGAAGCCTGCGCTGGAGCCGGTCGGAACTCCGGCCCTGAATCGGAAGTTCGTCATCCTGTTCGATTTTGCCTTCAACACGGCCAGCGGAATCAAAGCGAGCATGGATGCCGTCCGGCATTTCCTCGACACGGAAGTCCAGCCCGAAGATGAGCTCGCCTTCATCTCCTATTCGATGCTGAAGGGTTTGAAGATCCATGAGTTCCTCACCCGGGACCATGACAAGGTCAGGGCCGCACTCGCGAAGATCAGCGCTAAGAACATCGCCGGACGGGCGGACGAGATCGAGCAGCAGTACTGGCTTCAGATCGAGAATCCAGCGCTTGGCGGGGCGGCTCCCAGGCTTGGGCTTAGCGATATCGAAATGGCGCGCCTGGATTCAATCCATCAGGCCGGGAATTATTTCCGGGCCCTGACCCGCCTGGCCCAGGCCCTCCGGCTCGTCCAGGGGCAAAAGAGTGTCTTGTTCTTTTCGAACGGCATCCCGAGCTCTCTCGTCAACGCCAGCCGCAACGCAGGCGGCTCGATCGAAAGCGGCAGTGGGCCCGGTATTTCGCGAGACGGCATGGGGGGCTCCTCGCCGCAGCGGGGATCGACCTTCCTGGTCGGGAACTACGAATTGAGACCTTTGCAGGAGGCTCTGTTCAAAGAGTTCGGTGCTTCGGACTGCTCGATCTATGCTTTCGACACCCGTGAATCGTCAAAGATCCCGGCGCTTTTCGAATTGGATAAGATGAACACTCTCGCCGGGGGAGGGACGTTGGGAGCGGACGGCAAGATCTTCCGCGACGATAAGACGACGGGGATGGACTCGCTGAAGAGCCTGTCGAAACAGACGGGCGGAAAATACTACTCGAACATCATCCTCCACGAGAAGAGCCTCGAGGAGGTCTCGGCCGTAACGGGTGCCTATTACGTCCTGGGGTATACGATTTCCACAGCCGCGGACGGGAAGTTTCACGACATCAAGATCGAAGTCAAGCGGCCGGGCTGCCAGGTCCGGACGCAGCCCGGTTACTTCAATCCCAAGCCCTATCGGGAATACACGGATCTCGAGAAGAACATCCAACTCTTCGACCTGGCCCTGAACGAGCGGTCGGAATTCCAGACGCCGAAGCCGCTTCAGATCTCGGCCATGTCCTACGGCGCGGGTCAAGGGGCGAGGGTGAGGGCTCTGGCCTTGATCCCGGAGGAAACCTGGGCCCAGCTCGGGGGAAAGACGGCCGAGATCCTAGCCATTTTCTTTGATGCTCAGGATAACCTGGTGAGCCTGCAGCGGATCGCCGTCGCTAATGCCGATTATCGAGGCAAGGAACTGCTGTTCAGCGCCGGGGCGCAGGCCCGGCCCGGTCAAACGAAGTGCCGGATCGTCATCCGGGACCTGGACACGGGGCAGAGCGCGGTTGCTTCGGCTTCGGTCTTTACCCGCCCATCGAACGGGCAAGCGCTGTCCCTGTTCTCACTCCTGCTTCTCGTCGAGGGCGGCGGCGTCCTCCATCTCGAGGGAGTGGTCAGAGGATCTGCGGAGGTCCCGTCGTGGCGAGAGCTCTATTCCTATGACGGGGCGTCCCATTCTCCCGTCATCGGCGGGGAGGTCGTGAGCGCCGAAAAGCTGGGCGTGATTCTACCGTACTCAGCCCCGGGTTTCGCCCTTTCCGACCTCACATTCAAGGCGAACCTGGTGAATTCGAGTACCGGGGAGAATCTGGCTGTGCCGCTCGAATTACTGGAGTCGACACCGCACGGGATCATCCAAGTGCAGAAAGCGGAGATCTCTCTCGCCGGCGTGCCGGACGGCAGTTACCTCTTGTACATCCACGTGGGCAACAGGATCGCGGGACAGGTGGTCAGTACTCACGCCCCGCTGACGATAGGGCGTTAAAGTGCATCCAGCCCTCGTTCTCTTGAGCGGGCTCGTAATCGCCGCGCTGAGCATGTCTCCCGCCTCCCCTCAGGAGCTGAAGGCTCCGGCGCGGTCCCTTCAATATGACGTATCCGTCGTCCTCAAGCTCATCCACGTCTACGTCACCGACAAGAAGGGCAACCCCGTGCCGGACCTCGCCGTGAGCGATTTCACGGTCATCGACAACGGCCAGCCGATGACGGTCACGGACTTTGAAAGGCGCGTGCTGCAAGCTGCCCCTGCCGAGGCCCCAGCCGAGACGCCTCCTCCGCCGCCAGCCAAGAAAGGCGAGCCCGCTCCGTCGGTCAGCCGCGAGGAGAACCGCAAATTTTTCTTCTATTTCGATTTTGCCTATAACAATCCCCGGGGGATCACTAAAGCCAGGAGGGCCGCTCTCCATTTTCTGAGCACGGACGTGGCCACCGGCGACGAGGTCGCGCTCGTCTCCTATTCGATGCTCAAGGGTTTTGTCGTTAACGAATACCTGACCACCGACCACGCGAAGGTCCAAAAAGCGATCGAAGATGTGGGGCAAAAGGAGATCGTGGGCCGGGCCGACGAGGTCGAGGAACAATACTGGCAGCAGGCCACCGAGGGGCTCAGGACCTGGGAGAATTCTCAGGGCGGCGGGAAGGAGGATAGTCAAGAAGTCCGTGAAACGAACGTCAAGCGCTGGGAGTCCAAACAGATCGCCCAGAGGTTCCTCTTGGGGATGTCGACTTTGGCCAAGGCGTTACGCATTGTCCCCGGACAGAAACAGTTCATCCTGTTCTCGAGCGGCGTCCCGGCCTCGCTGCTTTACGGGAATCAGGCAGGAACCCCCATGGGCAATCGGGACTCAAATACCGGCCGCTGGCAGGCGGGAAGCGGGGCCCTTTTCGAAACGGGCGACCCTGTCCTCCGTTCTCAGGCGGAAGAGATGAACAAGGAATTCGCAGCTGCGGGCTGCTCGTTCTTCGTCTTCGATACTCGAGAATCGGCCATGAAGACATCCATGTTCGAGCGGGAAAGCCAAACTCTTGAATCGGGGAACAGGTCCGGGGCCTTTTCCCCGACGAGCGCATTCGAAGCCAATAGCATGTACAAGAGTAACCGGATCACTGGCGCTGAGACTCTCAACCAGCTCGCCAAGGCGACCGGGGGCGAGTACTTCTCGAATATCGACCGGTACGAAAAGAACTTCGATCAGGTCCAGGCCATGACCGGGACCTATTACGTTCTCGGCTACCCCGTCAACGAACAATGGGACGGAAAGTTCCATGAGGTCAAGGTCGAGGTCAAGCGCAAGGGCTGCGAGGTCCGGGCCCAGGCCGGTTACTTCAATCCCAAGCCGTTCAGCGAATACAGCGACCTCGAGAAACAACTTCATCTGTTCGATCTGGCCCTCAACGAGAGAGCGTTTTCGCGGCTGCCCGTCTCGGTCCCTATGACGGCCCTGACCATAGCGGCGGAGGGGATCACGCGCCTCGCCGTCCTGGCCAAAATCCCGGTTGAAATCACAGATAAGCTCGCGGGAAGCCGGGTCGAGTTCGTGGCCATCTTCTTCGACGCTAATGGCGAGATCAGCGACGTGGTGAGAGAGCAGGTCGATCCGGCGTCCCTCCGGGGCCGCGATATGTCGTTTGCCGCAGGCGCGACCCTCAAGCCCGGCGATTACTCGTGCCGACTGGTCATCCGCGATATGGACACCGGTCTGAGCGCGGTGGCCTCGGCCAAGGCAAGGATCGGCAAGCCGCAGGTCACAGGGCTGCGAGTTCGGCACCCCCTTGGTGCTCGAAGCCCGGACAGGCGGCTCGTTCCTATGCGCTGGCTCCAAGAAGGCTAAAGGGACGTTTCCGTGGGCCGATATTTACCCCTACGACAGCTCGCTCTTTTCGCCAGTCCTTGGGGGATTGCCGGCGACGGCGACGAGTATCTATGTCGTTATCCCCTGTGCCGTCGCCGGCGGTGGACAACCTGAGCTATCGCTGTCCGCGAATCTCGTCAACTCGGCGACGGGCGAGCGCACACCGATCGCCATTGGCCGCATGGACAGGGTCCGAAAGGGACCGCTGGACATTTTGACCTTGGAGATCCCGACCGCAGGCATCGCGCCCGGTACATATTATCTCCATTTCTACGCACAGGATCGGGCCGCCGGTTCCCTTGGCCATACGTTCACGATCCTGACCGTTCCGGGACAGCGGAAGGGAGCTTAAGGGGAATCCGGGCCATGCGGACAGGCCACAGCGATCGAACTGGCGGCCCCAGAGGAGCGGGGCTCTTCCGAAGACAGGTCATCGCTCTGCTTTCCTTCTCCTTGGTCCTTGGGCTTCTTGCTGGAGAGAGCAGGCCCGGGACGTATGCTCGCGTGCAACAGGCCGTCGACAATCGATCAGGTCCAGGCCATGACCGGGACCTATTACGTTCTCGGCTACCCCGTCAACGAACAATGGGACGGAAAGTTCCATGAGGTCAAGGTCGAGGTCAAGCGCAAGGGCTGCGAGGTCCGGGCCCAGGCCGGTTACTTCAATCCCAAGCCGTTCAGCGAATACAGCGACCTCGAGAAACAACTTCATTTGTTCGATCTGGCCCTCAACGAGAGAGCGTTCTCCCGGATGCCAGCCTATGTCCCGATGATCGCCCTGAGCGTCGGCCGCAGAAGGGATCACGCGCCTCGCCGTCCTGGCCAAGGTCCCCAGAGAAATCACGGCAAAGCTCTCAGGAAAGCGGGTCGAGTTCATCGCTATCTTTTTCGACGGGAAGGGTGAGATCAGCGATATGGTCAGGGAGGAGACCGATCCGGCGTCGCTTCGCGGGCACGACATGACTTTCGCAGCTGGCACGATCCTCAAAGCCGGCGATTACCTCTGCCGCCTGGTCATACGGGACATGGATTCGGGCATGAGCGCCGTCGCGTCGACGAAAGCAAGGATCATCAAACCTCAGATCACCGGTCTGCAGCTTGGCACTCCCTTGGTGCTCGAAGCCCGGACGGGCGGCTCGCTCCTTTGCGCGGGGTCCAAGAAGACCAAGGCCGAATTCCCCTGGGCAGACATCTACCCCTACGATAGCTCGCTCTTTTCTCCTGTCCTTGGGGAATTGCCGGCGACGGCGACGAGTATCCAAGTCGTTATCCCCTGTGCCGTCGCCGGCGGTGGACAACCTGAGCTGTCGCTGTCCGCGAATCTCGTCAACTCGGCGACAGGCGAGCGCGCGCCGATCGCCATTGGCCGTATGGACAGAGTCCGAAAGGGACCGCTGGAGATCCTGACCGTGGAGCTTCCCACGGCCGGCATCGCGCCCGGCACCTATTATCTCCATTTTTATGCCCAGGAACGCGCGTCGGGATCGCTTGGGCATACGTTCACGACACTGGTTGTTTCTCAGCGGTGACCTCCGCCGGCTTCTTCTGGCCGGTCCCGCATTCGCCGGCTGGACTCTTGCCCGCGCGGTGGCGGTCTCCCGTTCGGCGGTCCTTGGCCAGCGCTACGGATCTCATGGCCCTCGAAACGACCGTCATTGAGCGTCTATTGGGCCTTCTGTGTTGATTTGCCCTACAAAACGCAGGGTCCCCCGAAACCGCTTGACACGCGGCTCTCTATAAAATATATTCGTGTACGTATAGGTTATATTAATATTTATTAATAATTAAACGCATAGGTACAGTATGATGAACAAAGACGTCCTATCCCTCGATGACCTGGCCCGCGAATCCGGCGTCGCTTCGGAGAGCCTGGCCGAATGGACGAAGGTCAAGCTTCTCAAGCCGGCCGGCTTCACCGATGGCAAGGTGCCCCTGTTCGCCGCCGCCGGCCTCGATCGCGTCGCCCATATCAAGAGGCTGGCCGACCTCGGCTACGGCACCGAGGAGATCCTCAAGATCATCAAGAAAGTCGGCCTGCCCCGTGACGGCCACGGCCGCCGGCACACCGCGCACAAGGACAGCTTTCTCACCGTCGGGAACCTGGCCGAGCGCTCCGGCGTCAGCCCGCGGACGATCAAGCATTGGGAGGACAAGGGCATCATCGAGCCCGACATGCGGACGGAAGGCGGCTTCCGGCTCTACTCCGAGTCTTACGTCTTTCTCTGCCAGCTCATCCGCGACCTGCAGCTTTTCGGCTACACGCTCGAGGAGATCAAGGCCGTTTCCGACGACGTCCGGACGCTCCTGGCCATCGAAGCCGATCCCGACTCCTTCACGCCGGTAGAAGTCGAGAAGAGGCTCGCCGCCATGCTCGAGGCCCTCCGGGCCCTGTTCGACAAGATGAAGCTCCTCGAAGAGGGAGTCGAGCGCTGGCAGGACCTGCTCAAGAAGAAGAAGAAGGATATCCTCGCTCTCCAAGCCAAGAATCGGAAACGCGTGAAGGCCGCCACGGAGGCGAGCCATGGCTAAGATCGTCTTCATCGAACCGAAGGCCCCGAACCTTCACATCTTCTCACAATTTCCCCTGCCCCGGTTGGGGACGCTCATCCTGGGAACGATGATGCGGAAGCGCGGCTGGGAGGTCGAGCTCTTCGTCGAGGATTTCCGCAAGGTCGATTTCGACATCGTCGCCTCGGCCGACCTCGTCGGCATCTCGACCATCACTTCGACGGCACCGCGCGCTTACGCCATCGCCGACCGGGTCCGGTCCATGGGCATCCCGGTCCTGATGGGCGGCCCCCACGTGACCTACCTGACCGAGGAAGCCCTGGAGCACGCCGATTTCGTCTTCCGGGGCGAGGGCGAAGCGGCGCTCGCGGCCTTCATCGACGCCCGCGAGAAGGGGGCCAGATACGCCGAAGTTCCCAACCTCTCCTATAAGGACGAGACCGGGGCGGCCGTCCACAATCCGATGGCGCCGCGGGCCGCGGACCTCGACCGCATCCCCTTCCCCGATTTTTCGCTTCTCCGCCCTGACGCGAAGGGACTGAAGCATATGTCGTCGATCCCCGTCCTGACCTCGCGGGGGTGCCCCTTCGACTGCTCGTTCTGTTCCGTGACCGGCATGTTCGGCCGGAAATACCGCTTCCGCTCGACAGCGAACATCATCGAGGAGCTCCGTCTCTACAAAGGCCGGAAGACCCTGATCTTCTTCTACGACGACAACTTCGCCGCCGACCCGCAGCGGACGCGCGAGCTCTGCGAGGCCATGATCCGGGAGAAGCTCGAAATCACATGGACAACGCAGGTCCGGGCCGACGTCGCCCGCGACCCGGGGCTCGTCGCCCTCATGAAGAAGGCCGGCTGCCACACCGTCTACATCGGTTTCGAGTCTGTCAACCCCGACGCGCTCGAGGACATGAAGAAGAAGCAGACCGTCGAGGAGATCGGCCGGGCGGTCAAGGTCTTCCGCCGCCATCATGTCCATATCCACGGCATGTTCGTCCTCGGCTTCGACCAAGACGATTGGAAGTCGGTGCGCAAGACGGTCCGCTGGGCCAAGCGGGCCCGCCTGACCTCGACCCAGTTCCTCATCCTGACGCCGCTGCCCGGATCGGCTTTTTACGACCGCATCGCCGCCGAGAACCGCATCCGCTTCCACGACTGGGCCCTTTACGACGCCCACCACGCCGTCTTCCAGCCGGCCCGCTTCTCGCTTCCCGACCTCCAGAAGGCCCAGAGCTTCGCCCACCGCAAGTTCTACTCGCTGAGGCAGGAGGCCCGCAAGCTCCTCGCCGGCCAATGGATCGCCGTCGCCATCGCCCACTACGCCCGCAAGCTCGATCGCACCTGGAAGCGCCGCAACAAGACCTTCCTTAGAGCCATCGCCCTGCTCAAGACCCGGCGGGGCTCCCGGGGACGCGTCTCGGTGGATTACAAAGAGGACATCAACATCGAGTAAGACGGGAAAGCCCGGGGCCCCGGGCTTCCGTGAACGGTTTACATCTCTATCCGTATCCACTAGAATAAGCCCGTTATTTTCAAGCCACCCAAGGGAGTCGCCCATGCCTAACGTCCTGACCGTCCGGGGATTGAAAAAATCCTACGGCGCTCAAATGGCCCTGGCCGGCATCGACTTCGAGGTCCGCGCCGGAGAGGTCTTCGCCCTGATCGGCCCGAACGGGGCCGGCAAGACGACGACGCTCCGCATCGTCGCCACGCTCCTGACGGCGTCCGTCCGGCGACATCACGTTCCTCGACCAGGACCTCTGTAAGGAGCCCGATTTCGTCCGGGAGAAGATCAGCTACCTCCCGGAGGAGGCCGGCGCCTACAAGGACATGAAAGGCCTGGATTACCTCCACTTCATGGCCAACTTCTACGCCCGGACGCCGGCGGAGGAGAAGGAGATCGTCGACCGGGCCGTGGCCATCACCGAGCTCGGCGACCGGCTGAAGACCAAGGTCGGCACCTACAGCAAGGGCATGACCCGGAAGCTCCTTCTGGCCCGGGCCCTGATGACCAAGCCCGTCCTGGCCATCCTCGACGAGCCGACCTCGGGCCTGGACGTCCTCAACGCCCTGGAGGTCCGGGAGATCGTCCGCCGCTACGTCAAGGAGGGCACCTCGGTCCTTCTCTCCTCCCACAACATGCTCGAGATCGAGTTCCTGTCCGACAGGGTCGCGCTCATCGACAAGGGCCGCATCCTCGACTCCGGGACGCCCCAGGAGCTCAAGGACAAGCACAACGCCAAGAACCTGGAAGAAGTCTTCAGGAGTTCCGTCCGATGAAGAGATTCACCAACCTTCTCAAGAAAGAGATCAAAGAGCTGGTCACGAAGCAGCTCATCGTCTCGCTCGCCTTCACCATCGTCCTGTTCAACTTCATCGGCCAGGTCAGCAGGAAAGAGGTCCAGAAGGCCATCGGCGTCCAGACGATCTCGGCGCTCGACGAGGACGGCTCGGCGGGCTCGCAGGCGCTCCTCAAGGGCCTCGAATCGGCCCGATTCAAGATCGTCGATCAGTCGGGGAAGACCAAGGAACAGGCGATCGAGGCGGCCAAGGCCGGGGACTCGAAGCTCCTCCTCGTCATCCCGAAGGGCTTCGGCGATTCCCTGACCGAGCTCAAGCCGAGCGAGATCGAGACCTATTCGTTCATGAGGACGTTTTCGCTCATCGGCGCCCGGGGCCAGATCGTCGTGGGCGGGGTCATCTCCGCGCTGAACAATGTTCTGTCCAATAATTTTCTCAAGGACAAGCTCCCGGAATTCGATCCGCAGAGCCTCAAGAACCCGATCAAGAGCAAAGACTTCGTGGTCGTCAGGGACCGCATAGCCGAGGGGTCGGCCCAACAAGTCGCCGGGCTGATCTCGCAGCAGTCCCTGCTCATCCCCGTCGTCCTGATGATGATCGTCATCTACTCGTCCCAGATGGTCATCTCGGCCGTGGCCATGGAAAAGCAGAACAAGACCCTGGAGACGCTCCTCACCGTTCCGATCAAGCGGACGTCGATCATCACGGCCAAGATGCTCGCGGCCGGGCTCGTCGGGCTGATCTCGGCGGGCGTCTACATGTTCGGCTTCCAGGGCTTCATCGGCGGGATCGGCGAGGAAGCCGCCAAGGCCGGCGCCCAGGCGGGCGGCGGCGCGATGATGCGCCAGCTGGGCCTCTATTTCAGCACTTCGGGCTACGTCATCCTCGGCCTGTCCCTCTTCCTGGCCATCCTGGTCGCCCTGGCCCTGGCCATGATCCTCGGGGTGCTGGCCGAGGACTTCCGCAGCGCCCAGACCATGATCATGCCGCTGATGTTCATGGTCATGATCCCCTACTTCATCTCCCTGTTCGCCGACATCAATACGGTCTCGCTGCCGGTCAAGATCTTCATCCTGGCCATCCCCTTCTCGCACCCGTTCCTGGTCTCCCAAAATCTGTACCTCGGCCATTACGGGATGATCGCGGGGGGGCTTGCGTACATGTTCGTGGTCTTCGTCGTTTTGACCATCTTCGCCGCCCGGATCTTCTCCACGGACAAGATCCTGACCATGAAGCTGCGCTTCGGCAAGAAGAAAGCGGCCGTCGCCTGAAACGGCTCCCTTCGAACCTCGCGTTCTTCATCGGGGCCCGGGCCGCCTCCAACACGGCCTACCGCATGGTCTATCCCTTTCTGCCGGTCTTCGCCCGGGCCTTCGGGGTCGACCTCGGGACGATGGCGCTCGCCCTTTCCGCCCGGTCCGCGTCGGGCGCTCTCGGGCCGCTGCTCGCGCCGTTCACGGACCGCCACGGCCGCCGGTTCGGCCTGTCCCTCGGCCTGGGCCTGTTCGCGGCCGGGGCCTTCCTGGCCTTTGGGGGGCCGACCTTCCTGCTCTTCACGGTCGCCCTGGTCCTGATGACCATGGGCAAGTACGTCATCGACCCGTCCATCCTGGCCCACCTGAGCGACATCGTCCCTTACGAGAGGCGCGGCCGCGCCCTGGCCCTGACCGAGCTCAGCTGGTCCCTGGCCTTTATCCTCGGCGTTCCGGCAGCCGGGTTCCTGATCGCCCGCTTCGGCTGGAGGTCGCCGTTCCTCGCTCTGGCCGTGCTGGCGTTGGCCGGTTTCATCGTCATCAGGGCGCTTCCGGCGGGTCGGGCCTCGACCCCGGACGGGAACGCCGGAGCGGATGCGGCTCGGTCCGCAGGCGCGGGGCACAGGGCCAGCTACAGGGCCGTCTTCCGCTCGCCGGCGGCCCTGTCCGGGATCGCTATGATCCTGGCCGTGAGCATGTCCAACGAGCTCGTCAACTTCGTCTTCGGCGTCTGGCTCGAGGATTCGTTCGGGCTCAAGCTCGCCGCCCTGGGCGCGACGGCCGCGGCCATCGGCATCGCCGAGTTCGGCGGCGAAAGCCTCGTCGTGGCCACAGTCGACCGCCTCGGCAAGACGAGGGCCCTGATGATCGGGCTCGCGGCCAACACCCTGGCCGCCCTTGTCCTTCCCTTGGCCGGGAGGACGATGGGGACGGCGCTCGTCGGGTTGGCCTTGTTCTACCTCACGTTCGAGTACACCGTCGTCAGCATGCTCCCGGTCATGAGCGAGATCCTCCCTCAATCGCGGGCCACGCTTCTCGCGTTCTACGCCGCCTCGTTCTCGGTCGGCCGGGCCTTCGGGTCGCTGGCCTCCCCGTTGCTTTACGGGCTGGGTTTCGCGGCGGTCGCCCTGGCCGCGGCCGGGCTCAACGCAGTCGCCTTCCTCTTCCTGTCCCGGCTCCGCCGCCTGACAGACGGGAGACGCTGACCCCCCGGAGTCAAAGGCCGGGTGCCCGGAGGAAACGGCGCCGGACGGAGGGACGTTGACGGGCGTCGAGCGTGTCGGATAAGATAAATGTGAAACGGAGGGTTCGAATGCACATCCTCTGGACGATTCTTGTGGGTTTGGTCGTCGGTATTATCGCCAAGCTCATCTATCCCGGCCGGGATAACATGGGCTGGATCCTGACCATCATCCTGGGCATCGCCGGGGCGTTCGTCGCGACGTATCTCGGACAGCTGGCCGGCATCTATCAGCCCGGCCAGGCCGCCGGCTTCATCGGCGCCGTCGTCGGCGCGCTCATCCTGCTCTTTATCTATCATCTCATCAAGAGAAGAGCCTAGCAGGACCGGTCTTCCCTCCCGCCGCTCGGGCAGACAGCAGGCGGTCCCCTCGCACGGAGAGGTCTGGACTGGAGAAACTCCCCCTAATCCCGAGAGTGTCTGCGCCCGTGCCAGCGGATGAACAGCCAGACGGCCAGCAGGAGGAGCAGCCCCAGCAGAATCGGCGCCACGATCGCCACGAGCGTCGTCACGCCCGATACGGCGTCCTCGGCCAGACTGACAACGGGATTCCCCGCCCCCAGCGTGCCCGCCGTCACGGCCGGGCGGGCGACGGCCTTGGCCGTGTGGACGCCTCCGGCGATGAGCAGCCCGCAGACCATGGCCAGGACCGGGCTGACGTTGCTGATGACGCTGCCGCTTGCCGCGAAGAGGATCGCCCCGGCGGCCGGCCGGAAGACCGTCTGGATGACGTCGTTGACGGTGTCGACCGCCGGGATCTTGTCGACCGTGAACTCGACGAGGAGCAGGACGCCAATAACGATAAGCACGACCGGATGGGCGAGCGCGCTCCAGGGCGCCTCGAGGGCGATGAGGTCCGTGTAGCGGGCCAGGAGGCCGACGATGAGCAGCGGCAGATAGGCGTTGAGGCCCGTCGCCGCCGCCAGTCCGAATGCCCCGAGAACTCCCAACATCTAAGGTCTCTCCGAGTGGATTCTATGCCCCATCTCGAGATGCCGTCAATGCTCGACCGAATGACTGCTCAGCAATTTCACCGGACCGAGGAGACCGGAGGGGAGAAGGGGCGAGTCCTTGTCGTAGTGCTTCCAGGTCGAGAAGGTCAGGCGGCCGGGAAACGGCCGCGGCCCGCCCTTCAGGAGCCAATCCGGCCAGCGGGCCAGGTTGCCGCCCCGCGCGTACTCGGCGTCGGGAGGCTCGCGCTCGTCGCCGATGAGACGGTTGGGCCAGAGGTTGGCCACCCTGATCTCCAGGCGGTTCCCGTGGGGTTTGACCGCCTCCGAGATATCGACGCGCCAGGGATCGCACCAGACGACGCCGAGGTCGCGGCCGTTGAGCCGGACGCCGGCGATGTTCTTGACCGTTCCCAGGTCGAGCCAGAGCCGCCCGTTCTTGGCGGTGGAGCCCGCGACGGCCGAAGGCGAGTCGAACGTCCTGCTGTAGGTGGCCGTTCCGGAATAGTACTTGATCCCGTCCTCGGGCCTGCGGCTCCAATCGTCGAGGGATCCGAAGACGATCTTTTCCGGCCCGCCCCATTTCGGGTCGAAAGCGACCTCCCACGGACCGTCGATAGCGGCGATCTCCTCGAAGGCCGGGAAGTCCGGACGGGATGCGGGCGCCCGGACCGGACGCCGAGGCGGGCGCCGCGGCTTCGCGGAAGACGACAAAAAACGACTGGTGGGGCTCGAACCGCAGGGGAACGGACGTGCGCGCGTCGGAGGCGGCAAAGTTAGCCAGGTCGCGACTTGTCCCGTCGAGCGCGTCCCAAAGCTCCGGCCTCTTGCCGCTCACCCGGAAGATCGCGGTCGCATCGAGAGCCCGCGGCTCGGGATTGGCCACGAAATAGATATCCGTCCCACCCTCCCGGCGATGGATCCAACGCAAAGGGACATCCGAGGAGAAGTCGGGGGCGACCGCCATTCCCTCGAGCACCGCGGAGACGACGGCGAAATCGCCATATTGCTCGGGTTCGTTGAGAGGCGGGGCGCCAACGTTCCAGGTCTCGCCGGCCGCTAAGGCCGGACTGACCGGAGCATCGCCCGTCGAGCCTGACGCCGCGGCGGGGGTGGGAGCCGCGCCTCTAACGTTATTATTCGACGGCCCGCTCGACCCGGCGCGCGCCGCGGCACGGACCCAGACGACGCGGCCTTGGCCGAACGAATGTTCCGTGACTTTAACCCCGTCGCAATCGCCCCAGACCTCGGAGGCCAGTTGCTCAACCTCCGCGTCGCATCCGGGATATCCAGCCAAGGACGGCGACTTGCGCGGCCGCGGCCCGATGACGGTCGCGCCGGCGGCGACGAGGTCCCGGACCTTCGTAAGGAGAGCGGGCGTCATCGTCTCCCTCTCAGGGAGCACGAGCACGCGATAGCTCATGCCGTCCGGGAAAACGATCCGGCCGTCCTTGACGGACGCGGCCGCGAGCAGGGTCTCCGGCGGACAGCCGTCGAAGGCGGCCCCGCCCGGCCCGGGCGGATCGCCGCGGAGCGCCGAAGCGGGCGGCCGGAAGACGTGCGGCGCTCCCTCGGCGACGAGGAAGCACACGTCGGCGACAGGGAGCCCCCGGCGCAGCAGGAACTGGCAGCGGGAGAGATAGGCGTGATAGGCGGGAACGAGGTCCCACCAGGTCTGCGTCCTCTCCCAATGGACCCCGTAGGGGCCCATCGTCATCCCCGGCCGAGCCTGGAGCCCGGCCTGATGCTGGGAGCGGTGGAAGACGATGCGGTTGACGCCGGCCGAGAAGGCCCAGTCGCCCAGGGCCTTCATCGAAGCCGGGTGCGCCTGCCAGGCCTCCCGGTCGTCCGAGGTGAACGATTCGGCGGCGACGACGGCCCGACCGTTCGTGTGCGCGATCCCGGCCGCTTCGACGACGCTGTGGGCCGTGTTGTATCCATAGAGCCAGAACTCGCCCATCGGAACGTCCGCGGCCGTCCCCAGGGTCATGTCGGCGCACGGCGTCATGTCGTAGGGCTCGATAGACAGCCGGAAGCCGTCCCGGCGGCCCCGCTCCTTGATGCGAAGGGCATGATTTTCGAGGACGAGCTCATTGGCCGTCTGCCTCAGGTCCCAGAGAAAGCGCTCGGACGTCTCGAGGCTCCCGACCGGCCGTCCGGTGACGGCGGGAAGGAACGGAAGAAGATCGTAGCCGCGGCGCCGCAGGAATTCCTCGCGGAAGGCGCCGGTCCAGTTCTGGGCCCCCATCTCCCAGCTGTCGATGTGGAGCGTCGTCCAGCCGGCCTGTCCGTCGGTCCGGCGCGGGCCGATCTCGCGGAGGAGCGCCCCGACGAAGGCGTCATATTGGGCGTCAAAGGCGGCCGCGTCGAGCTTGTCGCACTCGAGGCCGAGGCCGGGGACCGGGGCGGGGCGCGTGTTTGCGCCGGTCGTCGTCCGGCCGAAGCGGAGGACCGTCCAGCGGCCCGGGGGAACGTCCCAGGCGAGCCGGCCTTCGGGCGTCATCTTGTCCGTGAGGTCGACGATGCGGGCGGGGTCGATCGCCGCTCCCGCGGGGAGGCCGGGGAACGCGGCCGGGGCCGGCAGGAAAGGCTTGACTCCCGGCTGCGAGGAATAGGGGGCCCGCACGTAGAGGGCCTTCTCGTCGATATCGGAAATGAGAGGGCCTTTGGCCGGCGTCGGAAAGGCCAGCACGGCCACGTCGCGATAGAAGGCATCCATGGTCTTCTTGAACTCCGCCGGAAGACCGCCCTCGCCGAAGAAAGCCGGCCGGCGCGCCGGCCTGGGGAGCTTGGCGTCGAATCGCGACGGCCCCTCGATCTCGACCGCTGCGGCGACAATGTGCTGCATGGACTCTTCGGGCTTGATCCACGGGCCGCCCGAACCCGTCCAGCCCGGCCCGGCATTGAGCGTGACCTCGAGGCCGAGGCGCTCGGCCTCGCGGACCACGTGCTTGAACAGGCCGCGCCACTCGGGGCTCATGAACTCGACCGGGCCGCGGGGAACGCCGACGTTGACCTCGCAGATGATAACGCCTCCGAGTCCCGAGGCGCGCATCGATTCGAGATCGGCCGTGATCCCCTTTCGGTCCAGGTTCCCGTCCATCCACATCCAGTAGGCCCAGGGCCGGGCCGTATCGGGCGGGTGGGCGAACCCGGTCGCGAGGGGGTCAGGAGGGTCGCCGCTCGCGGGACCTGAAGACGACGGCCCGTGGCCGCAGGCCACGGCTGCCAAGCCGATCAAGCTGATGACGAAAAGGGAACGGCTGCGTCGAGAGGACATCGGGCACTCTCCTGATCATCCCCTCATAGTACAGACCCGAACGGCAGTCAAGGAGGGCGACGGGAATTTCGACTTGTCCGGAAAAGGTGAGCCGGTGTTATAATGCCCGCGGCGAAAAATGGCAGAACCCCTTCGTTCCGTGTCCGCGAGAACACAAAAGGAATACGCCCGGCGGATCAACGCCGCCCTCGACTTCATCGACCGGAACCTCGGCGACGACATCTCGCTCGGCAAGCTCGCCTCGGTCGCATGTTTTTCGCCCTACCACTTCCACCGCCTCTTCTCAGCCTTCGTCGGGGAGCCGCCGGCGGAATACGTCCGCCGCCTGCGCCTCGAAAAGGCGGCCGTTCTGCTCGTGAACGAGGCCTCGGCCCCGGTCACCGAGATCGCCCTCGGCTGCGGTTTCTCGACATCGGCCCTCTTCTGCCGGCTGTTCAAGGCCCGCTTCGGCATGCCGCCGACCGCCTGGCGCGAAGGCGGATACAAGAATCGCAAGAACGGACAAGAGATCCGCAAGCCGGGAAAAGACGTCTCCCCTCGGCCCGCCTATCATTGGCCCGGACGGACCGATTCCCAGGAACGGAGGCCCGGCATGACGAAGAAACCGAAGGTCAGGATCGAGGACGTCCCGCCGCTGCGCCTGGCCTACGTCAAACACATGAAAGGCTACGAGGACAGCTCCGGCATCGGCGACGCCTTCGAGACGCTCTTCTGCTGGGCCGGGCCACGGGGCGTCATGGGGCCGGACATGAAGGTGATGGGTATGCCCCTTGACAACCCGGACATCACCCCCAAGGACAAGTGCCGCTATTACGCCTGCGTCGTGGTCAACGACAGGGCCGAGCCCGACGGCCGGGTCGGGGTCATGACCATCCGCCCGGGGAAGTACGCCGTCGGGCGCTTCGAAGGCGGGAGCGGTATCTTCAAGAAGGCCTATGCCTACATGTTCGGCGAGTGGCTGTCGAGGAGCGGCTGGCAGCCGGACGACGCTCCGGCCTTCGAGTCCTACATCGGGGAGCCGTCGGGCACGGAAAAGAGGCCCCGTTTCGTCTTCGACCTCTACGTCCCTGTCAAGCCCCTGTAAGGGCCTGGAGAAGACCCATGAAGACGATCGATCTCAAGAAATCCCTCAAGCCTTACTATGCCGCCTCGGCGTCGAAGCCCGCGCTCATCGACGTTCCGGTCCTGAACACCCTGATGGTCGACGGGACGGGTGACCCGAACAGTCCGGCTTTCCAGGAGGCCGTCGGCTCCCTCTACAGCGTCGCCTATACGCTCAAGTTCGCTTTTAAGAAGGAGAAGGCGATCGACTACCCGGTGATGGCCCTCGAAGGCCTGTGGTGCGCCGACGACCTTTCGGCGTTCGCGAGCGGCCGGCGCGACGAGTGGAAATGGACGATCTTCATCGTCCTTCCGGATGTCGTGACCGGAAAGGACGTCGCGGAGGCGATCGCGGCGGTCAAGAAGAAAGCCAAATTCCCCCGCTTCCCCGAGGTCCGGTTCGAGAAGTTCGCCGAGGGCCAGGCCGCCCAGGTCATGCACATCGGGCCCTACGCCGAGGAGGGGCCGACGATCGAGCGCCTCCACCGGTTTATCGCGGACCAGGGTTACCGGCTCCGGGGCCGTCACCACGAGATCTATTTCGGCGACCCGCGCCGGGCGGCGCCGGAGAAGCTCAAAACGATCATCCGCCAGCCGGTCGAGCCGGCCTAGGTCCGGGCGGCCGTCAGGCGGCCTTTTTCAGCTCGACGAAGAACCAGCCCTTTTCGTCCTTCCGGGTGACGACCTCGAATCCGTTCGCCTTGGCCGCCTCGACAAAATGCTCCGGCCCCTGCTTCTCGACGATCTTGACGCCATAGCCCGTGTTGATGTCGGCCGCCGGCAGCTTGACGTGGAGGGGATAGAGAACGTAGATCTGGCGGGGATCGGTCCTGACGGGGAAGACGACGTCCCAGATGAGGAGACGGCCGCCGGGCTTGAGGACGCGGCGGATCTCCTGGAAGACCTTGGCGTGGTCGGCCGGGTCGATGTACATGAAGGTGAAGAAGACGGTCGCCGTGGCGAACGTCCCGTCGAGGAACTTGAGGTCCCGCGCGTCCATGACGATCTTGAGCAGCGGCTCGCCGGGCGCGTCCTGGAGCTCGCGCTTGCTCAGGTCGACGGCCACGACCTGACGGCCTTTGAGCTGTTCGATGATCCCCTCGCCGCCGCCGCCGATGTCGAGGATAAGCCCCTCGGCGGGAAAGTCGGGCAGGACGACCTCGAGCTTGTCGTGCTTGAGCACCTGTTCGGGCTTGGGCTCTTGCCGGGCGGCCGCTGTCAGCGATAGGACCGATAAGACAAGGAGGGCGGCGGCGGGCGCCGTCCAGGGGGCCGGTCTATGATGGAAGATGGTCACGCGACGCTCCTTTGATGGATTTGACGGAGGCAGGCGAACCTCCGCACGCCCAGTTCTACGGCCGGCCGCCCAAAATGTTACGGGCCGGCTTCAGCGGACGCGGGGGGTCAGGACTTCTTGACCCACGTGCCGTCGTCCTGCTGGATCCACCAGCCGGCCGGGGCGGCGGCGATCCGGCTCTCGGCGAAGATCTTCTGGATCTTCTCGATCTGACTGGCCTCGATGTTCAGGGCCTTGGCGACCTCGCCATAGAGCTTCATCCGGACGTCGTTATCGTCCTTGACCAGCTTCCGCAGGGCGGCCTTGGCCTGGAGGTCGAGGCCGGCCTCGTCGCGGATCTCGACCAGGCCCATGTTGGTCAATCCGACCTTGCCGCTGCCGAAATAGGGCATCAACGCCGCAAGGTTTGTGGCGCTGGCATCCTTGAGAGCCCGGATGGCCGGATTGGAAACCGTCGTCTCCTGCTGCGCGAACGCGGCCGGAACCAGCGTGAAGGAGGCCCGCTGCGGTGCGACGGCGATCTTCTTGATCGGCTCCTGCCCGGCCTTCTCGGCCGCTTTCTGTTGGATCTCGGATTCGATCTCCGAGGCCGCTTGCTTGACGGCCGCCTCGGGGAAATAGATGTTGACCGTGACGCAGGCCAGGACAAAAACGAGGCCCACGCCGGCGGCCGTCCACAGAGAGTATCGCTTGCTCATGGTGTCCTCCTCCTCGCGACGCGACGTTATTTCCCGGACTGGCCGACCCGTTTGAGCCGGCTCGTCATTTCCTTGAAGCTGATCGATCTCTTGGGGTCGCGGTTCACTACACTTATACCAAAAAGCGCCGGTTTCTTCACCAGGTACTCGGTCCCGCCCTCGTGGATGGTGCCATTGAGGGTGAAGGTGTCGTTGTGGAGGGTGCTGACGATGCCGAGCTTACGGTAGCGGAAGCCGCGCATGAAGCGCATCCAGAATTGGCTCGTCCCGCCCGAGGCCTGCTGGCCCGAGGTGATGACGGTCAGGTTGTCCACGGCCTTGAGACTGAAGGTCTGCGGCACCCCCTTGCGGGGCACGGATTCGATGCGGAAATTGAAGCTCTCCGGCTGACCGTAGGAGATGACGAGCCCGCGGATTTCGCCTCTGACGATGCCGGTCACCTCGCCGAAGGGGACCTCGTCCGTGAGCTTCTTCATATCGAGGTCGACGAGGTCGATATCGAGCGAGATCGAGCGCCCCGCGGTGAACGGCGCCGTAACGGCCAGGTCCCGGAGGACGATCTGGCCTCCGAACATGCTGGCCTCGCCCCGTCCGGCGACGGCGATCTTGTCGGTGCCGATGTCGAGCCGGGGGAAATCGGCCTGGAACTTTCCCGTCAGCTTGAACTCCGGCGACTGAACGGGGAACTTCGAGATGTCGATGTCGCGCAGGGCGAGGGAGCCGACCCCGTGAAAGGAGCCGGAGGCGGGATCGAGGCGGAGGGTCGTCTCGCCGAGCTCGAGCCGCCCGCCGAAGAGCTCCAGGGCGAGCGGTTCGATGGCCAGGGCGTTGGCGCCGGCTCGAAGGGAGATTTCCACGGGCTTCAGGGTCAGGACGGGAGTCCGGAATTCGCCGATGCGGAGATGCCCCGACTCGGGAAGCGGGCCTTGGGATGCGGCGGCCGCGGCCGCCCCGGACTCATAGAGAACGGGCAGGTCGGCCGTGATGTCGAGGAGGAACGTCTTCGCGAGAGGCTGGGTGACGTTCATGCCGGCGAGCTTCACCCGGCCGCCGACGGAGAGGGCATCGCCGGTCTTGCGGACGGAAAGGGTCGCACCGAGCGTGCCCTCGAGCTTCATCCGCGCTTCCTCGGAGACGCCGGCCTGCCCGTAGAGCGAATAGAGCGTACCGAGGTTCAGGCGTGATTCGGTGGCGAGGTCGAACGAGGGAGATAGGCCGAGCTTGGCCGTTCCCGTGATATCGATCGAGCCGACATCCGGCAGGAGGACGCGCGCGGCGAGCCCGTCGATCGCGCCGGAGGCGGCGTCGTAGCGGCCGGCGGCCGTGAGCTTAAGCGGGTGCTTGGCCCAGGCGATATAGATCGATTTCCACAGAGATTCGCCCTGGCTGATGTCCAGGCTGCCGCTGAACGAGATCCCCTTCGACGGCGACCCCGACCCTTCGAGCTTGAGGACGGGGTCGAGAGCGTCCCCGGCGATCGTGAACGACGGGTCGTTGAACTTGGCTCCGGCGAGGGAGACCGTGGCCGAGAACCCCCAATCGCCGCCCGGGCCGGCGGGCGGGCGGCCGGAGAGCGAAAGGTCGAGCGTGCCCCCGAGGTCCCAGCCGGCGAAGCCCGCCGGGATGAACGGCGCGGCGATCGCCCTGAGGGCCGGGATGTCGAGGCCCCGGCCTTCGAAATGGAGCTCGGATGTGGAGCCTTTTCCTGAACCGTACTTGCCCGAAAGGCGCAGGGGCGCGAGCCCGGCGAGCCTGGCTTCGAGAGAAGTGAGGACGCCGGCTTGATGGCCGAGATCAAAGCTCCCCGCTGCCGCAAGAGAGGCTTTATCGAAGGCTATCCTTTTGCCCTCGGGCACATCGAAGGCCAAACCGGCAAGCCGGGCGTCGAGTGAGGTCAGGACGCCGGATTTGGCGTCGAGATCGAACGTCCCCTTGGCCGTGAGAGCGGCGGTGTCGAGGGCGATCCTTTTTCCTCCGGACGCGTCATAGCCCAGGCCGGAGAGCCGGGCGTCGAAGAGGGAAATGTCGGCGCCCGCTTTGGTGGCCGAGCCGACGAGGTGGATTTCGGAGCCGGCGACGGTCAGCCCGGATACCGCGATGCGGCCCAGCGACGAACGGATGTCCGCCGAAAGCCGGGGGTCCTCGGACGTGCCAGCGGCGTCGAGCCGGCCGCTGGCGCGGATATGAAGAGGACGGCCTGCAACAAGAGGCGAAAGCTCGGCGTCCTCGAACGAGAGGGTCGCCGACAGGCTGTCCTTCGACCCCTGATCGGAGCGTTGGAGCAGGTACTTGCCTGCGATCTCGGCCCGGCCGCGCAGGCCGGCAGCCCGGAGCTGGGCGGGCATCAGCGGCCCGAGCAGGGCGGCCGCTGCGGAGAAGCTATCGAAGCGGGCTCGGGCTTCGGCCTCGATGAAGAGGCCGTGGCCCATCCTCCCGACGCCCTGGCCCTCGAGCTCGAGAAGGCCGGGGACGGCCATCTTCAAACGGGACAAGGTCAGCTCCTGGGCGGATCTGTCGAACCGGCCTGTCAAGGCCAGAGTCAGGCCGTCGATCGAGTCCGTCATCCCCCCGATCGCGAATCGCGACTTGTTCAAGGAGAACGAGGCGTCGACGTTGAAGGGCGAGACCAGGCCGAGACGGCCGGAGGAGCTCAGTGCGGCCGAAAGGATCTGGGAGCCGGCCTTGTCCTTGACGGTGAGATCGCCCCGGCCGATCGAATAGACGATGATATCCTTCGTCGCTCCCGGCGTCAGGGTGAGATCGAGGTTCTGGACATCGGTCTGGCCGGTCAGGAGAGCGAACGACAGGCGGGCGTCCGTCACCGCGATGCGCCTGGCCCAGGCCAGAGTATCGGAGACCTGGAGGAGGACCTTCTCGATGTCCAGGGGCTCTTCGGAGACGGCTTTCTGGTCCAGGCGGAAGGAGAGGCCGCGGACTTCGATCGTATCGAGGGCCGGCTTGTCGCCGCGGACGAGCCTCCAGAAGCCGCCCTTCGCTTCGACGCGCCCCAACGAAATGCCCAGCTTTTGGAAGGCATCTTCCTGGCCCAGCTCGAGCGAGTCGATGGTGACGCGGAAGGGGAAGACCGAATAGTCGAGCTTCCCGAGCCGGGCCGTCGCCCCGGCGGCTTTGTTGAGCCGGCTCTGGATGATGCTCCGTACGAGCGGCTTATCGAAGAGAACAAGAAGGGCGGCGGCGACAACGAGAAGGACGATGGCGCCGAGAACGAGGCCCGCGATCCTGAGCGTTCTCCTCAGCGCTTTCTTCATGGTCCCGTGGGTCAATTATATCACCGTTTGGCCGGTCTGCCTTCAGAAGGGGTCAAACCGAATAAGAGGGGTCAAACCTAACTTTTCACTTTTCTCAAGCATTCTATTCGAGACGATGAACGAAGACGGCAAAAAGTGAAAAGTGTAGCCATTGAAGGTTTGACCCCTCCTATTTATCGGAGGAGAGCAGCGTGACGCGGCCGTCGAAATCGGTGACGACCACTTCCCTGCCGCTGAGCGGCGTCACCGTGTTGATCAGCGTGACGCCGGCCCGGTGCTTCCACTTGATCGCTCCGGTCGCGGCGTCCAGGGCCAGGACGAGGCCGTCCTTGGTCCCGTAAAAAACGACGCCGTCTTTCTCGACGAGCTGGGCCGAGTTGATGTCGTGGCCTGATCCGGCGTTCGTCTCCCAGACGGCCTCGGCATCCCCGGCGGCGGTAGAGAGCGCGGCGATGACGCCGTCGGTCGTGCGGACATAAACGCGGCCGCCGTCGGCCGAAACTCCGATCGATTCCCGGACGGCCCAATTGTCGGTGCCCCAGAGCCCGCGCCCCGATACGAGCTCGATGGCCGTCATCCAGGGATCGGGCGCGACGATGAAGACCTTTCCGTTCCCCGCGACGGGCCAGCAGGCGGCCGGCGAGTAGAAGACGCTCGGACGCTCCCCCGTCCAGGACCAGAGCGGCCTGCCCGTCGCGGCGTCGAGGGCGTGAAGGCGGCCGTCCCAGGCTCCAAAGGCGACCACGCTTCCCGCGACGAGCGGCTTGGTCTCCACGAATCCCTCGATCCCCTCTGTCTGCCAGACAAGCCGGCCGGAGGCGAGGTCCACGGCGCGGAAGACGTGGTCGCCCGCCCCGATAAAGACCGTCCCGTCGACGATGCGGGGGCTGGCCACGACCGGGCTGCTCGTCGCGATCTTCCAGACGCGCTTGCCGGTCCGGGCGTCGAGGGCGTAGATCCCGGCATCGGTGCTGCCGAAGACGACGCGGCCGCCTTCGACGTCCGGTGTCGAGTAGATCGGGTCGCTCGTCTTGAACTCCCAGGCGACACTGCCGTCGGCGACGCGCAGGGCCCGGACAGACCCCGAGGCGTCGGCGAAGACGACCGATTCGCCGGCGGCCGCGGCCGACGAAGCGATCGTCCATCCGGAGTCGAAGCGCCAGCGCTCCCGGACTTGAGGATAGAGCTGGTTGACGCTGAAGTCGGGCCGGGGCGGAGGCGCCTGTCCCGCCCCGCCGCCTGCGGCGGGCCGGCCGGCCGCGACGACCGGCAGTCCGCCCTTCTCGAGCTCGATCGTGTACCACGGCGTGAGCGTCCGTCCCCCGGTCCTCTCCGCGAAGGTCATGGCCTTGGTCCCGATCTCGACGACGTTGTAGCCGGGCGCCTGGTCCTTCGTGCCGATGTTCGCCCGGCCCATGACGCCTCGGAGGCCTTCGAAATCCAGGGGCGCGTTCTTGTGGCCGTGACCGACCAGCACCGCGGCCGTCGGGATCGCCTTGAGCTTGTCGAGGACGACGTACCAGTTGGAGATGCTCGGGTCGATCGGATAATGGCTGGCGAAGATCGTCGGCTTCAAGGCCTCGTGTCTGTCCGCCAAGAGGCCGTCGAGCCAGCGGACGTCCTGGGGCGCCCAGTTCCCGTCGCCCATCCTCAGGACGGGACCTTGGGCGAGACCGATGAAACGAAAACCGCCGCTCGCGAAGGCGAAGCGGTCATCGCCCCAGAGCCTGGCGACGTCCGACCCGCCCGATTCCGACCATTTCGTATCGTGATTGCCGGGGATGAGGTGATAAGGGAGCCGGAGCCCGTCGAGGATCTCCTTGGCCAGTCTGAGATTGTCGAAAGAACCCATCTCGGTGATGTCCCCGGTCACTAGGACGAAGGACAGCCCGGGCAGGGAGTTGATGTCCGCGACCGAGGCCCGGAGGTCGTCGGCGCCCCGGTCGGAGCCGACGTGCGTGTCGCTCAGCCAGGCGAAGCGCAAAGGCACCCGGCCCGCAGGAAGGGTCGCCGCCGCCACGAGGCCGAAAAAGAGCAGAGCGATAGCCAGGGGTGGGGAGGCCGAAACAAACTTCTTCATCGGATCCGGTCTCTCGAACGAATGGCTGCTGCGCTATCCGGTCCAATCGTAGAGCCCCGCTCGTGTCTTGTCAACCACATGGCCCTGAGGCCGCATTGACTCCTCCCTCCCCCGGGGCGTACACTCGGAGCATATCTCTAAAGGGAGGGAACGGAGGCCACCCATGTCGCCGAACATCTGGGAAAGAAGGGATTTTCTGAAGACTATCCTGGCCGGCGTGCCCCTTGTCGCCTGGGACTGGAGCGCTTTCCCGCGCGGCGACCGGCAAGACCAGGCCCCGCCCGGGACCTACGACGCGGTCGTCATCGGCGCTGGCTTGGGAGGCCTCAGCGCGGCCGCGGCCTTCGCCCGCCAGGGCTTCAAGGTCGTCGTCCTCGAGCAGCACAGCGTCCCGGGCGGCTATGCCTCGTCCTTCAAGCGGCCCGGCGGGTTCACCTTCGACGTCTCGCTCCACTCGACGACCGTCGGCGTCCGCAACGGGATCGCCAACTTGATCTACGGCTTCCCGGAGATCCAGGACGTCGTCTTCAAGCCGCACAAGCCTCTCTACCGGACCATCTATCCTGATTATGATATCCGTGTGCCCGACCGGGACATGGCCGGATACATCAAAGTCCTCAAGACGAACTTCCCTGACGACGGGTCCTCGATCGACGCTATCTTCGCCGACATGAAGGGGCTCAGCGACGACGTCGGCCGTCTCTCGAGCGCGGCCGGACAGGCCGACATGACCAATTTCCCCCAGAAATTCCCTTTTCTCTTCAAGAATTTCAACCGGACCTGGGGAGCCATGCTCGACGACCGCGTCAAAAACCCCAAGCTCAAGGCCGTCATCTCGGGGCTTTGGGGCTATTTCGGCTTGCCGCCGTCCGAGCTTTCGCCCTTCTACTATGCCATGCCGCTCATGGGCTATCTCGAGGGCGGCGGCTTCTACCCCGCCGGCACGTCGCAGAAGATCAGCGATGCCCTGGCCGGGATCATCAAGAAGAACGGCGGCGAGGTCAAGCTCAACACGCGGGCCGAGAAGATCCTCACGCGCGATCACGCCGCGTACGGGGTCCGGACCTCGGACGGTTCGGAATACCGCGGCCGGGCCGTCATCTCAAACGCCAACGCCATCGACACCTTCACCCGGATGATGGACGAAGGGGAGTTCCTCAAGGACACGCTGGCCCGGATGGACAAGCTGTCCGTCAGCTTTTCGACCCTCCTCGTCTGGCTGGGTCTCAAAACCGACCTCGTCCGCAAGGTCGGGATCAATCGACAGCGAGATCTTTTACAACGCGGGCTACGACATCGAGGGCGAGTACGCGGCCGCTCTGGCCGGGGGCCTTCCGGCCGACCCCGGCTTCGGCCTGACGATCTATGACAACGTTTGTCCCGGTTGCTCGCCGAAAGGCAAGAACACCCTCAACATCATCGCCACTCAGGGCTACGATTACTGGAAGAAATACGAGGCCGATTATTTCTACGGCGCCAAAGACGCCTACAATAAGGAAAAGATGCGCCTGGCCGACATTCTGATCGACCAGGTCGAAAAGACGCTCCTTCCCGGGTTGCGCAAAGCCATCGAGGTCAAGGAGGTCGCGACACCGCTGACGAATCTCCGCTACACTTCAAACCCCCGCGGCGCGATCTACGGCTGGGACCAGACCGTCGACAATTCGGGGCAGAGGCGCTTCCCGCAGAGGACGCCCATCAAGAACCTCTATCTTTCGGGGGCCTGGACCTTCCCCGGCCACGGCTACGGCGCCTGCGTCCCGAGTGGCCTCTCCTGCTTCGCCGAGGTCATGAAAGACTGGAAGGGATGACCTCGAGTCCCTTTCATTCGACGCCGAAATCCAGCGCCCCGGATGGCCGGGACACGCAAAAAGGACTGTTCCTGGCCATGGTGCTCCTCGCGGCCGCCGTTGGTCTTCTCATCGCCTGGGTGGACTCGCGACCCACGTGGGACGATACCGGCGTCACCGCCGGAATGATCTTCCTGACGGCAGCCCTCTTCGGCGCGCTCCGCCCGTTCCGGGCGCCGGTCTGGGCCCTGGCCGTCGGCGCCTGGGTGCCGCTTTTCGGCATCATCCTGCGTCGCAACTTCGGCTCGCTCCTCGCGCTGGCGGTGGCTTTCGCCGGTGCTTACGCCGGAGCCCTGGCCCGCCGGTCAATGGCGCCTCCCTCGGCAAAGTGATATCGTAGGTTCTGGAAAGGGAGGTCGTCATGAAGCATCTGAAGATCGCGGTCTTTGCTCTGGGCATCCTCGTCGTTTCCATGAGTCTCGCCGCGCCGGCAGGCTATCATCTTCTCAAGAAGCACGTGCTCGGCGGAGAGGGCGGCTGGGATTACATGGCCCTGGACGGCCGGACACGCCTTCTCTATGTGACCCACGGCAACGCCGTCGAGATCCTGAACGTCGACACGGGCGCCAAGGCCGCGGCGATCACCGACCTCAAGGGCGTCCACGGCGTGGCCTTCGCTCCGGAGAGGAACCGCGGCTACATCTCCAACGGGCGGGGCAACAGCGTCTCCGTCTTCGACCTCGCGACCCACAAGGTCCTCGCCGAGATCCCTTCCTCTGGTCAGAATCCCGACGCTATCATGTACGACGCCTTCTCGGACCGCGTCTTCACCTTCAACGGCCGGACGGCCAACGCGACGGCCATCGACGCCGCCACCGACAAGGTCGTCGGGACCGTCGATATCGGCGGCAAGCCGGAATTCGCGGTCACGGACGGGAAAGGCACGATCTTCGTCAACAACGAGGATAAGAGCGAGATCGTCGCCTTCGACGCCAAGACGCTTCAAGTCAAGACGCGCTGGTCGATCGCGCCCGGCGAGGGCCCGAGCGGTCTGGCCATCGATCTCAAGAACAAGCGGCTCTTCAGCGTCTGCGACAAGGTCATGGTCGTTTCGGACTTCGAGAAAGGGACGGTCGTCGCGACGGTCCCGATCGGGGACGGCCCCGACGCGGTCCGCTTCGATCCCGGGACCGGACTCGTCTTCGCCTCGAACGGCGGGGGCACCCTGACCGTCGTCCGGCAGGAGTCCGCGGACAAGTACTCGGTCCTGGAGACCGTGCCGACGGCCCGCGGCGCCCGGACCATGGAGCTGGACCCCAAAACGCATCGCGTTTTTGTCGTGACGGCCGAGTACGGACCGGCGCCGGCCCCGACGACGGAGCAGCCGCGGCCCCGGCCGACGATCGTCCCCGGCTCGTTCATGGTCCTCGAGTTCGGGAAATAGGCTGTCGGGTCGTCCCGCCACGGCGCGCTATGAGGTCTTCTCGCGCCGGCGGGTCATCAGATAGTAGATCGTCGGCGTGGCGATGAGCGACAACAGGACGGATATGCAAAGGGCCCCGATGACCGCGATGGCCAGGGGCTTCAACATATCGGCGCCCGAGCCGATGCCGTAGGCCAGCGGCAGCATCCCCAGGGCCGCCGCGAGCGACGTCATCAGGACCGGCCGGAGCCTCCGCCGTCCCGACCGGACCAGCGCTTCGGCCACGTCCATCCCTTCGGACCGGAGGGTCTTGGCGAAATCGAGCATCAGGATCCCGTTCTTGGCGACAATGCCGACCCCGATGATGGCCCCGAGCAGCGAGACGACGTTCAGCGACGTCGCCGTGATCCAGAGGGCCAGGATCGTCCCGAACATGGCCAGGACCGCTCCGAAGACGATGGCCAGCGGCTCGGCGAACGAGCCGAATTCGAGGAGCAGGACGGTGAAGACCAGGAAGACGGCCATCAGCAGGACGATCATCAGATTGCGGAAGGACTCCCGTTGCTGCTCGTAGAGGCCGCCGTACTCGACGACCCCTCGCGGGATCGATTTGTCCCGGCCCAGAGCGTCGCGGATATCGGCCATGGCGCTGCCCATGTCCCGGCCTTCGAGCCGGGCCGTGACGGCGACGTCCTGCCGCGAGTCTTCGCGCCGGAGCTCGAGCTGGCCGGGCTGTTCCTGGATATCGACCGCTTGCGAAAGCTTGATCAGCGTCCCGTCCGGCGTTCTCAACGGCAGCTCGAGCAGACTGGCCAGCCGGTCGATACGCGAGGCATCGACCTTGACTCGGATGGCGACGACCCTGTCGCCCTCGAGGACCGAGGAGGCCGTCTGGCCCAGCATAGCGGTGTTGGCGAACGCCGCGACGTCGTTCGCCGTCAGGCCGAACCGCTGCGCGTCGGGAAGCCGCAGGCGCAGGCTGATCGTCGGTCCCGTGTAGACCAGGCCATCGAACACGTCCACGACGCCCGGGATCTTCTTGATCGTTTCCGCGACCTCCGGCGCCTTTTTCTCGAGCCAACGCTGATCGGTGGAAAACAATTTCACTTCGACCGGCTGGGGGGCCCACATGAGGTCCCCGATCAGGTCGCCCAGGATGCCGGGGAATTCCCAGGTCAGACCCGGCAGTTCGGTGTTGAAGCGCCGCCGCAATTCGGAGATGACGTCCGCGGTTTTCCGTCGGCGCCGGCTTTTCAGCTTGACCAGAAAATCGCCCGTGTTCGGCTCGGCGATGGACAGGGCCAGCCTCGCCCCGGTGCGGCGTGAATAGCTGGCGAGCTCTGGGACCGTCCGCAGGATCTGCTCGGCCCGGAGAAGCTGGCGGTTGGTCTCCGCCAGGCTCGTCCCGGGAGGCGTGAAGTAATCGATCACGAACCCGCCCTCATCCATGGGCGGAAGGAATTCGCTTTGGAGCCTCTGGTAAAGAAAGAACGCCAGGACGATAATGCCGGCGCAGACGGCGATCGTCGGCCAGGGCCGCTTGAGGGCGGCCCTCACTCCCTTCTCATAGGCGCCGATGACACGCTGCAATAATGGTCCGCCGTGCTCCCCGTGGCGCCCGACCGGCTCATTCTCTCGCGTTCGGAGCAGCCAGGCGGCCAGGGATGGCGTCAACGTGACGGCCAGGGCCAGGGACGTGAGCAGGGCGACAACCATGGTCAGGGCCAGGGCCCGGAAGAAGACGCCCGTGATCCCTTCGAGAAAGGCGAGGGGAATGAACACGACGACGGGAGTGAGCGTCGAACCGACGAGCGGCCGCAGGATCTCCCCGATGCCGGTCCGGATGGCCTCCAGGCGCGGCTTTCCCGCCGTCCGCTTCGTGTGGATCGCCTCGACGACGACGATCGCGTCGTCGATGACGAGGCCGATGGCCGCGGCGATGCCTCCGAGTGTCATGAGGTTGAACGTCAGGCCGGCGAGCTTCATGGCCAGGAGCGTGGCCAGGACCGTGACGGGGATGACCAGCGTGGCTACCAGCGTCGTCGCCCAGTTCTTCAGGAAAAAGTAGAGGATGACGACCGAGAGGATGAGGCCGAAGAGGATCGCTTCCCAGACGCTCCCGACCGAGGCGCGGACGATCTCGGATTGGTCGTAGAAGAAGGCGAGCCTCATGCCCGGGGGGAGCTCGCGCTTGAGCTCGGCGAGCTGGGATTTGAGGGCCCGGGCGATCGCGAGCGTGCTCCCGTCGGGCTGGCTGCGGACGTTGAGGAGGACCGCGCTTTCTCCGTCGGCCGTCACGATATTGAAGGCGGGCTCGGGACCGCGCTCGACCCGGGCGAAATCGCCAACGCGGACAGGATGGCCGTTGGTGACCGCGACCGCGAAGCCCTCGATGTCCGCGATCGAGTGCAGGCGTCCATCGACCACGGTCAGATAGAGCCTGTGGTTCTCCTCATGCATGCCGGCGGAGGCGACGAAATTATTATTGGTCAGCGCCTCCGTGACCTGGGACAAAGAAAGCCCGGCGGCGCCGAGCCGGAGCGGATCCACGATGATCTGGTACTCGGGCGTCCGGCCGCCGACGAGGTCGACGCGGGCGACGCCCGGGATCCTCAGGAAGCGGAGCTTGAGATTGTAGCGCGCCGTCTCCCAGAGCTCCATGATGCCGCGCGTGCGGCTCGTGAGGCTGACCCCGAGGATCGGAAAGGCCGAGAAGGTCAGCCGGAAGACCGACGTCTCGACCGTAGCGGGCAGGGCGGCCCGGGTCTCGGACAACCGGCTGAGGACATAGAGCTCCGACTGGATCATGTCCACGTTCCAGGTGAAAAAAACGCTGATCTCGGCCGCCCCGCGGCCCGTGATCGAACGGATCGTCGAGACGCCGCGAATGTCCTTCATCGCTTCTTCGATCGGCCGGGTGATGGTCGCCATCATCTCGTCGGCGGGCATGACGCCGTTGTCCACGAGAATGACCACCCGGGGGAAGTCGGTTTGCGGGAAGACCGAAGAAGAGAGGGTCAGGGCCGAGTAGACGCCGGCCGCGCACAAGGCGGCGCAGATGAAGACGATGGGCAGGGCGTGACGGGTGGCGAACCGGCCAAGGACCGTCTCGGTGCCCATCAAGGCTGCCGATCCTCGATGATGTGGACCTTGGTCTCTCCCGTGATGCCGTAGGCCTCCGTCGTGACGATGGTCAGGCCTTCTTTGAGGCCGTCGCCCGCGACCTCGACGAGCCCGGATTCGCGCAGGCCGGCCTTGACAGGCTTCGGAACGGCCTTGTCGCCCTCGACCAGCACGATCATGCCGGCATCTCCACCTACCGAGTCCGCTATCAGGGCCGCTTCCGGTACGGCCAGGACGCCGCGGCGCTCCTCCGAGACGATCCGGATGTTCAGGAACTCGCCCGGCTGAAAGCCGGCGGCGGCCGGGAGAGACGCCCGGACAAGCACCGTATCGGTCTTGGGATCGATGTCCTTGCCGACGATAGAAAGGGTTCCGGAGGTGCGCCCGTCGCCCCACTCGACCGTTTGGCCGGGCTTGAGCGACGCGGCGTCACGGCTGGGCACCTGGGCCGTCACCACGAGACGGTCGAGGGCAATGACCTCGGCCAGGACCGAGTTCGGCTCGACCGCCTGGCCGAGCCTGGCCGTGATCCGGACGACCGTCCCCGCAAGCGGCGCACGGATCTCGAGGAGCGAAAGCTCCGTCCGGGCCGCGGCGAGCTCGCTTTTCGCCGAATTGAGCTCGAGCTCGGCCAGCTGGAAGTTCTTTCGCGACGTCGCTTCCGCCGCCAGAAGCTTCTTCTGCCGTTCGTACGTTTGCTCGGCCGACTCCAACGCCTTGGCGGCCTTGGCCACGGCCACTTCCGCCAGCCGCGTGTCGAGCCGGAAGAGGAGCGCGCCCTGAGCGACGGCCCGGCCTTCCGAGCAGGCGATCTCGGCCAGGATCCCTCCGACGGGAGCCGAGATGACGGCGCCGGCCGCCGGTTTCCCTCCGCCGGGGGGCTCGGGCTCGACCGTACCGTAGGCTGTGACATAGCGATGGAGAGTCGCCCGGACGATCTTGCCGACGTGGACGCCGACATCCGTGACGATCCCTTCCTCCTCCGCCCCGCCTTTGGGCCCGAGACGCAGGATGAGGAGAACGGCCGCCACGACGGCGACCGCCAAGATGATCAACCCGGTCGTGACCTGGCGTCTAGTCATCCTTGCGCTCCTTGTCCGGCCCGGCCGGCGCCCGGGACATCGTGGTGATCCAATCCTTGACGTCGAGCGGGCTCTGGGCCGCGTTTTCCAGCCGCCCGACCGCTTCCTGAGCCTGCGTCAGCGCTTCCAGCCGGGACTGGGCGACGGCGTTGAGCTCGAGCTGGATGCCGATGAGCTCGGTCAGGGAGATCTCCCCGAGCTCTCGTTGGGCCCTGGCCGTCCGCTCCTGCCCGGCCAGGTTCGCGACCAGGTCGTCGGCCGCGCCCGACTTCAGAACGGCCGCCCGCAGGTCTTCGATCGCCGCGTCGAGCTCGCCGATGACCTGGGATTGAAGGGCCAGGAAGCGGGCGGCGCTCTCCTCACGGCCGGCCAGGGCCTCGGCGATCGGGCCCCGGTTGCGGCTGAAGACGGGCAGGACGAGGGCCAGGCCGATAGTCCATTTGCTGTCGGTCTGGTCGAGCTGGTAATCGGGGCCGAGAGTGATGTCCGGATACTGCTTGGCGATCTCGAGCTTGAGGCGGGCTTGACTGGCCTCGTATTCGGCGAGCGCTCCCAGGATGTCCGAGCGGTTGAGAACGGCATGGCGGCGGATCTCGCCCGAGGGGATATCGGGCTCGGGGCCCCGGAACGCGTCGAACGAGAGGGTCACGCCCTCCAGGGCCGGGCGCGCAAGGCCAAGAGACGCGGCCAGGCGGGCCATGGCGTCCTCTTTGAGCCGCGCCGCCTCGATGGCCGCCAGACGGCTCTCGTCGAGCGCGACCCGGGCCTGGGTCAGATCATAGGTCGAAACCTCGCCGGCGTCCTTCTGGAGCTCGAGAAGGCGGACGAATTCCGTCCGGAGCTTCTCCTGGTCGGCGAGAAGCGACGCCATCTCTCCCGCCGCGTAGACCTCGAGCAGGGCGCCGCGCAGGCGGCTGCGAACGGCCCAGGCCGTGGACAGGATCTGCCAACGGGCCGCGTCCGCCAGGTGCCGGGCCTCGGCGATCCGAATGCCGCGCTTGCCGGCGGTCTCGATCGTGAGCTCTAAAGCGACTTCCGGGATCCACGGGGTGACCTCGCTCCTCGGCGAGGTCGTGTTATATCCGACGCTGGGATTCAGTGTGGGATTAGGCCTCTCGCCGGCCGTGATCCGGCCGCCTCGGGCGACGCCCCATTGGGCCCTGGCGATATCCATCTCCGGATGGTAGTAGAGCGCGGCCAGGGTCAGGGATTTAAGGTCCCACACGGCCGGAGGCCAGGTTTCGGTCTCTTTGTTCGCGATCAGGGACCGGCCGAGCTCGGCCGAATCGAGCCGCCGGGCCTCGAGATCCTCCATGGTCCTACCCGGAGCGATCGGCTGGGGGTGATAGCGGACGCAGGCCGGCGCCGACGCGAGCGTGGCGATAAGCATCAGGCTTCCGAGGTAAGATCTTTGTTTCACCGTGCGCCTTCTCGCGTTGCCTGAGCCTTGTCCTCCATGCCGATCCATCCCCGCCGTGATCCGCGAACGTCGCACGCGCCATTATAGTCCTTCACCGGGGTAGGAATCCAATCGATATGTCCGCCTGGCGGCGTTCTCGCCCCAGGTTTGACAGCCTTCCGCGCATCCACTATCTTGGAGGCGTCAGAAGGGAGTTCGGATCGTCCCCAGGGGGTCATCGGGATGTCGGCTTCCGTCGTCGAAGAAGGCTGGGACTCGCTTCTCCGGGTCCGCGAAGCCGTCGATCTTTGCCAAGAGCCGGTCGGCCAGTGCTATTTCCGTATGGAGATGGAGAACGGCGGCCGGCCCGTCTCCATCGGCCGGCCTTTCCGGGCGCGATCACGCTCGGGGCCGGTCGTGGCGGTCCTTCTCGATCCAGCGATACCCGTCCCGCCGTCGTCCCAGGCCGACGCCGTGCTTTCCATCCGGGACTTGATCCGGGTCCGGACGGTCCGCACCGGCGGCCTGCCCATTTCTATCCTCCAGCTCTTCAAGACTTACCTGCCTTACGCCTTCTCGTCGATGCACGCCCGCCGGCTCGGCCGGGCCTTCGCCGTCAGCCATTTCGCCCAATCGCTCGACGGCCGCATCGCGACGCTGGCCGGCGATTCGAAGCGGATCGGCAGCCCCTCCAATCTCGTCCACGCCCACCGCATGCGGGCGCTGTCCGACGGCATCATCATCGGCTCGCGGACCCTGCGCCGGGACCGGCCGCGGCTCACGGTCCGCTACGTCGAGGGCAGGCAGCCGGCCAGGATCGTCCTGGCCTCTTCGCCCGAGGGGCTCGGCGCCTTGACCGGGACCGAAGGCGGCCAGGTCTATCTCATGGGCAGCGACGGAAGGGCCGCCCCGCCCGGCGTGAACGTGGTCCCGTTCCCCGGCGCCGACGGCTCGATCCCGACCTCCGCGATCCTCCGCGAGCTCATGGCCCGCGGCATCCGGTCGGTTTACATCGAGGGCGGCTCGCTGACCGCTTCCCGGTTCCTCGGCGAAGGCAACGTCGACATCCTTCAGGTCCACATCTCTCCCTTGATCCTGGGTTCGGGCTTGAGCTCGTTCCGGCTTCCGCCGGTCCCGGACGTGGCCTCCTCGCTGCGCTTGACCTATCACGCCTTCACGCCCGTGGACGACGGGATGATGATCGTCGGGACGGTCGCCCGTCCTGCCGCGCAGGCAGGGACCTCATGATCCAGGCCTGGGCCTTCTGGCTGACGAGCAAGGGCCGGGGCTCCCTGAAGCGGGAAACCCTGGCCAATCCCGGCGGGGACGAGTGGTGCGTCGTGCGGGCCATGTTCTCGGCCGTCAGCCCGGGCACGGAGCGCCTTGTCGCCGCCGGGAAGGTCCCGGTCGCTCTCCGGAAGGAGATGCGGTGTCCCTACATGGGCGGGCGTTTCCCGTTCCCGGTCAAGTACGGCTATTCGCTCGTGGGCGAAGTGGTCCAGGGGCCGGCCAAGCTGCGGGGGCGAAAGGTCCATGTGCTCCATCCGCACCAGGACCTTTGCGTCGTCCGCTCGGCGGACGTCCGTCCTCTCCCGGACGATCTACCCCCGGCCCGGGCGACCCTGGCGAGCAACATGGAGACGGCGGTCACGGCGGTCTGGGACTCCGGCCTGGCGCTCGGCGAGCGCGCCCTCATCGTCGGCTTCGGCGTCATCGGCTCGCTCATCGCCCGGATCCTGGCGCTGGGTCCGGCGATCGATCTCGAGGTCGTCGAGAAAAGTCCCGGCCGGCGCCGACTGGCCGGGACGATGGGATTCCGGACGTCAGGCGAGCCGGCCACGGAGCCGTTCGACGTCGCGTTCGATACGAGCGGAACGGCGGCCGGCCTGCAGGCGGCCATCGACAGCGTCGGCGTCGAGGGCCGGGTCGTCGCGGTCAGCTGGTTCGGCGCCGAGCCGGCGCGCCTCGACCTCGGAGGGAGCTTCCACAGCCGGCGCAAGCGCATCATCGGGTCGCAGGTCTCGCGCATCCCGGGCACGCTTCTGCCCCGCTGGGACTTCGGCCGGCGGGCGGAGCTTGTTCTCCGCCTTCTCAGGCGGCCGGAGTTCGACCGGCACGTCGGGCCGGCGGTCCCCTTCGCGGAGCTGCCTGGAGCCTACGGGACTCTCGTCGGACGCTCTGCCGGGGGCCTCAGCCCCCTCATCTTCTATTGAGGAGGAGCCATGTACAGCCTTACCGTTCGCCGCCACATCTTCATCGCCCATTCGCTGAAGCGGGAGGTGTTCGGCCCGGCGCGCAATCTCCACGGCGTCACGTTGATCGTCGACGCCGAGTTCAAGGCCCCGGAGATCGACGCCAACAACACCGTCATGGACGTCGTCCGGGCTTCCAGGATCCTCAAGGGCGTCCTGGGCGAATACCATTACAAGAACCTGGATGAGAATCCGGACCTGGCCGGCGTGCCGACGACCATGGAGTTCCTGGCCCGACGGATCCACGACGGCGTCGCGGCCCGGGCCGCCAGCCGGTTCCGCGGTCGCCTGAAGATCACCCTGCGCGAATCGCCGGAAGCCTGGGCCTCCTATGAGGGCGAGGTCGCCGCCGGGCCCAAGCCGAGGGCCAAGCATGCCTGACGCCGAGGAGGCTGCCGCGCGGGGCGACATCGTCTTCGTCGTGCCTCCGGGACGGCCTCCTTCCGGCGGCGATCTCTACAACAGGTTCCTTCTCCGGGCTCTCGGCGCGGCGGGTTTTCCCGTCGAGACGACGACGCTGCGCCGGCTCGCCGCGGACAGCGGGTACCCGCCGCGGACAGAGCTCTGGGTGGACAGCCTCTACATTCGAGAAATGGCCGAGGCGGACCCGTTCCGCCCGGGCGACCGCGTCTTCTTCATCATCCACAGCCTGCCGAGCTTGGACCCCGGCCTCTCCCCCCCGTTGGCGGAGAGGCTGAGGCGGGCCGAGGACAGGCTTTTCGCCGGGGCTTCGGGCTTCCTCGTGACCGGCCCCGGTACGGCGGACATCCTAAGGGAGAGAGGCTTCGCCGACAAGCCCACCCTCTTCGTCCCGCCGGCCCCGTGCGTCTTGCCGAAGGGCCCAGCCGTCGCCCCGGACGTGTTCACGGGGCTCATCGTCTCGAGCCTCATCCGAGGCAAAGGCGTTCCGGAGTTCCTCGATGCCCTCGGCCGGGAAGTCCGGGCGACCGACGTCTTCGCCCTCCGCATCGCCGGGCGGACGGACATCGAGCCCGAGACGGCCGCGGCGTGCCTGGAGGCGATCGACGCCCATCCTCTCCTCCGCGAGAGAGCCGTCCACCTGGGGTTCATCCCGTACGAAGAGCTCGGCGGAGAATACGGGCGGAGCTCGGCGCTGATCAGCCCTTCGCCGGGGGAGACATTCGGGATGGCCTTTCACGAAGCGCGGGCCTTCGGTTTGCCCATCCTGGCCGTTCGGGCGCCCTATTCGGAGCCTTTCATCGAGGACGGCCGGACCGGTCTTCTTTTCGAATCCGCGGCGGAGCTGGCCGGGGGGACGCTCGAGCTCGCCCGGCAGCCCGACCGGCTGCGGGACCTCGCCGCGGCGGCGGCCGAGAGCCGCCCGGAAGCCGTCACGACGTGGACGGACGCCGCCCGTTCTTTTTTGAGCCAACGCGAGAGCTATGCTATATTCCGGGCTGGATCCTAGCTGAGCGGGCGGACGGCGACGGGCCGGCCCGGATCCCTCTGAAAGAGACGGCACCATGAAGAGAACACGTGCGGGAACGATCGGGCTGGTCATCGCGGCCGCGGCGCTTCTCGGGGCCCAGGACCCGGGCGAGCTGCGGACGCTCCTTTTCAACAGGACGGACGAAGCGCATAAGGCCGTCGGGATCATTGCCGGCCTGGTCGATGCGGCGGGCGAGCGCTTTGTCGCGACAGGAACGACGGCGCCCGGCGGGACCGTCGCCCCCGATGCCCAAACGCTCTTCGAGATCGGCTCGATCACCAAGGTCTTCACCTCCCTCGTCCTGGCGGACATGGTGGTGCGCGGCGAGGTCAAGCTCGACGATCCCGTGGCCAAGCTCCTGCCGGGCACGGTCCGCGTTCCCGGCCGCAACGGCCGAGAGATCACCCTGCTCGATCTCTCGAACCAGGTTTCGGGCTTGCCTCGCCTGCCGAACAATCTCAAGTCGGCCGACCCGCAAGACCCTTATGCGGACTACGGTCCGGACGAGCTTTATGAATTCCTGTCCGGATACACCCTCACGCGCGACATCGGGGAAAAGTACGAGTATTCGAACCTCGGCGTCGGGTTGCTCGGTCACGCCTTGGCCTTGAAAGCCGGCGTCAGCTACGAAGAGCTCGTCCGTCGGCGGGTGCTCGAGCCGCTGGGCATGACCGATACGACGATGACGCCGACGGATGCGCAGAAGAAGCGCCTGGCCGCCGGCAATAACCCTATGCTCAGGCCGATCAGAAATTGGCATTTCGACGCTCTCGCCGGGGCCGGGGCGCTCCTCTCGACGGGGCGCGACATGCTGAAGTTCCTGACCGCGGCGATGGGCCTCCGCGAAACGCCGCTGCGGCGGGCGTTCGATCTGATGCTGGAGAAGAGGCGGCCGACCGGGACGCCGGACCTCGACATCGCCATGGGCTGGCACATCTGGACGAGATACGGCACGGAGATCGTCTGGCACAACGGCGGCACGGGCGGGTACCGGTCGTTTGCCGGCTTCGATCCGAAGACCAAGACGGGGGTCGTCGTCCTGTGCAACACGTCCTTCAGCGTCGACGACCTCGGCCTTCACGCCCTCGAGCCGAAATGGCCCGTGGCCAAGTTCAGGCTGCCGGTCGAACGGAAGCCGGTCGCGGTGGATGAGAATGTGCTTCAGGGCTACGTCGGCGAATACGAGCTGCAGCCCGGCTTCACGCTCACGGTGACCCGGACCGGAGGCCGGCTCTTCATGAAGGCGACCGGGCAGGCCATGTTCGAATACCTCGCGGCGAGTGCCACGGAGTTCTTCCGAACGGCGGGCGACATCCGCGTCACCTTTCTCAAGGATACGTCGGGAGCCGTGACGGGGCTCATGCTCTACCAGGACGGTTTCGACCGCGAGGCCAAGAGGATCAAGTAGAGGAGGCTTCGGCTCCGGGGTCGAGCGCGGGGGGAGGCGGACAGACGACCTCGACGATCTCGTCGCTCGCCGGGTGAGGGAAGCCGATCTTCCACGAGTGCAGGAGATAGCCGGTCGCTCCGGGGGTCGTTATCCATTCATCGTCGATGCCTTCGTCGCGAGGCAGGCCGCCGGCCTGGTAGAGGGGGTCTCCGACGAGAGGATATCCGGCGTGGGCGAGATGGATCCGGATCTGGTGGGGACGCCCCGTCGGAATGGTCACTTCGACGAGCGAAGCATTCCTGCAGGGGTACCGGCGCAGGACGCGGACGTGGCTTGTCGAAGGCCGGCCGCCAGGGTGATAGGCATTGACGGTCGCGGGAAGCCGATGGGCCACGGGCCCGATGGGCGCATCGACCGTAAAGGCGTCAGGCATCGATGTTCCCGAGGCCAGGGCGAGATAGACCTTGAGGATGCGCCGCTCGAACATCGCCTTGGCGAGGGAGCGCGCGGACCGGGGGTTACGGGTGAATAGGATGGCGCCGGACGTGCCGCGGCCGAGGCGGTGGAGGGGCGAAGCGGCGGACCCGAAGCGGCGCCTGACGACATAAAGCAGGGTGTTTTCGAGAAAGAACCCGCCGGGGAGAACGGGCAGCCCGGAAGGTTTGGCGAGGACAAGAACGTCCTCGTCCTCGAACAGGGTCCCGAAGTCCGTCGGAGCGTCAGGCTCATCCCAAGGCGGGCGACGATAGACGAGCAGATCGCCGCGGGCGAGGATCGCGTCGGCCGTCCCGGCACGGCCGTTGAGCGTCACCTGGCCCAGCTTGATCTTGCCGGCCCACTCGGCCTCGGTCGAGTGGCGGTAACGCCGGGCATAGAAGGCCAGGACCTGGACGCCGGAATCCGAAGCCGTGATCCGGTCGGGATAGCTATAGCCGCTATTCTTCATTCTCTATCGGGCACTACCATCTTGAATACCGCCCAGTTCGTCGCTAAAGTCACGGCCGGCTTTTGAACGCGGGGACTGTCCCCGCAAGGGGCTGTCCCTCTTGTCGGAACTCGTTCGGTCAGGCGGGCCTGTGAAACCCGTGCCTCGCCGGATATCCGCTCAGGCCTTCGATGCGTACTCGCCCGTTCGCGTGTCGATGCGGATGATCTCGCCGACCGCTATGTATTCGGGGACCTGGACGACGAGCCCGGTCGAAAGCGTCGCCGGTTTCGTCCGGGCCGTGACCGACCCGCCCTTGACGGACGGAATGGTCTCGACGATCTCGAGGTTGACGAAGGTCGGGATCTGCAGCCCCAGGACCCGGCCCTCGGAGGAGATGGCGATGAGCCCTTCGAGGCCTTCGGTGAGATAGGGCCATTCGTCCTCGATCTCTTCTTTCGTCAGCGTGAACTGACCGTAATCCTGAAGGTCCATGAAGGTGATGCTCGCGGCGTCGCCATAGAGATATTGGACCGGCCGGCGCTCGAAGTCGGCCTCATCCAGCATGTCGTCGCCGTGGAGCGACTGGTCGACTTTGCGTTTCGACGCCAGGTCGCGGAAGCGGATCTTGTAGAGGGTCACTGCGCCGCGCGCGGACGGCTTCTGGACCTTGATCGTCTCGACGATGTGGGGGTCGCCCTCGATCTTGACGACGTCGCCCTTCTTCAGATCGGATGCTCTGAACACGGGTACTCCTGAATCCTGTTCCCTGCCCCGATGATCCCGGTGCCGACTGGAAGAACGACTATAGCCGTCGGCCCGGCGGCTGTCAAGGAAAGGGACCCGCCCCCTGCCTCGGCGGACCGCCGGGTTACTTGATGATCTTCGCGCCCTCGATGACCATGCCCTTGACGGTCATGATGCACTTGTCGATGACGCCTTTTTCGGTGCGGAGGAACTGCAATTCATAGTAGTCGCCGCTCGAGGCCAGCGTGATGTCGAAGCAGAGGGGCTTGCCGGCGACGGGACGGATCTCCTCGGGGTCCTGTCCGGGAGGGGCCCCAAAGAGCTTGCCGTCGGCCTCGGTGAACTGGACGAGAAGGGTTTGGTCCTGGGTCGAGAACTCGTAATCGCCGATGATCTCCGCCAGGAGCTTTTTCGTGTCCGCGGGCTTTTCCTGCGCCGGGGTCGGGGCGAGGGCGGCCATGGGGGCCGCCAGGCAGATCAGGGCCATGGCGGCCGCTAAGGTGAGGAGAAGGCTTTTGTTCATGGGTACCTCCGAGTGAGTATAAGCGCTCCTATTAGAGATACGTGCAAGTGCCATTCGGTGTTCCATCCCTCCTCCCTATTTCGGCTTAGCGTCGAGATTCTTCCAGTTCAGCAGCGCGTTGAAGATCAAGAAGTAAGAGCCGTGGGTCTCGCTGCGCCAGGCCGGGTTGAAGCCGAACAGGACGACGTGGCCCTTGCCGAGCGTGACGTCGGCCAGGGCCGGCGT